>CAVSLO010000014.1:0-68208 GCA_963728675.1 uncultured Alphaproteobacteria bacterium | reverse complement strand
CCATAAATTGGAACCGGGTTTGTTGTGAGTGGATTCAAGCTTCTGCGGGTGAGGAGCTTGAGCATGTCTGATCTGTTCTGGCTGACGGACGAGCAGTTTGCGCGCCTTGCTGCCGCGCGACACGCGCGGCGTGCCGCGGGTTGACGACCGCCGAGTGATCTCGGGCATCGTGCAGGTGCTGCGCTCAGGCGGACGGTGGGCGGATGCGCCACCCCAATATGGACCGAGGAAGACCCTGTACAACCGTTTCGTGCGCTGGGCCGAGCGAGGCGTATGGCGCGAGGTGTTCGAGACGCTCGCCCGCTCGGGCGGTCCGCCCAGCGCACTCCTGCTCGACTCCACCCACGCCAAGGCCCATCGTTGCGCCGCCGGCGGCAAAGGGGGGCGGAGCGCCAAGCCATCGGGCGGTCCCGAGGCGGGCGCACGACCAAGGTCCACCTTGCCGTCGACGAACAGGGACGACCCCGCGCCATCGAGGTAACGCCAGGTCAGTTGGGCGATGCTCGTATGGCCCTGGCCCTTGTCGGCGCCCTGCCGGCCCCGGTGCTGTGCATCGCCGACGCGGCCTACGACAGCGACGGCCTGCGCGCCTTCCTGATCGAGCGCGGCACGCAGCCCGTCATTCCCAACAACCCGACCCGCAAGCGCACCCATCCCTTCGACCGCGCCCTCTACAGGCGCCGCAACAGGATCGAGCGCCTGATCTGCCGTCTCAAGGATTGGCGGCGCATCGCCACCCGCTACGGCAAGCGGTTCTGCAGCAGCTTCAGCCGCTGTGGGACCCGACGTTCAGCGAGCACGCTACGGCTTCCGGCCGGGCCGCTCCGCCCGCCAAGCCGCGGCTTCGGCCGGTTCAGGTTCCCGCAACGCCCAGGGCGTGCCAAACCGCGGCTGAGATCCGCCTTGCGAGGGACTAGCCGACTTGACTTGCATGTTCTGAACGCACGCTCTGAACGAAATATTACGAAGATATGCATCGATGGCATGACAGCTCCACGGTCTCTCCGCTGTACGTCCCGAACGAGGAGGCCATATCCTGCGTGACACTAACTTGATGCGTCACCTCACCGGCTCCGGAGTCCGGGGCTGCAAGAAAAATGGAGCTAACCAATGTTCTTATTGCTCATCCTCTCGAAAATCCACGCGTGGCTCCGCTATCGCGAGACGGTCGCCGAGTTGTCGCGTCTGACCGATCGCGATCTTGAGGATCTTGGCGTCTCGCGCTTCGAGATCAAAAGTCTTGCCCGGACCTCTGCCAGGATCTGAAGCCGCCCTGCTTTCGAAGCAAACGCCCGCTCCCCGGCGGGCGTTATTCGTCGTGGGCGAGGCGGTCGGCTCAAGCTCCAGCCCTCGTGTCCGGCGGGCGGCCCGGCCCGCATGACCTCGGGAGGGTTGATCCGGCGGCGCGGCTTCCGATATCGCATGGCGATGACCAGCCTCGAACCCATCCACGTCGTCGGCGGCGGCCTCGCCGGCTCGGAGGCGGCCTGGCAGATCGCCAACGCCGGCGTGCCGGTGGTTCTGCACGAGATGCGGCCCGTGCGCGGCACGGAGGCCCACAAGACCGGCGGCCTCGCCGAGCTCGTCTGCTCGAACTCCTTCCGCTCCGACGACGCCGAGGCCAACGCGGTCGGCCTGCTGCATCAGGAGATGCGCGCCTTGAGCTCGCTTATCATGCGCGCAAGGCGACGCCCATCAGGTGCCGGCCGGCGGCGCGCTCGCGGTCGACCGCGACGGCTTCTCGGCGGCGGTCACGGCGGCGCTCGAAGCGCACCCGCTGGTCGACGATCGACCGCGAGCGAGATCGCGGGACTGCCGCCGGCGGAGTGGGCATCAGCGTCATCGTCGCCACCGGCCCCCTCACCTCCCCGGCCCTTGCGGAGGCCATCCGCGGGCTGACCGGCGAGACAGGAGCTCGCCTTCTTCGACGCCATCGCGCCGATCGTCTACCGCGAAACGATCGACATGGACGTGGCCTGGTTCCAGTCGCGCTACGACAAGGCCGGGCCGGGCGGCACGGGCGCCGACTACATCAACTGCCCCCTCGACGCGCGAGCAGTACGAGCGCTTCGTCGACGCGCTGATCGCCGGCGACAAGACGAGCTTCAAGGAGTGGGAGGCCTCGACGCCCTACTTCGACGGCTGCCTGCCGATCGAGGTCATGGCCGAGCGCGGGCCGCGAGACCCTGCGGCACGGGCCGATGAAGCCGGTCGGGCTGACCAACCCGCACAAGCCCAGACGAAAAGCCCTACGCCGTCGTGCAGCTGCGCCAGGACAACGCGCTCGGCACGCTGTTCAACATGGTCGGCTTCCAGACCAAGCTGAAGCACGGCGAGCAGACCCGCATCTTCCGCATGATCCCGGGCCTGGAGAAGGCCGAGTTCGCGCGCCTCGGCGGCCTGCACCGCAACACCTACCTCAACTCGCCGAAGCTGCTCGACGCCGACGCTGCGCCTCAAGGCGATGCCCGTCCTTGCGCTTCGCCGGCCAGATCACCGGCTGCGAGGGCTACGTGGAGAGCGCCGCGGTCGGCCTGATGGCCGGGCCGCTTCGCGGCGGCCGAGCGGCTCGGCCGGCCGATCCGGCCCCTCCCCGCGACGACGGCGCTCGGGGCGCTCATCAACCACATCACCGGCGGCCACATCGAGACGGTCGAGCGAAGGCTCCTGCGCTCCTTCCAGCCGATGAACGTCAACTTCGGCCTGTTTCCGCCGCTGGAGCAGCATGCCGAAGGCCGAGGACGGCAAGCGCCTGCGCGGGACGGCGAAAGCCATCGCCAAGAAGAAGGCGCTCACCGACCGGGCGCGGGCGGATTTGTCGGCTTGGCTCACCGGACAAGCGTTGAACATCGCCGCGGAATAGCAAATCTGAAATAATCGCCAAGCTTGAGACATTAATACTGCATTCATGTAGGTTAAATCTTTTTCATGTGCGAACGGGACTGTGCCCTCCAGCGTTCGTGCTTCACCCTGTTCAGGGTTGTTCAAGCTGGGTCAACGGAGGGAACAAAAATGAAAAAGATCGCACTCATGGTCGCCGGGGCCTTGGCCCTTGGCGCTGGGCTCGCCGCCGCTCCGGCGCAGGCGGGCGGCTTCGGCTTCTCGGTCGGCTTTGGCGGGCCCGTTTATGCGCCCTACTATCGGCCGTACCCCGCCTTCTATCGTCCCTACCCCGTCGTACGCCGAGTCGTTATCGTCACCCGACCGGCCTATTATTATCGGCCACGCGTGGTCTATCGCCGGCCTGTTTACTACCGGACCGCCTATTACAGGCCCCGGCCCTATTTCGTCCGCCGCGTCGTTTATCGGACCGCGTTCTACCGACCCCGGCCGTACTTCGCGAGGCGGATCGTCTATAGGACCGCTTTCTATCGGCCTCGGCCCTACTTTGCACGTCGGGTCGTTTATCGGGGCGGCTTCTATGGCCACCGCCGCTTCGCATACGGGGGCGGCTTCTACCGTCATCGGCCGTTCGTGACCCGCGTGGGTTACGGGGGCGGATTCCGGCATTACGGGTTCCGTCGCGGCCTGGGGCGCCGCTTCTACTAACGCGGCGCCCTTTGATGACGCCAAGGTGGGACACGTGAGCCGACTAAACAGAAACCAGCATGTCTGCTGGAGCGATGGTGCATGTGAAGCCGAGCTTGGTGATCTGGCGTGCGAGGCGGCTGACCTGGGCTGCGGGCGTGGCGCGTCGAAGATGGTCTGGGCCAAGATCCTGATAGAAGGTGCCGTCGCGGAGCATGTGATAGGCGGCGGTCAGGATGGAGGCTGCTACGGCGCAGATGGCCTTCTTGGGTCCGCGGCGGTGGCGCAGGCGCTGGAACTGAGCCTGCAGGTAGCTGCCCTTTTTGCGTGTGCCGGCCCAGGCGCATTGCACCAGCGTAGTCTTGAGCCAAGGCGCCCCCTTGCGCAGCCGGGTGGAGCGGCGCTTGCCGGCGCTCTCGTCATTGCGCGGGCACAGCCCGGCCCAGGAGATCAGGTGGCCGGCGGTCGGGAAGCGGCTCATGTCGATGCCGATTTCTGAGACGATGACCTGCGCGGTCAGGTCACTGACGCCGGGGATGGTGCGCAGCAGCCGGACCGCCTGACGGAAAGGGTCGAGAGCGCGGTCCACCTCCTGGTCGATTTCGGCGATGGCGGCCCCCAAGGCATCGATCTGACGCAAGTGCAGGCGCAGCAGGAAGCGGTGGCGCTCGGTGATGCGGCCGGTCAGGGCGGCCCGCAGCCTCTCGGGCGGGGCCTTGACGCCGCGCTGCACGAGACGGAGCAACGCGTCGGGGTCGCGCTCGCCGGCGATCAGGGCGCCGATGATGGCGCGGCCGGACTTACCCATAACCTGGGTCAGCACCGAGCCGAGCTTCAGGTTGGCGTCCTCCAGCGTCTTCTGGATGCGCTGGGCGTGGCTGGCCTGCTCGCGCACCAGTTGCTTGCGGGTGCGCAGCAGGGCGCGCATCTCCTGGGTCGGCGCCTCGGGCACAAAGCTCGCCCGCACCAGGCCGTGTGCCAGGAGATCGGCCAGCCAAGGCCGCTGTCGGCCACATCGGTCTTGCGGCCGGGCACGTTCTTCACGTGTGCCGCGTTGGCCAGGATCAGGGTAATGTCGCCATCAGAGAGGATGTGCCAGACCGGCTTCCAGTAGACGCCCGTGGCTTCCATCGCGACATGCGTGCAGCCGCTCTGCGCCAGCCAGCCCGAGAGCGCCAGCAGCCCCGGGGTCGTGGTGTCAAACGTGCGCACCTCGGTGTTGGCCGGTCCGTCGGCGGCAATCCTGACCGCCGCGACGACCGTGTCCTTGTGCACGTCGAGCCCCGCACAGCGCGGGTAGAGAACGTCCATAACTCCCTCCATCCAATGTGCCGCCGGCGCAGGGCACCCCTGGATGAGAGTCTAAACAGCGCGCTCCCGGGCCTAGCGGCCCATGGCGCAATCGGGGGTGCTTCGGGTGCCCCGGGTCCAACTTATACGCGGGCTCGCTCGCACCAAGAAAACCGCCAACCTCTCCGCCGATAGCCAGCAGAGTCTGCCACAGGTTTCGTCCACGGCGGGTCGGCATCCCGGTGGGAAACTTATACCAGCGGCCTTCATCTTTGACCGGTGGGGGCCCATTGCCGTGAGCCGATTGAGGTGATGGTGTTGGGTTGGGCGATGAGCCTGCGCCAAGCCTCGCAGGCAGCCTCGATGATCTCCTCGTAGGTGTTGAAGACGCGGTTGGAGAGCCAGGTCTGGCGCAGGTACTGCCAGATATTCTCGACCGGGTTCAGCTCCGGGGCGCGCGCGGGCAGCAGGATCAAGGTCATGTTCTGCGGGATCGCGAGGGCGCCGCTCGTGTGCCAGCCGGCGCGATCGAGCAGGAGGACGGCGTGGGCGCCCCTTTTGACGGTGCGGGCGATCTCGTCGAGGTGAAGCTGCATCGCTTGCGTGTCCGCGTAGGGCAGCGCCAGGGCGGCGCCGGTGCCGCGCGCCGGGCAGATCGCGCCGAACAGGTAGGCGCTCTCGTAACGCTGGTCGGCTGGCTGTCTTGGCCGTGTTCCGCGCCGCGCCCATTGTCGCACGAGCCCGTTCTTCTGGCCGAGGCGGGCCTCGTCCTGAAACCAGATCTCGATGGGCTTTCGCATGGCGATGTCGCCCACATGGGCGCTCAGCGTAGCCGGGAAGTTTTTTTGAACGCCTCGATCGTCCGCTGATCCTGAGCCGGGTGACGCGGACGGGCGCTGATGTGCGAGAAGCCGAGCGCCTTCAGCAGCTTGCCGACCGTGCGTTCATGATAGGCGACCCCGAAGCGCTCGCGGATCACCCGCTGCAGGTCGACCCGGCGCCAGCGCACGACCCCGTGTACGGCCCTGTCCGGACCCGTCTCGACGAGTTCCGCCAGTTCGGCCCGCTGCTCCGCCGAGAGGCGCGGCTCGGGTCCCTTGGACCAGCCGTCCAGAAGACCGTTCGGACCGTGTGCGTTGAACCGATGCACCCAGTCCCGCAGCGTCTGCCGGTCCATCCCGCCGATCCGGGCCGCCTCCGTCCGGTTCATCCCGTCAACGACCGCCGCCAGCGAGAGCAGGCGCCGGCTCTGGTTGGCGTTCTTCGTCGTGGCCGCCAACCGGCGCAGCTCGGTCGCCGAATAGTCCGCCCGCAGGTCAACCGCTGATGCCATGCGCGAATCCTCCTCGCGCCATGGAATCAGCTCATCTCCGGCCCGGGAATCCCCCAAGAGTCACCGCCCAAGGCCGCTGGTATGATGAGACCTGTGTGCGGGTAGCTGACTTGGCGTGAAGGACGGCTGTTTTGTCCCACTCTGGGGTGGGTTCAGCCTTTCCTCCCCGTCGACCGAGGCCGCTGTGGGGTGGCCGATCCCGCCCGGGCAGAGTCCGAGCGGGCCTCACGCCGGCATGAGTGCCAGCAAGCCCAGCTCGGCGCAGGTTGTAGGCCATCGCCGCCAGCCTAACCTGCAGACCAGCCTTGGCCAGCCCAGCCAGCGCATCCGCCGCAGGCCGTAGCAGCGCTTCCGTGCCGAACACCTTCTCAATCCGCGCTCGCACACGCCGCACCTCAGCATTGTGCGCCTCCAACCGCGCGAGTGCCTCCGCTCCGCCCCAGTGCTCGTGTGCACGATGCGTGGCGTTCCACCTCGGAGCGCGGATCACCTCCTCAGGCCGGGCAGCCCGCGAGGCGCTGTCGCCATACACTCGCCGGCGCAGGGGCAACACCGCCTCCAACTCGCCGCTCTGCACGTTGCGTCGTGATCTCCACCCACGGATCAGCCCCGCTCCTGTCGGTGCACTGGCCTTGTAGCCGTGCACGGTTTGCGCGCGATACCGCCCAGCGGGCCTCGTCGTCATGACGATGCTCGCTGACGGATCAAGGTGCATCGACCAGCGTGCCGGTGCGCACCACAACGCCGCGCTGATCGAGCTGACGTGTGATCGCTCTCGAACAGGCCCGATCCAGGCCGCGGCGCACCAACTCGGCGCGGAAGCGTACAAAGGCGGTGCGCTCCGGCGTGGGCTCGTGAGCGGCAAAGCCACAGAAACGGCGAAAGCTGGCCCGGTCATCGAGAGCTTCGGCCAAGCGCACGTCGGAAAGGTCGTGCCAGTGCCAACAGGAGGGCTCGAACAGCGCCAGCGGTGGCCAGCCCGGCTCACCCTTGGCCGAGCCGAGATGCCAGCAAGCAAGCGGTCCAGCTCCGCCCAGTCCATCAGGGCCGCAACTTCGTCCAGCGCAGAGCCGCCGCGTGGCTCAGCCCCGCTCAGCGCCAGCTGCTCCTGCCCGATCTGACGTCGCGCCATCGCCCGCCTCCGCACACGCTCAGGCCGACATGGAATCAGATCGGGCGTCGCTAAACCAGCCACCCGCACACAGGTCTCATTAGAGCCGTTTCCCCTTGCGTGGACTCGGCTCTTTTCGTGTTGCGCCGCGTTTTCGACGGCGAACCGGGTCCACGTCGCCTGAAACTGCTCGAGCCGGCTCACGCGCCGCGCTGCGCTGCGCTCCAGAGCGTCCACTGCTTGCGCCACTGCGGCAGGTCGATCGCCGTGCGGAGCGGGTCGTAGTCGCGCCGCTCCATCTGCTTGAGATAACTTTCGACAAGGGCGACGGGGAGGAAAGCCGGCGCAATCGCCGGCTTGATCGTGCTCCGCAGCGCCCGCGCCTGATCGAGATGACGACGTGCGATTCCGCGCATCTCGGCGAGCGCTCCCGTCAGCCCCGGCCCGCCGCGCCCGAGCACGATATCGTCGCGGGATACGCCGAAGCGGTCGAGAACATCGGTCGGAATGTAAAGCCGCCCCTGCCGGGCATGCCAGGGAAAGGCGCGCAGGAGCCCGGTGATGGCGTAGGCGACGCCCGCATGGCCCGCGGCGTCCGCCGCGCCCGGATCGGAGCCGTCGGCCAGGATAAGGCTGCCTAAGCGGATCAGCGACGACGAGGTCTCGCCGCAGTAGCCCTCCAGATCGGCCAAGGTCGGCATCGGGTCGTCGTAAAGGTCGAAGGTGCGCGCGTCGATCAGGTCCACCAGCGCTTGGCGCGGCAGCCGGAAGCGCACGATGGCGTCATCGAGCGCGGCGGCGACCGGATTCGCCCGCACGTCGCCCCGCGCCTCGCCCTGGAGGGTGTCGTGCCACCATTGCAGGCGGATTTCGCCCGGCAGGGCCTCGCTGACCGTCTCGCGGATGCGGGCGATTTCGTGGTTGAAGGCATAGAGCGCGAAGAGATGCGGCCGCTTGTCGGCCGGAGCGAACAGCGCGGCGAAGTAGCGGTCGGGGTCGCCCTCGCGGACCTGGGTTTCGCAATGGGTGGAAGCCCAGGCTGGGCCGGGGGAGGCGGGCGGAGATGGCATTTTGCTCCATCGTCATTCCGGGGCGGCCCGAAGGGCCGAGCCCGGGACCCATCAACACGACCGGCTCAGAACAGGGCGGGACAGGTTCGCACTCTCCGGAACCACCTGTATTCATGGGTTCCGGGCTCTCGCTTCGCTCGCCCCGGAATGACAGCGGCGGCGCTACTCCACCGCGATCAGCGCCGCCGCGACGCGGCGGTTTTCGGCGGCCAGAACGTTGTAGGTGCGCGCCGCCGCGCCGGTCTGCATCACGTCGAGGCCGATCCGCGCCTCGCGAAAGCGCCGGCGCAGCGCCTCGCCGACGGGAACGATGTCGAGTCCCGTCCCGAGGAGCAGGAGTTCGACGGCTTCGTTCTCGACCAGGACCAAGGCGAAATCGTCCTCGCTCAAGCCTTGCGCCGACCGGACCGGCCACGCTCGGACGCCGGACGGCAGCGCCAGGATCGAACCGCGGTGCGACATGTCGGCGAAGCGAAACCCGCCGTTGCCGTAAGCGTCGATCAGATGTCGCCCCGGAACGAAGCCGTCGTAGATGCGGCCCGGCGGCACGGGAAAAGCTACTCCGCGGCTTGCGGCAGCGCCGCGCGCTTGGTGGGATCGCGGGCGCCCGCGCGCAAGCCGATGTAGATCAGCACCGGAGTCGAGATGAAGATCGCCGAGTAGGTGCAGATCACGACGCCGCATAGCATGACCTGAGCGAAACCTTCGATCGCCCGCCCGCCGAAGAGCACCAGGGCGAGAAGCGACAGGAACGCGGCGGTCGCGGTCATGACGGTGCGCGACATGGTCGAGTTGATCGACAGGTTGAGCAGTTCCTCGGTCGGGATGCTCTTGTAGCGCCGCATCAGTTCGCGCGTCCGGTCGAACACCACGACCGTTTCGTTCAGCGAGTAGCCGACAATCGTGAGGATCGCCGCGATCGAGGTCATATTGAACTCGTGGCGCGTGATGACGAAAAAGCCGAGCGCCAGCACGATATCGTGCAGCGTCCCAATGATCGCGCCAAGCGCCAGTTCCTGCTCGAAGCGAAACCAGAGATAGAGCATGACGGCGAGAACGGAGAGGATCACGCCGATGGTGCCGGACTGCACCAACTCGCCCGAGACGCGTGGCCCGACCGTCTCGACGCGGCTGAAGGTATAGTCGGCGCCGAACGCCTCGCGCGTTTTCTGGACGACTGCGCTCTGCGCCGCCTCGCCGCCGGGCTGCACCGGGAAGCGCAGCGATACGCCCCCCGCGTTGCCGAACTCCTGGACCTCGACCTCGCCGAAGCCGAAGGAATTCGCGGTCTGGCGGACTTTGGCTACGTCGGCCTGAGCCGACTTCGCCTGCAGTTCCATCAGGGTGCCGCCCTTGAAATCGACGCCGAAGTTCAGCCCCATCGTGAGGAACACGACAATGGTGGCGATCGATAGGAGGGCCGAGAACGGGAAGCTCAGGCGCCGGAAGCGCATAAAGTCGAATTTGGTGCCGTCGGGCCACAGGCGGAGGAGGCGCATGCGACAAACTCCTTTAGAACGGCAAGGCCTTGGGCCGCGCCCAGCGGTACCAGAGCGCGATCATCATGCGCGTCATGGTCACGGCCGTGATGACGGTGGTGAGGATGCCGAGGACGAATACGACCGCGAAGCCGCGCACCGGCCCCGAGCCGAGAAAGAACAGGATCAGCGCCGCGATCGCCATCGTCGAGTTGGAATCGATGATCGTCGCGAAGGCCCGTTCGAAGCCGGCCTGGATCGCGGAGACGATGGAGCGGCCGGCGTGGGCCTCCTCGCGGATGCGCTCGTAGATCAGCACGTTCGAGTCGACCGCCGTGCCGATGGTGAGCACGATGCCGGCGATGCCCGGCAGGGTCAGCGTCGCCTCCAGCACCGACATGAGCCCAAAGATCAACCCGACGTGGATCAGCAGCGCGATGTTGGCGAAAAGACCGAATAGGCCGTAGGTCGCGAACATGAAGGCGACCACGAGCGCGGTCGCAACCAGCGTCGCCATCTTGCCGGCCTCAATGGAGTCGCGGCCAAGGCCGGGGCCGACGGTGCGCTCCTCCACGATGGTGAGCTTCGCCGGAAGCGCGCCGGCCCGCAGCAGCACCGCAAGGTCGTTTGCCTGCTGCACGGTGAAGCGGCCGGAGATCTGGCCCGAACCGCCCGTGATCGGCTGCAGGATGCGCGGCGACGAGATCACCTCGTTGTCGAGCACGATCGCCATGGGCCGGCCGACGTTCTCGGTCGTGGCCTGGCCGAAGCGCTGCGCGCCGCGCAGGTTGAAGCGGAAGTTGACGATCGGCTCGCTGGTGCGCGAATCGAAGCCGGGCTGCGCGTCGGTGAGGTCGCCGCCCTCCACCATTACGCGGCGCTCGACCGGAACGCGCTGGCCGTTCGCGTCCCTGGAGGGCAGCAGATCGGCGTCGGACGAACCCGGCTCGGCCAGCATGCGGAATTCCAGCTTCGCCGTCTTGCCGAGAATCTCCTTCAGACGCTGCGGGTCCTGCAGGCCGGGCACCTGGACCAGGATCCGGTCGGCCCCCTGACGCTGGATGCTCGGTTCGGTCGTGCCGAGCGCGTCGATGCGGCGGCGCAGAACCTCGATGGCCTGGTCCACGGCGCGGCGCACGCGCTCGTTGACGCCCTGGTCGGTGAAGACGAGCTGGATCGGGCCGTCGGGCTGTTCGTTCAGGTCGAGGGTGCGGGCGCCGGTCTGGCCGAGGATGGCGTTGCTGATCGGCTGCGACAGCTCGCGCAGCTTGGGCAGGAGCCGCGCGCGGGCGTTGGGGTCCGAGACGCGCAGCTGCACGCCGCGGGGCAGAGTCTGGATGCCGCCTTCGGGCGAGACGCTGGTTTCGCGCAGCACGCGCCGCACGTCGTCGCGTAGCTGCACCGTTTGGGCGCGCATGAGGTCCGGCATGTCGACCTCGAGCAGCACGTGCGATCCGCCTTGCAGGTCGAGCCCGAGCACGATGGCCCGCGTCGGCACGAGCCAGGACGGGACCCAGCCCGGAACCGAGGCTTTCAAGCCGTCCCGCTGCTCGCGGGTCAGCATGCTCGGAACGGCGAGCAGCAGGCCGATCAGCACGATGGCGAGCGTGCCGACGATCTTCGAGGTCGAGAAGCGGAGCATTCCTTGCTCAATCCTGTCTGAAGGGCTGCGTCAGGCGGCTTTCACCGGCTCGCCCTTGGTCCGGACCTCCGAGATCATGGAGCGGACCACCTTCACGCGCACGCCGTCGGCGATCTCGACGTCTACTTCGGCGTCGTCCGACACCTTGGCGACCCGCCCGACGATCCCGCCCGCGGTGACGACGGTGTCGCCGCGCCGGATGTTCTTGATCAGCTCCTGATGCTCCTTCGTCCGGCGCTGCTGCGGACGGATGATCAGGAACCACATGATCACGAAAATGAGGATGAACGGGACGAGCTGAATGATCATGTCGACGCCGCCGGCGGCGGAGGTCCCTTGCGCGAAAGCGGGCGTGATCACGCTCAAAGCTCCTTTGGAATAGACATGCGGCCCCAGTCGGGCGGCGGCGCCGGGGCGAGGCGGCGCGGACTATAGCGCCGGACCTCGCGAAATCAATTGAGGGAGCCTGCGCCATGAGCCAGGTAACGGCTAGCGGGGTAAGGAGGGCCTGGAGGTAGTGATGGTCCCAGCTTGCGCGTTAGCTCGGGTCTTGAGACTGCGACGGTCGGTGGCAGTGCGCACGAGATTGAGGGCGAAGTGCCTGACAAGAGCCATGTTGGCGGCGCCATGGCCCTTGCGCAGGCGTGAGAGGTCTTCCCGGAAGACCACGTCGAGCACCCAGTGGAGACTGTTCTCGATGCGCCAATCGGCACGCACCACCTGGGCCAGACAGGCCGATCAAGCGGGACCGAGGCGATGTAAATAGCACCACTCGATCGACTGCCGGCCCGCGACCTCGCGGGGGGCCTCAACCATCGCGATGGCAGCGAGCTTGGTGAAGCAGTATTCCCCCGGATAGCGGCAGTTCGAGTACATCCAGGAGACGTCGTGCGAGACGACGCAACGGCGCGTCTCGATGCGGCCATGGTCCTTGTCGATGTCGACGTGGACCTTGAGGCTCTCGGCCGGCGTGGCGCCGAAAAAGGCTGCGATCTCGCCTCGCAGACTCGGCTGGTTCTCCTTCACGGCAAGCGCGAAGTCGGCCCCGTTGCCCGTGATCACGTCCGCGATGGTGGGATTGCAGGCGATGGCGTCGACGGTCACAAGCGCGCCCTCGAGCGCGCCAGCGGCGGCGAGCCGCTCCAGGAGCGTCTCGATCGCATTCTGCTCTCAAACTTCGCGACCGCCTCCTGGCCGAGCACAAGGCGCTCGTTGGTCGCGAAGGCTGAGACCAGATGCAGCGCCTGCTTGCCCGCGCCCCGGTCATGGCTGCGCCGGGAGGTCTTGCCGTCGATGGCGATCAGCTGGGGCGCGTCCGGCCAAGTCTCGCGGACCCAACTCATGAAGCAGGTCGAGAACACCTCCGGATCCACGCGGTTCATCAGCGTGCGCAGCCAATCCGCGCAGGGGATGCCATGAAAATACGGCAGGAAGCGGCGCAGGAAGGCGAGATGGGCCTCGCCCGAATCCACGATGTCGTCGTAATCATCGCAGGACGCGATCGTGCCGCACACCACCAAGAGCAGCACCTCAGGCAAAGGGTAAGCCACCCGCCATTGCTCGCGCCGGTCAGTCACCGCCGAGAAATGGTCCAACAGGCGACGCAGGCGCGGCTTCTCACAGAGTCTCTTCATCTCCCGGAGCTCCCATCCATACGAGGAATCATGAGCGTCGCTGTCCGTTAAGAGCCGTTAACCCGAGTTCGTTGCCCTGTGGACCGAGGCGCCCGCGATAGGGCGATGATCCAGGGTTCGGGATGGCCGGCCTCGTGCACCATCGCGACGTTGGTGCGCACGCGCTTCCCGGTCAGCTCGATGTCCCTCAGCCGGTGCTCGCCGCGCCTGAAGCACGCCGCCAGCGTGGTCTCGCCGCCGTCCTCGAACACGAGCCGGTCCTGTTTGAGCCGCAGCCGCCAATCCCAGCCCTGACCCCTGCACCAGGCGATCAGGTCGGGGCTGCCGTAAAACCGATCCCCCATCAGCACCGGCTTGGTGCCCGCCGGGAGAAGACGTGCCGCCGCCTCAAGCGCCGCGCGCTGCTCGGCAAAGCCGATCGCGCCCTGGGTCTCCTTCACCCGCCAGGCCAGCGGCAGAGCGCGGCCGCCCAGGCGCACCGCCACCATCACGACCTGATGGCGCTCGCTCACCTTGGTCTGGTCGATGAGCAGGACCACGGTCTGACCCTGCGCCGACAGCCGCGCCAGAACCTCCCGCCCATAGGGCGCCATGACGGCGTCGCTGACCACGCGCGCGTTGGCCAGAAACCGCTTGATCCACTGATAGCGGCTGTCCAGCCGCTCGGCCGGGCGCGGCAGGCACGCCGCCACGTCCATCAGGTTGGCGCTGCGCACCTGAAGCATCGTCGCCACCAGCAGCGCCAGCTTGCCCCGCTGCGTCTTACGCTGGCCCGGCAGGCGTTGCTCCATGTCCGTCGCGACGGTCTCGGCCAGTTGCTCGATCCCACCCATTCAAGGCGCTCCGCTCATCCCGGAGCCTTGAACCACACGCCGAGCCTGCTCGCTACCAAACTGACCCATGATAAGCCTGCGCCATGATGGACCGGCCCGGCGTCCTTAGCTATGAGCCGGATTTGCGACCACAAGAGAGCGCGTCCCGATGTCGTCCCGCGAGCCCGAACCCCGCGCCGATCCGGCCCGACAGGCCGATACGCTCAAACTCTTGACCCAAATCGCCGCGGCCCTCGACCGCATCGCGCCCCGCCCGCCCGCCCCGCCCGACCTCGCCGTCGCCGACGCCTTCGTCTGGCAGGCCGCAGGCCGGCGGCTGTCGCCCGTGCCGAAGGTCAACCGGGTCGAGATGAGCCTTTTGCGCGGCATCGACCGCCTGCGCGACACGCTCGCGGACAACACCGAACGCTTCGCGCGCGGACTGCCAGCCAACAACGCGCTCCTCTGGGGCGCGCGCGGCATGGGCAAGTCCTCGCTCGTCAAGGCGGTCCACGCCGAGATCAACAAGGGCCTCGCCGCCGAGGGGCGGCGTCCGCTCAAACTCGTCGAGATTCATCGCGAGGACATCGAGACCCTGCCCGACCTGATGGCGCTGGCTCCGCCCCGACCCGCACCGCTTCGTGGTGTTCTGCGACGACCTGTCGTTCGACGCAAACGACACCTCGTACAAATCGCTCAAGGCGGTGCTGGAAGGCGGCATCGAAGGCCGGCCCGACAACGTAATCTTTTACGCCACCTCGAACCGGCGCCATCTGCTGCCGCGCGACATGATGGAGAACGAGCGCTCGACGGCGATCAATCCGGGCGAGGCGGTGGAGGAGAAGGTGTCGCTCTCCGACCGCTTCGGCCTCTGGCTCGGCTTCCACAAGTGCAGCCAGGACGAGTTTCTGGACATGGTGTTCGGCTACGTCGACCACTTCGGGCTCGGCGGCGACCGCGACGCCATTCGCGCCGAGGCGCTCGAATGGGCGACCACCCGAGGCTCGCGCTCGGGCCGGACGGCGTGGCAGTTCATTCAGGATTTAGCGGGACGGCGGGGGACGGTGTTGGGGCTGACCATCTCCCTCCCCTTTGCGGGGAGGGAGAAAGCCCGGGGCCGCCTTTTCCCCGCTCAATTGCTCAAATACGGCACCGGATCGACCGGGCTCGACCCTTTGCGGATCTCGAAGTGCAGTTGCGGCGAGGTCACGTTGCCGGTCTGGCCGGACTTTGCGACCACTTGGCCGCGCTTCACCTTGTCGCCGCGCTTCACGTTCAATTCGCCGTTGTGGGCGTAGGCCGACACGTAGCCGTTGTCGTGCTTGATGAGGACGAGGTTGCCGTAGCCCTTCACCTCGCTGCCCGCGTAGGCGACAGTGCCGCCCTCGGCGGCCTTCACCGGCGTGCCCTCCGGCACCGAAATGTTGATGCCCTCGTTGCCGCTTCCGCCGCTGTAGCCCGCGATGACCCGGCCCCGCGCCGGCCAGCGGAAATCGGCGCTGGGGTTCTGGGGCACCGCGCCCGTCTCGCCAGGCTCCTTGGCGGCGGCTTCCTGCTTCGGGGCGGCGGGCGCGGGCTTGGCCGGCTCGGGCTTGGCCGGCTCGGGCTTGGGCTGAGCCGCCAGCTTCTGAGGAGCGGGCTTCGGCGCCTCGACCGGCTTCACGGGTTGAGCCTCGACCCGTGCGACCTTGTCGGGCTTCTGCGGCGCGGCGGACTTCCGCGCCGCCTCAACCGCCGCCGGAGCCGGCTTCGATGTGGTCTGCTGGCCGGGGCGAACCCTTGTCTTCGTCTCGGGCTTGGCCTCGGCCTTGGCGACCTGAGCCGCCGTCTGGCCAGGGCGCGGGAGCTTGCTGGGATCGGCCTTCGGCTCCGCCTTGGCGGCCGTCTGGCCGGGGCGCGGGTGCTTCTTGGGATCCGCCTTGGCCTCCATCTTCGGCTCGGGTTTGACGGGCTTCGCTTCCGCCTTGACGGCGGGCTTCGGCCCTTCGACGAGCCGAAGCTTCGGCTGGCCCGCCGCTTTGAGCGTTTGCGCCGCGGGCGCGGCCTGGGTTTTCGCCGGAGCAGCGGCCTGCGCCTGGGCGCCGGCGTCGTAGACCGGGATGACGATCTGCCGGCCGGGCGTCACCTGCGCGGCGTTCGAGAGCCCGTTCGCCGACAGGATGGCGCGCTCCGGGACGCCGTAGCGGGTCGCGATCACGGCGAGGCTGTCGTCGGCTCCGACCGTGATCGGGGCGCCGCCGGCGGCGGTCCATCCGCCGGGTCCGGTTTGCGTGACGGGGGCTGGACGGGACGCGCTCGCAGCCGAGGCTGGCGTCTGCGCAGGCGCGCCCGGTTGATTGTAGAGCGTCCCTGCGGGCGGGCGCTGGGTCATCTGCGGGGCGGGCAGCGGCTGCGCCTGCACAGCCGTCGTCGGAACCTTCGCCGGCTTGTCGGCCAGGCTGCCCGTCATGCTCGGCTCGGCGCCGGACCCGAAGGGATTGGAAAACGGGTTCCCGGCCATTCGCGACGTGTCCGCGCTGCACGCGGCGGCCAGTCCGCCCAAAAGGCTGATCGCGCCGATCCGCGACAGCAACTGCAACCGATCGACCCCACTCCGCTTCCGCATCGACGCACCCACCCGTAACGCAACGTCCTGACAGCGATTAAGAGGGATTTAGGTTAAGCATCGGTTTCGGCGGCTTCGAAAATCGTCAACGCCGCATTCAGGCGCGGTTCAGAGCGACGCCGCCTGCCCGGCCGCGAGCCGCGACAGGCGCAGCGCCGGGCCGAGGTCCTGCTGCAACGACCCATCCGCCAGCCGGTCGATGCGGACGAGGCGCGGCCAGCCCTCGGACGCCAGCGCGCCGACAAGCCGTCCGCCCGGCGCGAGCAGCGAGGTGAGCCAGCCGGGCGCGGACGGCATCGCGCCGTTGACCAGGATGCGGTCGAATCGTCCCTCGATCGCGCCCGCCGCCAGTCCGTCGCCGACGTTGAGCGTGATCGCGCCCGCGACTCCGGCGATCGAAAACCGCGCGGCGGCGCTCTCGGCCAGGGTGCCGTAGCGCTCGACGGTGTGGATGCGGCAGCCGAGTTTCGCCAGCGCGGCCGTCACCCAGCCTGAGCCGGTGCCGATCTCCAGCGCCCGCCCGCCCGTCTCGGCTCCGAGCGCGACCAGCATGGTCGCCACCACGCTCGGCGCCGTCATGGTCTGGCCGCAGGGCAGCGGCAGGGCGACGTCGGTGCGGGCGAGGTCGGCGAAGCGGCGCGGGGCGAACAGCTCCCGCCGGGCGCGCTCCATCGCGCCGAGCACGGCGGTGTTGCGGACGCCGCGGGCGCGCAACGCGAGGATGAAGGCGGCCGCTTCGACGGCCTGGTGATCGGCGTGCCGCGCCTGCTGGGACAAGAGGGTCAGATTCATTGTCGCTTAATCTTAAGCGACAATTGCTCCTTCCCGGTTAATCCTCAAGCGCGCTGGCGAATCATCTCGTCGAACGCCTGCGCGTAGCGCGTCAGGGTCGGCTCGTCGGTGAGGTCGAGCCGGAGCGGCGTCACCGAAATGCGATCGTTGGCGATGGCCCAGAGGTCGGTGCCGTTGTCCGGGGTGGTGCGCCGCTTCTCGAAGGCGATCCAGAAGTAGGGGTTGCCCCGCCCGTCCCGGCGCTGGTCGAGCCGTAAAAGCTCCTGGTTGCGCTGGCCCTGCGTGCACGCCTCGATCCCGATCACCTCTTCGGGCGGGCAGTCCGGGAAGTTGACGTTGACGAGCGTGTTCGGCGGCATTCCGAGTTCGAGGATTTTTTCGATCACCGTGGGGGCGTGGTGTTCGGCGCAGGCCCATTTGACGGCGTCCCGCCCGCCCGGCCCGTAGGCCTGGCTCAGCGCGATCGAGGAGACGCCGAGGATCGTGCCCTCGATCGCGCCCGCGATGGTGCCCGAGTAGCTTACGTCCTCGGCGACGTTCTGGCCGCGGTTGACGCCCGAAAGGATGAGGTCGGGCCGGTTCTCGAACATGATGTGGCGCACGCCCATGATGACGCAGTCGGTCGGCGTGCCCTTGATGGCGAAATGCTTTTCGCCGATCTCGCGCAGCCGCAGCGGATCGTTGAGCGAGAGCGAATGCGACACGCCGCTCTGGTCGGTTTCCGGCGCAACGACCCAGACGTCGTCGGACAGCGTGCGCGCGATCCGCTCCAGCGCCGCGAGGCCGGGCGCGTGGATGCCGTCGTCGTTGGTGCAGAGAATGCGCATCGATCTATCCGTCATTCCGGGGCGGCCCATAGGGCCGAGCCCGGAACCCATGAACGCTGTAGCAGCAATAAAGAGCCGGAACCGCCCCGCTTTCTTCAAATAATGTCGTGTTCATGGGTTTCGCCACCTTCGGCGTCGCCCTTTGGGTCGGGCTCTCGCTCCGCTCGCCCCGGAATGACAGGCGTGGCTCTCCCTTCCATTAACCCGCGCCCCCAATCCGCCCCACCCCACCCATATAGGGCGCGAGCGCCGACGGCACCGTCACGCTGCCGTCCTCGTTCTGGTAGTTCTCCAGCACCGCGATCAGCGCCCGCCCGACCGCCACGCCCGAGCCGTTGAGCGTATGGACGAAGCGCGGCCCCTTCCCTTCCTTCGGCCGGTAGCGCGCGTTCATGCGCCGGGCCTGGAAATCGGTGCAGACCGAGCAGCTTGAGATCTCGCGATACGTCCCCTGCCCCGGCAGCCACACCTCGATGTCGTAGGTCTTGGCCGACGCGAACCCCATGTCGCCGGTGCACAGCGTCATGACCCGGAACGGCAGGTCGAGGCGCTTCAACACTTCCTCGGCGCAGGCGAGCATGCGCTCGTGCTCGTCCGCCGATTGCTCGGGCGTCGTGATCGAGACCAGCTCGCACTTGGTGAACTGGTGCTGGCGCAGCATGCCGCGGGTGTCCCGCCCCGCCGCCCCCGCCTCGGCGCGGAAGCAGGGCGTGAGGGCGGTGTAGCGCAGGGGAAGTTCGTCCTCGGCGAGGATGCTTTCGCGGACGAGGTTGGTGAGCGGGACTTCGGCGGTGGGGATGAGCCAGTGCGAACGGCTTGATCACGAATCTTGTTCGTAGCGGCGCAGTCCTTGAAGGTGACACGTCGTGACCAAGGTGCAGGTGGGCTCGCAGCAGCGGAGCCCCCGCTATACCAGCTGGTATCCGCTCCGTTAGCATCTTAGCATCTTTAGCTTCGCTCCAAGAGTTTCTCTGTAGCTTGAGAATCTCATCGTCGGTCAGCGTTCGAGTCGCTTGAACTGATCCTCTTCAAACTTCGGCAGCTGCGCCGTGCCGAACATCACCTCGTCGCGCACCAGCAGCGGCGGTGCCACCTCGGTGTAGCCGTGCTCGGTCGTGTGCAGGTCGAGCATGAACTGGCCGAGCGCGCGTTCCAGCCGCGCGAGCTGGCCCTTCAGCACCACGAAGCGCGAGCCCGACAGCTTCGCCGCCGCCTCGAAATCCATGAGGCCCCAGCGCCTCGCCGATCTCGAAATGCTGCCGTCCGCCGCCGCGCCGCCCGCGCGAGCCCTCGAAGCGTGTCCGCGCGCTCGACGTTGCCGTGCTCGTCCTGGCCGACCGGCACGTCCGGGTTCGGCGTGTTCGGGATGTCGGCCAGCGCCTTGTCCAGCGCCGCCGAAGCCTCGCGCTCGGCGGCCTCAAGCGCCGGCGCGGACTCCTTCAGCCCCGCCACCTCGGCCATCAGCGCCTGCGCCCTCGCCTCGTCCTTCTTGGCCTTCGCCTGACCGATCTCCTTCGACAACGCGTTGCGCCGCTCCTGCGCGGCCTGGCTCGCCCGCGATCGCCGCCCGGCGCCGGTCGTCGAGAGCGAGCAATTCAGCCGCCATCGGCTCCAGGCCGCGCTTGCGCAGTCCCTCGTCGAAGGCGTCGGGGTTTTCGCGGATGGCGCGGATGTCGTGCATGGGTGCAGCTTTACCGATCATCCGAGCAGGCCGGAAGCCCGCCCGGCGGTCGTGGACAAGCGCGGCGTCGCGCCGGAGACGGTGTGAAGCGGTTGAAGCCGCGCAGCAAAAGCCCGCACGGCGGGCCTAAGCGCGGCCAGGTTGACCTGAACCAATCGGCTTTGGCTGCTTTCAGTCTAGGACCGATGCGTCACGCGCTGGTAGGCGGCCAGCAGCGCCTCGGCTTCGGCCCGTGTCAGATCGGCGATCACGACCTGCTCGCCGATGTAGAGCGTGCACAGGTCTTCCTCGCGCGATTCGGTGCGGATTTCAGCCATGGCTCCCTCCAGAGAGGGAACATCGCAAGGGGACAAAGGGTTCCTGGTGGCCCAAGCTTGAAGTTGGCTCGCAAGAGAACCTGAAGCTCAGACAGTCAGTTTCGTCGTTTATCGATCGTCATGTCCTTCATCTCGACCACTTCGAGATCCTTGGTCTTGACCCGTCTCAATTGCCGCAGCGTGTCCACGTTCCAGCGCGGATCGGGGGCGCCGCTGATGAAGTTGTCGCTGCCGTTGTCGGCCAGGATCATTCCATACGTCTTCAGCGCTTGCAGGATCACCCTGACTTCCGGGGCGAAGCCGGACAGGTCGTAGTCCGCCTTCAGGCGGACGCGCATGCCCATGGGGGCGAGGTTGTCGTCGTGATCCTTGCTCGCCCAGTGGCTGGCGGGCGGCACGTAGGCTCGGCGCGTTTTGCTGACGGTGAACCGCATGGCGTGTTCGAGCGCCTTCTTCTCGATAACTTCGTCGTAGCGCACCAGCCCCGGCAGGATCGGCAGGCCGGCGGCGTCGGCGGAGGTCCAGCCGGCGGGGCGGACCTGGTTCTTCTTCAGGTCCCAGATCGCGCCCGAGTCCGCTTTCCAGCCTTTGCCGTCGGGAAGGGCATTGGACAGCTCCCACAGGGTCCACGTATCGCGATCGAGCACGATGATGTGGCGATCGCCCTTGCTCTTCGGCCCGCCTTCGACCGGAGCGTCGGGCGGGATCGGGTAGGGACCGGGATCGCTTTCGTCGGCGTAAGTGAACGTCACCGGCACCTTCGCCTGATCCTTCGAGACGACCACGTATGGAATGCCGATGGGAGCGCCTTGCCATTCGGGGCCGAAATCGGCGTGGAGCGGCTTGTCCAGGCCGATGCGGGCGAGGATTTTTGCGGAGTTGGGATCGACGGAATCCTTCGAGATGTCCCTGCGCCAGGGGCTGTCGTCAGGCAGGAGGCGCCGGCCGCCGAGGTTGGCGTTGGGGCCAAGCTCGACCTTTGGGGCGTCCTGCGCCGTGACGAGAGCGGCCGGCAGTGCGCCGGCGAGAAGAGTTGCAAGGAACAGCCAGCGCTTCATGCTCGCTCCTTCTTCAACCGGACGCTGCGAACACGGCAAGGATACAAGCGGCGCACCGATCACGACAAGGCCGATCCAAAGCCGTTCCTCTGGACCAGGTCAGCCGGCGACCGTCAGCCTCGGACGGCTCCGCCAGAGAGATCCAACGCAGACCACGCGAACGCGCTTACGCCGCGCGCTCCCACATCATGTCGTCGAAGTCGCTGCTGTCGCGTCCGCCGCCGGACCGGCTTCCGAAGTGGGGGTCGAACGCATCGACCGGCGGGCGATCCTGGCGTTGCGGGGCGAGATGGTCGTCCTGTGACGATTCCGCCGTCTCGGCCGCCCCGCGGCCCTCCTGGTCCGTTCATGACCCCGCCCCCGTTATGGTTGATGAAAGGACGTGCTTATCACCGGCCGACCGCCGGGGGTGTATCGGCGGCGCAACACTCGCGAACGGGTTTTAGCCGCGCTTGCCTTATTCGGCGGCCGCGGTGCGGGCGGCCTCTTCCTGGAGGCGCTTCTTCTCGACCATGCGGACCGAGATGATGCTGGCCTCGTAGAGGAGCAGGGTCGGGACCGCGAGGGCGAACTGGCTGATGATGTCGGGCGGGGTCAGCACCGCCGCCACGATGAAGACGATCACGATGGCGTAGCGCCGCTTGTCCTTGAGGAACTGCGTGTCGATGATCCCGGCGCGGGCGAGAAGCGTGAGGACGACAGGCAGCTGGAAGCAGATGCCGAAGGCGAAGATCAAGGTCATGATCAGCGAGAGATACTCGTTGACCTTCGGCAGGAACTGGATTTCGGGATGATCCGAGGTCGCCAACTGCTGCATGCTGACCGAGAACCGCATCAAGAGCGGCATGGCGATGAAGTAGACCACCAGCGCCCCGATCAGGAACAGGATCGGGGTCGCGATCAGGTAGGGCAGGAACGCCTGCCGCTCGTGCTTGTAGAGCCCCGGCGCGACGAATTTGTAGATCTGGTTGGCGATCACCGGAAACGCCAAAAAGCCCGCGCCGAACACGGCGACCTGAATCTGCGTGAAGAGGAATTCGAGCGCATGGGTGTACACCATGTGCGCCTTGTCGGCCGAGCCGACCGCCTGCACGTAGGGCCACACCAGGATGTTGTAGATGTACTTCGCGCCCGCGAAGCAGACGAAGAACATGATCACGAAGGCGATGAGCGCCCGGATGAGCCGCGCCCGCAACTCGATGAGGTGTTCGATGAGCGGCGCGCGCGAGGCTTCGATGTCGTCTTCGGCGGGCGGGGTCACGCGGGCGGACCCTTCACCCGCGGGAGCGGCGGGTGGCGTCGGAAGGGCCGGCTCGCGCGCCGGCAGAGGCACGACGGGCAAATCGACGCTTGGCAGGTCGCCCGGATCGGCGGGGTTGGACTGTGCGCCGGGGCCGATCAGAGGCGTGGAAACGTCTGCGGCGGGTTGCGGAGGCGCGTTCTCGACCGCCCCCTTCAGCTCGTCGCGGATGGTCCGCATCGGATTGAAGCCGGTGCTGAGGGAGCTGACGGACTGATGGACGTCCTCGATCTGCTTCTTCACGTCCTCAAGCTCGGCCTCGCGCATGGCCTCGTTGAACTGCGACTGAAACTCGCCCGCCATCCGCCGCACCTTGGCGGTCATCTGGCCGACGGTGCGCAAGGCTTTGGGCAGATCCTTGGGGCCGATGACGATCAGCGCCACGCCGCCGATCACCAGCACTTCGCCCCAACTCATGTCGAACATGGCGCGGTCCCGGACCCCTGCCCTCAATGTGTCCGCCGCGACCCTCGACGGCGATCGTTCAGACGGCTTTGCGGTCGTTCAGGGGCGTCGTTGCGCCCGACGGGGTCGAAGCCGCCTGTTGATGCTCGAGCGTCCGCACCGGTTCGCTCGCCGGCTGGACGGGCGTAGCGGCCGGCGCCGCGTCCTCGTCGGACATGCCCTTCTTGAAGGCTTTGATGCCCTTGGCCACGTCGCCCATCATCTCGGAGATCTTGCCGCGCCCGAACAGCAGCATGACCACGATGCCGACGATGACCCAATGCCAAATGCTTGCGCCACCCATGGCGATCCTCCTGCGCCGATCGAGGGCCGGCGCCGTTTTTGGGAACTCCCGGCCAACCTAGGTGCGGCCTGCGGCGAAAACAAGAACTTCATGGGGATCAAGGTCAACGCCTACGTCCTGTCCCTCCGCGGGGCGGAACGCCGCACGGGTCCGGGCCTGGAGCGGTCGGTCGAGCCCTTGCACCGCCACATGAACGAGATCGACCTCGCCCAGAAAGCGGCGCGACGCCACCCGGCCCGGCAGGCAGAAGCCGGGCGGCGTGAGGCGCACGCCTTGCGGGCGGATGCAAACGATGGCCGCTTCGCCTTCGGAAACCTGCGGAGCCGCAAACGCCCCGACCGGGGTTGAAACGCGGCCGTTCCGGCAGACCCCCTCGACCTCGTTGAAGTCGCAAAAGAAACGCGCGGCGAAGATGTCCACGGGCTCGCGGTAGAGGGTCTCGGCCGGCCCTTCCTGCACGATGCGGCCCTGGCGCATGAGCACGATCCGGTCGGCGATGCGCATCGCTTCCTCGGGATCGTGCGTGACCACGATGGTCGTCGCGCCGGTCTCGCGCAGGATGGCGACCGTCTCGTCCCGGATGGCGTCCCGCATCCGGCGGTCGAGGTTGGAGAACGGCTCGTCCATGAGCAGCACGCCGGGGCGCGGCGCGATCGAGCGGGCCAGCGCGACCCGCTGCTGCTCGCCGCCCGAAAGCATGTGCGGAAAGTCCCCGGCGTAGCGCTCCAACCCGACGCGGGAGAGCGCGCGCCGCGCCGACGCCTCGACATCGCGCGCGGCCAAGCCTCTCAGCCCGAAGGCGACGTTGTCGAGGATCGTGAGGTGCGGAAACAGGGCGTAATCCTGAAACATCAGGCCGACGCCGCGCCGCTCCGGCGGCACGAACGCCTTCGGCCCGCTGACCTCAAGGCCGTCGAGCAGCACCCGCCCGCCGGCCAGGTTCTCCACGCCCGCCGCGACCCGCAGCAGCGTCGTCTTGCCGCAACCCGAATGGCCCAGCAGGCAGACGAGTTCGCCCGGCGCGATGGTCAGCGAGACGCCGTCGAGCGCCCGCAGCGCGCCGTAGGTCTGCGCGACATCCTCAAACGCCAGCTCAGCCGGGATCGCCGCGCCGGCCGTGCCGCGCTGGCCCCAATGCGGAAACCGCCACCGATCGCGCACGCGCGCCTTGGCGGCGCTCACCGCATTCCTCTCGCCGTGGGAGGGGCGTCGGGCGCGCCGTCTCCTTCGCCCGAGTCAAGGGGCTCAAGGCCGCCATCGAGCGGGTCCTCGTCGTCGCGCAGGGTCGTGTCGTCCGAGGGGATCGGCATCAGGAGCCCCGGCGGGATGCGGCCCTCCAACAGGCCCGCGCCCTTCATCTCCTCCAGGCCGGGCAGATCGCCGACGGCGTCGAGTCCGAAGTGGTCGAGGAAGGCCGGGGTCGTGCCGTAGGTCACGGGACGGCCCGGCGCGCGCCGCCGTCCGCGCAGGCGGACCCAGCCGGTCTCCAGCAGCACGTCGAGCGTCCCCTTGGAGGTGGCGACGCCGCGGATCTCCTCGATCTCGGCGCGGGTCACGGGCTGGTGGTAGGCGACGATGGCGAGGGTCTCCATTGCGGCGCGCGACAGCCGGCGCGGCTCGACCACATCGCGCGCCAGCACGAAGGACAGGTCGCTGGCCGTCCGGAACGCCCACCTTCCGGCGACCCGGACGAGGTTGACGCCGCGCGGGGCATAAACTTTGGCAAGGTCCATCAGCACGGCTTCGACGTCCGCGCCTTGCGGCAGCCGCGCCCGGATGGCGTCGGCGCCAAGCGGCTCGGCGGAGGCGAACAGGAGCGCCTCGGCGATGCGCATCGCCTCGCCATGATCGGGTGCGGCTGCGCCCCCCGGCGACGATTCTAAGAGCGACGACGCTCATTCCTCGTCCCCTATGGCTCAAGCTTCGACGCCGGCCGAAGTCGCCGACGCGCCGCGCACCCAAAGCGGCGCGAACGGCCGGTCTTGCCGAACGGCAAGCCGCCCTTCGCGCACCATCTCCAGCATCGCCGAGAGCGCGGAAGCGCGCACCGTGGCGCGCATCGCGGGCTGCGCCATGTAGCGCACAAGATACGCGTCGAGCGCGATCCAGTCGCCGGCTCCAATCAGCCGGTCCAGAACATCGCGCGCCTCGGCGAGCGACCAGACCTGCCGCTTGGGCAGTTCGACGCGGGCGTTGAACTGCTTTTGGCGCTGCCGGGCGTAAGCCGACAAGAGGTCGTATAGCGACGCGTCCCAGCGCGGCGCGATGCGGTCGGCGGCCGGCTCGGGTTTTCCGCGCGGAAACACGTCGCGGCCGAGCCGGTCGCGGTCGGCGAGGCGCTTCGCCGCTTCGCGGATCGCTTCGAGCCGATGCAGCCGTAGCGCGAGGGCGGTCGCGAGGTCGGCGGCGCTCGGCTCCTCGCCCTTCGGCGGCTCGGGCAGGAGGAGGCGCGACTTCAGGTAGGCGAGCCACGCCGCCATGACGAGATAGTCGGCCGCGAGTTCGAGGCGCATGCGTCCGCGCCGCCTCGATGAATTCGAGGTACTGCTCGGCCAGCGCCAGGATGGAGATGCGGTGCAGGTCGACCTTCTGCCGGCGCGCCAGTTCGAGCAAAAGGTCAAGCGGCCCCTCGAAGCCGTCGACGTCCACGTGCAGCGTCGGCTCGCTCGCCGCGCGCTCCGCGAGTTCGATCGTTTCGAAGGGCAAGGGATCGGCCATGATCGGCTTGAATTCGTCTCGGGGGTTCTACCGCCTGGCTGTTATGAACGCGAGAGGGTTGCGGATAAATCAACGGCGGCGGACATACAGCTCTCGGGCGGTAAAACGAAAATATTCTTCAGTCCTGCTCATCCGACCGTAAGGATAATATTGCTGGTGCGGCTGCGCACATTCGCGGTGTACACGAAGGCGCACTCTGCACGTTGGGGCTGGTCCCGCGACAGAGGAGCGAACTCATGGGCGCCATTCAATCGAAATCACGTGCAGTTGCGATGCTGTTCAGCGCGGCGGCTCTTGTAGCTGCCATCCCGGCTCAGGCAGAGTGGGGCGGCGGATACGGGGGGACGCCCCGGTGCATCCAGCGGCGGCAACACGGGCAGCCCTGGAGGGGGAAGCAACCCCAATTGCGTGCCGGGCGCGACCAACTGCAAGTCAGGCAATTCCAGCGGCAATAAGGGCAGCGGCGGCTGGAATCAGCAGCAAGGCGGCTACGGCGGCGGCAACAGTGGCAGCGGCGGCTGGAACCAGCAGCAAAGCGGCGGCTGGAATCAGCAGCAAGGCGACTACGGCGGCGGCAGACCTTGCCCAAGGGGCGACTGCGGCTATCGCCCTGGCCGCCCTAACCGGGGAACCGTAGGCGGCGGCTATGGCGGAGGCAGCTACGGCGGAGACGACTACGGCTATCGCCCGACTGGCTATGGGGACGGCGGCTACGGCGGCGGCGGCCCGGTCAACCTCGGGAAAGTGTGCTACAACTTCGCCGGCAAGCCGTACATCTATAGGGGCAGGGGACGTTGCCCGATCAGTTGAAGCTTGTGCTCCAGCGGGCCGGCCCTGGCACTGCCAGGGCCGGCTGCGGCGTGCTCCAGGATGAGCCAGAGCCGGTTCCGCTTGCGTGGAATCGGCTCCAGGTTTTTGTCTGCCGCATTTTCAACGGCGGACCGGGCCACTTCGCCTGAAACCGCTCTAGCTCACAGCGCCGAGAGCTTCGTCCAGACGCGCCCGCGCCGCCTCCGGGTCGAGCGGCTCGGGCGCGTGTTTGATGCGTGCGAGCGCGGACTCGGCCCGCAGCTTCGCTTCGTCCTCCAAAACAGGCGTTTCGGCGGCGATGGCTTTCATCTCGTCAAGCTGGCCATTGCAGTGGAGCGCCACGTCGCATCCGGCGGCGAACGCAGCCACGGCGCGTTCGGCCAAAGTCCCGGAGAGCGCGTTCATGGACAGATCGTCGCTCATCACGAGGCCGTCGTAGCCGATCGAACCACGGATGATCTGGGTCATGACGATATGAGACGTGGTCGCCGGTCTGGCCGGGTCGATGTCGGCGTAAACCACGTGCGCCGTCATCGCGAGCGGCATGTCGGCGAGAACGCGGAACGGCGCGAAGTCGTGGCGCTCAAGCTCGTCGCGCGGCGCATCGACCACCGGCAGTTCGAGGTGGCTGTCGGAGAAGGCGCGTCCGTGACCCGGCACATGCTTGATGACCGGAAGCACGCCGCCCGCCAAAAGCCCCTCGGCGGCAGCGCGGCCCAGAACCGCGACCGTGGCCGGGTCGTCGCCGTAAGCGCGGTCGCCGATCACGTCGTGCGCGCCCCGGACCGGCACGTCGAGCACCGGCAGGCAATCGACGGTGACGCCGACGCTGAGAAGGTCGTGCGCGACCAAGCGCGCCGCGAGCCGCGCGATCTCGCGTCCGGCCACGGGGTCGTTGGCGTAGAGTCGCCCGTAGGCGCGGCCCGCGGGGTAGGCCGGCCAATGCGGCGGGCCCATCCGCTGCACCCGACCGCCTTCCTGGTCGATGAGGACCGGCGCGTCGGCGCGGCCGACGGATGCTCGCAAATCGGCTGTCAGGGCAGCGACTTGCGCCGGCGTTCCGATGTTGCGCTTGAACAGGATGAAGCCCCAGGGCTCCGCATCCCGGAAGAAGGCGCGCTCGTCCGGCGTAAGTTCAGGCCCCGAGCAGCCGACGATGAAAGCGGTGGTCATCGTCCGCGCTTATGACCGCGCCGCGGCGCGGTCAAGGATCGTCCCGCGCCGCTTGGCGCTTGGCGTAGCGTCAGTTCTTCGCCACGAAGCACTGTCCGCCGGAGGATTGCAGCCGCGAGCAGAGCGACGACGCTTCGTCGCGCGGCATCGGTCCGACGCGGACGCGGTAGACCGTGCCGCCGTTGACCTCGGCGCGACGGATCGCGGGCGACTTGCCGGCGAGTTCGCCCGCGTGGCGCTGCTGCAACTGCTGGAAGGCCACCTTGGCCTCTTTCTCGGACGGCCGCACCGCCAGTTGGACGGCGTAGCCGCCCGACGCCGCCGCCGGGGTGTTCCCGGTCTCGGTCGGCTCTGCGGCGGGAACCTGCGGCGCCGCAGCGATGCGCTGCGGCGCTTTTGCAGGCCGCGACGCATCAGGCGTCGCGCTCGACGCCGCAATCGACTCGCTCGCGACGGGCTTGGGGGGCGCAGCCTGCGGCGTCGTTGACGTCATGTCCCGCGGACGTTGCGGCGGCAGAGCCGGCGTGGACGACGGAGCCGAGCCTGTCGTCGGGGCAGGCTGCGGCGGGGTTGCGGCGCTGCCGGCGGCCGGTCGGCCTGCGCCTTGTTCGGGCGTCTTGAGCGTGCCGTCCGGCCCCACGGACACCGTTCGGACGCGGCGCGGCTCTCCGAGCGCGGCGTTGATCGAGCCGTACTGCGGCGGCGGCGGGTTTACGGATGGAACGACGTTGGAGGGCAGAGGGCCGTCGGCTCCGGCCGAGGCGACCCGCGTCGCCTGACGGACATCGATCGGCTGCTCCTCGCGGCTCACGATCTTGGTCTGTCCGTCCTGGCCGCCGCGCTCGTAAATCTGCTTGTTCTGATCGGGGATTTCGACCCCGCCAGGATTTTGCGGCGCGACCTTCGTCGGGCTGGCGTCCGCCGTGACCACGGGCGGCTCGCCTCCGGCTTTCTGGCCCGGGCCGTAGCCGCGCAACGCCATCGTGCCCCCGATGCCCAGCACCGCAACGCCGAGAGCGGCTCCGACCGCCATCAGCCCTTTGCGAGACCGGGGCGGGGCGGCGAGCCGCTCATCTTGGGGGTACGCCGCCGGATCGTGGTCATGCGGACGCTGGCCGTAGCCCGGATCGACCGGCATGTAGTCGCCATACGCCGCGCCGTCCCCATCGACATGCGGCGGGCCGGCGCTCGCATCGGCGTCCGAATGCATCGGCGAGTCGGCAAGGCCGTAACCATGCGCCATATCCTCAGCCGGAGCGCTGCTGCGAAGCGTATAGCCCTGATACGGCGCAGGATGCGTCTGCGGCGCAAGGTATGCTTCGGGCTCAGGCTCGTAAGCAGGTTCCCAGCTTTCCTCGTAGCCGGCGGGCGACGCGCGGCCGCCGGCCGGCTCGCGAGCCGGCCGCCGCTCGGGCGGCTCCGCCGCGAGAAGGACGCGGAACGGGTCGTCCTGCCCCACGATCCGCGCGAGTTCCGCCAGCGGGTCTTTCTGAGACGCAGCCGGTTGCTGCGCCGACTGGTTGAGCTGCCGCTCGATCTGGTCGAGGTCGATTGCGAAGCGGGATCTCATTGCTTCAGCCATAAGCTTCCAACCTCCCGTGAGGCCTGACGCGCGCCGCCGACCGCACCAAAGTGTGTCCCCCCGGCCAGCTTTGAAGTCCAGCCATCGCCACGCCGTTTCTCGAAGAAAACCGGCGCGCCGATCTCCTAGCGCATCTCGTCCGGGGCCGTGACGCCCAGGATGGCCAAACCTGCCGCGAGTACGCTACGGACTGCATGAACGAGAGCAAGCCTCGCCTGGGACAAGAGTGGGTTGGTTTGATTAACAAACCGTAATTGCGGCGAGTCTTTGCCCTTGTTCCAAAAACTGTGGAAAGGGCTCGCCAGGTCGTTCAGGTAAAATGCGATCCGGTGCGGCTCATGGCTCGCCGCCGCCGCTTCGACAAGGCGCGGAAACTGCGCCAGGCGGCGCAGGATCTCGGTCTCGCCCTCGTCGTCGAGCCCGGAGAGGTCCGCCCGCCTTAAGTCCGCGGGCGTCAGGTCCAGGCCGGGAAACGCCTCCCGGGCCTGCCGGAACACCGAGGCGCAGCGGGCATGGGCGTATTGCACGTAAAAGACCGGATTGTCCTTCGACTGCTCGATCACCTTGGCGAGGTCGAAGTCGAGCGGCGCGTCGTTCTTGCGGAACAGCATCATGAAGCGGACCGGATCGCGCCCGACCTCGTCGACCACCTCGCGCAGGGTGACGAAATCGCCGGCCCGCTTCGACATCTTGACCGGTTCGCCGCCGCGCAGCAGCTTCACCAGCTGGCAGAGCTTCACGTCGAGGTCGCCGCGGCTTTCCGTGATCGCCCGCACCGCCGCCTGCATGCGCTTGACGTAGCCGCCGTGGTCCGCCCCCCAGACGTCGATCATCTCCAGGAAGCCGCGCTCGAATTTTGAGCGGTGGTAGGCGATGTCGGCGGCGAAATAGGTATAGGACCCGTCCGACTTCAGCAGCGGCCGGTCGACGTCGTCGCCGAACTCCGTCGCCCGGAACAGGGTTTGCTCGCGGTCCTCCCAATCCTCCATCGCCTGGCCCTTGGGCGGCGGCAGGCGGCCCTCATAGACGAGCCCGCGCGCGCGAAGCTCGGCGATCGTCTCGGCGATCTGATCCGTCGGCCCCTGCATCAGCGACCGCTCCGAGAAAAACACTTCATGGCGGATATCGAGCGCCGCCAGGTCCTCGCGGATCATGGCCATCATGGCGTCGATCGCGGCGGCGCGCACGACCGGCAGCCATTCGCGCCTCGGGCGCGTCCAGAAGCGCGCGGCCGTGCCGCTCGGCGAGCGCAGCCCCGACGGGTTTCGAGGTAATCGCCGGGGTAAAGCCCCTCCGGGATCGCCCCGATGTCCTCGCCCAGCGCCTCGCGGTAGCGCAGGAACGCCGAGCGCGCCAGAACATCGACCTGCGCGCCGGCGTCGTTGATGTAGTATTCCCGCGTCACCTCGTAGCCCGCAAAGGCCAGCAGATTGGCGAGCGCATCGCCGAACACCGCGCCGCGGCCGTGGCCGACATGCATCGGCCCGGTCGGATTGGCGGAGACGTACTCGACGTTGACCGGCTCGCCGGCGCCCTGCCCGCTTCGCGCCGAACCCTTGATCGTCCGCCAGGATGGCCGCAGCACGTCGTGCTAGAACGTGGGCTGGAGCGTGAGGTTGATGAAGCCGGGCCCCGCCACCTCGGCCTTCTCGATGCGCGGATCGTCGCGCAGGTCGGCCGCGATCTTTTCCGCCAGCGCGCGCGGGTTCGTGCGCGCTTCCTTGGCCAGCACCAGCGCGGCGTTGGTGGCGAGGTCGCCATGCGCGGCGTCGCGCGGCGGCTCGACGAGGACGCGCCCGAGGTCGAGGCCGCCCGGAAGGTCGCCCGCCTCGATCATGCGGCCGAGCGCGTCGGCGACGCGCCGCTCGAACAGCGCCGAAAATGTTCATGCGCAGAAGGCCTAGTGGATGGCAGGCGCGCCTAACGCAACTCCGGGGTGGCGTCAAACAGGCGGCGATGCTCCAGGACGGCGTAACTGTCGGTCATGCCGGCGATGTAGTCGGCGACCCGGCGCGCCGCGCCGCGCCGCGTTCGCGCCCGCAAGGCCGCGCCGCCATTCCTCGGGCATGGCGTCCGGTTCGGCGCAAAAGCGCGCGAAAAGGTCGCGCACGATGGCGTCCGCGTCCCGGCGCACCGCCATGACGCGGGGATGGCGGTACATGTGGGCGAACAGAAAGTCCTTGATGGCGGCGTCCGCCGCCGCGATCGTCCCCGAGAAGGCCACCACCGGCGCGCCGGCCTGGCGGATGGCGTCCGCGTCGCCGGGCGCGAGCGCGGCGAGCCGCCGTTCGCTCTCGGCCACTGACGTCCTCGACGAAGCGGGTGATGACGCGCCGGATCAGCTCGTGGATGCGGCGCGCGGGCTCCAGCCCCGGATAGCGGGCGTCGATCTCGCCGAGCAGGCCGGCCAGGAAGGGCACGGCGGCGCAGTTCCTCGAGTGGAAACAAGCCCGGCCCGCAAGCCGTCGTCGATGTCGTGGGCGTCATAGGCGATGTCGTCGGCGATGCGCCGCGGCCTGCGCCTCGGCGCTCGCGTGCGTGGCGAGGTCGAAGGTCCTGCAGCCTGATTGTATTCGAGGATCGCGCCCGGAACGCCTTTGTGCGGCGTAGCGCCCCGTCGGCCGCCCGTCCGCGTCGAGGAGCGGGCCGTTGTGCTTCACCAGCCCTTCCAGCGTCTCCCAGGTCAGGTTGAGCCCGTCGAAGTCCGCATAGCGCCGCTCCAGCCGCGTGACGACGCGCAGCGCCTGGGCGTTGTGGTCGAAGCCGCCGAACGCCGCCATGCAGTCGTCGAGCGCGTCCTCGCCGGTGTGGCCGAACGGCGTGTGGCCGAGATCGTGCGACAGCGCGAGCGCCTCGGCGAGGTCCTCGTCGAGCCCGAGCGAGCGCGGCCAGCGCCCGGGCGATCTGCGCTCACCTCCAGCGTGTGGGTCAGCCGGGTGCGGTAGTGGTCGCCCTCGTGGTAGACGAAGACCTGCGTCTTGTGCTTCAGGCGGCGGAAGGCCGTGGAGTGGATGATGCGGTCGCGGTCGCGCTGGAAGGCGGCTGCGCGTCGGCGACGGCTCCTCCGGATAAAGCCGGCCGCGGCTCGCCGCCGGGTCGCAGGCGTAGGGCGCCCGCCATCGTTCGCCGTATGGACGCACCCGTGCTCCCTCGGCTTGCGGCGACCCCGCGCCGCTCTTACGTTTGGGTTCAACGTTTGGGACGCAAGAGGCTGCCGAGATGAGCGAAGTCGTGCTGACGGACCGCGCCGCCCGCCGCATCCATGACATCATGGCCGCCGAGCCGGCGGGCTCGATGCTGCGGATCAGCGTCAACGGCGGCGGCTGCTCGGGCTTCCAATACGCCTTCGACGTGGATCAAGCCCGGCAGGACGACGACATCGTCATCGAGAAGGACGGCGCACGGGTGCTCGTCGATCAAATCTCGCTGCAGTACATGGACGGCTCGGTCATCGACTTCGTGGACGATTTGATCGGGCAATCGTTCAAGATCGAAAACCCCCAGGCGACCGCGTCTTGCGGGTGTGGGACGTCGTTCTCGCTTTAAGGGTCAAGTCTTGGCCCTCCACCCGCCGCATAGCTGCTAGCGAAGGCCAGGCGCGGAGCCGCGAGGCGACGCGCTTGGGCCGGAGTGCGGGGCCGGTCCGGACGGAAACCGCCGCGGGACGCCAGGAACCTGGCAGTCCTACCTCCAGATGAGCCGGCGACCGGCGTCCCGCTCCCCTCAACCCACAGCCCTCGAAAAAACCTCGCGCCACTCGGACGCGGGGCGATGACGCGCGTCTGTTCCCCTAGGTAGCGGTTCCGCAGCGGCCCGCCTCTCCCAGAGGGGCAAGCCGAGCGCCGCCGTCTCGACCTCGGTGCGAGGTCGCGACCCCAGCTCCGAAGATCCCCGATTCCGTTCAAGCCGTTGTCCCTCGCGTCTTTCCAACCCGGACACGAAAGCCCGGCTTGCGGCGCTGGTGTCTCGCCGTTATATGTCCGCCGCCCGGTTCGGCATTCGGAGTGTAGCGCAGTCTGGTAGCGCACCACGTTCGGGACGTGGGGGTCGCAGGTTCAAATCCTGCCACTCCGACCAACTCTTAAACCCTCATCCGTTGGCCGATGCGGCGCGTCATGGCGGACGCGGGCGACGGCCTATCTTTTGGGGAGGCTCTGCTGTCCCAGCCAAGCGAAACGCCCCGGCAGCCCGCGCCCGCCGACATCGGCCCCGTCCTGGTCACGGGCGCGAGCGGGTTCGTGGGGTCCGCGGTCGCCGCGGCGTTTCGCGCGGCGGGCTATCCGGTTCGCGCGCTGGTCCGCGCCTCGAGCCCGCGCACCAACTTGCAGGATCTCGCCGTCGAGGTCGCCGAGGGCGATCTCCGCGACCGCGCCAGCGTCGCGGCCGCCTTGAAGGGCGTGCGCTACCTCGTCCATGCGGCGGCGGATTACCGCCTCTGGGCGCCCGACCCGGAGGAGATCGTCCGCACCAACGTCGAGGGCACGCGCATCCTCATGCAGGAGGCGCTGCCGCGCCGGCGTCGAGCGCATCGTCTATACGAGCAGCGTCGCGACGCTCGCGCTCGACGCGACGGCCTGCCGGGCGACGAGACCCGCCCGCTCGCCGCCGGCGGACGCCATCGGCGCCTACAAGCGCAGCAAGGTCCTGGCCGAGCGGCTGGTCGAGGAGATGGTCGCGCGGGACGGCCTGCCGGCGGTGATCGTCAATCCCTCGACGCCGATCGGGCCGCGCGACGTCAAGCCGACGCCGACCGGCCGCATCATCGTCGAGGCCGCGCTCGGGCCGGATGCCGGCGCTTCGTCGACACCGGGCTCAACCTCGTCCATGTCGACGACGTGGCGGCCGGGCACCTCGCGGCCCTGCGAGCGCGGGCGCGTCGGCGAGCGCTACATCCTGGGCGGCGAGAACGTGCTCCTGCCGAAAATGCTGGCGGACATCGCCGGGCTTGGTCGGCCGCGCGCCGCCGCGGCTGCGAGCTGCCCGCGCACCGCTGATCTATCCGCTCGCGTTCGGCGCCGAAGCGCTGGGCGCGCCTGACCGGCAAGCCGAGCCGTTCGTCACGGTGGACGGCCTGCGCATGGCGCAGCAAACAAATGTTCTTCGACGACGCCAAGGCGCGGCGCGAGCTCGGCTACGCGTCGAGGCCCTACCGCGAGGGCCTCGCCGACGCCCTCGCCTGGTTCACGGCCGCAGGCTACCTGCGATGACCGCCACGGCTCTCGCGGCTCTGTCGCTGGCGATCTGGGTCTATCTCATCGCGTTCCGCGGCGGCTTCTGGCGCACGGCGGAGCGGGACGACGCCCTCGCCGCCCTGACCGCGAACGGCGCTCTGCCCCCCTCTCCCCGCACGCGGGGAGAGGCCGAGTCGCGTCAGCGACTGGGTGAGGGGGCGGCGCAGGACGAGGCTCTTCCGGACACGCCCCCTCACCCCCGCCCCGCTCGCTTCAGGCCCGACAAGGGGCCTGAAGCCCTCTCCCCGCACCCGGGGCGAGGGGACGGAGCCCCGCTGCCCGCCGTCACGGCCGTCATTCCCGCCCGCAATGAGGCCGACGTGATTGGGCGCGACGCGTCGGATCGCTGCTGCGGCAGGACTATGCCGGGCCGCTTCTCGATCGTCGTCGTCGACGACCAGAGCACGGACGGCACCGCCGAGGCCGCACGCGGCGCCGCCGGGCGGAGGATGCCCCGGACCGTCTGACGATGATCTCGCGGCGCCGACCGGCCGTCCGGCTGGACGGGCAAACTCTGGGCCATGCGGCAGGGCCTCGCGCACGCCGAAGCTCAGGCCGAACCGCCCGACGTTCATCCTCTTCACCGACGCCGACATCGTTTACGACGCGCCGACACGCTGGAGCGGCTGGTCGCGCGGCGAGCCTGGCCCAAGACACCGTCCTGACCTCGCTGATGGTGAAGCTGCGCTGCGAAAGCCTCGCCGAGCGCTTGCTCATCCCGGCTTTCGTGTTCTTCTTCCAGATGCTCTATCCGTTCGCCTGGGTGAACGATCCCGCGAACCGGACGGCCGCCGCCGCGGGCGGCTGCATGCTCGTGCGGCGCGAGGCGCTGCAGGCGGCGGGCGGGCTCGACGCCATCCGCGGCGCGCTCATCGACGACTGCGCGCTCGGCCGCGCTGATGAAGGGCCAAGGGCCGATCTGGCTCGGCCTGACCGAGCGGCGTGCGCAGCATCCGCGCCTATCCGCGTGTCGGCGATATCCGCAGCATGGTGGCCCGCTCGGCCTATGCGGAGTTGCGCTACTCGCCCCTGCGGCTCGCCGGCGCGGTCGCCGGCATGGCGCTGATCTATCTTGCGCCGCCGCTCCTCGCCATATTTGGGCATGGCGCGGCGCAGGCGATGGCTGCGGCGGCCTGGGCGCTGATGGCCCTGTCGTTCCTGCCCATGCTGCGGCTTCTACGCCGTGTCGCCGCTCTGGGGCCTGGCGCTGCCGGCGATCGCCGCGCTCTACGCGGCGTTCACGATCGACTCGGCGTGGCAGCACCGGCGGGGCCGCGGCGGCGCCTGGAAAGGGCGCTTCCAGGCGCAAGCGATCGGGGAGCGCCAAGAGCGCATGATCACGGCGACGCAAGCCCGCTCCGGCAAGGCGCACCGCGACGAGAATTTTCCCGTCGCCTCGCGGCTCGTCCGCGCGCGCCACCGCGGCCCGATCCTCGCCTTCTATCGCTTCGTGCGCGCCGCCGACGATGTCGCCGATCATCCAGCGCTCACGCCGGACGAAAAGCTCGCCCTGCTCGACCGTCTCGACGACGCGCTCACGGGGCGCGGGCCGGCCGATCCCGAGGCCGAGCCGCTGCGCCGCGCGCTCGCCGAGCGCGGGCTGCCGCCGCGCCACGCGCTCGACCTGCTCGAAGCCTTCCGCCTCGACGCCCGCAAGACGCGCTACGCGGACTGGGCCGAGCTGATGGACTACTGCGCGCTCTCGGCCATGCCGGTCGGCCGCTTCGTGCTCGACGTGCATGGCGAGGACCCGCAAGCGACGTGGCCGTCGTCCGATCGCGCTGTGCGCGGCGCTGCAGATCATCAACCATCTCCAGGACTGCGGCAAGGACTACCGCAGCCTCGATCGCGTCTACCTCCCGCTCGACAGCCTCGCCGCGCATGGCGCAGGCGTCGAGGCGCTGGGGGCGGAGCGCGCCAGCCCCGCCCTGCGGGCTTGCCTCCTCGACCTGGCCGAGCGCACCGAGCGCCTGTTGGAGGCGAGCGCGCCGTTCTCCGACCGCATCGCCGACATCGGCCTCGCGCTGGAGGTCGCGGCGATCCATCGGCTCGCCGTCACCCTCGCGAGGGCTTGAAGCGCCGCGATCCGCTGAGCGAGCGCGTGCATCTCGGCGAAGGCCGGCTTTGCGCTGATCGCGCTCAGCGCCGCCGCCGGCTGCCTGGCCCGGCGCGCCATCCGGCGGCTGCCGGCCGGTTTGTCCGCGGGGCGCGCATGACGGCGACCGCAACGGCAGGCGACGCCGGCGCTTCCGCCCTTCCCGCCGCCGGAAGCTCGTTCTATCTCGGCCATGCGCGTCCTGCCGCGGGCGCAGCGCGAGGCGATGTTCGCCGTCTACGCCTTCTGCCGCGCCGTCGACGACATCGCGCGACGGGACGGACCGCGCGACGAGCGCCTCGCCGAACTCGAAGCGCTGGCGGGCCGATATCGACCGGCTCTACGCCGGCGCGGTCCCGGCGCGGCTTGCGCGCCTCTGGCCGAACCCATCCGCCGGTTCGGCCTGCGACGACGAGGATTTCCTCGCCGTCATCGACGGCATGGCGATGGACGCAGCGGCCGACATTCAGGCGCCGGACTGGGCGACGCTCGACCTCTATTGCGACCGGGTCGCGAGCGCGGTCGGGCGGCTTTCCGTGCGCATCTTCGGCCTCGACGCCGAGCGGGGCGAGGCGCTCGCCCACCACCTCGGCCGCGCGCTGCAGCTCACCAACATCCTGCGCGATCTCGACGAGGATGCGGCGCGGGGACGGCTCTACCTGCCGCGCGAAGCCCTGGAGGCCGCCGGCATCCGGGACGACCGCGCCAGAGACCGTGCTCGCTCACCCGAGCCTCGCCGCCGCCTGCGCTCGTGGTCGCGCAGAGAGCCGCGCACCACTTCGCGCAGGCCGACCGGATCATGGCGGCCTGCCCGCGCGCGGCCGTGCGCGCGCCGCGACTGATGGCGTCGGCTTACAAGACCATCCTCGAACGGCTCCAGGCGCGTGGATGGGCCGCGCCCCGACGCCGGCGTCTCGACCGACAAGCTGCGGCTCCTCGCAGCCGTCCTGCGCTACGGCCTGGTCTGATGGCGGGCATTGCTCCATGTCGTCGGCGCGGGGCTCGCCGGGCTCTCAGCGCCGCAGTCCGCCTCGCGGGCGAGGGCCGGCGCGTCGTCCTCTACGAGGCGGCGCGGCAGGCCGGCGGGCGCTGCCGCTCCTACCACGACCCGGCGCTCGGTCTGACGATCGACAACGGCAACCACCTGCTCCTCTCCGGCAACGCGGCCGCTCTCGACTACCTCAAACGCATCGGCGCGCCTGCCGACGCGCTCGAAGGTCCGGCGCAGGCCGAGTTTCCGTTCGCGGACCTTGCGACCGGCGAGCGCTGGACGCTGCGCCCGAACGACGGCCGCCTGCCCTGGTGGATTCTCGACGCGCGCCGCCGCGTGCCGGGGAGCCGGGCGCGGGATTATTTCGCGCCGCTCGGGATTTTTGCGCGCATCCCCATCAGCGACGATCGGCGAAGCGATGGCCTGCGCCGGCCCCGTTTACAATCGACTGTGGCGGCCCGTGCTCCTGGCGGCGCTCAACACCGAACCGGATGAGGCCGCCGCGGGTCTCGCCGCCCAACTCCTGCGCGAGACGCTCGGAGCCGGCGGGCGCGCCTGCCGGCCGCTTGTGGCCGCGCGCGGACTCTCGGCCGCCTTCGTGGAACCCGCGCTGCGGTTCCTCCAAGGCAAAGGCGTTCCGATCCATTTCGGCCACAGGCTGCGAAAAATCGCCTTTGAGGACGGCGAGGTCCGCAGCCTTGATTTCGGAGCCCTCCCCGCCATCAGCCTCGATCCCCAGGATGCGGTCGTCCTCGCGATCCCGGCCTGGAGCGCGACGGAACTGGTCCCCGGCCTTGCCGCGCCGACCGCCCATCGCGCGATCGTGAACGCGCATTTCAGGATTGCGCCGCCGCCGGAGAGTCCGCTTCTCCTCGGCATCGTCAATGGCCTGAGCGAATGGCTTTTCGCCTATCCGGATCGTCTGTCCGTGACGATCAGCGGGGCCGATCGCCTGCTCGACGAACCGCGCGAGGCGCTGGCCGAACGAATCTGGGCGGAAATCGTGACCTTAACCGGGCTTGCCGGGAACCTTCCCCCCTGGCAGATCGTCAAAGAGCGGCGGGCGACCTTCGCGGCGACGCCCAGCGAAACGGCGATGCGCCCGCCCGCGCGGACGCGCTTTCGCAACCTTGTTCTGGCCGGCGACTGGACCGCGACGGGCCTGCCGGCCACCATTGAGGGCGCGGTTCGTTCGGGCTATGCGGCGGCGGCCCTGGTCTTGAAGGAGGCTATCGCGGCGGGGCGCGTCCCCGCAGCCGCATGAGGTGTCCCGTTGGCTGTTGTCGAAACCCGACCAAACCGAATGGCTCCGGACGTCCCGTTCGAAGCGCTCGACCAGCGCATTGCGTCCGCCACGCGTGCGCTGATCGGCGCAGCGCGCCCGGACGGCCATTGGTGCTTCGAGCTTGAGGCGGATGCGACCATTCCGGCCGAATACGTGCTCCTGACCCATTACCTCGGCGAAGCGGCGGACCCGACGCTTGAGGCGAAGATCGCGGCCTATCTGCGCCGTGTTCAAGGCGCGCACGGCGGCTGGCCTTTGTTCCACGACGGCGCGTTCGACATGAGCGCCAGCATCAAAGCCTATTTCGCCTTGAAGATGATCGGCGAGGCGCCGGACGCGCCGTACATGCGCCGCGCCCGCAAGGCCATTCTGGAGCGCGGCGGGGCCGCGCGGAGCAACGTTTTCACCCGCGCCCTGCTGGCGCTCTACGGCGAGGTTCCCTGGCGCGCCGTGCCGGTGATGCCCGTTGAGATCATGCTGCTGCCGCAGTGGTTTCCCTTTCACCTCTCGAAGATTTCGTATTGGGCGCGGACCGTTCTGGTCCCGCTCCTCGTGCTGCAGACGCTCAAACCGCGCGCCCGCAATCCCCGAGGGGTCACGATTAACGAGTTGTTCACCACGCCGCCGGACGATGTGCGCGAGTGGCCGAAAGGTCCGCACCAGAAGCGGCCGTGGGCGCAGATCTTCGGGGCGATCGACGCGGTCCTGCAGCGGGCCGATCCGCTGTTCCCGACGGCCTCGCGCAAGCGGGCCATCGAGGCGGCGGTCGCCTTCGTGGAGGAGCGCCTGAACGGGCGCGACGGCCTTGGCGCCATCTACCCCGCGATGGCCAATGCGGTGATGATGTACGACGCCCTCGGCTACCCGCCGGACCACCCGCAGCGCGCCGTCGCGCGCGCCTCGATCGAGGGCCTGCTTGTCGTCACGGACGACGAGGCGTACTGCCAGCCCTGCCTGTCGCCCGTGTGGGACACGGCGCTCGCCTGTCATGCGCTCCTGGAAGCGGGCGGCGAGGCGGCCGAATCCGCCGTGCAAGAGGGCCTTGCTTGGTTGCAGCCGAAGCAAGTGCTCGATGTCGCTGGCGATTGGGCCGCGCAGCGCCCCCACGTCAGGCCGGGCGGCTGGGCGTTCCAATACGCCAACCCGCATTATCCCGACCTCGACGACACCGCCGTCGTCGTCATGGCGATGGACCGGGCGCGCGGCGCGGGCCGGTTCGACGAGGCCATCGCGCGCGGCCGGGAATGGGTGGAGGGCCTGCAAAGCCGAAACGGCGGTTGGGGCGCGTTCGACGCCGACAACAGCTATCATTACCTCAACCACATTCCCTTCGCCGACCACGGCGCGCTGCTCGATCCGCCGACCGCCGACGTGACCGCGCGCTGCGTCTCCATGCTGGCGCAGCTCGGCGAAACCGTAGAGACCAGCCCAGCGCTGGCGCGCGGCGTCGAATGCCTTCTCGCCGAACAGGAGGCGGACGGCAGTTGGTTCGGCCGCTGGGGCATGAACTACATCTACGGCGCCTGGTCGGCGCTCTGCGCGCTCAACGCGGCCGGGGTCGATCCGGCGTCGCCGGCCGTGCGGCGGGCGGTCGAGTGGTTCGCGGCCATTCAGAACGCGGACGGCGGCTGGGGCGAAGGCGGGGAGAGCTACAAGCTCGGCTACCGGGGCTATGAGCCGGCGCCGAGCACGGCCTCGCAAACCGCGTGGGCCCTGCTCGGCTTGATGGCGGCCGGCGCGGTCGATCATCCGGCGGTGGCGCGCGGCGTCGCCTATCTGGCGCGCACGCAAGGGCCGGACGGCTTCTGGTCCGAACATCGCTTTACCGCGACCGGCTTTCCTCGCGTGTTCTACTTGCGCTATCACGGCTACCCGAAGTTCTTCCCACTCTGGGCGCTCGCCCGCTACCGCAATCTCCAACGGGGCAACAGCCGAACGGTCGCGTTCGGGATGTGACGTCCGCCATAAAACCTCATCCAGGCGTAAAGCAGCCGAAATGATCATCCTTGGGAACTACCGTGGGGCTCGGCCCGCCCCGCGCGCCGAGTCCGGCGCGCGCATCACGAACGAAGCCTTGCCTGTCCTGGCGGTCACGGGCTTGGCGCGCGAGGCGCGCCTCGCCGCCGGACCCGGAGTCGCCACGATCGGGGCTGGCGGCGATCCCGACCGGCTGCGCGCGATGCTGAGCGCCCGCATCAAGCCTGGTTGCCGCGCGGTGGTGAGCATCGGGATCGCCGGCGGGCTCGATCCCGCGCTCGCGCCGGGCGACGTCGTGATCGGCACGGGCGTCGTCGGAGCGCGGCAGCGCTGGGAGGCTCACGCCGACATGGCGCGGCTCCTGGCCGAACGCCTCGCCGGACACTCCAAGCGCGTCATCCTCGCCGAATTGGCCGGGGTCGACGCGCCGGCGCTGTCCCTCCTGGAGAAGAGCACGCTGCGCGCAGCCACCGGGGCGGCGGCGGTGGACATGGAATCGCACGTCGCCGCCGCCTTTGCGGAGGAGCATGGGCTGCCGTTCACGGCGGTCCGGGTGGTGTGCGACCCGGCGGACCGGGCCCTGCCGGCCTTCGTGGCGCGCGCCCTGCGGCCGGACGGCGAAATCGATCTCGTCGCGGTCCTGAGCGCGATCGCGCGCCGTTCGGCCCAGGTCGGGGGCTTGGTGCGCCTCGCCCGCGACTCCAAGATGGCCTTCGAGGCCCTACGACACTGCCGCTCGCTTCTTGGCTTCGGGTTGAGCGTGCCGCATTTCGACGAGCTTTTCGGCGACGTTTCGTGAGAAGACGAACTCGGCCGGGCGCTGGTTCGTCGAGCGCGATGTCCGGCGCCATCGGCCCCTCGGTGCGCACCCCGCGCAGCGCGACGCCGAGCGCCTTCCAGGGCTTGCGCACCGTATCCGTGACGGCCGTCGCCTCGAAGCCGCAGTGGACCATGCAGTCGGCGCACTTTTCATAGTTGCCGGCGCCGTAGGCGTCCCAGTCGGTCTCCTCCATCAGCTCCCTGAAGGTCTTGGCGTAGCCTTCGCCGAGCAGGTAGCAGGGCCGCTGCCAGCCGAACACCGTTCGGGTCGGGTTGCCCCAAGGCGTGCAGTGGTAGGTCTGGTTGCCGGCCAGGAAGTCGAGGAACAGGCCCGACTGGTTGAAGGCCCACTTTCCGCCCCGCCCGCGCCGGAACACGTCCCGGAACAGCTCCTTGGTGGCCGTGCGGTTGAGGAAGTGCTGCTGGTCGGGCGCGCGCTCGTAGGCGTAGCCGGGCGACACCGTGATGCCGTCGACGCCGAGCTCCGTACGCTGTCGAAGAACGCGGCGACGCGCTCGGGATCGGCGTCGTTGAAGAACGTGCAGTTGATCGTGACGCGGAAGCCCTTCGCCTTGGCGAGCTTGAGCGCCTCGACCGCGCGGTCGTAGACGCCCTGCTTGCACACCGACTTGTCGTGCATCGCCTGGTCGCCGTCGAGATGGATCGACCAGGTGAAATACGGATTCGGCTTGTACTGATCGATCTTCTTCTCAAGCAGCAGCGCGTTGGTGCAGACGATGGCGAATTTGTTGCCGCGCGATCACGCCCTCGACGATCTTCGGCAGCTCCTTGTGCAGCAGCGGCTCGCCGCCCGCGATGACGACGACCGGCGCGCCGCATTCGTCGACGGCCCCGAGCGCGTCCTCGACGGCAAGCGCTTGTTCAGGATCTCGTCCGGGTAATCGATCTTGCCGCAGCCCGCGCAGGCGAGGTTGCAGCGGAACAAGCGGCTCCAGCATCAGCACGAGCGGATAGCGCTTCCGGCCGGCAAGATGCTGGCGGACGATATAGGCTGCCGATGGACGCGACCTGGCGAAGAGGAATGGCCAATGAACCGCTCCTTGGGATTCTGGATCAAGAATGGAAGGATTGTGAGCGTCTTACACGGAGGCCATCTCCGCCGGAAGGCGGAAGCTGATGGTTTCTTCGAGGCCGGGCAGAACGGACACTTCGGATGGGTCCGAGCGGCGCAAGGCCGCGATGACGTCGTCCACCAGCACCTCCGGCGCGGACGCGCCGGCCGTCAGGCCGACGACCGCGGCGTCCTGCACCCAAGCGGGATCGACTTCGCTGCCGTCCGCCACCAGATAGCTCGGAACGCCAGCCTCTTCGCCGATCTCGCGCAGCCGGTTGGAGTTCGAGCTGTTGCGCGCGCCGACGACCAGGATGACGTCGGCGACGCGGGCACAGTTCGCGCACGGCGGTTTGCCGGTTCTGCGTGGCGTAGCAGATGTCGCGCGTCTCGGGTCCAACGACGTCCGCGAAGCGGCGCTGCAACGCCGCGATGATCGCACGGGTATCGTCCACCGACAACGTGGTCTGCGTGACGTAGGCGATCGGAGCGTCCGCCGCGAGCGGCAACGCCTCGACCTCGGCTTCGTTCTGAACCAGGTGGCCTCGCCCTCGATCTGGCCGAGCGTTCCCTCGACTTCCGGTGGCCGGCATGGCCGATCAGCACCAGAATGCGTCCCCGCGCGACGTAGCGCCGGCCCTGGTTGTGAACCTTGGTCACCAGCGGACAGGTGGCGTCGAGCGTCGGCAGCGCCGCGCCGGCGCGCCTCGTCGACGACCGCCTGCGAGACGCCGTGCGCGCTGAAGATCGTCACCGCGCCGTCCGGGACTTCGCTCAGGTCTTCCACGAAGCGCGCGCCCTTGGCCTTCGAGCCCCTCGACCACATGCCGATTGTGCACGATCTCGTGGCGGACATAGACCGGAGCGCCGTAGTCGGCGAGCGCCCGCTCGACGATCTCGATCGCGCGCACCACGCCGGCGCAAAATCCGCGCGGCTGGGCGAGGATGATCTTCAGGTCGCTTGGTTTTCTCTTCACCACGTCGCCCCTCACGCTACGCCGAACTGATCTTAATCCTTGAACAACCCAGAATTCCTCATGCCACCCTTATGTCGAGCGATGCGCCAGAGTCCAGCGCCAGCTCGGAACGTGGTAAGCGCCGGGGCGGGTCCTCGGTAACGCGGGCCGAGCCGGAATGTTGCCTCATTGTTGAACCCATCGCCCGCCGTCGCTACTTCTCCGGCAACGCGTCGCGCCGCGACGCCAATCATGATCTCAGGCCAATCCTTGATTGAACGCACCGTTGCGCTCTGCACACGCCGGCCCTGGCTGGTGATCGCCGCCGCCCTCGCGATGATGCTGGCCGGCCTCTACGTGACGGTGACGCGCTTCGCCATCAACACCAACACCGAGCGGCTGATCTCATCAGACGTATCCTGGCGGCGCGATCTCGTCGCCTATGACGCGGCGTTCCCGCAGCGCCTCGGCCTCATCGTCGCCGTGGTCGACGGCGATACGCCTGAGATCGCCGACGAGTCGGCGGACAAACTCGCGCGCTCGCTCGCCCCGCGCACCCAAGTGCTGGAAACCGTGCGGCGTCCCGACAGCGGTCCGTTCTTCGACAAGAACGGCCTCTTGTTCCTGTCCGTCGACGAGTTGACCCGCACCACCGAGCAACTCATCCGGCAGCAGGGTTTTTTGGGACCGCTCGCTGCCGATCCAAGCCTGCGCGGCGTCATGCACGCGCTCCAACTCGGCGCGCAGGGCGTGCGCGCCGGAGAGACGACCCTCGACGAACTCGCGGCTCCGATGACGGCGTTCACAAAAATCTTCGAGGACGTTCTGGCCGGCCGGCCGGCCCGCCTGTCCTGGCGGCGGCTCCTGTCCGGCGGCCAGTCCGAACCGCGCGAGCTGAGGCGCTTCATCCTCATCAAGCCGAAACTCGACTATAACGCCCTGGAGCCCGCCGCAGCCGCCCTCGATCTGATCCGAAACACCGCCGCAAACCTCAGGCTGACGCCGGATCGGGGCGTGCGCGTCCGCCTGACAGGCCCGGCTCCCGTCGAAAGCGACGAATTCGCAACGATCGCGGAGAATGCGGCCCTCAACGCGGCGCTGACCGTCGCCGCCATCGCCTTCATCCTCTTTCTCGCGTTGCGCTCCGGGCGCGTGATTTTCGCGGTGCTGACGACGGCGTTCGCCGGCCTGATCGTCACGGCGGGCGTCGGCCTCCTCATGGTGGGCCAGTTCAACCTGATCTCGGTCGCCTTCGCGGCGCTGTTTCTGGGGCTCGGGGTCGATTTCGGCATCCAGTTCGCGGTGCGCTACCGCGCCGAGCGCTACGACCAGGAGCATCTGCGCGACGCGATCGTCGCCGCGGGCCGGGGCGTCGGCTGGTCGCTGACGCTCGCCGCCGTGTCGCTGCTGGCCGGCTTCTTCTCGTTCCTGCCGACGGAGTTTCGCGGCGTTTCGGAACTGGGGCTGATCGCGGGGGTCGGCATGATCATCGCCTACGTCGCGAGCCTGACCCTCCTCCCCGCCTTGCTGACGGTGCTGCATCCGCCGGGCGAGCCGGAGTCGGTCGAAACGGCGCCGCTCGCCGCCGTCGACCGCTGGATCGCCGACAACCGGCGCTTCGTCCTGATCGCGACGGCGGCCGTGGTTTTGGGCGGCCTGCCGTTCCTGCTGAAGCTCCCCTTCGACGCCAACCCGATGAATCTGCGCAGCCAGCGCGTCGAATCGGTCGCAACCTTCCTCGATCTCGCCCGCGATCCGCAGAGCACCCCCAACACCATCGACATCCTGGCGCCGTCGCTCGACGCCGCGAAGGCGCTCGCCGCCCGGATCGACGCCCTGCCCGAGGCGTCCCACACGGTCACGCTCGCGACCTTCGTGCCGCAGGACCAGGACGAGAAGCTGGCGCTCATCCGGGACGCCGCCATGCTGCTCGACTCGGTGCTGCATCCGCCCGAGGTCAAGCCGGCTCCGAGCGACGCGGACAACGTCGAGGCCCTGCGCAACACGGCGTCAGCCTTGCGCTCGGCCGCTGGTGCGAATGCGGGCGGCGCGAACGACACGGCGCGCCGCCTCGCGGACGTCCTCGACCGCCTCGCCGCAGCCGATCCCGGCCGTCACGCAGCCGCCCAGACCGCCGTGACGACCGACCTCGTGCGCCTTCTCGATCAATTGCGGACCACGCTGTCGGCCGAGCCGGTGACGCGGGAGACGCTGCCGCCCGAACTCGTCCGCGATTGGCTCGCGCCGGACGGCCGCGCACGCGTCGAGGTCTTTCCGAAAGGCGACTCGAACGACAACGCCGTCATCGCCCGCTTCGCCTCTGCGGTGCGTTCGGTCGCGCCGAACGCCACAGGGACGCCGGTCATCATCGTCGAGTCGGGCCGCACGGTGGTGCGCGCGTTCATCGAAGCGGGCCTGTTCTCGCTCGGCGCCATCTTCATCATTTTGCTGATCGCGCTGCGCCGTCCGCTCGATGTGGCCCTGACGCTCGGGCCGCTCGTCCTCGCCACGATCATGACGCTGGAGGCCGCCTACCTGCTCGGCCTGCCCCTGAACTTCGCCAACATCATCGCGCTGCCGCTGATGCTGGCCGTCGGCGTCGCCTTCCATATCTATTACATCATCGCCTGGCGCGACGGCGTGGCCGACATGCTGGCGTCGAGTCTGACGCGCGCGATCTTCTTCAGCGCCCTCACCACCGGCGTCGCGTTCGGGAGCTTGTGCTTCTCCAGCCATCCCGGAACGGCGAGCATGGGCAAGCTCCTGGCCCTGTCGCTCTTCTTCACGCTTGTCGCGGCCTTCATCATCGTGCCGGCCTTCCTCGGCCCGCCGCGCGAAAAGCATCACGCCGACGCGTTCGGGGCCGAGCCGGAGCTTGAGAAGTCGGCATAGCCGCCAAGCTGCGCGCCCGCCGCGGTCATCGCTTCACGGCACACGGGGCTTATGAGCGCCGACAATTCGTCCGCATAGCTGTAGCCGGGGGCGCAGCCCTCAAACCCGCCCGCCGTCGCGGGATGCGTGTAGATTTCAGTGAGCCCGTCCGGACAATGGGCCAGCAATCCTGCAAGACGCGGTTCGGTCAGGGCGCCGGACCAAGCGAGGCCGAACACGGCGTCCGGCACGGTCAGCCCGGCGCGCCGCGCCCTTGAGCGCAGGAGCGCCGCCCATGGCGCGGCGACGCGGGCTTCCATCGTTTGCGAACCCGGTTCCACGCGAGCCAGAACCGCCGCGGGCTCGACCGGCGCGCGCAAGGCGCGCAGGCCGTAGCGGCGGCCAATGCGGATCACCTGCGCGGCGATGACCGGATGCAGATGGAAATGCTTGTGCGCGTTGACGTGGTCGAGCGGCAGCCCGGTCGCGCGAAACGCCTCGAACTGCGCTTCGATCTCGGCCGCGAGTTGCCGCCGGACGCGCGGGCGGAGCGCGATGTCGAGCCCGAACCGGGCCATGTCGGCGCGGAACCGGCCGGACGCATCGACCAGATCGGGAATCGTTTGCGGCGGCAGCGCCGGCCAGCCCTCGACCAGCACGAGATGCAGCCCGACGCGCAGGTTCGGCAGCCGCCGCGCCCGCTCGACCGCGTCGGCCGCGGCGGGCGCGGCCACCATGAGGCTCGCGGCCGTCAGAATGCCGTCGCGGTGCGCCGTCTCGACCGCTTCGTTGACCTCGGGGGCGAGGCCGAAGTCGTCGGCGGTGACGATCAGGCGTTTGATGGCTTGGTCTCCACCTTGCGCCGTCGAAGTTAGGCAAACCTCTCCCTTCGGAGAGGAAGAGGGCGGCGTTCTCGTTTACGCCGCCTCCTTCCGCTCGCGCAGGAACTGGAAGAACTCGACGCCCTCGCGCAGGCGGCGCTTCATCATCTCGGGCGAGCGCACCATCTCGCCGACGATCGAGGCGATCTTCGGCGCGCGGAAATAGAAGCGCTCGGTAGAACTCCTCGACCGAGTGGAAGATCTCGGTGTGGCTCAGATGCGGATAGTGCAGCGGCGCGATCTGGACGCCGTGGTCGTCGACCAGTTCGGCGTTGGCGTCGTCGAGCCAGCCGTTCTCGCATCGCCTGCTTGTACAGGAACGTGCCGGGATAGGGCGCGGCGAGCGAGACCTGGATGGTGTGCGGGTTGATCTCGCGTCGCGAAGCGGATCGTCTCCTGGATCGTCTCCTTGCGTCTCGCCGGGCAGGCCGAGGATGAAGGTGCCGTGGATCGTGATGCCGAGCTCGTGGCAGTCCTTGGTGAACTTCTTGGCGACCTCGACCCGCATGCCCTTCTTGATGTTGTGCAGGATCTGCTGGTTGCCGGTCTCGTAGCCGACGAGCAGCAGGCGCAGGCCGTTGTCGCGCAGCACCTTCAAGCGTCTCGCGCGGCACGTTGGCCTTGGCGTTGCACGACCAGGTGATGCCGAGCTTGCCGAGCTCGCTGGCGATCGCCTCGGCGCGCGGCAGGTCGTCGGTGAACGTGTCGTCGTCGAAGAAGAACTCCTTGACCTGCGGGAACGCCTTCTTGCGCCCAGCGGATCTCGTCGATGACGTGCCCGACGCTGCGCGTGCGGTAGCGGTGGCCGCCGACCGTCTGCGGCCACAGGCAGAAGGTGCAGCGCGATTTGCAGCCGCGGCCCGGTGTAGAACGAGATGTAGGGGTGCTTCAGATAGCCGATGAAATAGTTCTCGATCGTCAGGTCGCGCTTGTAGACCGGCGTGACGAACGGCAGCTGGTCCATGTCCTCGAGCATCGGCGCGGTCCTCGTTGTGAACGATCGCGCCGTCGGCGTCGCGGTAGGACAGGCCCTTGATGGCGCTGAAGTCGCGGCCCTCCGCCACCTCCTTGATCGTGAAGTCGAACTCGTTGCGGGCGACGAAGTCGACCGCCGGCGCGTCCTTCAGGCTGCCTTCGGCGTCGACCGCGACCTTGGCGCCGATGAGGCCGACCTTGAGATTCGGATTGGCGCTCTTCAGCGCCTCGATGGTCTTCACGTCGGCGGCGAACGACGGCGTCGAGGTGTGCAGCACGACGAGGTCGAAGTCGCTGCGCCTGCGCGCACGACGTCGGCGAGCCCGACGCGGTGCGGCGGCGCGTCGATCAGCTTCGAGCCCTCGACCAGCGCCGCCGGCTGCGCGAGCCAGGTCGGATACCAGAACGAGCGGATTTCGCGCTTGGCCTGATAGCGCGAGCCGGCGCCGCCGTCGAAGCCGTCGAAAGACGGCGCCTGCAGAAACAGCGTCCGCATCATGGTACGGGCGACCTCCGTTCAGAGAGTAGGGTGCCGTCGGATGTCACGCGGTAGTCGCTGCCCCTCCAGCTCACGGCGGCGCCGAAAAGGCCGAACACGAACACCACGAACGAGAGGGCGTCGCGCAGGGGCGCGAGCCAGTAGGGATGGCGTTGCAATCCAAACGCGCGCTCTATTCGCATGCACAGCGCGATCCGGCAAGCGAGCGCCGCGGCTGCGACGAAGAGCGCGCCGGGGCGCCCGGCGAGCGCGCCGAGAAGCCCGAGCGGAAACGCGTGCGTAATCGCCAATCCCGCGTAGCCGGCCGGATCGACGCTTCGGATGGTGCGCGCCCACCGGACCTCATGACGCCACAACGCCCGCGCCGAGTTTTCGGGGCAGGAATGCCCGATCGTGAGCGGCGGGATCGCGACCGCGAGGCCGGCGGCGCGCACGGCCGCTCCGATCGCGTAATCGTCGGCGAGGAAATCGGCGAAGGCTTCGAACCCGCCGATGTCGCCAAGCGTCGTCCGCCGCAGCGCGATGGTGGAGCCAAAACACGGGCGCGCCAAGCCCAGGCTGAGGCCGACGACGACATTCGGCAGAAAGTGCGTGTCGATCGCGAGACCCGAGAGACGCGGCCAGAGCCGATCGCTCGCCGGAACGCCATGGTACAGGCAGGTCACAAGCCCGATCCCCGGCTGTTGCAGCGCAGCCACGATACGCACGAGGTAGTCGGGCGGGACCTGCATATCGCTGTCGGCCAGCACCACGATGTCGTGGCGGATCAACGGGGCCATGTTGACCAGATTGGAGACTTTGCGGTTCGTTCCGTTGGCCCGCGCCTCGATCACAAGGTCGAGAGCCCGGTCCGGAAACGCCGCCGCGAGCCGCTTGACGACTGCAACCGCGGAGTCGGCCGGGTCCTGCACCCCGAACACGATCTGCACCGGCCCCAGATAGTCCTGGGCGCAGAACGAGGCGAGGTTTTCGAACAAGCCCGGCTCATCGCCGTGCAGGGGCTTGAGGATTGTCACCGGCGGAAACGAACTGGCCGGCGCCGGGCCGCCTCTGGCGAACCGTCCCACCAGGACGGCCGCAGCCAGCATGTACAGGCAGCCGAGCCCGGCTGCGGCCAGGCACAGCGTCGAAATCCAGTTAAAAACCATCTCGCAAGAGCGATTCTAAACGCCGCCCAACGCCTTCTCGGCGCGTTGCCGCAGATTGGCTTCGAGCCCGTCGGGCCCGCCCGACTTCAACACGGGGTCGAATTGCGCGCGCAGCGCAGCCAGCTCGCTCACCGTCCCGCTCAGGTAAAGGTCGACGACCTTATCCTCCTGATTGACCAGGTAATCCACAGCGGTCTCCCGTCCGCCGGCGTCGATGACCTTCGTGCGCACAAGCCGGCCGCCCGTCCGCGGCTCCGTTTTCGGCATCACCTCGAAGCGCCCGCCCGACACGCCGCCGAGACGGCTGGCGTAGGTGGCGATGAAGTAGCGCCCGAACGCATCCTGAAGGGCGGATTGCTTGGCGGCCGGGATCTTCGACCATTGCGGGCCGATGGCGAGCCGGGTCATCGCGGTCAGATCGAAGGTGTTCGCCACAGGTTCCGAGAGGGCCGCGAAGCGGGCTTTCGGATCGGCGGCCTGCGGGCCGGCCGTCGCGGACTGCACGGCGTCGTAGAACGCCTTGATGCGCGCAACCGCGGCGTCCTCGGCCTGCGCCATCGCGGCGAAGGGTCCAGCTGCGGCGGCCGCACCGGCCAGCACGGCCAAAACGTCGCGTCTTGAGAACACGGTCAATCTCCCTGATTGCATTTCGCCGCCCCGGCTCCGGCTCATATAGGTGCGCGCCAGCCGCGATCACGAGGGGGCGTTGCGTTCTTCCTTGACGAGCGCTTCGGCGGCCGCCCGGCGATGCAGCAGCCGCTTTCCCTCCAGCGCCTGCCAGGCGACAAGGCCCGGCACGCCGACCACAAGGTCGGCGGCGCGTTTGATGAGCGACAGCGCCAGCGCCGCCTGGGGCGGGATGCCGAACACCGCGCCGAGCGCGATCAAGCCGCCCTCCTGCACGCCGAGCGCGCCCGGAACGATGAAGGCCGCGCCCCGGATCGCCTGGCCGAGGCTCTCGATGACGAGGGCTTCGGCGAAGCTCGCCGGGTAGCCCATAAAGCGGAGCGCGATCCAAACCTCCAGCGCGCCAACGAACCAGACCGCGAAATGAAGAGCGGCGCCGCTCAACAACGCCCGGCGATGGGCGTAAAAGGATTGCAGCCGGTCGTAGAGCGCATCGACCGCGCCGCCGATCGCGAGCCATTGGCCGTCGCCGGCGAACCGGGCCAGAAGCGCCTGGAGCAGGCGACGCCCGCCCCGGCGCTGCGCGATATAGAAGCCGGCGAGCGCGGGCGCGGCGAGCGCAAGGCCGATCGCGGCCACGCGCACGACGGCTTCATCGCCGCCGAGCACGATCAGCACGACAAGGCCGAGCGCCGTGAACAGGAACTGCGTCCCGGCCTGAACGAGCACATCGACGATGACGCTCGCCGCCGCAGTCGCTCCCTCGACGCGGTAGAACGTCAGCAGCCGCGCGCCGATGAACTCGCCGCCGACCTGCGTGAGCGGCAGGAGGGTGTTGATCCCTTCCCGGACGTAGCGGACCAGCACGCAGACACGCAGGCGCGGCCTGACGCCCGCGGGAAACAGCAAGGCCCAGCCTATCCCCGCCATCTCGACCGCGAGGGCGCGCGCGATCACGACCGGCCCGATGCCCCAGCCGACGCTCGCCGCCGCCTCGCCGACCTCGCGCACGCCCGACGACGCGATCAGGGCGATCGTCAGACAGGCTCCGATGATGAGGGCGAGAATTGTCAGGCGTTTCATCAGCGATCATGTCGGGCCGGGAGGCCCGCTGGGCCAGGCCGGCGCGTGCAGGGGCGAACGCCTGTTGCAGGTCCGGCGCATTTTGTCCATGTCCGGCCGCCCTATGCGTCCCGGCTTGTCGTGTGCAGTGAAAGCCGTAAAAGCCGCACCCAGTGGATGGGAGAGTTAATGGACCGCGTGGAGCCAAGCGAGCGCCTCAATGGCGTCAAGGAGATTTCGGAGCCGTCGTTCAGCGCGACCGGCCCCGATATCGCGGAGGCTCCGGACCCCAAGCGGCGGACGAGCCCCGTCATGGCCTGGAACGAGTGGGACCCGCTCGAAGAGGTCATCGTGGGGCGGCTTGAAGGCGCGACGATCCCCTCGAACCACGTCACCGTGACCTTCAACCTGCCGCGCGCCGCCCAGCCGTTCTATCGCTTCGCGGCCGGGTTCAAGTATCCGAAGTGGATGAAGAAGCTCGCGCAGAACGAACTCGACGGCTTCATCGCAGTCCTCGAAGGCGAAGGCGTCAAGGTCCGGCGGCCCGACATCATCGACTTCTCGCGCCGCTACAAGACCCCGAACTGGTCCTCGCGCGGCTTCTGCGTCGCCTGTCCGCGCGACGGCTATCTCGTGGTCGGCGACGAGATCATCGAGAGCCCGATGTGCTGGCGTTCGCGCTACTTCGAGGGCGACGCCTACCGCTCCCTGTTCAAGGAATATTTTTTGGCCGGCGCCCGTTGGACCTCGGCGCCCCGCCCCGAACTGACCGACGAACTCTACGATTACCAGTACCGCGCCCCCGGCGCCGGCGAGCCGATGCGCTACACGGTCGGCGAGTTCGAGCCCGTCTTCGACGCCGCCGACTTCGTGCGCTGCGGCCGCGACCTGTTCGTGACGCGCTCCAACGTCACCAACCTCATGGGCATCGAATGGCTGCGCCGCCACCTCGGCGAGGGTTTTCGCATCCACGAGGTGCCGAGCCTGTGCCGTCAGCCCATGCACATCGACTCGACCTTCATGCCGCTCGCGCCCGGCAAGGTGCTGGTCAACCCGGACTATTGCGACGTCGAGCGTCTACCTGACGTGCTGAGACGATGGGACGTGCTCATCGCGCCGCGGCCCGATCCCGTCGAGGGCGTCATGAGCCGGATCTCGATGTGCTCGCCCTGGACCAGCATCAACGTGCTGATGCTGGACGAGAAGAAGGTCGTGGTGGACGCCTCGCAGCCCACGCTCATCCGGGCGTTCAAGGACTGGGGCTTCGACCCGATCCCGACCCCGTTCCTGTCTTACGGGCCGTTCGGCGGCGCGTTCCATTGCGCGACCCTCGACGTGCGCCGCCGCGGGACCCTGCAGTCGTACGTCTGAGTTTGGCCGGGGCGAGCGCCGTTGCCCCAAGGTCACAACGCCCGTCAAACCGTCAATGCGGAAACGATAAGCGGGCAATCGGCTTGAACCGGACACGCATTCAGGGGAGTTTGACGCAACTCGGCTGTTCCGAAGCCCCATCTCCATTCGCGGAGCCCCGTATGCGTATCCGTCATCCGGCCTTGTCGGCGCGTCCCGACGATCGCCGCTCCCGCGTCTTCGCCGCGTCCGGCCTTCGAGGGCTCGGCTTGGCCTGCGCGTTCGGACTCTCGCGCCGCGCTCGGCGGCGCTCCCGCCCAGGCTGCCGACCTTTTGGCGGCGCAGCCGCTCCCGGCGGCGTCCCCGCCCGCGTCGGACCTCTACATCGTCACCGTCTCCGCCAACCTGCAGGGGGTTCCGCGCTTTCCGGGCTCCGATCGTTTGACGTTTCTGGGCTACCCGTCGATCGGCTTCCGCCGCGTCGACGAGCCGGAACGGTTCAGCGCGCCGGACGACGGGTTGAGCTTCTCCGTACTCGAAACGCCCTCCCTCCGTCTGGGCGCCGTCGCGCGTTACGAGTCCGGACGCTATTTCGCGGACGATCGAAAAAACCTGTTCGGCCTTCGCGATGTGAAGTGGAGCGTCGAGCCCGGCGCGTTCATCGAGGTTTGGCCGGTCGAGTGGCTGCGCGCCCGCGCAGAGGTCCGCTACGGCTTCAACGGCTACAACGGCGTCGTCGGCAACATCGGACTCGATGGGGTGCAGCAGTTCGGCCGCTTCACCGTTTCGCTCGGCCCGCGGCTCGCCTTCGGCGGCACCGATTTCACCAGCGCTTACTTCAGCGTCACGCCCTTCGAGGCGGCCCTCAACGGACGGGTCACGCCGTTCCGGGCCAGAGGCGGCTTGACCTCGGCCGGCGTTTTGGGCGCCCTCACCTACAAGTGGTCGGAGCAGTGGGCGACGACCGTCTACGCCGGCTACGACCGCCTGACGGGCGACGCCGCCGACAGCCCGATCACGCGCCGGCTCGGCTCGCAGGATCAATTCAAGGTCGGCGCAAAGCTGTCCTACTCCTTTGCGATCACGCCCTTCTGGCGCTGAAGGCGAAGTCTCTCCTTCAAGTCAGGGCATGCCGCCTTGAGCCGTAGCGCGATCGCGCTTACGGCTTCACGATGAGCGACGAACTCATCTTCGATCTGACCCGCCCGGCCAAGACGGATGCCTGTGTCGCCGTCAGTCCGCTCGTGCGCCGCGTGGTGGCCGGCAACGCCGGGCCGACCACCTTTACGGGCACGTGCAGCTACATCGTCGGGCGCGGGCGGGTGGCGATCGTCGATCCGGGTCCCGACGATCCTGAGCACATCGCGGCGCTGCTCGCGGCGGTGCGCCATGAGACCGTGACCCACATTCTGGTCTCGCACACCCACCGGGACCACTCGCCGGCCGCACGCGCCCTCCAGGCCGCGGCCGGCGCTTCCATCATTGGATGCAGCGAGCACCGGAAGGCGCGGCCGCTGGCGCTCGGCGAGGTGAACCGTCTGGAAGGCAGCGCCGACGCCGAACACCGCCCCGATCAGGAACTCCGCGAAGGCGATGTCATCGACGGACCGGGCTGGCGACTGACCGCCGTCGAGACGCCGGGCCACACGGCGAACCACCTGAGCTTCGCCTTGGCCGAGGAGCAGGCCCTGTTCTCGGCGGATCACGTCATGGCTTGGGCGACCCCGTTCATCGGGCCCCCGGACGGTTCGATGCGCGACTACATGGCCTCGCTCGACAAACTGCGCGGTCGCGCGGAGACCGTCTATTGGCCCGGCCACGGCGGGCCGGTGCGCGAGCCGCAACGCTTCGTGCGCGCGCTCATCCACCATCGCCGGCAGCGCGAGGCGTCGATCCTAAAGAGGCTCGCCGCGGGCGACCGCACCGTCGCGGCGATCGTCCAGGCGATCTACCAGGGCCTCGCGCCGGCCCTCGCCGGCGCGGCCGGCCTCTCGGTGTTCGCGCACCTCGAGGATCTCGTGTCGCGCGGGATCGTCGCCACGGACGGCCCGCCGACGCTCGACGCCGAGTACCGTCTGGCCTGAGCGCCCTACTTCGACGCGATCGCCAGGTTCGACACCTCGTCGAGGAAGCGTCGGATGCGCGCCGCGTTCTGCCCAAGATCGTGCCGGCCGATGCGCGAGGCGGAGCGCACGTCGATGCGCGCCCCGTCGGCGCGGGGGCGGATGCGCACCGTCACGTCGTCGGGGATGCGCAGGAGGAACGTGCGGTCGATCGCCTCGAGACGGCCGAGGCCGACCCGGCCGCCCGGCCGCATGGCTTCGATGACCTGCCAGCCGCGGTTGGCGGCGGCCTTGCGGACGAGTTCGTAGGCTTCGTACGGCGGCAGGTCGAGGGAGAGCGGCGCGACCTGGGGATAGGCTTCGCGCTGCTTGCGCCGCACGTCCGGCGGAACGTCTGGGGGAACGCGGCCACGCGCCTCAAGGGCCGCGCGCGAGCGCGAGAACAGGGGCGGATCTTCGATATCGGTCGAGATGTCGGTGAGCGCGGGCAAGGTCAGCGCCTTGAAGGCGAACCATGCCGGGTAGGCGAGGATGAGACACGCAAGGAGAAGGCCCTTGACGGCCAACCCGAACCCGCGCCGCCCCTCGGTCCAGATCCGCGCGAAGGCGACAAGCGCGCATCCGGCGGCGGCCAGCGCCAGCATCAGGCCGGCGCCGAGCGCCGCGAACCCCGGCGTCGGTTCGACGGCCCCGAACCGCAGCAACGCCACTGCGATCAGCGTCACCGCCAGCGCAAACCATGCGAGGCGGCGCGCCCACCCGGCGGCGCGCGACACGGGCTCCTCAATGATCAGACGGCGCATCGCGCGCTCACCGCTCCCTGCTCAAGCCAAGGTGGCGCGCTTAACAGGTCCCCGACGCGGCGTCACGCGCTCGGCAACCGATAGTCGCGGAACATCTCCCGCAGCGCCGTTTTCTGGATTTTCCCTGTCGCGGTGTGCGGGAGGGCGTCAACAAAGGCCACGTCGTCCGGCAGCCACCATTTGGCGATGCGGCCTTCCAGAAAGGCCAGGAGGTCCGCCTTAGTCGGCTGGCGTCCGTCCTTCGGCACGACCACGAGGAGCGGGCGCTCGTCCCATTTGGGATGACGCACGCCGATCACGGCGGCTTCCGCCACATCGGGATGGCCGACGGCGAAGTTCTCGATGTCGATGGAGGAAATCCACTCGCCGCCGGACTTGATCACGTCCTTGGACCGGTCGGTGATCTGCATGTAGCCGTGCGGATCGATGGTGGCGACATCGCCGGTGTCGAAGAAGCCCCGTTCGTCCAGAATATGTTCGTCCCGGCGGAAGTAGGCGCGCGCCACCGCAGCCCCGCGCACTTTCAGGCGTCCGAACGTCTCACCGTCCCACGGCAGGTCGCGGCCGCCGTCGTCGGCGATGCGCATCTCGATCGTGAACGCCGGAAAGCCCTGCTTCATCTTGAGGTCGAGCAGAGCCTCTCCCTCAAGATCCGCCACGTCGGGCTTCAGGGCGCACATCGAGCCGATCGGGCTCATCTCCGTCATGCCCCAGCCGTGCAGGACGGTGACGCCGTATTTCGTCTCGAACGCCTCCGTCATGGCGTGTGGGCAAGCCGAGCCGCCGATGAGAATGCGCCGGAGGGTCGAGAGCCGGCCGCCCGTCGCTTCAAGGTGTTTGAGAAGGGCGAGCCAGACGGTCGGCACGCCGGCCGTGAGCGTGACGCCCTCCCCTTCCAAAAGCTCGTGGATCGACGCTCCATCGAGCTTCGCGCCCGGCAGCACAAGAGCCGCCCCGGCCATGGGCGAGGAAAAAGCGTAGGACCAGCCGTTGGCGTGGAACAGCGGCACCACCGGCATCGCCACGTCGCGGCACGATTGGCCGAGAAAGTCCGCGCTGTTCCAGGCGAGCGCGCTCACGGTGTTGGAACGATGCGAGTAGAGCACGCCCTTCGGCTCGCCCGTGGTGCCCGAGGTATAGCAAAGGCCCGCCGCGGTGTTCTCGTCGAAGGCGGCCCACGCAAAATCCTCGTCGGCCTCGGCGATCCAGTCCTCGTAGGCGACGGCGTTTTTCAGGCTCGTCGCCGGCATGAAGGCCGCATCGGTCAGGATGACGTAGCGCTCGATCGAGGGCATCCGCGGCGCCAATTTCTCCATCGAGGGGCACAAAGGTCAGGTCGAGAAAGAGAAGCCGATCCTCGGCGTGGTTGATGATGTAGAGGAGTTGCTCCTCGAACAGGCGCGGGTTGATGGTGTGGTAGATCGCGCCGATGCCGGTGATGCCGTACCAGGTCTCCAGGTGGCGCCAGGTATTCCAGGCGAGCGTCCCGACCCGATCGCCGAGCCTGATTCCGTCTTGCGCGAGCCGCTTCGCCAGCTTGAGGGCGCGGCGGCGCACGTCGGCGTAGGTGGTCCGGTGGATCGATCCGTCCTCGACCCGGCGCGTCGTCACGGCGCGGCGCCCGTGCTGGGCGGCGGCATGGTCGATGATGCGATGGATGAGCAGGGGCCAATCCTGCATCAGACCAAGCATGGCGTCCTCCGTCGATTGTCGTTTTTGCTTGGGCTCACGATAAAACGCCCAGCCCCGCGCGCCAACCGGCGCGGGGCTGGGCGTCGACGTCCAAGGTGCCGCGATTCGTCTTGCCGCGAAGGAACTGGCGAGCGAATTCTGCTCGGATAGAAGGGGGCGGCAAACGAGGCTCGCAGGCCTGCTCCGCCTCAAAACGAAGCTTGACCTAGAATGAACAAGGGGCGGGCCTGCCCGCCCTCAGTGCGTCAAGTCGGCGCTGACCTAATTATCCAAGAAGCTCCGCAGCTTCCGGCTCCGCGACGGGTGCTTGAGCTTGCGCAGCGCCTTGGCCTCGATCTGGCGGATGCGTTCGCGGGTGACCGAGAACTGCTGGCCGACCTCCTCGAGGGTGTGGTCGGTGTTCATGCCGATGCCGAAGCGCATGCGCAGCACGCGCTCCTCGCGCGGCGTGAGCGAGGCCAGCACGCGCGTCGTGGTCTCGCGCAGGTTCGACTGGATCGCCGCGTCGATCGGCAGGATGGCGTTCTTGTCCTCGATGAAGTCGCCGAGATGCGAATCCTCCTCGTCGCCGATCGGCGTCTCGAGGCGAGATCGGCTCCTTGGCGATCTTCAGGACCTTGCGCACCTTCTCCAGCGGCATGGCGAGCTTTTCGGCGAGCTCCTCCGGGCGTCGGCTCGCGGCCGATCTCGTGCAGCATCTGGCGCGAGGTGCGGACGATCTTGTTGATCGTCTCGATCATGTGCACCGGGATGCGGATGGTGCGGGCCTGGTCGGCGATCGAGCGGGTGATCGCCTGCCGGATCCACCAGGTCGCGTAGGTCGAGAACTTGTAGCCGCGGCGGTACTCGAACTTGTCGACCGCCTTCATCAGGCCGATATTGCCCTCCTGGATCAGGTCCAGGAACTGCAGGCCGCGGTTGGTGTATTTCTTGGCGATCGAGATCACGAGGCGCAGGTTCGCCTCGACCATCTCCTTCTTGGCCTGCCGGGCCTCGCGCTCGCCCTTCTGCACCATGTGGACGATCTTGCGGAATTCCTGGATCTCGAGGCCGGTCTCGGAGGCCAGATTGTGGATCTGCTCGCGCAGGTCGTGGATCTGGTCCTTGCCCTCGGCGACGAAGTCCTTCCAGCCCCGGCCGCCGAGCTTGGAGACGCGCAGCACCCATTTCGGGTCGAGCTCCCAGCCCTGGTAGTGCTTCAGGAACTCGTCGCGGGCGACGCCGTAGCTCTCGGCGAGGCGCATCAGGCGGCCCTCGTGGCGAGATCAGGCGCTTGTTGATGTCGTAGAGCTGCTCGACCAGCGCCTCGATGCGGTTGGCGTTGAGCGACAGGGACTTCACGTCGCGTGACGATCTCGTCCTTGAGCTTCTTGTACTTGCGCTCCTGGGCCGGCGTGAGCTGCTTGTTCTGCATGCGCTGCTCGACGTGCTCGACCTGCAGCCGGCGCAGCTTCTTGTAGTTGTCGGCGATGCGGTCGAAGGTTTCGAGCACCCGCGGCTTCAGCTCGGCCTCCATGGCCGAGAGCGAGACGTTGTTCTCCATGTCGTCGTCGTCGAGGTCGCCCTCGGGCGGCGGCGGCTCGTCGCCCTCGCCGTCGGTCTCGCCGACGCCGGCGCGCGCGCTGCGGCCTCGCTCTCGCCGAGCCCGTCGACCTTCGGCGCGCCCTTGCCGTCCGGGCCGGCATAGGTCGCCTCGAGGTCGATGATGTCGCGCAGCAGCACCCGGCCTTCGACCAGCTCGTCGCGCCAGATGATGATGGCCTGGAAGGTCAGCGGGCTTTCGCACAGCCCCGCGATCATCGCCTCGCGGCCGGCCTCGATGCGCTTGGCGATGGCGATCTCGCCCTCGCGCGACAGCAGCTCGACCGAGCCCATCTCGCGCAGGTACATGCGCACCGGATCGTCGGTGCGGTCGGTCGGCTCCTTGGTGCGTCTCGCCGGACCGCGACGGCGCGCGGCGGCGCCGCCTCGACGAGCTCGCCGCCCTCGGCCTCCTCCTCGTCGTCGGCCGCGTCGGCGGCGCTCGGCGCTGGCCGTCCTCGGCCTCCTCGGACTCGACGACGTTGATGCCCATCTCGGAGAGCTGGCCGAGCACGTCCTCGATCTGCTCGGAGGTGACCTCCTCGGAGGGCAGGACCTGCGTTCAGCTCGTCATAGGTGACGTAGCCGCGCTTCTTGGCGAGCTTGATCATCCGCTTGACGGCGGCATCGGTCAGGTCGAGAAGCGGGCCGTCCGCTTGCTGCTGCTCCGGAGCCGCCTTCGGTTTCGTCCCGTTCGGTCGCCTTCGTCGCCATGCCGCCTTTGTGATTTTGGGCGCGTCACCGGCCGGATACGGGCCTCATATCCGCTCTGCGTTCGATGCGCCAAGAGACAGCTGAGGGCTCGCCCCAGCCCCGCCGTCTCTTAACCCATGCTGCGCCATATGCGAGTGAGTCGCTTGCGCGACCGTTAACCATCCCCCGATTCGCCGCTCCGCCGGGCGACGGAGCAACGCCCAACCTCGGTTCGTCCTACGCCGAGCCCCCAACGGCAACGGCCCCCAATCGGTGGATCGCGCCCTGAGTTCGGCGGCGGCCCGAAGTTCGCTATGTAACGCGCGCGCTTCGCGATGCAAGGTGATCGGCCGATGCAATGCGTCTCCGAGTCGCACGCACGTCGGCATCCCGCATCCCAGGCGCTTAGGCGGCCAGCTTGAACCCGCTCGAAGCGGCCCCGCTCGGATACCGGTACTGCATCGCTTCCTCCGCCAGTTCCAGCTCGGTGGCGTTGACCAGATCGCGGGTCTGCAGCAACTCCCTTTGCAAGCTCAGCAGTTGCTCCTCGGTTCTCGCCTCCAGGTCGGCGGGCGATCTCTCGACCGCTTCGAGCAGTTCGGCGAGATGATCCTCCATCTCGCGAACTTCGAAAATCGTCAGAAAGTTGAAGAAGCACCGCTCGACGAAATCCTGGGGCGGACGGACCGTCAAAATCTTGAACCGCGATCTCAGCCGGTGTCCCATCGGCAGTTCAGGCGTCCCACGACCGTGAAGAAAGTCCAGCGCATCGGAGAAAGCCGCGTCCAAGCGTCTGTAGACCTCCGCGGGACCCGAAACGAACTCGGCTGTCAGAAGCTCCATCAGCGCGTCGACGAAGCGCTGGTGCGAGATGGCTTCCCCGTTTTCCGCCTTGCAGGCCCCGCGCATCCTCACGCGCATGACGCGCTCGTAGGCCTGCACGGCGAGGTCCGGACATTCGACGCACAATCCCAGAAAGATCCGCTCCAGGCCCACCTGGCGGGTCGGGATGCCCGCGAGCAACTCGCTCGACCGAATAAAGGTCGTGTCTGTCTTGGGCGCGGACCGCCGGGCGCCGTAGCGGCTGCGTTCGGCCTGGCGGGAGCGCCAAAAGAGATCGGAGAGGTGAACCCTGGCGCGCAGTTCGTACCATCGCCTGAGCCGCGGGTCGGGAATCTGGCCGAACAGGTCCGCCACCCGCTTTTCGAGCGCGGCCTGGCCGTCGGGGGTCGAGAAATCCGCGCTGGCGGTCTCCCGGTTCCAGATCATGTCCCAGAGCGTCAGCGCCTCGTCGATGACCTGCTTGAAGCGCTCGACCCCGGCCTCCCGGATGAGGTCGTCGGGATCCTGCCCGCCGGGGATGAACGCGAACCGGAAGGAGTTGCCCGTCTTGAGCGCGGGCAGGATGCGATCGATCGCCCGGAACGCCGCCTGCCGTCCGGCGCTGTCGCCGTCGAAACACACCACCGGCTCGGGCGCGAAGCGCCACAACGTCCGGATCTGCTCCTCGGTGAAGGCGGTGCCGAGCGTCGCCACGACCGCCTTGACCCCCGCTTGGTGCGCGGTGATCGCGTCGAGGTATCCCTCGACGACCGTGACGGCGTTGGTCTTGAACGCGGCCTCGCGGGCGCGGTGTCCGTTGAAGACCATCTCGCCCTTTTTGAACAGCTCCGTCTCGGGGCTGTTCAGGTATTTCGGCTGCACGTCGGGCGCCAGCGTCCGGCCGCCGAAGGCGACGACCCGGCCCTTGAGGTCCTCGATCGGGATGATCAGCCGTCCGCGAAAGCGATCGTAGATCGGGCGCCCATCCTCGGGCGCCGACGGCGAGGCCCGCGGCGACGAACTGCTCGTCTTCCACCCCCTTCTCGCGCAGATGGGCCAACAGCCCGCCGCGCTCATCAGGCGCGAACCCGACCCGGAACTCCGCCTGCGTTCCCGGAGAGATCGCCCGGCGGGCGAGATAGTCGCGGGCGGCTTGGCCCTTCGCGGTCCTGAAGCTGGCCCTCGAAAAAGCGGCAGGCGAGTTCGAGAACCTCGTAGAGGTCCCGTTTCCGCTCCGCCGTCTCACGGCTTTCGACCGTCTGCTTCGGCAGAGGCACGCCCGCCTCGGCAGCCAGCCGCTCGACCGCCTCCGGGAACGGCAGACCCTCCGTCTCCATCAGGAACGTGAAGATGTCGCCGTGCTTGCCGGACGAGAAGCAGTGATAGAAGCCCTTCTGGTCGTTGACGAAAAAGGACGGCGACTTTTCGGCGTTGAAGGGCGACAGCCCCTTCCACTCCCGCCCCGCCTTCTTCAGCCGCACTTTTCGGCCCACGACCGCCGACACCGGCAGCCGGGCGCGGATTTCGTCGAGGACGGCGGGCGGATAGCGCACAAGCGATCCTCAAGCGCCAGGAACGCCGAGCATGCTCGGATCAAGACAATACGACATCGCGATCAAAGTCGTCACCCCAACACCGTCATGACGGCCTGCACGCTGAACAAGGCGATCTTACACGAGCTTAACAAGGGAAGTCTCGGCTTGCCGCTCGATCGGCTCACTCCCCCTCCCCCAGGCGCCGGCGCACGCCCCAGCCTTCGAGCACCGCGTTGATGTCATCCAGCACGAAGTGGCGGGCGCTGTCCGGGTCGTAGCCGTCTTCCAGCAGGGCGTCGTACTCGGTGAAGACGTGGCGCACGTAGGCGACGAGCGACAGCCAGGCCGCCGTCTCCGGCGCGGCCGCGCGCAGGCCCGGACTGTCGAGAGCGTGATCGATGATCGCCTCGCATTCGTGGCGCGGAATGCGCGGGCGAGATGGCGCAAAGCGGCTTCGAGAGCGGCGCGCCGGTTCATGGGACGATGCACCCTTGCAGCGGGTCACGGCATGCAGGCCGCTTCGCATCAACCCGCGCAGCGCCGAATGGATCACACCTCAACCGCATCGGCCGAAAACAAGATCACGGGACGGGCCGACAAACCCTCAGAACGACAGCCGGTCGCGCACGGCGCCCCCAAGCGCCGCGACGGTGTTGACGACGGCCTCGCCGGTCGGGACCCAGCCGGGCAACGTCATGCCGAGAAGACGCACGGGCTTCGGTTCAGGCGCTGCCGCCGGCTCCGCCACCACGGCGATGGGGGCGCTGGTTTCGATCGTGGCCGGCCGGGCCGGCGGCAGCATGGAGGCCGCGGCGACGGCGCGCTGCGCCGTCCGCGGTTTGGTGCGCGCAACCCTGGCCGGCGCGGCGGGCGCGCTGACGTCGGCTGCGGGTTTGAAGCTCGCCGCTTGCGCCAGCGTGAAGTCCGGGAGCGGCTGGCCGGCCGCGTCGGGCGAAAAGCTGAACACCCGCGCCAGATCCGGCTCGCGCGGCCAGAGACGCTCGACAGGCACCGGCGCGGCGGCCGGGGGCGCGGCGATGGGCCGCTCGGGCGCAAGCTGCGCGAAGAGCGCAGACACGACGAAGGTCGTCAGCGCTGACGTGAAAAGCTTTGGTAAAAACCCCCGAAACACCGCGCGGGCCGTTTGACGGAAGGAAGCGTCGAGGCGTTCGTACACGGCGTCGGCCCTGAAGACAGGTTTAAAACATCTGTTTGAATTTCAAACGCATGTTTTAGGCGGAACTATGTCGCGGCGCCCTGCCTTAGGCGGCGGCGCTGGCGCGGTTTTCCAGCAGCCGCCTAGCTTCGCCCGCCGGCTGCGGCCGGGCGAAGTAGTAGCCCTGAACCTCCGTGCAGCCGACCGCTTTCAAGAGCTGGAGCTGCTCCCCGGTTTCGACGCCCTCCGCCGTCGTCGCCATGCCGAGGCTCGCCCCGAGGCTGGCGATCGATTGAACGATCGCAGCGCAATCGGCTCGTTCCGAGATGTCGCGCACGAAGGACCGGTCGATCTTGATCCTGTCGAACGGGAAGCTCAGCAGGTAGCTCAAGGACGAATAGCCGGTGCCGAAGTCGTCCATCGCGATCCGAACGCCCAAGGCCCGCAGCTGATGGAGAACGGCGAGCGTAGCTTCGTTGTCGTGCAAGAGGACCGACTCGGTGATCTCAAGCTCAAGTCGTCCCGGCGAGAGGCTCGAGGCGACGAGCGCGCTGGCCACGACCTGAACCAGGTTGCGGCTCCTGAACTGTGCGGGAGAGAGGTTGATCGCAACCCTGATGTCGGTCGGCCACCACGCGGCCTCTCGGCAGGCCTGACGCAGCACCCATTCGCCGAGCGGGGCGATGAGCCCGATCTCTTCCGCCACGGGGATGAACTCGGCAGGGGGCACCATGCCGCGGCCGGGGTGACGCCAGCGCAGGAGGGCCTCGAAGCCGCTGATCTGGCTCGTGCCGGCGTTGATGAGAGGTTGGTAAAACAGGTCGAACTCGCCATTCGCCAACGCGGTGCGCAGATCGACCTCGAGCGCGCGCCGCTCCTGCAGGCGGGCGTCCATGCCGGGTTCGAAGAAGCGGAAGACGCCACGTCCGTCGGCCTTGGCGCGATAGAGCGCCATGTCGGCGTTCTTCAGGAGTTGGTCCGGATCGGCGCCGTCGGCCGGCGCCACCGCGACGCCGAGGCTGGCGCCCACCACGACCTCGTGGCCATCGAGATCGAACGGAGCGCCGAGGGCCTCGACAATGCGGCCCGCCAGGATCCCCACGTGGGACGGCAGCCCGCTCCCGATCTCCAGGACGGCGAATTCATCGCCGCCCAAGCGCGCCACCACGTCCGATTCCCGCACGCAGCCGCGCAGGCGGTCAGCGACTGCCTTCAGGAGCATGTCGCCTACCGGGTGGCCAAGCGTATCGTTCACGTCCTTGAAGCGGTCGAGGTCGAGGCAGATTACGGCGAAGCCTTCGTCGTAGCGCCGCGCCCGCGCGAGCGCCTGCTCGACGTGCTCGCGGAACAGCACCCGGTTGGCGAGATCGGTCAGCGAATCATGGTGCGCCATATAGGCGATCTGAGCCTCGGCGCGGCGGCGCTCCGTGATGTCCTCGTAGGTTGCGACCCAGCCGCCGTCCGCCATCGATTCGTGCGCGACCGCGATCGAGCGGCCGTCCTCCCCTCCTGAAAGAAGCCTGCCGCCCGACCCTCCCGAACGAGCTGCTGCTGTCCGTCCTGAACGCTGCGCAGGACGCTTTCGGCGTACTGCCCGCCCGCTACGATGCGATCGAACAGATCGTGCGCAAGCGTCCCCGGCTCGACCGCATCGGCAGCCAAGCCGAACATGTCGAGAAAGCGCTGATTGCAGACGATCAGCCGCTGGCGCCCGTCCACCATGCAGAGGCCCTGCGACATGTTGTTGAGCGCCGCACCGAAGTGCCGATTGGCGGTTTCGAGGTCGCTCGAGGTCCGCTGCAAACTGCCGGCGAGCGTCCGAAGCGCGTCGTGCGCGCGCTCGATGTCGCGGTTGTGCCTTGCGAGCATGCCCACGAGCGCAACGCCGAACAGGATCAGGCCAACCACAAGGCTTGTGAAAAACCAATGCAGACGAATGAGTTCGTGCTGATCCTCCGCCACGCGGTCGCCGCCAGAGCGGTTGGCCGCGCTCGCCAAAGAAACGAGCTTGCCGTCGAGCGGGGACAGCATCTTGAGAGCCGTCTGGGCGGCGCCGGGTCGGTCGGGGCTATCGATCAGCGGCTGCACGGCGGCAAGGACCGCGCCCAGGTGATCGATGATCTGCCGCCGTTCGGGGTCATGGCGGACGAATTCCTCAAAATCCCCCTCCTTCAACAGCTTCAGCCGATTGAAGAGGATGTCGAGGCGCAGCTGCACTTCGTCCTGGCCGACGCCGCTGCCCTGGATCTCGAAGGCGCTGACGCGCTGTTCGAAACGCATGAACTCGACGACGGCCTGGCTCGCCAACCACGCCGTATTGTAGCGCCAGACCTGTCTCAGCGCATCCTGGCGCTCGGCGACAAGGGACGTGGTGTAGGACGCCGCCACGGCGAAGCCGACGATGGCGCCCACCAGCAAGGATTTGAGCAGCTTGACTCGTCGCAGCGCCATGATCGCGTTCTCCAAGGGGGACCGTGCAGCGCCGCCGCCGCCCGTTCCGTCACTTCACCTCGAGGCGCGCAACCTGCCAGACCGAGCGCGTGTAATAGGTCTGGCTCTTGAGTTCAGGGTTGCTGTCGTAAGGATAGACGATGAACAGCGGACCCTTGTCGCGCACCGGCATGTATTCGCCGTTGCGCTTGAGCGCGAGAATGACCCTGTACTTCGAAAAGTCCTCGACCGGGATCTCGCTCGCGTAGTCGTTCAGCGCCACGACCGAGACGCGCCGGCCCGTGGCCCAACCTCTTTCATAAGCCTGTCGAGCGGCACGCCCTCGAAACGGACCGGCCCGTTGTGCCAGGGCGTGCTGGTCTCGACGGTCTCCATCCCGAGCGCTTCCAGCATGCTGCGGTCGAACTGGGCCGTGTCGCCCCTGTTGGTCGCGCCGATCTTGCCGGAGACCGTCAGAATCGGCTGCTCCGTCGGAGAGGGTAGAGAGCCGGCCGCAGCCGGTCCCGCCGCCGCCAACGCGAAAACCGCCAGCAGCGGCCCAACCACACCTTGCCTTCGAAGCGTGAACCATTATCGTCTTAGTCTCCGCGAGCCTTGGAAGAGAGGCGTAACGGTAAGCCCGCGAACCTGCAGAACCCTGGTTAAGATACGAACCTTAAAATGTTATGGTTAACGGCATTCAGGCGTGCTCAATTCTTAGCCTTATCATTCTGACGGACGTTAGCTTTGCCGTAAATTTCGCACCGTGGAGGCAGCCGGGGATCGGGAACAGCGATGAGCCACACGGCTCAACTTGCATATGGCACGCCTTTGCAACGAGGCCATCGACGGTCCCATGGACGAAGCGGACGGCCGCCATGACGCGCCGCGGCCCGAGAAGCTCGGAGAGCTCTTCGACGTGCTGCAGATCGATCACCTCAACGACCACAACACCCGCGACACGCCGGCCGCGTCGCGAAGATGCTCGTCGAGGAGACCCTGCGCGGCCGGTACGACGCGCCGCCCGCATCACCGACTTCGACAATGCCGAGGCGCTTCGACCAGCTGATCGTCACCGGCCCGATCGAGTTGCGCTCGACCTGCGCGCACCACCTGATGCCGATCTATGGCCACGCCTTCGTCGGTGTGCTGCCGTCGGCGGACGGCAAGATCATCGGCCTGTCGAAATACGACCGGATCGTCGACCACTTCGCCGCCCGGCTGCAGATCCAGGAGGAGTTGGTCAAGCAGATCGGGCAGCTATCTCGTCGAGGTGACGGCGCCGCGGGGGCTCGCGGTGCGCATCAGCGCCGTGCACATGTGCAAGACACACCGCGGCGTGCGCGCCAGCCATCGCAGCCGGATGGTGAACAGCGCCTACTACGGCGAGCTTGCCACGGACCGGCCCTCCAGGGCCAGTTCCTCCAGGAATGCGTCGCGCTGGAGCGGGGTGTAGCGGATGACCCAGCCTCGAGGCTCACGCCACGGCGAACGGCGCGAGGGGCGCAGCGGGCCGCGAGCCGGACCCGACAGCGGGATCGGCGCGACCAGGGCGCCCGTCCACCGGTCGACGAAGACCTACGACCACAGCGAGGGGCTCTCCTGCTGCTTTCGGCAGTGGCGGGCCCACTCCCACTGCCGCCTGATCCATGGCTATGCCCTCGCCTTCAAGTTCGTCTTCGCCACCCGCGAGCTCGACGAGTGCGGCTGGTGTTTTGACTTCGGTGGGTTGAAGCCGGTGCGGGCATGGCTCCACGAGATGTTCGATCACACCATGCTGGTCGCCGAGGACGACCCCGACCTCCCCGACTTCAAGCGCCTTGAGGAGAAGGGCATGGTAGCCCTCCGCGTGCTGCCGAAGGTGGGCTGCGAGGCAACGGCCGAGCATGTGTTCCGCCACGTCGCGCGCTTCGTGGCGGAGCAGACGGCGGGCGCGTCTGGCTCGAGACGGTGGAGGTCCGCGAGCACGGCGGCAACTCGGCCCTGTACGAGCGCGCGTGACTTTTCATCGGTCCGGCGCCAAGGCGCGCCGGACCGCCTCCGCCTCAGCCGCAAGCCGGCGGACGAGGTCCGCCGCCGGCAGCC
>CAVSLO010000013.1:0-63386 GCA_963728675.1 uncultured Alphaproteobacteria bacterium | reverse complement strand
AGGCCATGGCGGACCAGCTGCGCAATCCGCTCCGCGTCTTTCACGTCGGTCTTACGGCCAGGCACGTTTTTGATGTGGTGAGCATTCCCCACAGTCAGGTCGAAGTGCCCCTCCAGCACAGCGTAGACCGGCTTCCAGTACACGCCGGTGCTTTCCATGCCGACATCGCACCACCTGTCATGAGGGAGGGTGATGGCCGCTGCGCTGCGGGCGAAGTCAGACACTGCTGCTCGTGCTCGCCGAGATCGGCGGCGACAAAGGATGATGCCTGGGAACAGCGCGGGCCGATCTGTTGGGCGGGGTTGGGGCACCCAGTGTCTCCCGGCCTCCAAGCGGCCATCAAGCGCAAAGGTGAAGCCTCTCCCGCCAGAAGCCAACGCTGCTGTCCATTTCCTCTCCATGATGGTGCACGCCTCGCGTGCGGCTCATCTGTTGGCGAATTGACCAGGCCGTGGTGCGCCCGCCGATTGAAGCCGTCGAGCGGAGCTGAGCAGGCGATCGACATGCGGATCGCCGATCACAGCCATCACCGTCCCGCCGCCGCTTGGTGAATTCGCCAACAGTATCAGGCCCAACATGGGACAGCTTGGATCCTCACTATGCTCCCGATAGGACATGATCAGCATGCTTCTCAGAGCGGACGCGCGTGCGTGAGCGCGGCGGGCTTGCCTTTGTCCTGCCCCTGTGATCGGTCATCACATCTTCGAAACCTCAAAGTAGGGCCAGGTGGCAAGATTTTTGCGTGGTGACGCACTGAGCCCGGCCTGTTGGTCAGGTTAGCGGTCGCACGGTACGACCGGAAAACGTGCAGCATGATTGCGAACCGTGCACGTGACTGCATGAGCAAGAGAAGCTGATCAGTAAGCAGGGGGCTCGCTTCGCTGTCCACGGGACGGGAGGGATCCATGATTTCCCTTGAAGACGTGATCGCCTTTTGTGATCTCACACCGGAACAGGTTCAGGCCATTGCCGAGCATGAACATGTCGCGGATGCTATCGCCGCCGTGCTGGGCCGCTGCCTGCTTCAGAGCACGCACGGAGCTGCACAGATCAAAGACATGCTGATGGACGACATCCGTACGGCGGTTCGGCGCCACGATGTTCCGCATGCGCGGCAGCTGGTTTCGACGCTGCGTCACTTCCTGCACGAGCATCCCGAAGCCAGGTTCCGCCAGGCGGCCTGACCTTCGCTCCGGAGCCGACGCCTCCGGCGTGAGCGGGCAAAGCCGCGGCGGTCAAGATACGTCTCCCGTCACCTGACCAGCGCTCGCGCACACCGGCTCTTCTGAGACGAAGCGTTTGGGGCGGGAAGTGGCGGGCGTGGGCGCATCAGCCAGTCTGACGCGACCACGCCCGCCAACGTGACAAGTTCTTCGCAACTGCTGCGGCGCAACCCCAAGCTGCTTCGAACCTGTGGGAGCACCATGCGTATTCGTTTCGGCACCGACGGCGCGGGGCGGCGCATGGTCGGCCGTGCAGGTCAAGCGGGTGCTGGAGCAAGGTGGCCGACTACCCAACGCCCTCCAAGCGCCTCATTACGGCCAAGCTTAAAAGCTGGGGTGCCTCACTCATGTTGAGGATCACTCGATGCGCTATTCTCTTATTGTCGGGGTCTCTTGTGCGGCTCTCTTTGCCGATGTCACAGCCGTGGGCGCACAGAGCATGATGGGCATTCCGTCGCCCGCCGTGTCTGGTTCTGCACCGGCGGCCGCCTCAGCCGCACCGGATGCGCCAGCTCCCAAGTCTAAGCCTAAACAAAAGGGACCACCTCGGGCGGTGACCATCATCAACGCGAGCACGAAGACCGTGACAGCGGTTGTCATCAGGGCTGGCGATCAGACCACCACGCTCTCGAAACCGCTAGCCCCGAAGGGGCGGGCGGCCGTCAAGCTGCCAAAGACGAAGGGCTGCACGGTTTCCGTGGCGGCGACCTTTGACGGCGGCAGCAAGAGCGACGTTGATGCTTTCGACGTTTGCAAGGAAAAGCTGATCCGATTCACAGATTGACGCAGAGGTCGTGTGGATCGCGGCCTGCTCGCTGGGACCGCCGCAACAAAGACGCCTGTCTGGCGTTCGCCACCTTCATCGCCCGCTTCTGGACGGCCCCGCGCAAGCTGGGCCTGTCGTTCATGCTCGACCGGCGCGCGCGCTCCCGTCGAGGCGCTCGGCCTGCCAACCACAGTTGCCGAAAGCGGTAGAAAGTTTCGCTGAAGTCAACAGAATCCAGCACCGGTTAGCGCAGCAGGTGGTTTTAGGGGCTCAGGCAGCATCTTCACAGCTCAGCCACTCAGGGGCATCTTTGAAAGGTGAGGGGGACCTACCCCCGCCCGTGCGCGTTCTGGCGTGGAAGACGCACCTTAGCCGCCGATCGCACGTCCTGCCCCAAGGCCAGCGCCAACCAGTTCCGCCTCTTTCTGCATGCCGGCGCGTATTGGCTGTTGTGGAGCCTGCGCTCTCTGATGCCCAAACGCTCACAGTGGCGCGTGGCGCAGTTCGACACCTTGCGCCTGCGCCTGATCAAGATCGCCGCGCGCGTGATCGAGCTGAAGACGATGATCCGGCTTCACCTGCCGACGGCTTGCCCCCACCAAGCCATCCTGCGGGCTGTTCTCGGGCGGATCCCGCGTCTGGTCACATGACCCATGGGGCGCACACGCCCCTGACCCGAGCCCGTCCCGTCCCGTCAACCCGCAAACCGCACCGAGCAGACCGCCGGCCCAGAACCGGCGCCAAGGCTTGCCGGCCACCCCACACACGCCGGCACCCGAGGCCCACTTGACCAGGCTGCGTCGCGACACGGTGAATGGATGCGGCTAGAGCGTCTTGGGATCAGCAATCCGACGGGTACCGGGGCCGCCGACCCCGCCCTGCGAGATCAAGGAGTCAACTGCCCTTCGGATAACGAGCGGTGAATGGGAGCCCCCGCAGGGCAGCCGACGCGCGTCGGATCGCGCCACGCCCACCCCCCGCCCCGGTCGATCCGGACCGCCCCGCGCGCCTGCCGGGCGAACACGCCAGCCGCAACATCGCCGAGGCGACCGCGTGGCCGAACAACTGGCCTGCAAGGCCGCCCCTGAGTTGGAGCTGGTCGCGCGCACGGATGCGGTCAACGAGGCGCTGGCCCACTACGATCCCAGAGCTGCTGACGAATACCGCTCGGCTGCCGCGACCCTGCGACGACAACCCCAAGCAGCACCTCCACCCGAAGGCCATGCACTGACGAGACCCAGAGGCGGCGGACAGTCCTGTGCCGAACACGCCGACCGGGCCAGCGTTGGTGGAGCATGATCCGCTCGATCCTTGCCACCCTGCTCCTGACCACACCGGCTCTGGCCTTGGATGAGCCGGTGCCCTGGCGCGATCCGGACAGCGGCTGCGCCTACTGGCTCACACCACAGGGCGGCATCGCACCCCGCTTCCGGCGGGACGGCACGCCCGATTGTCCGGAGGCTGACATCCCGACCCGAGCGATCGCGCCACCCGGACCGATCATCAGCGGCCAAGCCGTTCGGGATGCCGTGACAGGACTTGGACGTGGCCTGGACGCGCTCAAGCGTGAGGTCGAGCGGTTGGCGGATCAGATCAGGCGGCCGTAGATCGCCAGGCTACCGCTGCGTGGGCGGTCAGGTGTTGTCCGCATGCAGCACGTCCATGAGCCGAACCAACCCCATACGGATGGCATTGCGGGCCCAAATGGCGCATCCGCACGAGTATACCTTTGCGGACAGTGCGGCTCAACCGCCCGCACGACATCCGATTGGGGATATCCGCATCCTATCTGCGGCGACTCGTCCGCGGTTCCCTGACCACCGTTTCGGGCAGAGAGCCACCGATAGGCCAGCGTCCACCTAGCGCTTCCATCACCTCGCGGCAGGCTGCGTGAAGCGCCGCGACCGCCTCGGCATCGCCCTTTGGATCGAACGCCGGAGTGGCCATCGCGGTCGCCACCACGGCCAGACGGCCCTGTAAGTCGAAGACCGGCGCCGCAGCCGCGCGCAGGCCCGGGATCAGCGTGTTGTCCACCTGTGCCCCGCCCGCGGCGCGCACCTCCCGCCGGATCGTTTCGAGATCGACGGGCGCATCGGCGCGGTCGCACTTCAGCGCTCGCCGGGCCTCGGCGTCCATCGCTCCACGGTCGCCGAAGGCAAAGAAGACGCGTCCGGTGGCCGACCGCACCAGCGGCATCACGGACCCGACGCTCACGGGAAGAGGGTGGCTGGTGCCGAAGCTGGTGTGGCGTGTGAAGCTGGTGGCGGAGCTGCGAGCCCGGCGTGACCACGGAGACAGAGGTCGCGCGCCTCGAGCGCGGCGAGGAGGCGGGCCTGGCCGACCTCGGGCTGAGGCTCGACGAGGCGAAGCAGCTCACGGCGGCGCTCCAGGCCGAGATGGTCTCGGCGCAGGTGGCCGCCGTGGGCGAGCGATGCCGCTGGTGCGCGGCCTGTGGACGTCCGCTGGCCAGCAAAGGCTACTACCGTGCGACGTTCCGCTCCTTGTTCGGCGACGTGCCGGTCCGGGTCCGACGGTTGCTCGTCTGCCCCTGCCACGGCCCGGGCGAGCCGAAGAGCTTCGCCGCCCTCGATCTCGGCGCGGGTCCTGCACCGGAACTGGCCTACGTGACCGCCAAGTTCGCGGCCCTGGCGCCGTTCGGCAAGGTCGCGGCGCTCCTGTCCGAGCTGCTGCCGATCAGCGGGGCGCAGAACGCCGGCACGGTCCGGAACAGGACGTTGCGGGTCGGCCAGGACGTCGTGCCGCAGCGCCCCACCAAGAATGCGGAGCTCCCCGCAGCGCCGGCGGCCGGCCCCGTCGTGGTTGGGCTGGATGGCGGTTACGTGCGCAGCCGGCACCGGCCGGAGCGCCACTTCGAGGTGGTCGCGGGCAAGGTGATCGACGCCCGGGGCGCCCAGCACCGCTTCGCCTTCGCCCGTAACGGCCAGGCGACCGCATCCGAGGCGTTCAGGCAGGCGCTTGCCGCGGCCGGGGTGCGGGCGGACACGCCGGCGACGGTGCTGTGCGACGGCGATGCCGGGCTGTGGCGGCTGCAGCGCGAGGCGCTGCCGGGTGCCACGATCGTGCTGGACTGGTGGCACGCCGCTGTCCGCTTCGAGCACGCGCTGCAGGCGGCCCGCGGCCTCGGCGTGGGCACGGCCGACGCTCACCTCGTGCGCGATGCAACGGCCGCCCTTGAGCGCGCGAAGTGGTGCCTCTGGCACGGGCGCTGGACGGGATGCCGGCGCAAGCTCGCCAGCTTGTGCCGCTGGACGAAGCGCAAGCCCGTGCGCGACATGGCCGGCATCGGCCGCCTCCAGCGACACGTCAGCGACCTGCTGGGCTACCTCGAGCGTAACCAGGGCGCGCTGGTGCCCTACGCGGCCCGAAGGCGGCGCGGAGAGCCGATCTCGACGGCGTTCGTGGAGAGTGCGGTCAACGCGATCGTGGCCAAGCGCATGAACAAGGCGCAGCAGATGCGCTGGAACCGGGCGACCGTGCAGCCCTTCCTGGACGTGCGCACCGCCGTGCTGAACGACACACTCGAGGACGCCTTCCGTCAACGCTATCCGGGCTTCCGGCCCGCGAATGATGACCACAAGGCAACAGCAGCAGCGGCATGATCACCCCACAAGTTCGCATGCTCTCGATCGCACTCTGCGGCTTCAACTACCGCTTCAATTCCTTCTACCGTGATACGCCCCACTGGGCGCGCTCGAGGCCGCACAAGCGCAGGTCCGCGAGTTGCCCATCCAGCGCGCGCTCAATCGCAAGCGAGCCCGGGACGTGCAGGTCCATCAGGAGCTCATGGTCCGGACGGTGCAGCGCATCATCCAGGAGCGGCGCGCGGCCGGCGCGACGGGCACCGTCAATGACCTGCTCGACCGAATGCTGACCGGGGTCGACCGCCAGTCCGGCGAGGCGCTCGATGAAACCAACATCATCGCTCAGTGCATCACCTTTCTGATCGCAGGCCACGAGACCACCAGCGGCCTCCTGTCGTTCGCGCTCTATGCCTTGCTCAAGAACCTCGACGTGCTGGCGCATGCGTATGACGAAGTCGACCGAGTGCTGGGCACGGATCTGAGCGTGCTCCCCTCGTACGTCCAGGTGCACCAAGTGCCCTATGTCGCCCAGATCCTGGAGGAGACGCTGCGACTGTGGCCGACAGCGCCGGCGTTCACGCGCCGCCTGTATGAAGACACGGTGATCGGGGGCAAGTACCGGCTGGAGAAAGACACGGCCGCAACCATCCTGGTCGGGATGCTGCACCGGGACAAGCAGGTCTGGGGCGAGAACCCGGAGGCCTTCGATCCGGACCATTTCAGCCCGGAGAACCGGGGCCGGATCCCACCCAATGCCTACAAGCCCTTCGGCACCGGGCAGCGCGCCTGCATTGGCCGGCAATTCGCTTTGCAAGAGGCTACCCTGATCCTGAGCATGCTCCTGCAGCGGTTCGAGCTCATCGACTTCGCGAACTACCACCTCGAAACCAAGCAGACGCTCACAATCAAGCCCAACAACGCTGCGTACCGGCGGCCTCCTTGCCGTCTGGTCATTGGGGCCGGACAGCGATTTCACCGAGCGGCTGCGCAAGACGGGATTTGGCGTCGATGAAATTCGGGTGCGAGCCAACGGAGCGCGTCGTGGTCCGCGGCACGTTATCTGGATCGCAACCCACACCGGTGCACTTCCTGCAAAGCACGCCCAAATCTGGAGGCTTCGTCGTCAGCCCGGGGGTGTAGGTGATTGCCGTTGAATGAGCGCATTGCGGGAACCCGAGCAAGCTGGGCGGTCACCCGACCAACTTGCGCTGGTCCACGCGTTCCAGATCGTGCCCTGGCCGCCCAGACTGCCACTCCAAACCTCGTTCCCCGGCCGCATCAGGTCACAGCTCGGGCCGCCATCTTGGCAGCCCGGAACGAAGGCCGACCCGGTTTCCTGCTTGGCGACCTCACCGGGCTCGGTAAGACGCTGTCCGTCTGGAGTGCGGTTGCGGCCATGCCGGAGAACGAGGTTCTGATTGTCTGCCCGAAGGGCGGTATGCCGCAATGGCGGCGCACGATGGCGCTCAGCGGACTTGCGCCAAAAGCGGTGACACTGATCAATTACGAGCGGACCAAGTCGCTGTTTGCGGCACCACCCGCCAGCACGAAGCGGTCCGTGCGGGCGAAGAACAACGAGCTTGCGCGCCATGGCCAGCCCAAGCGGACATGGCCGATCGTGGTCTTCGACGAGAGCCACCGGCTGCGTAACCCCTATGCGCAGCAAAGCATGGCCTGTCGCCAGCTCGCGGACGCCGCATCGTTCTCGATCTACATGAGCGCAACTGCCGGCCAATCACCCCACGAGTTGTCCTATCTCGGTCGCCTGCTCGGATACGCAACCGGCTGCCCTACCGACACCCTCGCTGACTTTCGTGTTCTCATGAGGACGCTCGGCATCGGGCGGGCTAAAGGGCGATGGACAAACTGGAGCTGGCAACCGAACGAACGTGATCGTCGAGCGATGTCGGAGCTTCTCTACAGGGGACCCAAGGCGATTGGGATGCGGCGTCGCCCGAGCGAAATCGCGGGCTGGCCGGAGGTGCAGCGCGAGCTGGCGCCGATCTCTCTCGGACGAGACGAGCGCCGCCTCTATGATGCGACCTGGCGCGAGTTCAGGCGCGAGTTCGGCCTTGCGGGCGGCAGCACGCGCCGGGCGACAGGCTGGGCGGCGGATCTGCGGTTCCGACAGAAGGCCAGCCTACTTCGGGTCGCGGGCACCACCGAGTTCGCGGATGATCTCCTCTCGGCCGGGGAGCAGGTCGCCGTGTCGGTGGCATATTTGGAAACCGGCGCCATGCTGGCGGATGCCCTTCGGGGTCGTGGTTGGGACGTCTGCGAGATCAACGGCGAGCAGAGCGCTGCCGGGAACGAGGCGGCTCGCGTCGCCTTCCAGACAGGCGCATGTGATGCGGTCGTCTTCACCGTGACGGAGTCGATTTCCCTGCATCGAGGCGAGATGCCCGGTGGCAACAAGGATCGTTCGCTGATCATCCACGACATGCGCCACAGCGCGATCCAGCTGCAGCAGGTCGAGGGGCGCTGCCACCGCGACGGACAGCGGGCAGTTATTTACTACGCCTTCGCGGAGGAGACCGTCGAAGAGAGGATCGCCGCCACGGTGGCGACCCGAATGGCTGCGATGGACGGCATGGCGGGCGACGACACCTCCCTCACAGAAGAAATCGTCCGCATCCTCGAGGATGCGATGGACCAGAGGACGACGTAATGTTGACCTATGGTGCCCTGATCTCCCACCCTTTTCCAAAGCCGGGCGCCTTGCCTGATGCATGAAGCTTGAGGCTGTCTTCTCATAGCGGGTCGCAATCGCGCGCCACTCTTTCAGCCGCGCCCAGAGCCGCTCCACGTGGTTGCGATTGTTGTAGACCCACTCCGGACAGGCCACCGGGGCTTCGTTCTTCTTGGACGGGATCGCCGGACGCGCACCCAAGTTCCAGACGTGCTCGCGGAAGGCGTGACTGCTCAAGCCTCGGTCCGCCACCACCCACTTCGGCACGCCGGGCAGGCGCTCCAGGAGCGGGACCGCATGGGGCAGCTCATGGGCTTGGCCTGGAGCCAGGATGAAGGCCACCGCGCGTCCGAGCCCGTCGGCGATCACGCACGCCTTGGTGCCGTAGCCGCCACGCGAGCGGCCAAGCGCCTCACGCTCATCTCGACCCTTGCTGTTGGCCCCCTTTTTTCCGCGCCCGCCGCCTTGTGGTGAGCCCGAATGCTGGTGCCGTCCAGAAACGTCATCCCGAGTTGAACCCCACGCTCTTGGGCCAGGAGCAGCAGCCGCTCCCACACGCCCAGGTGGGCCCAGCGGATGAAGGTCTGAGCCGCTCGCGACCAGGGACCAAGCTCAGCCGGGATGGCGCGCCACTTGGCCCCGTTCTGATGCCGCCAGACAATGGCCGAAATCGTGCGCCGCAGATCCTGGGGCGGGGTCTTGCCCTTGGGGCGGCATGTCTCGATCAGCGGCTCCAGTTTCATCCAGTGCGCGTCTGCTAGCATAGCTCCTCCTCATCCAGGAGGGGCAAAATGCTATCCCGGTGCGGAGGTTCAAGGTCGAACAGGCTCTTAGAGCGAGAGTGGGTTTGACAGGGGGCAACATTAGAAGGCAGCCCAGCCTAGGCCGTGTGGACGGATTGGGTCGAGTATGCGGTGAGTGGATTCCCAAGTTCGTGGATCTGTGACACCTGGCGGGTCGGTTTGAGGAGGAGCCGGCCATGCTGACGCGGATGACAGAGGAGGATTGGGCGACGGTGCTGGAGGTGTTCCGGGCCTGCCGCTCGCGGCGGGGCGCCAAGGGCCGGAACGACCGTCATCTTCCTCGAAGCGCTGCACTACTTCTGCCGTCCACAACATCACCTGGCGCGCTCTGCCCGGCCGAGTTCGGAAACTGGAATTCGGTCTGGATGGTCGATTCACAAACGACAAATTCTGCTTTGTCCGCCACGGTCAGCTAGCGCTGTCGTGGCGACGCGCCCCATTCGGCTCGGACGGCCGACCCGCCACGGCTGAAGCTTCTGCTCCCGAGGGATCTCGCCCTCGCGGAGTGGATCATGAGCCAGCCTCATTGGACGGTCACGCGCTCCTGGATCAGCCATCCGAGCGCGCGCAGGCGCTGGGACAAAGCCTATCAGCTGCTCCTCGGCGTGGCTGGACCACCAACAACCGAGGGCCGCGCCGGCGTCGATCCGAGGCATCAGCCCGAGGAGAGCCGCCATGCCGGTGATTGCCATCTACGTTCGTGTTTCGACCCAGCGCCAAGCCCAAAGCCAGTCGACTGAGCAGCAACTCGAGCGGCTGCGGGCCTATGTTCTCGCCCAGAACTGGGATCTCGCCCCCGAGTACATCTTTCGCGATGACGGCTATAGCGGCGGAATCCTGCAGCGCCCGGGTCTCGACCGGCTGCGCGATGCCGTCGCCAGCGCTCGGATCGATCGCATCCTGATCACCGCGCCCGATCGCCTGGCCCGCAACTACGTCCATCAGGTTCTGCTTGTGGAGGAGTTGCAGCGGCACGGGGCCGAAGTCGAGTTCCTCGACCGGCCGATGAGCCGGGATCCGCACGACCAGTTGCTGCTCCAGATCCGCGGCGCCGTGGCCGAATACGAGCGCACGCTGATCGCCGAGCGCATGCGCCGGGGACGGCTGCGGCGAGCTGCGCGCCGGCACGCTGCTGCCCTGGACGCAGCCGCCCTATGGCTATCGCCAGGATCCCGATCGGCCACGCGATCCCACCGGCGTGCGGATCGACGAAGCCCAGGCCGCCGTCGTCCGCGATCTCTTCGTCTGGTACGCCGACGAGGGCGCAACCATCCTGACGCTGATCCGCCGCCTCGCTCGGCTCGGCATCACCTCGCCCAAGGGCTGTCCGACTTGGAGCCCCTCGGCCCTGCGCGGGCTGCTGACCAACCCAGTTTATACCGGCCAGGTTTTTGCCAATCGCGGGCGCATGAGCCCGTCTCGAACGCGGCGCTCGGCTCTGCTGCCGGTGGGTCGGCGCGGCAGCACACGCCACTGCGCCGATCCCGCGCAGTGGATCGCGGTCGCGCGCGTACCGGCCCTGATCACACAGGAGCAGTTCGACCGCGCGGCCGAGCGGTTGGTGTACAATCGACAGATGGCGCGGCGGAACAACCGGGTGCACCCGTATCTTTTGCGCGGGCTGGTGAGCTGCGGGCACTGCCGCCACAGCTGCATGGGCCGTCAACAGCCGCCCGCTTACGCTTACTATCTCTGCCGCACCAAGGCGCAGCGGCGCTATCTTGCACCCGGCGAGCGCTGCCCGGCTCGCTACATCCCGGCCAGGGCCCTTGAGGAGCTGGTCTGGGCCGACCTATGTTGCGTGCTCGAGCATCCGGAGATGATTGCCGAAGCGATGGAGCGGGCACGCGGTGGCCATTGGCTCCCGCAGGAATGGCAGGCGCGACGCGCCAACCTGCAGCGTGGGCGGGCCAGTCTTGGCCAGCAGATCGAGCGGCTGACCGAGGCCTATCTGGCCGGCGTTGTCGGGCTTGGAGAGTATGAGCGGCGTCGGCGCGAGGCCGAGGCGCGGCTCTTAGCCCTTGAGCAGCAGGAGCAGGCGCTTCTGGCTGATGCCGAGCGGCACTCTGAGACGGTCACGCTCGCGACCCACGCCGACGTCTTCTGTCGACGCGTCCGGGACGGCTTGGAGGCGGCTGACTTTCAGCGCAAGCGAGCACTGCTTGAGCTTCTGGTTGACCGGGTTGTTGTGACGGACAGCGCTGTGGAGATCCGTTACGTGTTCCCCACCGGCCCAGAGGGGGAACGCGAGCCGTTTTGTCGATTGCGTACAGACTATCTGGAAGCGCTTCTGGCGCTTGAGCCAGGCGGGCGTGTTCGAGGCCTTCTTCGACGCGCTCGCGGCGACGAGCCAGACCGCGCACCTGGTTCAGATGTTCGACTCCACCATCGTGCGGGCGCATGTCTCGGCCGCAGGCGCCAAAGATCCTATGGGGTGACGGACGGCTGAGCATCGGTAGGCTCGGGTCCGAACATCTGGATCAGGAGGCTCCCCATGGTATCTGCCGCGACGCCCACATTGCTTGCTGAGACTGCATCGGCCACGCTGTTCGTGGCCCTCGAGCTGAGCCGCGCCACGTGGCGCGTGGCCCTCCACGCGCCCCTGACGAACAAGGTCAGCCAGCACCGGCTGGACGGCGGCGACGCCGACGGCTTGCTCGCGCTGATCACGCGCAAGCGCAGCCAAGCGGAGGAGAAGCTCGGCCGGCCTGTTCGGGTCGTGTGCTGCTTCGAGGCTGGCTACGACGGCTTCTGGCTGCACCGCTGGCTGTGCGCCCGCAGCATCGAGAACCGGGTGCTGGATGCCGCCAGTTTGCTGGTCAATCGGCGGGCGCGGCGGGCCAAGACGGACCGCCTTGATGCCGCCGGGCTCTTGCGCACGCTGATGGCGCTGGAGCGCGGCGAGGCGCAGGTCTGCCGCGTCGTGCACGTGCCCACACCAGCGCAGGAGGATGCGCGACGGCGCTCGCGCGAGCGAGCCCGGCTTATCGTCGAGCGAGGCCAGCACACCAGCCGCATCAAGGGTCTGCTGATGACCCAAGGCATTCGCGATTTCGAGCCGACCCGGCGAGATTGGCAGGCGCGGTTCGAGGCCTTGCGCACGCCTGACGACCTGCCGCTGGCCCCCTGTCTGCAAGCTGAGTTGCTGCGCGAGTGTCGACGGCTGTGGCTGGTGATGGAGATGATCGCCGAGGTGGAAGCCGAGCAGAAGGCCGTTGCGGAAGAGGAGGACGGCCCCGCCGCCCGACTGGCGCAGCTGCGCGGCATCGGGCTCACGTTTGCCACGGTGCTGGGCAATGAAGTGTTCTTCCGCGACTTCCGCAACCGGCGTGAGGTGGGTGGCTACCTCGGCCTCGCTCCTAGTCCATGGCAGAGCGGCGCAGTCCGGCGCGACCAGGGCATTGCCAAGTCGGGCAACCCGCGAGCGAGGCGCACCGCGATCGAGCTGGCCTGGCTGTGGCTGCGCCACCAACCGGGCAGCGCCCTCGCGCGCTGGTTCCACGAGCGGGTGGGCTCCAGCAAGGGCCGGATGCGCCGGATTATGCTGGTTGCGATGGCCCGCAAGCTGATTGTCTCGTTGTGGCGCTACGTGACGGTCGGGATTGTGCCAGAGGGCGCCGTGTTGAAGGTCTGAGTAAGTTCGCTGCGGCGGCCGCTGGCTGCTCGCGACGAAGCGGGACGAGCGTGGACCGGTGTCCCCCAGGGCCACAGTGCCGTTGCAAAGATGGGTCCCGCTCTCCCGGCCTCGCCTTGGCCCACGAACGTGGGATGTTGGTCAGGACTCCTTCGAGGGCCGACCGGATACAAGGTGGAGCGGCCAGGCGCCGCCCAGAGAGCAGCGAGGCCGGTCCCGATTTCGTCCAGCAGACTGCGTTCGCACGGAGGAGATAACGCTTGACATAGTGAGCCCCATACAAGGGGGGACCCGGACCCAGGCCATCGGCCGCTCGCGCGGCGGCCTGACGACCAAGATCGTCGCCCTTGTCGACGCCCTCGGCACCTTGGTGCGCTTCGTCCTGCTGCCCGGCCAGCATCACGACAGTGTCGGCGTGCGGCCGCTGATCGAGGGCGTCGCCTTCGGGGCTCTGCTCGGCGACAAAGCGTTCGACGCGGACTGGCTCAGGGCGGAGCTTGACGATCGCGGTGCCGCAGCGGTGATCCCGCCCAAGGTCAACCGCAAAACCATCATCAGCTTCGACCGCGACATGTACCGCTGGCGCCACCTCATCGAGAACACCTTCGCCAAGCTGAAGGAGTTCAGGGCCGTTGCCACGCGTTATGACAAGACAGACACCAGCTACACCGCCACCATCCACCTCGCGGCTGCGATCATCGCTTCACGCTGAACGTCAACAGGCCCTAGACACGGCCTCGATTTCCTCAACATCCGCGCGCCAATCAAAGCCATAGTGCCGACTGCTGCTGTCTCGAATTCGTCACAGCACAAATTCGCAGGCCAACACGCGCCGCGATCTGCGAAGGGGTGAACCCGTCCCGAGCCTGGCCCGGCCCTCATGCCGTGGATCACCGCTCCGCGATGATCTCCACCTGCGGCCCGATCGCGATCTCCTCCGGGGTGATCCGGCACGCATAGGCGTACATCTCGACGCCCGCCGCACGGGCGCGCCGAACCGCCGCGTCGTAAGCCGGGTCGATGTCGCGGGCGACATCGAAGCGGTCGGCCTTCATCTGGATCACGTAGACCAGGACCGCGCGGGCGCCCGCCGCGGCCATGCCGGCGAGTTCGCCGAGGTGCTTGGCGCTGCGCGCAGCGACGCAGTCGGGGAACTCGGCCAAGCCCGGCCGACGCATGAAGTGGACGTTCTTCACTTCAAGATAGCAGGGCGCTCGACCGAGGCTTTCGAGCAGAAAATCGACCCGGCTGTTGCGGCCGTATCGCACCTCCGGGCGCACCCGGGCGTAGCCGGAGAGCGGCGCGAGGCGGCGCACGGCCAGCGCCTCCGCCACGAGCGCGTTGGGGCGCGACGTGTTGACGCCGACGAGCTGCGGCGGGCCCCCGCCCCCCGCCGCTTCGACGAACTCCCAGGAATAGCCGAGCTTTCGCAGTGGATTGGTCGAGCGCGAAAGCAGGACGCGGCTGCCGGGCTCCGCCAGCCCCAGCATCGCGCCGGGATTGGCGCAATGCGCGGTGACGCGCTCGCCGGTCGCAAGGTCGACATCGGCCAGGAAGCGCTTGTAGCGCTGCACGAGGCGGCCTTCGAGGAGCGGGGCAGGAAAGCGCATGCGGGCAAGGGCGTCCGGGCGGGGCCGCGCGATCCGGCGGCCCATTCAAGCCAAGGATTCGCTGAGCCGGTCCAGCGCCGCAACCTCCAGGCCGAACGCCAAGCCTCACGTGGCGAAGCGGAAATGCATCACGTCCCCGTCCTGGACGACATAGTCCTTGCCTTCCAGCCTGAGCTTGCCGGCGTCGCGCGCGCCGGCCTCGCCATCCAGCGCCGTGTAGTCCGCGTAAGCGATCGTCTCGGCGCGAATGAAACCTTTCTCGAAGTCGGTGTGGATGACGCCGGCCGCCTGCGGGGCGCGCGTGCCGCGGGTGACGGTCCAGGCGCGGGCCTCCTTAGGGCCGACGGTGAAGTAGGTGAGAAGCCCCAGAAGATCGTAGCCGGCGCGGATGACGCGGTTGAGGCCGGGCTCGGACAGGCCCACGGCCTTGAGATAATCCGCCTGCTCCTCAGGCGGCAGCACGGCGATCTCGCTCTCGATCTTGGCCGAGACGACGACCGCCTTGGCGCCTTCCTCAGCCGCGCGCTCGAACACCTTGGGCGAGAACGCGTTCCCGGCGTCGGCCGAAGCCTCGTCCACGTTGCAGACGTAGAGAACGGGCTTGGCGCTCAGCAGGCCGAGCATCCGGAAGGCTTTGCCCTCCTCGGGCTTCGTCTCGACCAGGCGGGCCGGCTGGCCGTCGCGCAAAAGGGCGAGGGCGCGGTTGACGAGATCGAGCGTCTCCTTGGCTTCCTTGTCGTTCCCGCGCGCCTTCTTTTCGAGGCCGATCACCCGCTTTTCGAGGCTGTCCAGGTCGGCGAGCATCAATTCGGTCTCGATGGTCTCGATGTCGGCGACCGGGTCGATCGCGCCCTCGACGTGGATGACGTCGGGGTCCTCGAAGCAGCGCACCACGTGGGCGATGGCGTCCACCTCGCGGATGTTGGCGAGGAACTGATTGCCGAGCCCTTCTCCCTTCGAGGCTCCGCGCACCAGCCCGGCGATGTCCACGAACGTGAGACGGGTCGGGATGATCTGGGCCGAGCCGCCGATCTTGGCGAGCGCGTCGAGCCGCGGGTCGGGCACCGCGACCTCGCCGACGTTCGGCTCGATGGTGCAGAACGGGTAGTTGGCGGCCTGCGCCGCCGCGGTTTGCGTCAGCGCGTTGAAGAGGGTCGACTTGCCGACGTTCGGCAGGCCGACGATGCCCATTTTGAAGCCCATGGTCTGTGCTCAGGTTCCGGTCAGGATGTCATGTGGTTGGGTGCGAAACGGATCGATCAGCGTGACGGACCCGTTTTCGTGTCAATGGGCGGTACAGCTTACGCTGCCCACCCCCGCGCTTCCATCGCGAGGTGGACCTTGTTCTGAAAACTCGCATCGTCGCCCTTGGCCAAGAGCGGCGCGAACTCGGCGCAGGCGCGGCAGAGATCCTCGACCCACGGCTCCTCGGCCTTGGCGAAGTCGCTCAGCACGTAAGGGTGCACGCGGTCCTTGTGGCCGGGGTGGCCGATGCCGATGCGCACGCGCCGGTAGTCGTTGCCGCACTGCGCCGTGATCGAGCGCAGCCCGTTGTGGCCGGCGTTGCCGCCGCCGGCCTTCACGCGCAGCTTGCCTGGCGGCAGATCCAGTTCGTCATGGAAGACGACTACGTCGTTGAGGGGAATCTTGAAGAAGCGCTGCGCCTCCGCGACCGCCCGGCCGGACTCGTTCATGTAGGTGCCGGGCTTGAGCAGAAGAATCCGCTCGCCGCCAAGCACGGCTTCCGCCGTCGAACCTTGAAACCGCTGCCGCCACGGCGCGGCGTTATGGGCGCGCGCGATGGCGTCGAGGGCCATGAAGCCGACGTTGTGGCGGTTGCGGGCGTAACGCGAGCCCGGATTGCCGAGACCCACGAACAGACGCATGACCGAATCCGAAGGAACGGAACGCTCCGGATGCTCGCCGGAGCGTTCGCTTGAGAGAACCGGCGCTTAAGCCTTGGCGGGCTCGGCGGCGGCCGCTTCGTCGGCCGCAGCCGCCTCCTCCTTCATCCCGGAGGGCGCTACGACGGTTACAAGGGTCACGTCGTCCTGCGCCACCGCCTTCGCGCCCTCGGGCAGGGTCACGTCCGACAGGTGGACGGTGCCGCCGATATCGAGTTGGGCGATCGAGACCTCGACCGAGTCCGGAATGGCGTCGACCGGCACCAGAAGCTCGATGGCGTGCTCGACGACCTGCAAGGCGCCGCCCCGCTTCAAGCCCGGCGAGGCGTCCTGTCCGACGACGTGGACCGGGACCGTCACCTTGATGCTCTGACCCTCGGCCAGACGCAGGAAGTCGATGTGGACCGGGAAGTCTTTGACAGGATCGAGCTGGTAGTCGCGCGGGATGGCGCGCGTCTTCTGGCCGTCCACGTCGATCTCGAAGATCGTCGTCAGGAAGTGGCCGGCGAAGATCATCTGCTTGGTCTGGTTGAAGTCGAGGGCGATCGGCGCGGCCGGCTCTCCCCCGCCGTAGATGACGGCGGGAACCCGGCCCTGGCGGCGAACGGCGCGGGCGGCCCCCTTGCCGACCCGGTCGCGCGCCACGGCCTGAATCTGCTTTACGGCGCTCATCGTCGTGGTCCTTTGTCTCGTCAGGAAAAACCGAAGGCCGCCCTGCGGCGGCCCTGTCGGGGATGTCCGCGCCTCCAAGGGTGCGAGCGGACGAGGCGGCTTATAGGCGCAAGCGCCGCGCGACGCAACGCGGTTCAGACGGGGGTCAGGCCGATCCGGGCGTCCCGGTCGCGCAGCCAGCGCACCACCGGCAGGGCGAACAGCACCATCCAGGCCTTGCCGATGATCTGGCCCAGCAGATGGTCAAGCGATCCGAAGGCCAACCCCAGAAATACGATGGAGTCGACGACGAGCCCCACAAGGCTCGAGAGCGCGACCGCGAGCACCAGTCGGCGGCGCTGCAAGGGCGTGTAAACTGCGAAATCGGCCAGCTCCGAAAGCAGGAAGGCGGCGGCGGAGGCCAGCACGATGGCGGGCGGCGCAAGCCAGGCCGACAGGATCGCGCCGACCGCGATGGCGAGGAGCGAGACCTTCGCGCCGAGCCGACGCTGCACGAGGTCGCGGAGCACGAAGGCGAGGCCGATCGTCAGGACGCCGGAGGGCGCCAGGACGCCCGGCGCGACCGGCACCAGGCATGGCCCATGCGGGGGCGGGCAGACCGTGCCGACATGGCCGATCAGCCAGTTGGCCGCCGGGATGGTGAGCGTGAAAAGCGCGAGGCAGACGAGCCCCTCGGCGAGCCGCCGCCGTTCCAGATCATTCGTCATCGGTCTCCTCTCGTTCCCGCTGCGCCCGCCAGCGCCGCCAGCCTTCGGCGCGCAGCGCGCAAGCCGGGCACTCGCCGCAGCCGTAGCCCCAGTCGTGCCGGTGCGTGCGGTCGCCCCGGTAGCATGTATGCGTGCGCTCGACGACAAGCGCGACGAGCGCCTGGCCGCCCAAGTCCTCCGCCAGCGCGAAGGTCTCGGCCTTGTCGCGCCACATCAGCGGCGTATGCAGGACGAAGCGCGTCTCCAGGCCGAGGTTGAGCGCCACCTGCATGGCCTTGATGGTGTCATCGCGGCAATCCGGGTAGCCGGAGTAGTCCGTCTCGCACACGCCCAGAACGATATGGCGGCAGCCGCGCCGATAGGCGAGGGCGGCGGCGAAGGTCAGAAAGACGAGGTTGCGGCCGGGCACGAAGGTCGTGGGCAGACCGGCGTCGGTCATGGCGATGTCCGTCTCGCGGGTCAGCGCCGTGTCCGAGACCACGCCGAGCGCGTCGAGCGTCAGAACGTGGTCCGCGCCAAGGCGCGTCTCGCCAAGCCCGCCCGGCGCGGCGAGCGCGGCCCGGATGGCGGCGCGGCAGTCCAATTCGACCCGGTGGCGCTGGCCGTAGTCGAAGCCGAGCGTTTCGACCACCGGGAATCGTTTCAGCGCCCAGGCGAGGCACACCGTCGAGTCCTGCCCGCCGGAGAACAAGACGAGCGCGCGGTCATGATCGAGGGTTTGCATGCCGGATTAGGGCCGTGCGCCCAAGGCGGGCAAGCGCGCGAGCGCGGGATGGGCCGCCGCCAAAACGTCAGGGTCGCTGAAGCGGAGCGCGTCGCGACGGCCCTCGATCGCGAGGACAGGGCGCGGGCCGCTGGCCTCATAGACGCGCCAGAGATCGCATCCCGCCAGAAAACCCGGCAGGTTGGCGAGGCTGCGCTCGAAGCGGCGGCGGACGATCAGTTCGGGCACGTCATGCCCGCCTTCGGCCACCCGCCGGGCAATGCGCTCCAGGCAAGTGTCGGGGCTGCGTACGGAAAAATAGAGCGTCGCCGTGGCAAGCCCGTGGGCTGAAGCGTCTTCGAGAAGGCTGCGATGGGTCTGCCCCGACAGGGTCGTCTCCATCGCGAAGGTGGCGCGCGCGTGCAGGAACCCTCGCGCGCGCGACAGCGCCACGCGGGCGGCGTCGATCTGGGCGGCGGACGGGTCGAGGGGCGAGAGACCGCGCGCGATCTCGTCCAGGTTGACGAAGTTGATCGAGCCCGACACCGCCCTGAGATGCCGCATGGCGTAAGTAGTCTTGCCGACCCCGTTCGGCCCGGCGATGAGCCAGAAGGTCGGGCGGCCGTTCGGCATGTCAATTGAACAGGCTGGACACGCTCGATTCAGTCGCCGTGCGGCCGATGGCTTCCCCGAGCAGCGGCGCGATCGAGATGACGCGGATGTTGCGCGCCACCTTCACGGCCTCGGCGGGCTGGATGGAGTCCGTGACCACGAGTTCCTTCAGCTTCGAACTCGCGATGCGCGAGACCGCGCCGCCGGAGAGGACGCCATGGGTGACGTAGGCGTAAACCTCCCTGGCGCCTTGGGCGACGAGCGCGTCGGCGGCGTTGCAGAGCGTGCCGCCGGAATCGACGATGTCGTCGACCAGGATGCAGGATCGGCCCTCGACATCGCCGATGATGTTCATCACCTCGGATTCGCCGGGCCGCTCGCGGCGCTTGTCCACGATGGCGAGCGGCGCGTCGATGCGCTTGGCGATGGCCCGCGCCCGCACCACGCCGCCGACATCGGGCGAGACCACGGTGCGGTCGCCGCCGTTGAGCCGGTCCTTGATGTCGCGGACGAAGACGGGCGCGCTGTAGAGATTGTCGGTCGGGATGTCGAAGAAGCCCTGGATCTGCCCGGCGTGGAGATCGAGCGTAAGCACCCGGTCGGCGCCGGCGCGGGTGATCAGGTTGGCGACGAGCTTGGCCGAAATCGGGGTGCGCGCCGCGGTTTTGCGATCCTGACGGGCATAGCCGAAATACGGGATCACCGCCGTGATGCGCCGCGCCGAGGCCCGGCGCAGCGCGTCGATCATGATGAGAAGCTCCATCAGGTGATCGTTGGCCGGGAAGGAGGTCGACTGGATCACGAACGCGTCCTCGCCCCGCACGTTCTCCTGGATCTCGACGAAAATCTCCATGTCGGCGAAGCGCCGGACTTGGCAGCGCACGAGCGGAACGCTGAGATACTCCGCAATCGCCTCCCCGAGCGGCCGGGCGGAGTTTCCCGCAACGAGCTTGAACGAAGCTTTCATACGCTTCCAGGGCGTGAGCACGTGGGCGCAGAAACAGGACGCGCCTTTGCGTTGGGCGCAAGGCTCTTAGCAGCGTTGTCAAACCGTCACAATAGAGCGGCCCGCGCCGTCAACGATTGATGCGGTGACGCTTAAAACCAGGTTTTGACTCAGGGCGCGCGCGGGTTCAGCCCGGCTCGGCTCCGGTCGCTTCGGCCGGCGTATTCGGGTCCAGGGCCGCGCTCGCGCTCAGGAATCCTGCGATCTCGTCCATGCTCTGTTCGGCGAGGCGGGCGAGCTCCGCCTTGTCGAGGCCCGACCAGGGGTCGGGCGAGGCGGTCTGGAGCGGGCTCGACCCGGAGAGCCGCTTGGCCAAGCGGCTCCGGTCGTCAAGACGTCCCAGACGAAGGCGAGCGCCCGGCCGCCGTCCGCCCTGGTCTCCGCCGTGAGATAGCCGCGGACCCGGTAGCGGGCCACGCCCCTGGGTCCGACGATCGCAACGCGCCGCGCCGCTGCGGCCGAAGCCAATTCGCTGGCCAGGGCCGTGCGGATGTTCGGGGGTGCGCCGTCCACGATGTCGACCGCGATCGGAACGCCGGCCGCCGCGGACGCGATCGGGCCGGCGTTCGGTCCGCGATGCGCATCCTGGCACGCGGCCAGACTCGCCATCGCGGCTCCGGCCAGCACTGTCCGCCCGACCCATCCAGCCATGACCTTAACCCCGCGCTCGCGGCTTTTGGCGCAAGGCCTTGTTAAGCTTAAAAAAAGGTCGAGGTCCAGCCTGAGTCGCCGTCGTCTCGCGGAGCGCGGCTGAGACGACCATGCTCCCGGCCTTCCCCCCCGACTCGCGGACTCTTAAATCAGCGCCATGACCCGCGCCGCCAACGACGTGCCGCCCGACATCCTCGACGACGAGGCCGAGGACGATGTCCCGACCGTTGAGGACGGCTCCGATTTCGATCTCGACCTCGAAGCCTCGCCCGGTTCGGTCAAGGCCGGCGCGGTGGTGATCCGGCGCTTCTGGCGCACGCTCCCCAACGCGCCCGGCGTCTACCGCATGCTCGACGCAAAGGGCGACGTCCTCTACGTCGGCAAGGCCAAGAGCCTGAAAGCCCGCGTCGGCTCCTACGCCCGCGGCCAAGCCCACTCGAACCGCATCGCCCGCATGATCGCCGAAACGGCCGCGATGGAGTTCGTCACCACGGCGACCGAGACCGAGGCGCTGCTGCTCGAGGCCAACCTGATCAAGCAACTGCGCCCGCGCTACAACGTGCTGCTGCGCGACGACAAATCGCTACCCTACATCCTGCTCACGGGCGAAACCGAGGCCCCGCAGGTGGTCAAGCACCGCGGCGCGCGCAACCGGCCCGGCCATTACTACGGCCCGTTCGCCAGCGTCTGGGCGGTGAACCGCACCATCAACGCGCTCCAGCGCGCTTTCCTGCTGCGCTCCTGCAACGACAGCTATTACGAGAACCGCACCCGGCCCTGCCTGCTCCATCAGATCAAGCGCTGCTCCGGCCCGTGCACGCGCGAGATCGCGCTCGACGAATACCAGACCCTCGTGGGGGAGGCGCAGGCCTTCCTGTCGGGCAAGTCGAACGCCGTGAAAGACCGGCTCGCCGCCGAGATGCAGGCGGCGGCGGAAAACCTCGAATTCGAGCGCGCGGCGCGCTACCGCGACCGTCTCGCGGCGCTCTCGGCCATCCAGGGCGTGCAGGGCGTCAACACCCACTCGGTCGAGGACGCCGACGTGTTCGCCATCGCCGAGGAGGCGGGCCAGTTCTGCGTCGAGGTGTTCTTCTTCCGCAACTGGCAGAACTGGGGCAACCGCGCCTACTTTCCGCGGGCGCACAAATCGACGCCGGCCGAGGAGGTTCTGGCGGCGTTCCTGGCCCAGTTCTACGACGACAAGCCCGCGCCCCGGCTCATCCTGCTGTCGCACGACATCGAGGACTGCGAACTTTTAGGCGCGGCGCTGTCGACCCGCGCCGAGCAGCGGGTCGAGATTCACGTCGCCAAGCGCGGCGAGCGCAAACAGGTCATCGACTATGCCCTGCGCAACGCTAGGGAGGCGCTGGCGCGGCGGCTCGCCGACGCCGCGTCCCAGGAGAAGCTGTTGGCGGCGCTCGGCCAGGCCTTCGGACTGGAGCGGCCGCCGCGCCGCGTCGAGGTTTACGACAACTCGCACATCATGGGCACGAACGCCGTCGGCGCGATGATCGTGGCCGGGCCGAACGGCTTCATGAAGCCGCACTACCGCACGTTCACCATCAAGTCGGAGGACCTGACCCCCGGCGACGATTACGGCATGATGCGGGAAGTCTTGCGGCGGCGCTTCGCGCGGCTGATGAAGGAGGAGCCGCGAGCCGCAGGACGCCTCTCCCCGCTTGCGGGGAGAGGCCTGCCCGGACAGTGAACCGGGTGAGGGGGCGTCTCCGGGTGCGCTCGATCCTGAGACGCCCCCTCACCCGGTCGCTGACGCGACCGGCCTCTCCCCGCACGGGGGAGAGGGAGCGGACGACGCCTTCCCGGCCTGGCCGGACCTCGTCCTCATCGACGGCGGCAAGGGGCAGTTGGAGGCCGCGCGGTCGGCGCTGGCCGAGCTCGGGATCGCGGACGTGCCGCTCGTCGGCATCGCCAAAGGGCGCGACCGGGACGCCGGGCGCGAAACGTTTTTCTCGGCCGGACGGCCGCCGTTCAAGCTGCCGCCGCGCGATCCGGCGCTCTACTTCGTGCAGCGGCTGCGCGACGAGGCGCACCGCTTCGCCATCGGCGCGCACCGCGCCCGGCGCAAGCGCGAGATGACCAAAAGCCCGCTCGACGACATCCCCGGCATCGGGCCCGACGCGCAAGCGCGCGCTCCTGCACCATTTCGGCACCGTGAAGGCGATCCAGCGCGCCGCGCTCGACGACCTGATGAAAGCGCCGGGCGTCAACGCCGCGACCGCCCGGGCGGTCTACGACTTCTTCCATGAGACGCGCGTTTGACGGGCGCTACGCCGCGCCCAACGTCGCCCGCACTTGCGCTCGAAAATCGTCGATCACGACCAGTTGGCCCGCCCGCTCCGCGTGCCAGAAGGTCCAGCCGTTGCAGGCGGGCAGGCCTTGCGCCAGCGCGCCGACCTTGTGGATCGAGCCGATCGCCGGCCCGAGCACGAGCGTGCCGTCGGCGCGCACCAGCGCCCGGTGGCGGCGGCGCTCGTCCATCAAAAATCTCGCCGGGGCTGACGTAGCCGCCTTCGACCAGCGCCAGAAACGGCACGCGCGGCTCGGAGCGCTTTTCCGGCGGAGCCGCGATCGGCGTCGCCCGCGAGCGGCTCGACGGCGTCGATGCGCGCGCGGGCGGCCTCGGCATAGACGGGCTCGCGCTCGATGCCGATGAAGTGGCGGCCGAGTTTCTTCGCCACCGCGCCCGTGGTGCCGGTGCCGAAGAACGGGTCGAGCACCACGTCGCCGGGGTTCGAGGACGCCAGCATGATCGCGGGCGAGCAGCGCCTCCGGCTTCTGCGTCGGATGGACCTTGCGGCCGTCGCCGTCCTTCAGGCGCTCGTCGCCGGTGCAGAGCGGGATGAACCAGTCGGAGCGCATCTGCAGGTCGTCGTTGCCGGCCTTCAGCGCCTCGTAATGGAAGGTGTAGCCCTTGGCGTCGGCGCTCTTCGGCGGCCCAGATCATGGTCTCGTGCGCGTTGGTGAAGCGCCGGCCGCGGAAATTCGGCATCGGGTTGGCCTTGCGCCACACGATGTCGTTCAGGATCCAGAAGCCGAGATCCTGCAGGGTCGCGCCGACCCGGAAGATGTTGTGGTAGGAGCCGATGACCCAGAAGCGTCGCGTTCTTCTTCATGACGCGGCGGCAGGCCGAGAGCCAGGCGCGGGTGAAGGCGTCGTAATCGGAGAAGCTCGCGAACTTGTCCCAGTCGTCGTCGACGGCGTCGACGAGGCTCTGGTCGGGGCGCGTCAGCGCGCTTTCGAGCTGCAGATTGTAGGGCGGATCGGCGAAGACGAGGTCGACGCTGTCCGGCGGCAGCCGTCTCGAGCGCCGCGACGCAATCGCCGACGAGTATCTCGTCGAGGGAGGACGGCAGACGGACGGGGCGCTGAGCCCCATCCGAGCCGCCGGCGCGGGCCGCCCGGTACGCGAGACCTGAATCCGGAGGGCGGCGCCGGCGGCCCCGGTACGCTGGGTACCCATGGGTGAACACCGTGTACGCAACTGACAGTCCGGATCATGGGGGGTTAGGGTAAAAGCCGACGTTTCAGGATCGAAAACAAAGCGTCCCGAATTGGGGCGGCACTTTTTGCCGGGGCGTTGAACGCTGAGATTTTCGGCTTGACGCCGTTGAGCGCGGTTACGGTTCGGCAGCCCGCGCACCGGCGCGAAGCTCGCGCGGTGGAAGGGGCAGGGACCGTGCGCCGTCAGCGCCGCGCGATGCGCCGCCGTGGCGTAGCCGACGTTGCGGACGAACCCGTAGGCCGGAAATCGCCCCGGCAAGGCGCTTCATCATGCGGTCGCGCACGACCTTGGCGACGATCGACGCGGCGGCGATGGAGGCGATTTGGGCGTCGCCCTTGACGATCGTCTCGACCGGGCAGGGGAGCTTCGGCGGATCGTTGCCGTCGACGAGGGCGATGTCGGGCGTGCAGGGCAGGGCGGCGAGCGCCCGGCACATGGCGGCAAGCGACGCCTGCCGGATGTTGACGGCGTCGATCTCGCCATGCGGAACCGAGGCGACGCCGACCTCGGCGCTGGCGAGAATTTTTTCGAACAAGGCGTCCCGCTGCTCGCGGCTGAGGACCTTCGAATTCGGCGAGTCCGTCCGGCACCCGTTTCAGGTCGAGCACGACAGCCGCCGCGACCACCGGCCCGGCGAGCGGTCCGCGTCCCACCTCGTCGATTCCCGCAACGACCCGAAAGCCTTGTCGCAGGAGCGCCCGCTCCCGCTTGAGGCCAAGGGGCTTTCGGGCTGGCTGGCGAATGCCTCGGGGTACACGAATCGCGTCCATCGCAAGCCAGCACAGCGCGATCCGGTCTCTCTGTCATGGATTTAAGCCGCCAGCGCGACGATGCGACTCGACAGCTTTCGCTCAAAACAGGCTCAACTGCCTGGCCTTGGCGTCCTTCGCCGGCGGCGCGAACAGGTCGGTGCGCAGCGGCGCGCGGCGCTGGTTGAGGCCGAGGCGCTCGCAGGCGGTCTCGAACCGGCGGCCGATCATCCAGGCGTAGGGGCCGGCGCCGGTCATGCGCTGCCCCCACGCGGAATCGTAGTCCTTGCCGCCGCGCGCGTCCTGCACGAGCGAGAACACGTGCTTGAGCTTGTCCGGGTAGTGTTCTGCCAGCCAGTCGCGCACGAGGTCTTTCAGTTCGTGCGGCAGCCGCAGCAGCACGTAGCCCGCCGACCGCGCTCCGGCCGCGACGGCGGCTTGCAGGATGTCCTCGATCTCGTGGTCGTTGATGGCGGGATGATCGGCGCGACCATGACGGCGGCCGGGATGCCGGCCTCGGCGAGCTGGCGGATCGTGTCGAGCCGCTTGGCGGGCGTGGCCGCGCGCGGCTCCATCGTGCGGGCGAGCTTCGGGTCGAGCGTCGTGACCGAGACCGCGACCTTGGCGAGGCTGCGCTCCGCCATCGCGCGCGAGGATGTCGATGTCGCGCGTCACGAGCGCCGATTTCGTCACGATGCCGACGGGGTGGCTGAACCGGTTCAGCACCTCGAGGATGCCGCGCGTGATGCGGAATGCTTCGCTCGATCGGCTGATAGGGATCGGTGTTGGTGCCCATCGCGATGGTGCGCGGCCGATAGCCGGCGGCGCGACAACTCCTTTTCCAAGAGTTCGGCGGCGTTCGGCTTTGCGAAGAGCTTCGTCTCGAAGTCGAGCCCCGGCGAGAGGCCCTGGTAGGCGTGGGTCGGGCGCGCGAAGCAGTAGATGCAGCCGTGCTCGCAGCCCCGATAGGGATTGATCGAGCGGTCGAAGGAGATGTCGGGCGAGTCGTTGCGCGTGATGATCGTGCGCGCCTTCTCGAACGTGACCTCCGTCGCCAGCGGCGGCGGCTCGTCGAGGGTGCCCCAGCCGTCGTCGCAGGGAGCGCGCTGCGTCGGCTCGTAGCGCCCGTCGGGATTGGAGACGGCGCCGCGCCCGCGCAGGCGGCCGGCTTCGAGGAGAGGCTTGAGGCCGATCTCCTCCGCCTCCCGTCGGGCCCGCTCCGCGGCCTCGACCGGCCCGCGGCTCGCGGGCGCGGCGCGGACGGCGTCGCGGGCGGTCTGGCGCAAGCGAACGGTCATGGACGCCTCCTGGACGAATCGGGTCCTCGCACCGCTTATGAGAACAAAACAGGAACAAAAATCAAGGGCGGACGCGAGGACCGCGGCGCGATACAAGGGCTCGCATGATCACCGGCCTTGTTCTTGCGGCGCGCGGCCCCGAGGCGCTCGCCCTGACCTTGAGCGCCCTCGTCCCCGGCGTGGTGGACGGCCTGATTGGGGACGCGGTGGTGCTGGCGCGGCAAGCCGACCGGGACATCGCGGCCATCGCCGAGGCGACCGGAGCGACCCTCGTCATGGTCGCTCCGGGGGACGATCCGTGGCGGGCGGGCGCGGCGGCGGCCCGGCGCGACTGGGTGCTCTGCCTGGAGGACGGCGACGTGCCGGCTGAGGGCTGGGTGCGCGCGCTCGACCGCTTCGTGACGATCGGCGCGAAGGACCGGGTCTTCGGGCGTCTGACGCGCCGGCCCGCGACGCTTAGCGCGCGGCTATCCGGATGGGTCGAGGCCGGCTTCGGCTCGCGGCGCGTCAGGGCCGGCGATCTCGTCCAACAAAGCCTCTTGCGCCAGGGCATGCGGCCGACGCGGCCGGTCCGCGTCGCGGCGGCGGTCGCGCGCGACCCGGCCTTTGACGGGCTGAAGACGCCCTAGATTTCGCTGGCGCCTGCGGTCAGGGCGACCGATGCTGCGAACGGCTTCGGCGCGGCGCTTGGCGCGATCGGCCCTTGAACACGCCGTGCGGCGGCGCCTTGGCCTGAACGGGAGGGTTTTCATGAAAAAGCTCGTCGTCCTTGTTTTCGCTCTCCTCTCATCCCTAGCCGCGCAGGCCGCCGACAACCCGGTGATCGGCACCTGGCGGCTGCAGTCGTACGTCCGCGAGGTCAGCGCGACGGGTCAGCGCTACAATCTGTTCGGCGACAAGCCGGACGGGTACATCGGCTACGCGCCGGACGGCCGCATGTATGCGATCTTCATCAACACCGACCGCGTCCCACCGCGCGACGCCGTGCCGACGGACGAGGAAAAGGCGAAGTTGTTCAGCACCATCACGGCCTACGCCGGAACCTATACGCTGGACAGCGAAAAGGTCGTCCACCACGTCGACATCTCATGGAACCAGGCCTGGACGGGCACGGACCAGGTCCGCTTCTACAAGCTTGAGGGGGACACCCTGACGATCACGACCGCGCCGTACAAGAGCTACGCCGACGGGCAGGAAGGGCGCTCGATCCTGGTCTGGAAGAAGGTGCGATAGCGGCGCGGAGCGGTCCTATGGCTGGCCGCGCCGCAAATGCTCGTCGAGGCGCGGCATGATCTCGACGAAGTTGCAGGGCCGGTGGCGGTAGTCGAGCTGGCTCTCCAAGATGCCGTCCCAGGCGTCCTTGCAGGCGCCGGGCGAGCCCGGCAGCACGAAGATGTAGGTCGCGCCTGCGACGCCGCCGGTCGCCCGCGACTGGATCGTCGAGGTGCCGATCTTTTCGTAGGAGATGCGGTGGAAGACGGCCGAGAAGCCGTCCATGCGCTTCTCGAACAAGGGCTCGATCGCCTCGGGCGTCACATCGCGGCCCGGTAAAGCCCGTACCGCCCGTCGTGATGATCACATCGACGCGGGGGTCCGCGATCCACGCCTTCACCTTGTCGCGGATGGCCTCGACGTCGTCCGGCGCGACGGCGCGGTCGGCGAGGCGATGCCCCGCCTTCGTAAGACGCTGGGCCAGCACGTCGCCGGAGCGGTCCTCGGCGAGCGAGCGCGTGTCCGACACCGTGAGGACGGCGATCGCGAGCGGTACGAAGGAACGGGATGGGTCGATGCCGGGCATCGGGCAGGTCTCCCGTGAAGGAGGTGGCGATTCTCCTCTCCCCGCGTGCGGGGAGAGGCCGAGTCGGCGAAGCCGACCGGGTGAGGGGCGTCTCCGGGTGCGCTCTGTCCTGAGATGCCCCTCACCCCGCTCCGCAGCGCTTCGCTCGCCTTGCGCTCCCGCGCAAGGCCCTCTCCCTGCACCGCGGGGAGAGGAGACGTCAAAGCCGGCTCGTGCGGAACGTGTCGCAGGACTTGACCTGCCCGCTCTTGAGGCCGGTCATGAACCAGCGCACGCGCTGCTCCGAGGAGCCGTGCGTGAACGAGTCGGGCACCGCGTAGCCTTGGCTCTGGCGTTGCAGCCGGTCGTCGCCGATGGCCTGCGCGGCGTTGATGGCCTCCTCGACATCGCCCTGCTCCAGGGACTTGTAGCGCTCGTTCGAGTGGAACGCCCACACGCCGGCGAGGCAGTCCGCCATCAACTCGACCCGGACCGAGAGCTGGTTCGACTCCGCGCGTCCGACCTCGCGCTGGCGCGCCTGCACCTTTTGCAGGAGACCGAGCTGGTTCTGGACGTGGTGGCCGACCTCGTGGGTGATCACGTAGGCGTAGGCGAAGTCGCCGCCGGCCCGGAAGCGCCGCTGCATCTCCTGAAAGAACGACAGGTCGAGGTACACCGTCTGGTCGAGCGGACAGTAGAACGGTCCCATGGCGGATTGCGCTGCGCCGCAGCCGGAGCGCGTCGCGCCCGAGAACAGGACCAGCTTGGGCGGCCGGTATGCGCGGTTGACCTGGGCGGGCAGAACCTCCTTCCACACGTCTTCGGTGTTGCCCAGGATGGCGGAGGCGAAGCGGCCGGCTTGGTCTTCCGGCACGCCCTGCTTGCCCTGCGGCGCGCGCTGGGTGATCGCGCCGCCGCCGCGCGTGATCGTCTCGGCGCCGCCGATCAGGATGCGCGGGTCGATGCCGAGCACCCAGCCGAGGAGGCCGAGGATGATCATGGTGCCTATGCCGAGGCCGCCCGCCCCGCCCGGCAAGCCGATGCCGCCCCCGCCGCGGCGGTCTTCCACGTTCTCGGAGGCTCTGAAATCTTCCCAACGCATCGTGGCGTCCTCGTCAGCGCAGCCTTGGTCGGGAGGCGCGCCCTAAATCAAGTCAAGCTGGCCCTGCGGGTTCCGGTCGCGCCGCTCCGTCGAGGGTGCGGCGCAACGCCCGAAAGTCGCGCCAGGCGAGGCGCTTCTGCAACGGTTGGCGCAGCAGGTAGGCCGGATGCAGCGTCGCGAGCGCCCGCACCTCGCGCTTCTGCGTGCGATAGGGAAACCAGCGTCCGCGCGTTCTCAAGATGCCGTCCTTGACGCCGAGAAGCGTCTGGGTGGCGGGGCCGCCGAGGCAAACGAGGATGTCGGGATCGGCGAGGGCGACCTGCCTCTCGATGAACGGCTTGCAGATCGCGACCTCCTGCGGGGTCGGCGTGCGGTTGCCGGGCGGACGCCAGGGCACGATGTTGGCGATGTAGACCTGGGTGCGATCGAGGCCGATGGCGGCGAGCATCTTGTCGAGCAACTGGCCCGAGCGGCCCATGAACGGCTTGCCGACGCGGTCCTCGTCGGCGCCCGGCGCTTCGCCGACCAGCATGACGCGCCCGTTCGGGTTCCCGTCGGCGAAGACGAGGTTTTTGGCCGTGAACCGCAGGCCGCAGCCCTCGAAGGCGGCAAGCAGGGACTCTAACTCCTCCAGCGAGCGCGCGTCCTTGACCTGGTCGCGGGCGGCGCGCGCCGCCGCCTCGGGCGCGGCCGCAGCCGCTTTCGAAGGCCCTCGGACCGTCGGAGCCGGCGCAGGAACAGGGGGACGCGGCTCCTCCGGGGACCGCGGGGCCGGGGCCGAGCGCGCCGCCGCCTCGGCCTGATCCTCGGCGAAGCGGTCGTGCGGCGTTTCGTCGAGGGCGCAATCGACCCCCGCCTCGACGTGGTAGTCGAGGAGAGACAACAGCGTGCGATCGGCTTTCCCGTCCATGCAGCCTATGTAAGAGTCCGGGGACTCGGCAACAATGCCGGCGGAGGCGAGGCGCTCAAGCCTTGTGACCGTCCCCAAGATGGTTCATCTGTGAACCATCTTGCTCGGGTCAGAGAGGACAACCCATGGAACTGCCCCCCCGCGAGTCGATGGACTTCGACGTGGTGATCGTGGGCGCGGGTCCGGCCGGGCTCGCCACGGCGATCCGCCTCAAGCAACGCGCCGCGGAGCAGGGCGGCGACGTGTCTGTGGTCGTTGTGGAAAAAGGCTCGGAAATCGGCGCGCACATCCTCTCGGGCGCGGTGATCGATCCCATCGGCCTCGACCGGCTCGTGCCGGAGTGGCGGGAGGACCCGGATCGCCCGCTCAAGACCGAGGTGACTAAGGACGAGTTCCTGTTTCTGGGACCCGCCGGCGGGTTGCGCCTGCCGACCATCGGGCTGCCGAAGCTCATGGACAACCACGGCAACTTCGTCGGCTCGCTCGGCAACGTCTGCCGCTACCTCGGCCGCAAGGCCGAGGCGCTCGGGGTCGAAATCTATCCAGGGTTCCCAGCCGCCGAGGTGCTGATCGGCGACAAGGGCGAGGCGGTCGGCGTCGCCACGGGCGACATGGGCGTGGCCAGGAATGGCGAACCCAAGGGCGAGTTCACCCGCGGCATGGAGTTGCGGGCCAAGTACACGATCCTGGCCGAGGGCGCACGCGGCTCGCTGACCCGGCAGACGATCGAGCGCTACCAGCTCAACCGGGACAGCGATCACCAAAAATATGGCCTCGGGGTCAAGGAGCTGTGGCAGGTGCGGCCGGAGGTCTTTCGCTCCGGCCTCGTGCAGCACTCGATGGGCTGGCCGCTGCCCAACAAGGCCGGCGGCGGCTCGTGGCTCTACCACTTCGACGACCATCTCGTTTCGGTCGGCTTCGTGGTCCACCTCAACTACGAAAACCCGACGCTGTCGCCGTTCGAGGAGTTCCAGCGCTTCAAGACGCACCCGTTGATCCGCGACGTCTTTGCCGGCGGCAAGCGCGTCGGCTACGGCGCGCGCGCCATCATGGAGGGCGGCTGGCAGTCGGTGCCGCGGCTGTCGTTCCCCGGCGGCTGCCTGGTTGGCGACTCGGCGGGCTTCGTGAACGTGCCGCGCATCAAGGGCAGCCACAACGCCGTCCTCTCCGGCATGCTGTGCGCCGATCACGTCTTCGACGCGCTGCAAGCCGGGCGGGCCAACGACGAGGTGTCGTCCTACGAGGAAGCGTGGCGCTCGACCGAGATCGGCTACGATCTTTTTCGCGTGCGCAATGTCAAGCCGCTGTGGTCGCGTTACGGCACGCTCGCCGGCGTCGGGCTCGGCGGCCTCGACATGTGGGTGAACGAGCTTACCGGGTATTCGCTGTTCGGCACGCTCAAGCACGGCAAGCCGGATTACGCGACGCTGAAGCCGCTCGATCAGGTCAAGCCGATCGTCTACCCGAAGCCGGACGGGGTGCTCACCTTTGACCGGCTGTCCTCGGTGTTCCTATCCAACACCAACCACGAGGAGGACCAGCCGAGCCACCTCAAGGTGAAGGACATGGGGCTGCAAAAACGCTCCGAGCACGACGTGTACGGCGGCCCCTCGCAGCGCTACTGTCCGGCAGGGGTCTATGAGTGGGTCGAGGACGCGGGCGGCGTGCGATACCAGATCAACGCCCAGAACTGCGTTCATTGCAAAACATGCGATATCAAGGACCCGAACCAGAACATCGTCTGGGTCACGCCCGAGGGCGGCGGCGGTCCGAACTACGTCGACATGTGACCGCTGCCGGCCGGCGGTTCACGCGGCCGCCCGCGTCTCCATTCGCCGCGCCACGAGCGTCCGCAGAGACCGCAGGTCCTCAGCGAACTGCCGGATGCCCTCCGACAGCTTCTCGGTCGCCATCGCGTCCTCGTTGAGGAGGAAGCGGAAGGTCTTCTCGTCGAGGCGGATCCAGGGCGGGCGCGTCGGCGGCCGCGTCGGCCGAGAGCCGGCGCGGCAGATCGCCCTCGGTCGTTCGCCAGCTCGTCGAGGAGCGCGGGCGAGATGGTCAGCCGGTCGCAGCCGGCGAGCGCCTCGATCTCGCCCGCGTTGCGGAAGGACGCGCCCATCACCACCGTCCCGACGCCGTGCGCCTTGTAAGCAGGCGTAGATGCGCCGGACCGACTGGACGCCGGGATCGGTCTCGCCCGTGTAGGGCCCGCCGCCGGCCTTGACGTGCCAGTCGAGGATGCGGCCGACGAAGGGCGAGATGAGGAACGCGCCCGCGTCGGCGCAGGCCGTCGCCTGCGACGAGCGAGAACAGCAGCGTCAGGTTGCAGTCGATGCCCTCGCGCTGCAGGACTTCCGCCGCGCGGATGCCCTCCCAAGTGGAGGCGATCTTGATGAGGATGCTTTTCGCGCGGGACGCCGCGCTCCGCATAGGCCGCGATGACGGCGCGGGCCTTGTCGACGGTCCCGGCGGTATCGAAGGAGAGGTCGGCGTCCACCTCGGTCGAGACGCGGCCCGGCACGATCCCGGCCAGCTCCGCCCCGAAGGCGACCGCCAGCCGGTCGCACACCGCCGCCGCAACCGCTTCGCGAGCGCCGCCCTGGCGGCGGCCCCAGTGCAAGGCTTCATCGAGGAAATGGCCGTAAGCCGGGATTTCGACGGCTTTCAGCAGCAGCGTCGGATTGGTCGTGCAATCCTGGGGCTTCAGGCGGCGCACGGCCTCGATGTCGCCCGTGTCGGCGACCACGACCGTCATGGCCCGCAGTTGGTCGAGTTTCGAGGGCATGGTTCGCTCCCGCTCCGGCGTTTCCGCCATGTAGGACGTTCCGACGCGCCCGTGAAGCCGCATTCCGTCCCCCCGCCCCACTCGACCAGCGCTGGGGCAGGGGGTCTGTCGTGCGTCGTGAGGGCCTGGCGCCCACTCGCGGTCGCGAACGGACGGGCGGCTCTCTGACGGCCGCCCCGGCTTGCCTCACTTGGTCCGCAATGCGCGGCGGCACGGCTCGTCTATGGAACGGGAGGCAGTTCGACGGGGGTGATCATCGCCCGCGCCGCATTGCTCCGCTTCATCCCGTTTCCGAAGATGTCTTGCGCGAGCGCGCGGCCGAGCGGGACGCCGCCGATTTTGCTCGTGTCCGTGAGAATGTCGTCGTGCGTGTTGACGTTCTCGCCGAGCCCGTCGAAGCGCCAGTGCACGCCCAGGTAGACGCGGCTCACCGCGTTGTCGAACATGGCGCGCAGCAGCGAGTCGTGGTGGCGCCGATGCCGCCCGCGAAACGACCCGTCCTCCGCGATGGCGCGCCCATCCAGTTCGTCCGACACGAGATCGAAGAACAGGTTGTCCTTCTTGTTCTTCGCGACGCCGAAGAACAGCCGGACGGACTCGAACGCGGCGCCCCCGAAGGTGGCGTGGCCAGAGGGATAGGCGGGGAACGGCGGCGTGAAGCTGCGCCGACCCGGCTCGTTAGTGCGCGGCGCGCCGAGCGGAACCCACCAGGGATCGCAGCGCGGATGAAGCCCGTGTGAGACGGCGTCGCCCCCGTTCCAGAAGCTGTCGTCGTACTCGCGGATGCCGAGGATCGGCCTCCAGAACTGATAGACGTACTTGTAGTACCACGCGGCGATCCCGGCGTCCGCCATGGCCACGTTGATGAGGGCCAGCAACCGGGCCGAGGCGGCCTGGCGATGCGGGCCGTTGACGTTGCGGCCGATGATCTCCCGCGCGATCTGGTTATAAAGGCGGGGCGGCGTGCCGATCTGGGAGGCGCCGTCATACGCCCAGTAAAATCCGATCAGCGTTTGCAGCGGGGTGCGAGGAGAAAAGCCCGCTCCGGGCGTGCCCTCCTCGAGGATGCGGCTGCCCTTGGCGCGCACCTGATCGTGGGCGCGGTTGTAGGCGCCGGATCGGGGCACCGGATGATCGGCGATGGGCGGAATGGCGCCGGCCGAGAAAAGGCGCACCGTCCCCCATCGCGCCCCGAGCAAGCCCTGCCCGAGGTCGGTCGGGTCTTCGCGATGCCGCCAATACCGCTTGATCTCGGGAACCCCGCCGCCTTCGTCGGCGCCGTCGTTCGAGCGGTTCTGCAAGACGCGCTCCGCGATCGTGGTTCCAAACTGCCAGCCGGGATCGCCGGGGGGAAAGTCGAAGCCGCGAAGGGCGTCGTCGACGATCTGGCGAAAATCGGGATAAAGCGACGCGAGAACCTCCGAAGCCGCGGCGGAAACGGCGGCCCCGACATGAGCGGGGGTGAGCCCGGCGGTCGGGATGCCCGTGAGATCGAGGTATGGGGCGATGGGGTTCTGAAGTCCGGAGATCGTGGAGCCAGGGGGCAACGTGCCAGGGATGCCGAAAAACGCGTCGTGCATGGCGATGTGCGCCATGGCGAGCGCACGCGAACTGCGCGTCGGTCCCCTCTGGTTCTTCGCGTTCATTTTGCCGGTGTGGTCACGTCGGTTGAGTTCGAGCGCAACCGCGTTCCAGAGCATGACGTAGTCGTGCATGGCCTGCTCCTCTGCCGCATCGCCTTCCCGTGAGTCGTTGGGAAAGGCGGGCCCGATAATACTCTCTTCAGAACATCCATCATACCTCGATAAGGGCGAGCACCGCCTGAATTTACGCCAGTATTGATTGCGCGATGACGACATGAGAGGCTGTTCGGACGTGATCCTGAGCGGAAGCGCCCAAGAATCGCGCTCGACCTCTTGCAGCCCGACCTTTGACCGAACGCCGCGCTGCTTGGGCCAGCATGGCGAATGTGTGCAAAACGCCCGGCATGCCCGCGCCGAATTCTCTGCGCTGGTTGATCGCGCCCGTGCGGGCGGCTTCGGCGCGTCGCCCATCGCGGCAAGAGGCCCTGATCCTCGTCTCGGGGCCGAACCGCTGCGCAGGGGGTGGGCTACTTCGCCGGCGTCGGCACCGATCCGCTTCTGCGCCTTCCCGGCGGCGGCATCGGGCCCGGCCTGTCCCGCAACGTGCGCCAAGCCTACCGCTTCATCCGCGACAACTGGGAACCGGAGACGAGCTGTTCATCTTCTGATCCGCTGGCGCCGCAGCACGAGTCGCTTACGCCGGGTTAGGAGCTCCGGTTCAAGGTGTCTCCGATCGACGCGGTCGAGCGTCCGATCGAGCAACGCCGCGCCGCCAAGCCGACCCGCGAGGGCGACGGTTCCCGATCGTCGAGGTCAACGAGACCATCCATCCGTCGGTGCGGCGGCGCTTGGGACAGACGGTCGACGTGCGCGACGACAAGGGACGGCCCACCGGGTCGCGGACCTACGCTCCCAGGAACGCGCCTTTGACCGTTTAAGGCCGGGGAGAGGCGAGCGTGCGAACGCTTGCGCTACGCGACCCTCAGCCTGATCTCGCCGAGACCCTCGATCGCGCCGACCATCGTCTGCCCGCGCGCGACCGGGCCGACGCCCTCGGGCGTGCCTGAGAAAATCACGTCGCCGGGCTGGAGCTGGAAATACCCCGATAGGTAAGAGACCTGCTCGGCCACAGACCAGATCATGTCGGCGAGATCGCCCGATTGCTTCATGACCCCGTCGACGCTGAGCGAGATCTTCCCGCGCGCGGGATGGCCCACCTGCGCGACGGGGTGGATCGGGCCGACGGGACCCGAAAAATCGGCCGCCTTGCCGAGGTCCCAGGGGCGGCGAAGCTGCTTGGCCTCGTCCTGGAGGTCGCGCCGCGTCATGTCGAGCCCGACCGCGTAGCCGTAGACGCAGTCGAGCGCGGCCTCGACCGGGATGTCGCGCCCGCCCTGGCCAAGCGCCGCCACCATCTCGACCTCGAAGTGGTAGTCGGCGGTCTTGGGCGGGTAGGGTAGTTCGACGGTCTCGCCCGCCGACGACGGGCAGGAGCGCGTCGGCCGGCTTCATGAAGAAGAACGGCGGCTCGCGGTTTGGATCATGTCCCATCTCGCGCGCATGGGCGGCGTAGTTGCGCCCGACGCAATAGACCCGCCGCACCGGAAACAGGTCGTCCGTCCCGACCACGGGCAGGGCAGGGCGCGGCGGTTTCTGGATGACGTAGAGCATGGGCGCGACTCGGGGATGGAGGATGTCCAGATGAGCTTACAAGGGTTGCGCCTTTGACGGCAGGGGGCGAAGTAAGGGGAAGCTCAGGATTGCCCCATGACCGTCCACGCCGCTCCTCGCCCATCGCTGCTCGACACGCTCGCCGCGCGCCTCGGGGCCGCGCATGTGCTGACCGCGGCAAGCGACATGGCGGGCTATCTCTCCGAGGCCCGCGCGCTCTATCAGGGCTCGGCGCTCGCCGTCGTGCGCCCGCGCGACACCGCGGAGGTCGCCTTCGTGGTCGAGCAATGCGCGGCGGCCGGCGTGCCGATCGTGCCGCAGGGCGGCAACACCGGGCTTGTCGGCGGCGGCGTGCCCTATGGCGGCGTCGTGCTGTCGCTCGCCCGGCTCGACCGCATCCGCGCGGTCGATCCCGTCAACGCCACCATGACGGTCGAGGCCGGGTGCATCCTGAAAACCGTGCAGGAGGCGGCTGACGCGGCCGATTGCCTGTTCCCGCTCTCGCTCGCCGCCGAGGGTTCGTGCCGGATCGGCGGCAACCTCGCCACCAACGCCGGCGGCGTCTCGGTGCTGCGCTACGGCAACGCGCGCGAGCTGGCGCTCGGCGTCGAGGTGGTGCTGGCGGACGGGCGGGTGTGGAACGGCCTCAGCGGCTTGCGCAAGGACAACACCGGCTACGACCTGAAGGACCTGTTCGTCGGCTCCGAAGGCACGCTGGGCGTCATCACGGCGGCGGTGCTGAAACTGTTCCCGAAGCCGAAGGCGCGCGCCACCGCGTTCATCGGCTGCGCCTCGCCGCAGGCGGCGCTCGACCTCTTCCAGCGCCTGCGCGCCGCCGGGGACATGCTCACGGCGTTCGAGTACATGCCGCAGTTCGCGCTCGACATCGTTCTGAAGCACGTCAACGGCGCGGTGCGGCCGCTCGCCGGCGAGCACGAAGCCTACGCCCTGATCGAACTGTCGTCGCCGCAGGCCGACGCCGATCTCCAGGGCGCGTTCGAGACGGTCCTCGGCCAAGCCATCGAGGATGGGATCGTCGAGGACGCCGCGATCGCGGCCAGCGAGGCGCAGAGTCGCGCCCTGTGGCAGTTGCGCGAAGAACTCTCCGACGTGCAGCGCCTCGAGGGCGGGTCGATCAAGCACGATGTCGCCGTGCCGGTCTCGCGCGTCGCCGATTTCATCGACGAAGCGACACGGGCCTGCGAGGCCGTCATGCCGGGTCTGCGGGTCTGCGCCTTCGGCCATTTCGGCGACGGCAACATCCACTTCAACCTCAGCCAGCCGGTCGGCATGGACAAAGCGGCTTTCTTAAGCGAGTGGGAGCGCTTCAACCGCATCGTCCACGATATCGTCGCGCAGATGGGCGGTTCGATCTCGGCCGAGCACGGCATCGGACTCATCAAGCGCGACGAACTTTTGCGCTACAAGGACCCGGTCGCCATCGACCTCATGCGGACCCTGAAGCGGGTGCTCGACCCGAAGAACGTCCTCAACCCCGGCAAGGTCGTGACCGTGATGGAGGGTGCGCCCTCCGCGCTGCCTTCGGCTCAAGCCGCGCCGTAGCGGCTTCTGTCCGCGAAGCAGTTCTGGCGATGCCGGTCGAGCGATGGGAACGCTGGGAGCGCTTTAGGAAGCGTAAATGACGCACCGGCGCGCGGAGAAATCATGCCCGGTAACGAGGCGCGCGATGACCGCGGCGATCTTCGCGCCGCCCTGGACCGAGGGTTCGATCGGATTGGCGAAGTCGCCGTCGTCGTCGCAGATCAGGCGCAGGTCGAGGACGAGCAGGCCGCGGCGCGCGGCCTCGCGGATGATTGGGTCGTTGAACAGGTTGAGCGCCGTGACCGCGAGCCGTTGCAGGCGCGGATCGGGAAAGCGCGGCTCGTAGATGGTGCAGATCGCGGTCGGGAGGCCGCGCGCCAGCACGCCGTCCAGCATGGTCCGGTAGTTGTGCGCGAAGCCCGTACCGACGGCGGCGAGGCGGTCGAGCGCTTGCGCGAGCGAAGACGCCGCCTCCTCCAGCACGCCGATGTGGCCGAGCGCGTCGTTGCCGCCGACGCTGACGATGAGATGCGTTGCGTCCGGTGGCAGCCGCTGCGCCTGCCCGGGCACGCCGGCCGTGGTGGCGCCGTCCACGGCCCGCAGCGTCGCCTGCCATCCGGCCGGAAGCCGCTCCCGCACCTGCCGGATCACGTCCGGCCCGCCCGGCACGTAGGCGGCGTTGTCGAACACCGAGTCTCCGAGAAGAACGACGTGGGTCATGCGCGCTCAAAAGCCATCGAGGCCGCCCCTTGTTCCCGGCGCAACGCCTTCCTGCGATAAGAATGCTTGCTTTCCTACCGTCGCGAGCGCATATGAGCGCCATAGCGTCAGCACCGTAAGCGTGCTTGAGCGAGGCAGCGTGACGGTCTGAAAGACCCGGCCTCTTTCTTCAATCGCTTCTCATCGCCCGAACGCCCCTATCACGCGGGTCGATCAAAGAGCCCCTGGCGCGCCGGCAACCTTGCCGGCACGGTCGCCGGCGGCTTCCAAAACCTTTGCTTAGGACACACCTTGTCTCACTTTTCCGACTTCGGCCTCTCCGCGCCGATTCTGAAGGCGCTCGCCTCCGAAGGCTACGAGCGTCCCACCCCCATCCAGACGCAGGCCATCCCGCACGTGCTCGAAGGCCGCGACCTGTGCGGCATCGCGCAGACCGGCACCGGCAAGACGGCGGCCTTCGCGCTGCCCATCCTCGACCGGCTCGCCAAGACGCCGCGCGCGCCGCTGGCGAAAACCTGCCGGGCGCTGGTGCTGAGCCCGACCCGCGAACTGGCGATGCAGATCGCCGAAAGCTTCCGCACCTATGGCCGCAATCTGCGCCTTTCGACCGCGGTGGTGTTCGGCGGCGTGCCCGTCGGCAAGCACGAGCGCCAGATGGCGCACGGCGTCGACATCCTCGTCGCCACGCCCGGACGGCTGCTCGACCTCATCGATCGGCGCGCGCTGACCTTGCGCGAGGTCGAGATCCTGGTGCTCGACGAGGCCGACCAGATGCTCGACCTCGGCTTCATCCATGCGCTGAAGCGCATCGTGAAGCTGCTGCCGGCGAAGCGGCAGAGCCTGTTCTTCTCGGCCACCATGCCGAAAAACATCGCGGCGCTGGCGGACGAGTTTCTGACCCGTCCGGCGAACGTCGCCGTCGCCCCGGTCGCGACCACGGTCGAGCGCGTCGAGCAGCGCGTGATGTTCGTGTCCGGCGGTCAGAAGCCGGCGCTGCTGGCGGCCGTGCTGCGGGACGACGCCGTCGAGCGCGTGCTCGTGTTCACGCGCACCAAGCACGGCGCCGACAAGGTCGTGCGGTCTCTCGCGCAAGCGAATATCGAGGCCGCCGCCATCCACGGCAACAAGAGCCAGCCGCAGCGCGAGCGCGCGCTCGCGGGCTTCCGCTCCGGCCACTGCCGCGTGCTGGTCGCGACCGACATCGCGGCGCGCGGCATCGACGTGGACGGCGTGACGCACGTCATCAACTACGACCTGCCGAACGTGCCGGAATCCTACGTCCACCGCATCGGCCGCACGGCGCGGGCCGGGGCGGCGGGCGTCGCCCTCTCGTTCTGCAACGACGAGGAGCGCGCTTACCTGCGCGACATCGAGCGGCTGACGCGCCAAAAAGTGCCGGTCGAGCCGCTCCCGAAGGACTTGCCGGTTCTGAAGCCCGCGGCGACGCCTCAAGCCGACAACCGCCGTCCTCAACTCGCGGCCGACCGGCCGTATGCCCGCAAGCACGCGGCCGCGCCGGCCAAGGCGCATGCAGGCCCGAACGGCGCGTCGAAGGGCCGTCGGCGGGGGAGTGGGGCGCCGCAGCAACCCGCTTCCGCCGGAGGTCTGCCGCGTTTCATCCAAAGCTCCGTCCAACAGCGCCGCGCCGACACGGCGGCGCGCGGCCGGCCGCAGCGGTAACGTGAACCGCAAGCCCCCTCTCCCGCAGAGCGGGAGAGGGGGCGGCCGCGTTCAATCCAGCGTCTGCCGGAAGCGCGCGACCGCGAGGCCCATGGCGGCGAGCGTGAACGCTGCCAGCGCCAGAACATCGGTCTGAAGGTCGATCAGGCCTGCGCCTTTCAGCATGACGCCGCGCACGATGCGCAGATAATGCGTGAGCGGCAGGACTTCGCCGATATACTGCGCCCACGCCGGCATGCCCCGGAACGGGAACAAAAAACCCGATAAAAGCATGCTGGGCAGGAAGAAGAAGAACGACATCTGCATCGCCTGGAGCTGGTTCGTGGCGATGGTCGAGAAGGTGTAGCCGACGGACAGGTTGGCGACGATGAACAGCATCGTCAGGGCGACGAGCAGCGCGAGGCTGCCGACCACCGGCACCCCGAACAGAAGATTGGCGGCGGTCAGGATCAGCGTCATCTGGAGGCCGCCGACCACCACGTAGGGCGCGATTTTCCCCAGCATGATCTCGACCGGGCGGATCGGCATGGCGAGCAGGCTCTCCATGGTGCCGCGCTCGATCTCGCGCGTGACGGAGAGCGCCGTGAAGATCAGCATGGTGAGCGTCAGGATCGTGCCCATCAGCCCCGGCACGATGTTGAGGCGCGTTTCGCCCGCCGGGTTGTAGCGGCGGTGGATGCGCAGGTCGTAGGGCGGCTCCTTCGGGGCGAGCGTGGCGGCGGGCCCCAGGAGGTCGCGGGCGAACACGCGGGTCGAGAGCCCTTGCAGCGCCGCGGCCGCGCCGCCGGTCGCCACCGGATCGGTGGCGTCGGCGACGACGAGGAGCCCCGGCCGCTCGCCGCGGATGAGGTCGCGGCCGAAGTTCGCCGGGATCTGCACGCCGAACTGCACGGTCCCGGACAGGAGGAGGTGGTCAAGCTCCCCCTCGCTCTGCGCCAGGATGCGGATGTCGAAGTAGTCGCTCGTCCGCATAGCGGCGAGGAAGGATCGGGCGAACACGCTGTCGTCCTGCACCAGCACGGCGGTCGGCAGGTGTTTTGGGTCGGCGTTGATGGCGTAGCCGAAGAGCAGAAGCTGGACGAGCGGGATGAAGATCATGGTCGCGAAGGTGATGCGGTCGCGCCGCAGCTGGATCAGCTCCTTGGCGAAGGTGGCGTAGAAGCGGCTGAGCGAAGCGCGGAGCCCGCGCGTGCGGCGGTCGGTGTCAATGGGGTGCATGACTGTTCCTCGGCCATGTCGCACGCCCTGTCATTCCGGGGCGAGCGAAGCGAGAGCCCCTTCGGGCCGTCCCGGAATGACGGCGTTGTCATCCAAAATTATCCCGCGACCGGCTCATCAGGTCGATGAACACGTCCTCCAGCGTCGGCTCGTCCGGCGTCCAGACCTGGGGGCCACGTTCGCGCAAGGGGCGGGTCGCCGTTTCCAGCGCTTCGGCATCCCGTCCGCTGACGTGCAGCGCCGCGCCGAAAGGGGCGACCATGTCGACGCCGTCCGTGCGCTTGAGCGTCTCGGCCAACGCCGCGAGATCGGGGCCGGTGACGGTCCAGGTCGCGAGATGCGCCTCGGCCACCACCGCCTCGACCGAGCCTTGGGCCAGCAACTCGCCGTAGGCGATGTAGGCGATCTCGTGGCAGCGCTCGGCCTCGTCCATGTAATGGGTCGAGACCAGCACGGTCAGGCCCTCGTGGGCCAGCGCGTGAATTTCGTCCCAGAAATCGCGCCGCGCCTTCGGATCGACGCCCGCCGTCGGCTCGTCGAGCAGGAGAAGTTTTGGACTCGGGCAGGATGCAGGCGCCGAGCGCCAGGCGCTGCTTCCAGCCGCCGGAGAGGGCGCCCGCAAGCTGATCGGCGCGCTGTTCGAGGCCAAGCCGCCGGATCGCATCGGCGGCGGCCTGGCGCGGCTTCGGCAGGTTGTAGATCCGGGCCACGAACTCCAGGTTCTCGCGGATCGAGAGGTCGGCGTAGAGCGAGAATTTCTGCGTCATGTAGCCGACGTGACGCTTGATCTCGTCCGCCTGCGTGCGGATGTCGTAGCCGAGGCAGGCGCCGCGCCCGCTGTCGGGCGTCAGCAGGCCGCAGAGCATGCGGATCGTCGTGGTCTTGCCGCTGCCGTTCGGGCCGAGGAAGCCGTAGATCAGGCCCTTGCGGACCTGCATGGTCAGGTTCCGGACGACCGTGCGGCCGTTGAAGGATTTCGTGAGCCCTTCGACGTCGATGACGATCTCCGGCCCGCCCGCCGACTCGGGCGGGGGCATGCGGGTGGCTAAGCGGACGGCTTCATTCATGACTGACGGTTGGCGGTCGGGGGCAGATCGAGCGGCGTGACCGAAACCGGCAGTCCGATCGGCAACTCGACCCCGCCGAGGGGCTTCGCTTCGGCGCGGAAGACGAGCTTGGCGCGCTCCTTGTCGCTGAAGATCACGGGCGGCGTGTATTCCGCTTCCCGCGACAGGAAGACGATCTTGGCCCGGATGTCGCCGGCGCAGCCGTCGCAGCGGATCGCGACCGTCTGGCCGAGCGACAGGGTCGAGAGCACCGGCTCCGGGACGTAGAAGCGCACGCGCACGTTGGCCGGGGGCAGAAGCGACAGCACGGGCTGGCCGGCGTTCACCACCTCGCCGGCCCGGAAGTAAACGTCCTGGACGCGCGCCGCGGCCGGCGCGCTGACCCGGCGCTTGGCGACGCGCGTCTCGGTCTGGCGCAGCATCGCCTCCGAGGCGCGCGCAAACGCCTCGGCGGCGTCGATCTCGGCCGAGCGGCCCGTCAGTTGCGCAGCCTGGATTTGCCGCTGCGCCTCGTCCAAGGCGGCCTTGTCGCGCTCGAAGGCGGATTCGGCCTGGTCGAGCCGAGCCTTGGCGGAGATGCCTTTTTGGTAGAGCGTCTTCTGGCGCTCGAACTCGTTCTTCGAGAGATCGAGGTTGGCGCGGGCGCGCTCGACCTGGGCCCGCAAAACCGCGATCTGCTCGGGCCGCTGCTGCGCCGCCTTGACGTTGGCGAGCTGCGCTTCGGCCTGGCGCAGGCGCGCCTCGCTCTCGTTGCGCTGCGCGATCTGAACGGACGATTCCAGCGCAAACAGGAGCTGGCCCTCGGACACTTGATCGCCCGCCTCGACCTCAAGACGCTCGATGCGTCCGCTTTCCTCCGGCGCCATGTAGACGAGGTTGCCTTCCATGTAGCCCTGAAAGGCGACCGGCTTTTCCTCCGTGCGGCCGAAACGCCAATAGGCGGCCCCGCCGCCGGCGGCGAGCAGCATGAGCACGAGGATGAGCCGGATCGCCCCTTTCATGCGCCGCTCCCCTTGAGGGCGCGCATGAGGAGAGCCAGGTGCGCGTCGAACAGGGCCTCGGCGTCGAGCGGCTCGAAGCGCTCGAACAGGTTGGCCCAGAGGAGGGCGACGATCGCCGGGGCGATGGCGAGTTGCGGAAACCGCACGAGTTCGTCGGAGTTGAACTCGCCGCGCTCGACCGCGCGCTCGGCGACCCGGCGCAGCAGCGCCATGCCGCGGCCGACGACCTCGCGGTGGTAGAATGCCGCGATGTCTGGGAAGCGGCCCGCCTCGGCGATGACGAGACGCACGATCTCCTTGCGCCGCGTGCCCAAAATCTCCCGATGGAGCGCGGCGAACAGCATGCGCAGCATCGTCTCGGCGGGCGCGTCGAGGGCCAGCACCTGCGCCTCGACGGCGGCGAGCGGCCCTGCGATGCCGGAGCGGACCAGCGCCTCGAGCAGAGCCTGCTTGGATTCGACGTAGAGATAGATTGTGCCCTTGGCGACGCCGGCCCGGGCGGCGACATCGTCAAGCCGGGTGTCGGCGAAGCCCTTCGCGGCGAAAACATCGAGCGCCGCATCGAGGATCGCCTGCAGCTTGGCCTGCCGCGCCTCCTCGCTGCGCGCGCGCCGCGCAACCACGTTCGCCTGCGGGTTGGCCGACATGACGGGCACCTATGACTGACCGGCCAGTCAGAATTATAAGCGTAGATGCCCGACGAAATCAAGCCGGCCTTCGCGACCGGCGCGCGCCCACCGCCGAGACTGATATTGCTGGTCGCCGAGCTCAAACAGCAAGATGGCCCTTGCTGCTTGCAAAGAGAGGCTGTCTGGGCGCAATCATTCCCGAGCCCACTGGAGGTTTCGCATGTCCTCCGAACCCCTGCGGCCCATGGCGGACGAGCGTCAGCCGGATCGGCCGATCGATCCCGGCGCGCGGATCGGGCACGTTCACCTGAAGGTGGCCGACCTCGACCGGGCGCTCGCCTTCTACTGCGGCGTGCTCGGTTTCGCGTTGATGCAGCGGTACGGGTCCGAGGCGGCGTTCATCGCGGCCGGGGGCTACCATCACCATATCGGCCTCAACACCTGGGAGAGCCGGGGCGGCTCAGCCCCGCCGCCGGGCTCGACGGGGCTCTATCACACGGCCATTCTCTACCCGACCCGCGCGGCGCTGGCCGATGCGCTGCGTCGGCTGATCGCGGCGGGCGTTCCGCTCGACGGAGCGTCCGACCACGGCGTGAGCGAGGCGCTGTACCTGCGCGATCCCGACCAGAACGGGGTCGAGCTGTACTGGGACAAGCCGCAGGCAAGATGGCCGCGCACCCCGGAGGGCGCGCTGGCCATGTTCACGCGCCGCCTGGACATCGACGATCTGCTGAGCGAGCCGGACCTTCGATCCTAACCCGGCGCCGGAACGGCGCCCCGGAGCGCCCGTCTCGGGCGGCGGGAACGGCCTCGACGACGCGGCTCGGCAGGAGGCTCCCTTCCTCCTGGCCCACATTTCCGTCGCGACGACGGCCCTTTCGCTCTCGGATGGAGGCTTGAGCGCCTTAAGCGGGAGCCGTCCCGTCATGACGGCGGCCGGACACCACCCAAGACCATGAAAACCAGCGCAAGAGCGGAGAGCCGGGCGCCAGCCGTTTGGCGAGCGCGCGCATTGCCCGCATCCGCCGCCTCGCTTAAGTCAAGCAGCCATGAAATTCCTCGATCAAGCCAAGGTTTTCATCCGCTCCGGCGACGGCGGGGCGGGAGCGGTGTCGTTCCGGCGCGAAAAGTTCATCGAGTTCGGCGGGCCCGACGGCGGCGACGGCGGCCGCGGCGGAGACGTGTGGATCGAGGCGGTCGAGGGCCTCAACACGCTGATCGACTACCGCTACCGGCAGCACTTCAAGGCCGCAAAAGGCACGCACGGCATGGGCAAGAACCGCGCCGGCGCGAAGGGCGCGGACGTGACGCTGCGCGTGCCGGCCGGCACGCAGGTCTTTGACGAGGACGGCGAAACGCTCTTGGCCGACCTGACCGAACCGGGCCAAACGATGCTTCTCGCGCGAGGCGGCAACGGCGGCTTCGGCAACGCCCACTTCACGACCTCCACCAACCGCGCCCCCCGCCGCGCCAACCCCGGCCAGGAAGGGGAGGAACGCTGGATCTGGCTGCGGTTGAAGCTGATCGCCGACGCCGGGCTGGTCGGGCTCCCCAACGCCGGCAAGTCCACCTTCCTGGCGACCGTGACGGCGGCGAAGCCGAAAATCGCCGACTATCCGTTCACGACGCTGCATCCGGGCCTCGGCGTGGTGCGCGTGGACGGGCGCGAGTTCGTGCTGGCCGACATCCCCGGCCTGATCGCGGGCGCGCACGAGGGCGCGGGACTGGGCGACCGCTTCTTGGGCCACATCGAACGCTGCCGCGTGCTGCTCCACCTTGTGGATGGGGCCGGCGAACACGCCGGGCGGGACTACAAGACGGTCCGTCGGGAACTGGAGGCATATGGGAGCGGGCTCGCCGAAAAACCTGAAATCGTTGCGCTATCCAAAGCCGACGCGCTCGACCCGGCGACCCTGAAGGAGCAGGCGGCGCGCTTGAAGCGGGCCGCGAAGGCGACGCCGTGCGTGATTTCGTCCGCGAGCGGGCAGGGAGTCCAGGACGTGCTGCGGGCGCTGTTGCGGGCGGTCGATGCCGCCGGGCAGAGGAGGAGGCCGCCTCAACGCAGGTGGAAGCGTGGCATCCATGACCCCGCGCCTCGAAAAATTCCGCCGCGTCGTGCTGAAGGTCGGCTCGGCGCTGCTGGTCGACAGCGCGCAAGGGCGGCTCAAGCAGGCGTGGCTGGCGGCGCTCGCCGAGGATATCGCCGCGCTTCATGCGCGCGGGGCCGACGTGCTGGTGGTGTCGTCCGGCGCGATCGCGCTCGGGCGCACGGTGCTCGGCTTGTCCCCCGGCGCGCTCCGGCTGGAGGAGAGCCAAGCCGCCGCCGCCGTCGGACAGATCGCGCTCGCGCGCCACTGGTCCGAGGTGCTGGCCCACCATGGGATCACGGCCGGGCAGATTCTCGTCACCCTCGCCGACACCGAGCAGCGCCGCCGCTACCTCAACGCCCGCGCCACCATCGGCAAGCTCTTGGACATGCGCGCCGTGCCGGTCGTCAACGAAAACGACACGGTGGCGACGAGCGAGATCCGCTACGGCGACAACGACCGCCTCGCCGCCCGCGTCGCCACCATGATCGGGGCCGACCTGCTGGTGCTGTTCTCCGACGTGGACGGGCTTTACGCCGCGCCGCCGGCCGCGGACCCGCAGGCCGGCACATCCCCGTGGTCGAGCGCATCACGCCCGCCATCGCCGCCATGGCGGGCGGCGCGGCCTCGCGACCTGTCGCGCGGCGGCATGCGGACCAAGATCGAGGCGGGCCAGATCGCCGTGGCCGGCGGCACCCACATGGTCATCGCCGACGGGCGGCCGGAAAACCCGCTGCGGGCGGTGATGGACGGGGGGCGCTGCACCTGGTTCCTGACGCCGTCAAACCCCGCCACGGCCCGAAAGACCTGGATCGCGGGGGCGCTGGAGCCGCGCGGAGCGCTCCATGTCGATGCGGGCGCGGCCAAAGCGCTCAGGGGCGGCGCGAGCCTGCTGCCGGTCGGGGTCGCCCGCGTCGAAGGCGCGTTCTCGCGCGGCGACGCCGTGACGATCCGCGATCCCGAGGGAGCCGTGCTCGGGCGCGGCCTCGTCGCCTACGACGCCGAGGAGGCAAAAAAAATCATCGGGCGCGCGAGCCGGGCGATCGAGGCGGTTCTGGGCTACCCCGGACGCGCGGAGATGATCCATCGCGACGATCTGGCCCTCGCGCCCGGCGCGCCCGAGACGGAGCCGGCGCGGGCTGAACGATAGGCGCGGGCTGAAGCATGGCGAACAGCCGTTGCGCGTCCGCCGGGGCGGCGCTCTTGATGTCGTTGTCGAAGTAGCAATAGACCGCGCGCCCTTGCGAGCGCCACGCCGCGATGTCGTCCGCCCACTGGCGCAGGGTCTCGTCGCTGTAGCTGCCCCAGTAGCGCCCGCTCGGCCCGTGCGCGCGGATGTAGACGAAGCTCGCCGTCACCGCCCAGGGCGCGGGCGCGGCGGCGTGGTCGGAGAGGCAGAGCGCGGCGTCGTGCTCGCCCAAAAGGTCGAGGATCGGCGGCTCGTACCAGCTCGGGTGGCGGAACTCGAAGGTGTGGCGCCGATCTTTTGGGAGCAGGTCCAGGAAGCGCGCCAGCCGCTCGCGGTCGGCCTTGAGCGAGGGCGGAAGCTGGAACAGCACCGGCCCCAGTTTATGCCCAAGCCCTCCGCCCGCCGGAACATGAACGGGACGTTCTCCTCCACCTCCTTCAAACGCTTCAGATGGGTGATGAGCCGCGACGCTTTCCAGGCGAACAGGAAGGTTTCGGGCGTCGACTCGCGCCAAGCCTGGACGGTCGCCTCGGTCGGCAGGCGGTAGAACGGATTGTTGAGTTCGGTCGTGGAAAAGCGCGTGATGTAGAAGGACAAAAAGTCCTTGGTTTTGATGTCCTCCGGATAGAACGGCCCGCGCCAGGCTTCGTAGTGCCATCCGGAGGTCCCGATGCGGACCTCGGGAAGGTTTGATGGTTCGCTTGAGGAGGCCGGACGTGCTAGAGCCCGTTGACGAAGTCCTGAGTTGGTCGTCTACCCACCATATGTCGCGGCCAAAGCTGCGAAGGCCTACATAATGTTGTGGGCTGATTGCCGAGCAACGACTTCGTCAACGGGCTGCTTAGGGCCTGTCCGGGAGCAAGTGAATCGACTCTCCGGTGGCGTGGGCCTGCTTTGGTGCGCAACGGAGCGGGTTTAGCCTGCCGGAATGATCGACCCTGATGGCATCCGGCAGCGCTACGCCGCGCTGTCCTCGATCTTGGATGAGCGTGGCCGGCGGCTGCTGGTGGCAGCCGAGGCCAAAGCGGCCGGGTACGGCGGCATTGCCGCCGTGTGGCGGGCCACCGGGGTCGCCACCAGCACCATTGGGCGTGGGCTACGCGAACTGGCCGAGGCGCCGGCCCTTACGGCTGGTCGCGTCCGTCGCGCAGGTGGCGGCCGCAAGCCGGCCGTCGTGGCTGATCCCGACCTGATGCGCGATCTGAAGGCTCTGGTCGAGCCGAGCGCGCGCGGCGATCCAGAGGGGCCGCTGCGCTGGACCTGCAAGAGCCTGCGCCGGCTTGCCGACGAGCTTCAGGCCCAGGGCCATCGGATCAGCCGCACGCTGGTGGGCGAGTTGCTGCACGGGCTCGGCTTCAGCCTGCAGGCCAACGCCAAGACCCGCGAGGGGGTAAGCCACCCGGATCGGGATGCGCAGTTCGCCTTCATCGATGCCCAGGTCAAGACGGCGCTGGCGGCCGGCGAGCCGGTGATCTCGGTGGACGCCAAGAAGAAGGAGCTTGTGGGCGACTTCAAGAACGGCGGGCGGGCGTGGCGTCCCAAGGGATCGCCCGAAGCGGTGCGGGTGCACGACTTCCTGATCAAGGAGCTGGGGCGGGCGGTGCCGTACGGCGTTTATGATCTGGCCGCCAATGCCGGCTGGGTCGGAGTGGGCCAGGACCATGACACGGCAGCCTTTGCGGGGCAGACCATCCGGCGCTGGTGGCAGGAGATCGGGCGACCGCGCTATCCTGGGGCCAAGAGCTTGACCATCACGGCCGATGGGGGCGGCTCGAACGGCGTGCGGGTGCGGCTGTGGAAGCGGGAGTTGCAGCGGCTGGCCGATGAGAGCGGTCTGGCCATCACGGTCCATCATCTGCCGCCCGGCACCTCGAAGGGGAACGCGATCGAGCACCGGCTGTTCTCGTTCATCAGCCAAAACTGGCGCGCCACGCCGCTGGTGAGCTACCGTGTCATCGTGGACCTGATCGGCGCAACCACCACCAGGACGGGCCTGAGCGTGCGGTGCGAGCTTGACCCGAACCGCTATCCCAAGGGCGTGACGGTGTCCGATGCCGAGATGGCTGGGCTTAACATCGCCCGCGATGCGTTCCACGGCGAGTGGAACTACACCCTCTCACCGAGACCGCCAGATCAAGCTCTTGTACCCTGACAGACCCTAAGGACCGCTCTTCCGAAGATGACTGATACGCCGACATGGACGCTGCTCGCACCCTGAGCCCTGCCGCGAGGGCTTCCCGACTCAACGCGGCGGAGCCGGATTCGGTCGCGGGCGGCCGGACGGTTTCGGACATGATGGCCGAGATCGGCCGCCGCGCCCGGATCGCGGCGCGCCGGCTGGGGCTCGCGACCGAAGCTGAAAAGAACGCCGTGCTCAGGGCGATGGCGGCGCGCATCCGGGCGTGCTCGTCGGACATTTTGGCCGCCAACGCGGACGACGTGGCCGACGCGAAGGCGAAGGGGCAGGCGGCGGCCTTCATCGACCGCCTGACGCTCGATGAGACACGGCTGGCGGCGGTCGCCGACGCGGTCGCGAGCATCGCCGATTTGCCCGATCCCGTCGGCCGGGCGCTCGCGACGTTCGAGCGCCCGAACGGCCTTTTGATCGAGCGGGTCGCGACGCCGCTCGGAGTCGTCGGCGTGATTTTTGAAAGCCGCCCGAATGTGACGGCCGACGCGGGGGCGCTCTGCCTCAAGGCCGGCAACGCCGCCATCCTGCGCGCCGGGTCGGAGAGCTTCCGCACCGCGCGGGCCATCGCCGGGGCGATGGGCGAGGGGCTAGCGGAGGCCGGGCTGCCGGCGGCGGCCGTCCAGCTCGTGCCGACGCGCGACCGCGCGGCGGTCGGGGCCATGCTCGCCGGGCTCGACGGCGCGCTCGACGTCATCGTGCCGCGCGGCGGCAAGAGCCTCGTGGCGCGGGTGCAGGCGGAGGCGCGCGTGCCGGTGTTCGCGCACCTCGAAGGGGTCTGCCACGTCTACGTCCATGCGGCGGCCGATCTCGAGATGGCCAAGAAAATCGTGCTCAACGCCAAGATGCGCCGCACCGGCATCTGCGGAGCCGCCGAAACGCTGCTGGTGGACCGCGCCTGCGCCGGAACGCACCTGCGCCCGCTCGTCGCCATGCTGCTCGACGCCGGCTGCGCCGTGCGCGGCGATTCCGCCGTGCAAGCCGCCGATCCGCGCGTCACGCCGGCCAGCGAGGACGATTGGCGGGCCGAATACCTCGACGCCATCATCGCGGCCCGCGTGGTGGACGGGCTCGACGCCGCCATCGACCACATCGAGACGCATGGTTCCCACCATACCGACGCGATCGTCACCGAGCGACCCGGCCGCCGCCGAGCGGTTTCTAAACGAGGTCGATTCCGCCATCGTGCTTCACAACGCCTCGACCCAGTTCGCCGATGGCGGCGAGTTCGGCTTCGGGGCCGAGATCGGCATCGCCACCGGCCGCATGCACGCGCGCGGACCCGTGGGCGTGGAGCAGCTCACATCTTTCAAATACCGCGTGCGCGGGGCCGGGCAGGTTCGATCTTGAGAAGGCGAGGCGAAGTGGTCCCCCTGCCTCCCCATGCGCCCGGCCTGCGGGTCGGCCTCTACGGCGGCTCGTTCAATCCGCCGCATGCGGGGCACCGGCATGTCAGCCTGCTTGCGCTGAAACGGCTGCGGCTCGACCGCGTCTGGTGGATGGTGACGCCCGGCAATCCGCTTAAAGAGCAGAGCGGCTTTCCACCAATCGCGGCGCGTCTGGCAGCGGCGCGGGTCGTGGCGCGGCGCCCGCGCATCGACGTGACAGGGTTCGAGGAGGAGATCGGCGCGACGTTTACGGTCGATTCCCTCAGCTACCTCGTCGCGCGCTGTCCGGGCGTGCGGTTCGTGTGGATCATGGGCGCGGATTGCCTCGCCGGCTTCCATCGCTGGCGCGGCTGGGAGACGATCGCCGGCCTGATGCCGCTCGCGGTCATCGACCGCCCCGGTTGGACGCTGCGGGCGACGCAGGGGCGCGCCGCCGTCGCGCTCGCGCGCGCTCGTCTCGACGAGACCGACGCGCCGCTGCTCGCCGATCGGGAGCCGCCGGCCTGGATCTATCTGCATGGGCCGCGCTCATTCCTGTCATCCACCGCTCTTCGCGCTCGGGCGCACCCTTCGCCAAGCGGCAATATTGAAAACGTCCCCCGTTTGACCTTATCTTAGAAACGGCGGCGCACGGTCGCGCTGTTGAAAGAGGGTCTGGAACTGAACCCATTGTCTCTGCGTGAAGCGGATTTTTCTTCGCTTCCCCCTCCCTCCGGAGCGAGGACTCCGCAGGATGAGGATCTTCGGACGATCGTCCGAGCCTGTCTCGAGGACATGAAAGCCGAGGACACGGTTGAAATCGACCTTGCCGGCAAAACCTCGATCGCCGACACCATGGTCATCGCTTCCGGCCGTTCCCACCGCCATGTGGGCGCGATCGCAGAGCGCGTGCTCGAAGCCATCAAGCAGAACGGCTACGGACCCGCGCGGGTCGAAGGTCTGCCGGCCTGCGACTGGGTGCTGATCGACGCCGGCGACGTTCTCATCCACATCTTCCGTCCCGAGGTTCGCGGTTTCTACAACCTCGAGAAGATGTGGGGCGCGAGCCGTCCGCACGAACAGCGCGCCGTCTGACGGCGTCGCGTGCGGCTTGGGCTGATCGTTGTCGGCCGGCTGAAGGCCGGGCCGGAGCGCAACCTCGTCGCCCGCTATCATGCCCGCGCGGAGGCGTTGGGCCGCTCGCTCGGTATTCCGGCGATTGAAGTCCATGAAATCGTCGAGAGTCGGGCGCGACGCGACGCCGACCGGCGCGCCGAAGAGGCGGCGGCGATCCTCGCCCGAGCCGGTCCATCGGTTCTCGTCGTCTTCGACGAGCGCGGGCGGGCGCTGACGAGCGAGGCCTTCGCCGAACGCATCGGATCATGGCGCGACGCAGGCCGCACGGCGCTGAATTTCGTCATCGGCGGCCCCGATGGACTCGACGAGGGCATCCGGCGGCAGGCCGGTCTCGTGGCCGCATTCGGCGCTTTGACCCTGCCGCACCAGCTTGCGCGCGTGCTCGTCATGGAGCAGGTCTACCGGGCGCTCACGATCCTCGCAGGCCACCCGTATCACCGCGCGGGCGGCGACGAGCCCTGACCCATGATGCTCTTGGCAGCGACCCGGCGTTTCGCTTCGCTCGCCCATCTCGCGGCGCTTGGCGCGGCTTTGGCCGGGATGGGCTTGTCCGGACAGGTTCAAGCTCGGCCGGAGGGCGCTCGTCCCACGCAAGCAGGACCGGCAAACGGTTCTGCGCCGCGCACTCATGAGACAGCGGAGGAGAAGGCCCGGCGCGAGGGAGACCTCAAGGCCGTCGAGGAGGCGATCGCCGCGAGCGCCGAATCGCGCCGGCGGCTCGAGGCCGAGATCGCCGAGGTTGCGGCCGATCGGGCCAGGCTGAGCGCCGCCCTCATCGGGACCACCGAACGGATGCGTGCGACCGAAGACCGCATCCGAGGAATCGAAGACCGTCTCGGCGCGCTGACGGGAAGCGAAACGGCGCAGCGCCGTTCGCTCGACGCCCGGCGCGGGGTGATCGCCGAGATCCTGGCCGCCTTGCAGCGCATGGGGCGGCGTCCGACGCCCGCCGTGCTGGTGCGGCCGGAGGACATGCTGGAAGCGGTCCGCGCCTCGATGCTGCTCGGCGCCGTGCTGCCCGAGATGCGCAATGAGGTCGACGTGCTCGCCCTGGATCTCGCCGAGCTCGTGCGGTTGACCCGCGCCATCGCCTCCGACCGGGACGTGCTGGCGCGCGAACTCGCCGATCTGCACCGCGAGCGGGAGCGCCTTGGCGCCCTGGTCGCGGCGCGGCAAAGCCGCCTGACCGAGACGGAGCAAAGCTTTGGACGCGAGCGCGAGCGGGCCTTGGAGCTTGGTCAGCAGGCGAAAAGCCTCAAGGATTTGGTCGAGCGCGTGGAGCGCGATGCGACCGCGGCGAAGCGCGGGACCGAAGACGCGCACAGCGGAGACGCGCACTCGCGCGAGCGCATCGCGGCGCTCGCCCCCTCCAACCCCGCGCGCCTCGCGCCGAAGATCCCGTTCACGCAAGCGCGCGGCCTGCTGCCGCGTCCAGTCAGCGGCGAAACGGCGCGGGCGTTCGGAAGCCCCGACGGCTATGGCGGAACGACACGCGGCGTCTCCATCGTCGCCCGCCCGCAGGCCGTCGTCTCATCGCCGACCGACGGGTCGGTGGTCTTCGCGGGGCCGTTCCGCTCCTATGGCCGTCTCTTGATCATCGACGCTGGCGGCGGATACCATGTTCTTTTGGCGGGCATGAATCAAATCAACGTCGAGGTGGGGCAATTCGTGCTCGCCGGAGAGCCCGTCGCCATCATGGGCGCATCCGCCTCATTGGCGCCGGGCTTGGGCGGCATTGAGACGAACGATCCCGTGCTCTATGTAGAGTTCCGGAACGACGGCGGTTCGATCGATCCGGGGCCGTGGTGGGCGAAATCGCAAGGCGAAAAGGTTCGCGGATAATGCGCAAAATCTCTCTTGTCCTCTTGGGCGCGCTGGTCGGCGCCGGCTCCGCGACGCTGGTGTCGCAAAACCATCTTCTCTCGACCACGAGCGCGGTCGCCGCGTCGTCCGAGACTTACCGGCAGCTCAGCCTTTTCGGCGACGTGTTCGAGAAGGTGCGCACCGATTACGTCGAGCGCCCGGAAGAGGCGAAGCTGATCGAGTCGGCCATCAACGGCATGCTGACCTCGCTCGATCCGCATTCGAGCTACATGGACGCCAAAAGCTTCCGCGACATGCAGATCCAGACCCGCGGCGAGTTCGGCGGCCTCGGAATCGAGGTCACGATGGAAGAGGGCCTCGTCAAGGTCGTGGCGCCGATCGACGAGACGCCCGCCGCCAGGGCCGGCATCATGGCCAACGATGTCATCACCCAGATCGACGGCGAGCCCGTGCAGGGTCTGACGCTCAACCAGGCCGTGGACAAGATGCGCGGCCCGGTCAATTCGTCGGTGAAGCTCACGATCCAGCGCAAGGAGAAGAAGGAGCCGCTCGAGGTCAAGTTGTCGCGCGAGACCATCCGCATCCGGCCGGTGCGGGCCCGCACCGAGGGCGGCGACATCGGTTATTTGCGCATCACGCAGTTCAACGAGCAGACCTACGAGGCCTTGCGCACCGCGATCGAGAAGATCTCGACCGAAGTCGGCCAGGACAAGCTCAAGGGCTACGTAATCGACCTGCGCAACAACCCCGGCGGCCTGCTCGACCAGGCGATCATGGTCTCCGACGCCTTCCTGGAGCGCGGCGAGATCGTGTCGACCCGCGGCCGCAACGCCGAGGAGACGCAGCGCTTCAACGCCAAGGCGGGCGACCTCACCAAGGGCAAGCCGCTGGTGGTGCTGATCAACGGCGGCTCGGCCTCCGCGTCCGAGATCGTCGCCGGCGCCCTCCAGGACCACAAGCGCGCGACCGTGCTGGGAACGCGCTCGTTCGGCAAGGGCTCGGTGCAGACCATCATCCCGCTCGGCGGCAACGGCGCGTTGCGCCTGACCACCGCCCGCTACTACACGCCGGCCGGCCGCTCGATTCAGGCTAAAGGCATCGATCCGGACCAAGAGGTGCTTCAGGACATCCCGGACGATCTCAAGGGCAAGGACGAGACCAAGGGCGAAGCCGGCTTGCGCGGCCACCTGAAGAACTCCGACAAGGACGAGAAGGGCGGCTCCTCGGCCTATATTCCGCCGGATCCGACGAAGGACAAGCAGCTGAACACCGCGTTCGACTACGTGCGCGGCGCGCGCAAGGGAGCCGCGAACACCGCCAAGACCGGCGTCCCGAACTGAGCCTTTAAGCCTTTCTTAACCATGGCGGCCCGTCGTGTGTCGTTTCGGCCAGCACGGCGGGCCGTTCTGATTCGGGGGGAGTCCCCGGCCGGCTCTCCGCCGCATGAGCATCGGGGTTGAACGCGCGTGGACGCGACGTCCGACGATTTGCTGAAGCCGCTCGGCGTCGACCGGCCCGAGGGCGGCCCGCGACGGTCCCTTTCGCCGACGCCGCGGGTCCTTGGCGCGGTCGTCCTTAGCGCGGTCCTGGCGCTCGCGCTTTTGGCGATCGGCGCGGCGCTCGCGATCACGGCCGGCCTCCTTGGCGGCGGCGATCGGCAGACGGTCGCCGGAGTCGAACCGCGCCCCGCCCGCGAGCCCGATCCGCCACGGCTGGAGGCGGGCGGCGGCGCGCGCGCGCAAGACGGTCCGGCGGAATCCCCGCAGCGCAGCGCGGCGGAGGTGGAGACCGCCTCCGGGGTCTCGGTCGTGCGGCCGAACGGCGCCGGCGCGCCGGCCTCGCTGGTCATCCGTATTCCCGATGCGGCGGTCACGCTTAATTCCGCGCCCGACTCCAGGCTCGTTGAGCGAACGCGGCACGGCGTGCTCCCGAAAATCGGCGCCGACGGGTCCCGGCCGTCGATCGTCTACGCCCGTCCGGCCGGCGCGCTGCCGGGCGGGGCGCGTCCGGCCGCGCGCGTGGCCGTCCTGGTCGGAGGGCTTGGCCTCAGCCAGAACGTGACCGCGGACGCCATCGCCAAGCTGCCCGCGCCCGTGACCCTCGCCTTCGCGCCCTACGGGATCGGCCTGGAGGGCCTCGTGGCGCGCGCGCGCGAGGGAGGCCACGAGGTCATGCTTCAGGTCCCGATGGAGCCGTTCGATTATCCGGGCAACGATCCGGGGCCGCATACGCTGATCGTGGCCGCCAAGCCGCAGGAGAACATCGACCGCCTGCATTGGGCTATGAGCCGATTTGCGGGCTACACAGGGCTCGTCAACTTCATGGGCGCGAAAATGACCGCGGACGAGGCGGCGCTCGCCCCGATCCTGCGTGAGGTCGGCGGACGCGGCCTCGCCTTTGTCGACGACGGCTCGTCGCCGCGTTCGCTCGTCGGCGGGGCTGGATCCGCCGCCAAGACCGAAACGGCTCGGGCCGAGGTGGTGCTCGACGGAGCGCCGCGGGCGGAGGCGATCGACCGGGAGCTCAGCCGTCTGGAAGGGATCGCCCGCGAACGGGGCTTCGCGATGGGCTCGGCGAGCGCGCTTCCCGTCACGGTCGAGCGCATCGCGCGCTGGGCCCGCACGCTGGAGGAGCGCGGCATCCTTCTTGTCCCGGTAAGCGCCGCGTTCCGGCGCGGGGACGCGCGATGAACCGCCATAGGGGCTGCGCCGACGCCGGCGCGGGCGAGCTTCCGTATCGGTCCTGCGTCGGCATCATGCTGCTGAACCACGAGGGTCTCGTCTTCCTCGGCCGCCGGCGTTCCGAGGCCGGTCCCGAGCACGTCGGGGGCGGTTACGCCTGGCAGATGCCGCAGGGCGGCATCGATCCGGGCGAGGATCCGTACCGAGCCGCGCTGCGCGAGCTTTACGAGGAAACGAACGTCCGGTCGGCGGAGCTGCTCGCCGAGGCGCCCGATTGGTACGCCTACGATCTGCCGGCCTTCATCGCCGGCCGCGCCTGGAAAGGGCGGTACCGCGGGCAGACGCAGCGATGGTTCGCGTTCCGCTTCCTCGGGCCCGACAGCGAGATCGACATCCGCCATCCGGGCGGGGGCCGGCATCGGCCCGAGTTCGACGCGTGGCGCTGGGAGCGCATGGAGCGTGTCTGCGATCTGATCATCCCGTTCAAACGGCCGGTTTACGAGAAGGTCGTCGCGGCTTTCGCGCCCCTCGGCGCGCCCGTGCAGACCTGAGGCGGCGACCGCGGGTCTGCGCGCCGATGGGGCGGGAAACGCCTCCGCTTGGAGAAATGCGGCGTTTCCCTGCGGCGCGGCTTGCCTTATCTGAGCGCCGTCGAACGATCACCAACGCGCAAGGGGAACGCATGTCCGGAGCACACGGTCACGGTCATATCGAAGGCGACAACAAGAAGATCGCGCTGCTCATCGCGGTGCTGGCGCTGTGCCTGGCGCTGGCCGAGACGATGGCCAAGGGTGCGCAGACCAGCGCGCTGAGCTACAACGTCGAGGCCTCGAACCTGTGGGCGTTTTTCCAGGCGAAGACCATCCGTCAGACGGTCGTTCGCACCGCGGGCGAGATGGCGGATGTCGACCGCGCCCGCAACGCCGATCCGGCCGCCGCCGACGCGCTCGCCAAGCGGACCGACGCTTGGACCAAAACGGTCGCCCGCTGGGAGTCGGAGCCCGAGACGGGCGAGGGCCGCAAGGAGTTGATCGCTCGGGCCAAGGCGGCCGAGGAGAAGCGCGACACCGCCATGGCCAAGTACCACCATTACGAGGTTTCCTCGGCCGCCTTCCAGATCGCCATCGTGCTGGCGTCGGCGACGGTGATCACGGGCGCCATGGCGCTGACGTGGCTGTCCATCGGCCTCGGCGTGGTCGGGATCGCGTTCGCGGGCATCGGACTCCTCGCGCCGCATGCCGTTCATCTGCTCTAAAAGCCGCCGTTGACACGTCCTTCGACGAAAAAAGGGGCGGTCGCCCGCCCCTTTTGCGAGAAGAGTCCCGATCAGCGTTTCTCGATGACCGTGACGATCTTCCGGGTCTTCGGCTCGATGATCACGATTTCGTCCTTCACGACGATGAACTTGTAGCCGCGCCAAGCCGGATGCACCCGCACAACGGTTTCCGGCACCTCGTGCAGGACGACGGTTTCGGGCACGACCGTGCCTGTCGAGACGGCGAAGTTGACGCTCGAGACCGGCGCGACGTTCACGCTGGAGAACGACTGCCGGATTTCGGTGCGCTGCTGCGTGGTGATGTTGGTCGACGAGGCGCTGCTGGACGAGCTGCTGCTCGACGCGCCGCCGCTCGTCCCGGACTGACCGCCCGTCGCGCCGGACTGGCCGCCTGAGCCCGAGCCGGACTGCGTGCCGGCGCCCGTGCGGGGCTGCGAACCGGAGCCGCTCGCGCCGCCGGACGGCGAGGCGCTCGTGCCGCCTGCTCCGCCGGAGGGGGAGCTGCTCGCGCCGCTCGTTCCGCCCGACGTTCCGCCGGCTCCGCCCGCGGCTCCCGGCGAACTCGCCCGGCCGGACGGCGCGGTGGTCGATCCGGATCCGGATCCGCCCCCGCCCGTGCTCATGCCGCCGCCTCCGCCAGCGCTTCCACCGGCTCCGCCGCCGGCCCCTGCGCCGCCGCCGGCTCCGCCCGTGCTGGCGCCGCCGCTCGCTCCGCCGGCTCCGCCGCCGCCCCCGCCGCCTGAACCTGCCAGTCCGGCTCCGACGGTCAAGGCCAGAGCGGCCGCCGCCACCGTGCTCAAGAACGCGTATCGCATGCTTACCCTCCTTGGATTGCGGACGGAATTTTTATGTCCGCACAAGTTTATAGAACGCGCAAGTCATAGGGACGTTCCAGAACGAGCTGCTTCAAGATCAGAAATCTTCTCATCAAGCAGATGAGAGGAAGAAGCGGCTCAACCTCAAGGTAGTCATCTCTCCGGAAAGAGATCCAAGCTGACTTGGCCCTGCCAACGCGCACTCTCCACTTTTATCGCTCTTGATCTGAATTGGAGGTGAACGCTCGTCCTTTATGGCCTGCAACGCCGCGACGCTCGGGTCACCCGATTTCTTTTGAGCACAATCGTGATCACGGGTGAAAAAGCGCCAACGTTCCGTGCCGTGGCCGGAGCGAGACCTGTCCAACGAGATGGAGCATGGGAGCGGATTGGTGCCCCTGGCCAGCACCGAAGTGGTGTCCAACGTGGTCCGATGGCGTCCGACTTACCCCTTGATCCAACGACGTTTTCTCGCCTGATTGCCCAAATTCGTCCACGTTCGTCCGCCACAATCCACGTTAGTGCTTAGGGTGTTTGTTAGGGTAAGTTATGGCGCGAGCAGCCAAGCGGCTCTCGGCCCGAACGGTCGAGACCATCACCAAGCCGGGGTACCACGCCGACGGCGACGGCTTGTATCTCGTCGTCGACAAGCTCCGGCGCACGACGCTGGGCGTTCATCTTCCACGCCCAGGGAAAGCGCCGGGAGATGGGCCTCGGGCGCATGGGCCTGAAAGAAGCCCGCGAGAAGGCCGACGACGTTCGTCGCCAGAGTCCGGGCCGGGCTCGATCCCATCCGTCCCGGCGAACGGCCCGCGACACAAAGGCCGCTATCCCGACCTTCGAGGCGATCAGTCGTGAGGTGATCGCCGAAGCGCAAGCCAAGTCGACCAACGACAAGGTCCGCTACCAGTGGGAGCTTGTTGCTCGGTCCGCCCTATTGCGGCTCGATCCTGCAAAAGCCCGTTAACGAGATCACGACCCTCGACATCGAGCGGGTCCTTCGACCCGTGTGGCGCACCAAGCCCGAGACCGGCCGCAAGCTGCTGGTCCGCCTGCGGCGGGTGTTCGATTATGCTCGGGTCCACTTGCGCGACCGGCACGGGATCATGATGCAGGGCAACCCAGCTTCCTGGCAGGACCTGCGCGACCGCGGCTTCGAGCGGATCACGCAACTCTACCCGGGGTCGCCAAGCGGCGCTGGATTATGAGCAGGCGCCGGCGTTCCTGGCCGCCTTGCGGGCGCGTCAGAGCATGGCGGCGCGAGCGCTTGAGGTCACGTTGCTCAAGGGCCTGCGAACGGGCGAGGTGATTGGGGCGCGCTGGAGTGAGATCGACTTGGAGCGGCAGATCTGGGTGATCCCGCCCGAGCGGCTGAAAGATCGGCGGACCCGCACTGAACCGCACCGCATCCCGCTCTCACGAGAGGTGGTCGACATCCTCGCGGCCCTTCCCAGGCTCGGAGAGTACGTGTTCGCCGGCCAGCAGACGGGCAAGCCGTTGAGCAACATGGCGATGATCAGCGTGCTCAAGGACCTGAACCGGGACGAAGCAGGCCAGCCGCGTTGGGTTGATCCGAAGAGCGGTCGCCCGATCACGCCCCACGGCCTGAGGGCCACGTTTCGGACCTGGGGCGAAGATGTGGGCTTCCCGCGCGAACTGCTGGAGGAGGCGTTAGGGCATCAGATCGGGACGGCGGTGGAACGAGCGTATCGGCGCACGGACAGCTTCGAGCGCCGCCGCACCGTCATGCAGGCCTGGGCGGACTTTTGCCACGGCAGGCCGTTCCGGGCGCCAATGGCCTGATACCGGTGAATCCGTCGGGCGATCTCTGTCGCGTGACTGCAACTCGCCCAGGGCAAGAGCCTGGCGCTGGCCCGCAAGCAGGGCAGGGGCGCTCGTTACCAGCTCTCACCCGAGATTGTTCTGCGCGCTCAGACGGACGCACCGTATCTCCGAGAGCAAGTATTTCGATTTCAGAGCGGAGGGATCTTCACGGACGGGAGACAGGTGTGACAAGGGTGACCACGAGGAGGATCTCTCGATTGAGGGGAGACAGGTAGGTGGACAGGGGTGACCGCGCTGGAAAATGGCATAGGCCTGTCACCCCTTGTCTCCCCCTCGGTCACACCCTCCCACGGCGTTTCCCCTCGCAGTCACACCTGTCTCCCCTGTCCCACCTTGGAAAAGAGATGGGGCGAAGAAAACAGGAACCTCGCTCAAATGCGGAATTAGGTGGGTGGTCCCGGAAAGTCGTAGTGCGTTGTCCCGAAGTGAGGAGGACGCACTATGGCAGGAGTTTTACACGGCAGCGCCCGCACAACGCCGCGAGTTCGAGTCAGCTCCAAGCGTCGCAAGAGGCGACCCGCGTCCTTGCTGCCCGCTATTGGCTGAACCCCAAGACGTCACTAAGTGGCGCCAGCGCACCACCGCCGCCGACCAGCCGATGGGGCGATGAGCTGCCCGCACGCCGTCGCCACCTCCCCAGGCCACCGACCATGCAGGAGATTCACAAAACTCGGTCTAAAATCCCGGTTAGGTCACGGCGAGGTCAGAGCGGGGCTACCAAGTACTGAGGGTTACTCCGGGCTAGGCCTTGGCGCTTCAGGTGTGCTAAGCGGCTGCGCCTGGCTTGCACCCGCTGGCAACGGAAGCGGCGCGTGTACACCTCGCGTCTCGACCGCGTTGGTGAGGATGTTGCGGAAACATATGGGCCGCTTGCCGCGACCGAATCCGACCGCCACGGTGGCCGTGCCTTCCGCCATGTTGAACTCTTTCACCGTCACGTAACGCGAGACACCGCTCAGCTGCAGCATGTCGCACGGCTGCATCGCCCCGTTGAAGTTGCTGGTGACCAGGGTCGAAGTCGGCGCGCCCACGGGCCGGTAACGATGTACCAACACCACGCCCCCGCTTTCACGCACCTTGGCCGGCGTACTCAAGTCCGTGGCAAACCCGCGATCCCATCCCTCGCCTTGGCGGTACTCGATCGTGTAGACGCCTTGGGAGATGCCGGGGTCGTCCGTGTCCACGATCACGACCATCGCTTCGTCGGCGCGAGGGCGGCTCAAGGCACGGAATCTTGAAGATCTGTTCAGGCTCGCCCTCGAATTGAAACCTGCGCTGGTTTTCAGCAGGCAGCCACGCCATGTTCAGAAGCGCAGGCGCGTTGAGGCCGGGGCCCCCGCCCGAAGGGTTGCCCCCCGACCAGGAAGTTCTGGTCGACGAACTGGTAGGTTCGTTGGGCGCTCATGACATCCCAGGGATCGCAGATTCGCCGGGAGCGCCACCCACGAGCTGGCAATGTCGTCGTAGGAATGGGTCATGCCAAGCCCGTGGCCGTATTCATGGGCCGCGAACTCCGTCACCAGACTGTTCGGGTCGAACCACAGGCAACCCAGCTTGTACGTTTTCCCCTTGACCGTCATGTTCTGCTGCCCGACGAAACAGGCGCCTCCATCCTGCACGGCGTTGTTGACCACCACGACCCGTAGTAATCGTTGAGATCAGGAGCCTGATCGGCCGGGATCGCGTCCAAACAGGCTTGGACGCGAAGCGTGCGCCCTGGAACGGCCGGAGCGAACGGCCCGACGCGAGGTTGGCTTTGGTGAAAGGCGCCTGCACCCAACCGATGAAGGTGTCGCTCAGGACCGAAGCCCGGTTGTAGGAAACATCGTGGAAGTAGTCCGGTATGTTGCCGTAGCTCATGCCCGCAACGCCCATGAATTGCTGGATGTTGGTGTCCAGCCCCGCGGGAATCGTGGGCACATCGGACACCTGGCACTTCACCACGAGCCAGTTGTACGTCCGTTGGGTCTGGGAAAGGGCTGGATAGCTCTGCCGACGGATGCCAGCGCCTGGGCCGGGAGCACAAGCCCCAGGATGCTGCACACCATTAGGAGCGCAAGAAGCCTTTTAATGGGCCATTCCCCGTTGGGCATTACCGTTCGGCTTTGCGAGAACGACGGGTCGCGGCGGTTAGGGCGAGCAAACTGACTAGCCCCGCATACTTTATCGCTGCCATCATCTTTACCTGTGTTTGAGCGTCCTTGCGGCGCTTTGCGCTCTGCGGACTAGTCGAACATGGTCACGGATGATGTGGACCGACTGTTAAGTGGCTCACTGAGCGGAGAAAATACTCGGACGAGTTCGAGTGGCCAAGCCAAGACCGGTTGGGCCGCCTCAAACAAAGAGCGGCTGCCGTCGCCTTCGCCGTCGTGATACTTTCATCGCGCTGGTGATCAGCGGGTATCAGGACTGTTCTAGACGGGCGTCGTCTTGCCCGGCCTATATTGCAGCCCGAGCTCTTTTTCATCTTCTCGCGGACCTCGGCTACGTCCCTACAAAAAGAAAGCTCGCGGTCTTTCCGTTTCCGTCCGGCCGTGGTCGATTTCGTTTCTTGAGGTCGCTGATATCGGCCTCGGACCAGGGCTCAGCGTGAGTTTGCGTCCATCCTACGGCTCCTAAAACCGGACAAACCGAGCGCGGGTCAAAAAAAGGTTCCCCCGGATGCTCATGGTCACGGGTCGCTTGTGGCTACATATTGTAGTTGACTTGTAACGGCGAATCTCCTATAAACGAGCATCATCTGAAATTGCGGGTGATCGGCGTTTGGGCGTCTCGCCCGGCGCGATCATATCGCCCGGCGACGTGACGGCGGGCAGAGCGGGCAATCGCTGGCCGCGTCGCGCAAACCTGCTTTCTCGCGCGTTTCGACCTGACACGGTCGCCGGGCCTTTGCCCGCGCGGCGGCGTGATGTCGAATGCGCCCGACGGGGGCCATGGAGCCGCCGGCACGTCGATGGGGCAGGGACGGTGACGACGAAAGCACGGTCAGCGAGAACGGATCAGCGCAGAATCCGGAATTCCGTACGCGGGAGAAGGCGCGCCGCCGCGCCTACTATGATGCCAACAAGGAAGAGCTGGAGCACCATCGGGCCGTTCGAGTACCTCCAGCGCTGCTACGGCCTCACGCCGCGCGGACTAC
>CAVSLO010000012.1:0-47187 GCA_963728675.1 uncultured Alphaproteobacteria bacterium | reverse complement strand
AAACGCATCGCTTGCCGGTGACGTCAAAACCAAGACGAGGCTTGGGACAACGAGGCCGCCCTTACTCGGCGGCCTCGGCAGTTCGTGGCAAGCGCGCGATGCCCGGCGACGAGCCGACGCGGCGTTCGTCTCCGCCTTGAGGACGAAATCGGCGATATGCGGCGCGATCTCGGACCGGAAGCGCGAGCCGTTGAAGACGCCGTAATGACCGACGCTCTGCTGGAGGTGGTAGACCTTCTTGTCCGATGGCAGGTTCGGCGTGAGGTCCAGCGCCGCCAGCGTCTGGCCGACGCCCGAGATGTCGTCCTTCTCGCCTTCGATCGCCATGATGGCGCAACGGCGGATCGCCGTCGAGATCGACCGGCTTGTCGCGGTGCATCATCTCGCCTTTGGGCAGTTCGTGGTTCGACGAACACCTTCTCGACGGTCTGGAGATAGTACTCGGCCGTCAGGTCCATGACCGCCAGATATTCGTCGTAGAACTCGCGATGCTTCTCGGCCGAATCGCCGTCGCCCTTGACCAGATGCTTGAACATGTCCCAATGGGCCGTGACGTGGCGGTCCATGTTCATCGCCATGAAGCCCGAGAGCTGGAGGAAGCCAGGATAGACGTCGCGCCAGAAGCCCGGATAGGACGCCGGCACCTTGATGATGCAGTTGCGCCGGAACCACTCGACGCCGCGCTCCTCCGCGAGCTGATTGACCGCCGTCGGCGAGCGGCGGGTGTCGATCGGGCCGCCCATCAGGATCATGCTGACGCGGCGTCAACGGATCGTCCTCGGCTTCCATGCGGGCGATGGCGGCCATCACCGGCACGGAGGGCTGGCACACGGCCATGACGTGAAGGTCCGGCCCCAGCGCGCGGAACATCGAGATCAGATAATCGATGTAGTCGTCGAGATCGAAGCGGCCCTCCGAGAGCGGCACCAGGCGGGCGTCGGCCCAATCGGTGATGAAGACCTGGTGGGTCGGCAGGAAGGCCTCGACGGTGCCGCGCAGGAGCGTCGCGTAATGGCCCGACATCGGCGCGACCATCAGGACTTTCGGCTGCGGCTGGGTGCGCGTCATTGAGCGCCGGTCGAAGGAGATGACGTCGCAGAAGGGCCGCTCCCAGACGATCCGCTCGATGACCGGGACACGCTGGCCGTCGACATGCTTCGTCTGATAGCCGAAGGCCGGCTTGCCGTAGCGCCGGGTCGTGCGCTCGAAGAGTTCGCAGGCCGCCGCTACGGTGCGGCCGTAGGGCGTATGGGTCAGAGGATTGACGGGTTTGCTGAAGAGCAGGCGTGTCGCGTCCGTGGCGGCGCGAGCGGGCGACAACATCAGATGCGCTGTTTCGTACCAATAGTAAGCGAGGCCCATGCACACCCCCTATGGTCGGAGCCCTGTTCATCCTCGCTGGCGCGAGCAGGGCTATGTCGTCACAACCGAGCGCGCGACTATAAGGTCCCAACCTTGCGATTCAACCCTCTCAAAGGTTAATGAATCCTTAATATTTTTAACCCGTGTTATTTTCGCCGCACACCGTGCGTGCTCCACTGAAAATAAGGTCTCTTATCGCCAGAACACCCCAGCGAAGACGCTTGCGCCGCTCAACGGCTCCGGCATTGTCCCCGGCGATGCGCGCCTTCGATACGCCGCTTCCGATCGACGCCGCCCTGCCGGACCTCGCGACGGCGCTCGGCGCGTGGCCGAACGCGGTGCTGGTCGCGCCGCCCGGCGCCGGCAAGACGACGCGGGTTCCGCTGGCGCTCCTCGACGAGCCGTGGGTCGAGGACCGCAAGCTCATCGTGCTCGAGCCCCGCCGGCTCGCCGCCCGCGCCGCGGCCGACCGCATGGCGCGGACGCTCGGCGAGGAGGTCGGCGAGACCGTCGGCCTGCGCGTGCGTCTCGGCTCGAAGGTCGAGCCGCCGGACCCGCATCGAGGTCGTGACCGAGGGCGTGTTCGCCCGCATGATCCTCGACGACCCGGCGCTCGACGGCGTCGCCGCGGTGCTCTTCGACGAGTTCCACGAGCGCTCCCTCGACGCCGACCTCGGCCTCGCGCTGGCGCTCGACGCGCAAGGCGGCCTGCGCGAGGACCTGCGCCTTCTGGTCATGTCGGCGACGCTCGACGGCGCGCGCGGTCGCGCGGCTTCTCGGCGACGCGCCCGTGATCGCTTCGGAGGGCCGCGCCTTCCCGGTCGAGACCCGCTATCTCGGCCGCGATCCGAACCGGCGCATCGAGAGCAGGTCGCCGACGCCGTCGCGCGCGCGCTCTGCGGGCCGAGCCCGGCTCGATCCTCGTCTTCCTGCCCGGCCAGGGCGAGATCCGGCGCGTCGAGACGCTGTTGCGCGAGCGCATCGCCGACCCCGCGTCGACATCGCGCCGCTCTACGGCGCGCTCGACCGCGCCGAGCAGGACCTGCGCGGTCGCGCCTGCCGGCCCGGGCCGGCGCAAGATCGTGCTCGCCACCTCGATCGCCGAGACCTCGCTGACCATCGAGGGCGTGCGCGTCGTCATCGATTCAGGCGCTCGCCCGCGTGCCGGTCTACGAGCCCGACATCGGCCTGACGCGGCTCGAGACCGTGCGCGTCTCGCGCGCCGCCGCCGACCAGCGCCGCGGCCGCGCCGGCCGCACCGAGCCCGGCGTCTGCTACCGGCTGTGGGAGGAGGCGGCGACCGGCGCGCTCGAGCCCTTCGGCCGGCCCGAGATCCTGTCGGCGGATCTTGCACCGCTCCTCCTCGACTGCGCCGCCTGGGGCGTCGCCGATCCCGCGACGCTCGCCTTCCTCGATCCGCCGCCCGCCCCGGCCCTGAAGGAGGCGCGGGCGCTCCTGCGGCGACTCGGCGCGCTCGATGCGCGACGGGCGCATCACCGAGACCGGGCCGCGCGCTGCGCGCCCTGCCCCTGCCGCCGCGCCTCGCCCGCATGGTGCTGCGCGGCCGGGCGACGCGGGCCAGGCGCGGGACGCCGCCGACCTCGCCGCCGTGCTGGTCGAGCGCGGCCTCGGCGGCGACGCCGTCGATCTGCGCGAGCGCGTCGAGCGCTTCCGCCGCGACCGCTCCCAGCGCGCCGCAGGACATGCGGCGCATGGCCGAGGGCTGGGCGCGGGCGCCAGTCGCGATCGCCGCAGCGGCATCCCGACCCAGCGTGCGCAACGCCGGCCGGGGAGATCGCGCTCGGCGCGCTCCTCGCCCTCGCCTATCCGGACCGCATCGCCAAGGCGCGCGGCAAGCCCGGCGAGTTCCTGATGGCGAACGGCCGCGGCGCCGTCGCTCGAAGCCGCACGATCGGCTCGCCGCGCGAGCCCTTCCTCGCCGTCGCCGAGATCGCCGGCGGCGCGGCTGCGGCCCGCATCCTGGCCGCCGCGCCCGACGGCCGGCGGAGATCGAAGCGCGTCGCGGGCGCGCAGATCGCCGAGCGCCGAGGAGCTCGCGCTTCGACCGCGCACGCCAGGGCGCTGCGCGCCCGGGCGGTGCGGCCGCTCGGCGCGCTCGCGCTTGACGAGCGCCCGCTGCCCGTGCCCGCGACCGAGGAGGCGGCGCGGACTCTCGCGCGCGGGCTCGCGGCGCTCGGGCTCGACGCGCTGCCGTGGACGAAAGCGCTGGCGCAATGGCGCGAGCGGGTGATGTTCCTGCGCCGCGCCGAAGGCGAGGACTGGCCGGACCTCTCGGACGAGGCGCTTGCCGCACGGTCGAGGACTGGCTCGCGCCGCACCTCGTCGGCAAGACCAGCCTCGCCGACATCGGCCCGGACGACCTCGAGCGAGGCGCTGCACGGCGCTCCTGCCGTGGGACCTGCAGCGCCGCCTCGACGCCGAGGCGCCGACCCATTTCGAGGTGCCGACCGGCTCGCGCATCCCGATCGATTACGAGGCCGAGGAAGGCCCGGTGCTCGCCGTGCGGGTGCAGGAGCTGTTCGGGCTCGACCGGCATCCGGCGCTCGCCGGCGGGCGCGTGCCGCTCGATCCTGCACCTGCTCTCGCCGGCCCACCGGCCGATCCAGATCACCCGCGACCTGCCGGGCTTCTGGCGCGGCTCCTGGGCGGCGGTGCGGGCCGACATGCGCGGCCGCTACCCCAAGCACCCCTGGCCCGAGGACCCGCTCGCGCGCGCCGCCGACGCGCCGGGCGAAGCCGCGGGGAACGTAGAGTCTGATCGACGCCTTGAGACGTCATCGAACAGCCGCTCGGCCGTGGCGCGGTTCAGCGCCATCGGGATGTTGTAGACGAGGCGACGCGCATCAGCGCCTTGACGTCGACGTCGTGCGGATGCGGCGAGAGCGGATCGACGAAGAAGACGAGCGCGTCGATCCGCCCTTCGGCGATCATCGCGCCGATCTGCTGGTCGCCGCCGAGCGGGTCCGCTTTTCAGGCGCGTCACCGAGAGGTCCGGGCAGCGTTCCATCACCCGCGCGCCGGTGGTGCCGGTGGCGAACAACGTGCAGCGGCGCGAGGATCGCTCGGTGCGTCGCCACGAAATCGGCCATGTCGGCTTTCTTGGCGTCGTGGGCGACGAGCGCCAGGGCGTCAGATTGCTTCATGTGGCGCAGGCCGATCTTCAATTGCCCCATGCGCTCGCGCCACTGCATCTCGCCGATGAAGCAATTCGCGCGCGGAGACGGCCTGAGCTGCGCTCGAATCAGCGGCCGCCGGCGGCGCGAGCTCCGCGACCTCCAGCAGGATCTTGGTCTTGATCGCGTTCGACGAACTGCTCGCGCTCCCGCACCGGCACCATGAAGGCGCCCTGGCCGCCGATGACGCAGTCCCGGTAATAGATGTCGAGATCCGGGATGTCGAGGTAGCCCGGCTTGCGCAGCATGATCGGCAGGCCGTTGATGGTGATTCCCTTGGCGACCGCCTCGTCGCGGGCCGCCGTCGACCGGCCGGCCCTGGTTGTTGGGGCCGTCCCCCGACACGTCGATGACCTGCCGGGTGGCCGCGAAGCCGCTCTCGTCGAGAAGCCTGACGCCGAAATCGATCGCGCCCGAGATCGAGGTGCGCTGGGCCCGGCGCAACGGGGCTCGGCGGCGATCTTGTCGGCGAACGCCATCAGCGCTCTCGGGGTTGTCGAGGACCGTCCAGGGCACGATCGACCTTCTGGTCGCTGCGCGCCCGCCCATTCCATGTAGGTGACGGCGATCCTGCCGAGCACGCCGCTGCCGGATCGCGTCGTGCACGTGCGGGCGAACGGAACGCCTCGGCGAAGCCTTCCCGCTGCAGCGCCTGCTCGTCCGGGTCCATCGAATAGGAGATGTCGACCGCGATCACGAGAGCGAGATCCACCTCCGTCTCGGCGCGCGAGCCGCCGGCGCGCAGATCAAGCAGGAGCGACGATTAGCGGCCACCAAACGCGGCGAGGCGGACATGCCAAACCATCGCATGTCTCCTCTCAGGAGCCGAGCGGTTGCGGAAGTGTGGCAGCTTCTCGGGCTGACGCAAGGTCACGTCCCGTGCTTCAGCGCTCATCGGCGGCGGAGCGCGCCTGCCGACGATCGAGCGCCGCCCGGAAGGCCGCCTCGGCGTCAAGCTGCCGTCGTGTCGAGGATGACCGCGTCCTCGGCCGGCTTGAGAGGCGCGGCGCTGCGGTTCATGTCGCGCTGCGTCGCGCCGGCGGATGTCGGCGAGAATCTTCTCGTAATCGGCAGGCTCGCCCCGGGCGAGGAGTTCGAGTGGCGGCGGCGGGCGCGCTCCTCCGGCGCCGCGGTGATGAAGAGCTTCACCTCGGCGTGTGGGCACACGACCGTGCCGATGTCGCGCCCGTCGAGCACGGCGCCGCCGGCTGGGCGGCGAAGCTGCTGCTGGAAGGCCAGCAGCGCGTCGCGCACCGGCTGGTAGGCCGAGACGATCGAGGCCGCGCTCGCCCATCGGCCGCTCCCGCAGGCGCGGGTCGCCGAGCTGCTCGAGATCGAGCGTCCGGCGGCCGCGCGGCCGCCGCCTCGTCGTCGTCAGCGCGGCCCCGGTCGATGAGCGCGCAGGCCACCGCGCGGTAGAGCAGCCCGGTATCGAGATGCGGCAGGCCGAAATGCGCCGGCAAGCCGCTTCGCGAGCGTGCCCTTGCCGGAGGCGGCGGGACCGTCGATGGCGATGATCATGCGGCGTCAGGTCCGCGATCGCCGCGCCGAGCTCGCGCATCAGCGGGATGAAGTCGGAAAGCTCGTGGCGATCATGGCGCCGTCATCGACCGTCATCGGCTGTCCTGCGCGGCAAGGCCCATGACGAGGAACGCCATGGCGATGCGGTGGTCGAGATGGGTCGCGACCGCGCCGCCGCCGCCGCACCGCGCCCGCTCGCGGCCGTGGACGATCGAGTCGTCGCCCTCGATCGCGTGCGGGACGCCCGCGGCCGCGAGGCCCGCCGCGACGGCCGCGAGGCGGTCCGATTCCTTGACGCGCAGTTCGTGCAGCCCCTGCATCCGCGTCGTGCCGTCGCGCGAACGCGGCCGCGACGGCCAGGATCGGGATACTCGTCGATCATCGAGGGCGCGCGCGCCGCCGGCACGTCGACGCCGGTGAGGCGGCTTGCCCGCACCCGCAGGTCCGCGACCGTCTCGCCGCCCTCCTCGCGCTCGTTCAGTCGCTCGATCTCGGCGCCCATTTCCAGAAGCGTCGTGATCAGGCCGGTGCGGAGCGGATTCATCATCACGCCTTCGATGACGATGTCGGAGCCGGGCGTGATCAGCGCCGCGACGAGCGGAAACGCCGCCGAGGACGGATCGGCCGGCACGACCACGGTCGGCGCCCCGCAGTTCCGGCTGGCCCTGCAGGGCGATCGGCGCGGCCGTGCGCGCCGTGCGGCTCGACCGTCGACCTCGGCGCCGAAATGGCGCAGCATCCGCTCGGTGTGGTCCCGGGTCGCCTCGCGCTCGATCACGGTGGTGCGGCCCGGGCGCGTTCAGGCCGGCGAGCAGCACGGCCGACTTGATCTGGGCCGAGGCGGCCGGGGTCTCGTAGGTGATCGGAATGGTCTCGCGCGGGCCGCGCAGCGTCAGCGGCACGCGGCCGCCCTCGGCCTCGCTCACCACGGTCACGCCCATCCGGACCAGCGGATCGAGGATGCGCCGCATCGGCCGCTTGCGCAAGCGAGGCGTCGCCGTCGAAGGTCGCGGCGATCGGATGGCTGCCGGCGACGCCCATCATCAGGCGCGAGCCGGTGCCGGCATTGCCGAAATCGAGCGCGCGCCGCCGGCGCGACAAGCCCGCCGATGCCGACGCCGCGCACGCGCCAGCGGCCCGCGCGCCTCGCGCGTGATCGTCGGCGCCCAAGCGCCCGGCAGGCCTCGGCGGTGCGCAGCACGTCGTCGCCTTCCAGCAGGCCTTCGACCGCGGTCTCGCCGATCGCGAGCAGGCCGAAGATCATGGACGCGGTGCGAGATCGACTTGTCGCCGGGCACGCGCATGCGGCCCTTCAGCGGCGTGCCCGGCCTGCGGACACCGGCGATGCCGGCGCTGATGAGCGTGCGACATGTCACGCTCCCAGTCGGCTCCATCGGCCGCGCGGGCTCGTTAACATGCGCGCGTCGCGTCGTCACCCGCGAACCCGCGCACCCGTTGCTCCACTTGAGGGTCGACCGGCGGTCGTTGTCCGTCGACGGATGGCCGGCGAAGCGTTCCCATTTGACAAGGCCTGCCCCCGCGACTAACGGGGCGCTCGCACGATCTCGACACAAAGGCAAGCAACCGTGGCCAAACCGGAACTCGGCTTGAAGCGCCAATGCATGAGCTGCGGCGCGAAGTTCTACGACCTGAACAAGGATCCGGCGATCTGCCCGAAATGCGGCACGGTCTTTCCAGGCGGCGTGCGCTCGAGCCGCGCCGCAGCGCCGGTCGGTCGCCGCGCGCCGTCGAGCGAAGACGACGAGACCGAGATCGACGCAGCCGGCCCCGGACTCGTGTCCCTCGACGAGGTCGAGGCCGAGCGAGACCGAGAAGGATCTCCCGCCGACGACGACATCGAGTTGCCGACGACGACGCGGCGACGACATACTTTCCTCGAAGACGAAGAGGAAGGCGAGGACGATGTCGTCCGACTTGATCGACAGCGAGCATCGAAGACGACGAAGAGACTTGAGACACGCGTCAAGCCGACTATAGAGACGCCGCTGCTTCGGCGGCGTCGATTACCGCGGCTCATCCCAACGCCGCGGCATTGAGTGGGGCCATAGCTCAGTTGGGAGAGCGCTTGAATGGCATTCAAGAGGTCGGCGGTTCGATTCCGCCTGGCTCCACCAAACGCTCCTGGCCTCTTTCATAGCTCTATCGGGTTCTGAAAACATGGGGCTTCGTCGCCATCTGGCGGCTCTGCCCTGGATTATTGTGCGTCTCCGCGTCCACGACCATGGCTCACCCAAACGGTCAGAAGAGGCGTATCCTCAACCCTTTGAGAGCGCATTTCCGCGCTTCTCCTCGCAGCCTCACGAGACGGGTTCGCAGTCGCTCGCTCCGTCTTCGACCTTCAAAGTCCTGTATGGCGAAGGCAGCCGAGCCGCCGCCGGGAGACGCAGAGCGCCTTTCGACGACTGCGCGGACGTTTGTCGTGTTCCTTTCCGACGTTGGGCGCCTATCGTGAGCAGACGTGAACTCGAACTCGCTGATGACGGCGCCTGCCGGACAGCTAAGACGACCACTTGAGGACGCCACCCCTCAATCGGGATTACGTGCGCCTGATGCGGGCCTCTGCCGTCCAACCCAAGACGGCTGGCCGATCCAGTTCACTAGCTTAACCTTTGCTCGCGTAGTATGGCGGGGTCGGCCTTCGCTTCTGAAGCGCGCCGCAGCGCGTACGGGCTGGTGAGCGCGGCGGCGTCCTTTCGCTGCGCTGGAAGCGAAGCAGGGGCCCTGTCACGAGCCATGCGGGATCGCTCGCGTGCTCGGCTTCGAGCAATGAATAAAGGACAATCCGGTGCTCGACCTAGACGATTGCCTGATGGAAAAACCGTCGGAAGACCCTGCCATCGGGCGCTTGTCCGGCGCGGACGCCTGGGCTGAGCATGAGGTGCGCGCGCTTCGCGAGGCGATCTTAGCCAAGCTCACCTACGCGGTCGGCCGAGAGACGGCCAACGCCCGAGACCATGACTGGTTCGTCGCAACCGCGCTGGCCGTGCGCGACCGCATCGTCGACTGCTGGATGGACGCGAACCAGCGCACCAGCGGGGAAGGAAGCAAGCGCGTCTACTATCTTTCCCTCGAGTTCCTGATCGGCCGCCTGCTGTTCGACGCCCTTGGCAACCTCGGTCTGCTGGAGAGCGCCCGCGCAGCGCTCGCCGAATTGAACGTGGATCTTGATCGGCTCCGCGCCGTCGAGCCCGATGCGGCGCTCGGCAACGGAGGCTTGGGCCGGTTGGCGGCCTGCTTCATGGAAAGCATGGCCAGCCTCGCCCTCCCGGCCTTCGGCTACGGCATCCGCTACGAGCACGGCCTGTTTCGCCAAGTCATCGCCGAGGGCTGGCAGCGCGAGTGGCCGGAGGATTGGCTCTCCTTCGGCAATCCTTGGGAGTTCGAGCGGCCGGATGTGGTGTACCCCGTCCATTTCGGGGGCACGGTCGAGCGCTGGAGCGATGCGGACGGAACCGTCCGCAACGTCTGGCGCTCTGCGGAGTCGGTCCTGGCGGTCGCCTTCGACACGCTCATCGTCGGTTGGCGCGGGCGGCACGTCAACACGCTCCGGCTTTGGTCGGCCCGGGCCGTCGATCCCCTTCAACTGGAGACCTTCAACGCGGGCGACTATCTCGGCGCCATGGCCGACCGGGCCCGCGCCGAGGCGATCTCCCGCGTTCTCTACCCGAGCGACGTCACGCCGGCCGGCCAGGAGTTGCGTCTGCGCCAGGAATTCTTCTTCACCTCGGCATCCTTGCAGGACCTCGTCTACCGCCATCTCCTGCAACATGCGAGCCTGTCCTCGCTGCCGGAGCACGCCGCGCTCCAGCTCAACGACACGCATCCCGCCATCGCCGTCGCCGAGCTGATGCGCTTGCTCGTGGACGAGCACCGGCTGGACTGGGATGAGGCGTGGCGCATCACCACCCACACCCTCAACTACACGAACCATACGCTCCTGCCCGAGGCGCTGGAAACTTGGCCGGTTTGGCTCATGGAGCGCGTGCTGCCGCGCCATGTGCAGATCATCTATCTGATCAATTGGCTGCATCTGGACCGGCTCAGCCGATCCGGGCGCCTGGACCGTGATCAGGTCGAAGCCGTTTCGCTCATCGACGAACGCCAAGGACGGCGCATCCGCATGGGGCACCTCGCCTTTCTGGGCGCGCACAAGGTCAACGGCGTCTCGGCCCTGCACACGCGGCTGATGCGGGAAACGGTGTTTCGGGACCTGCACGCGCTCTACCCGGACCGGATCGTCAACAAGACGAACGGCATCACGTTCCGGCGCTGGCTCCATCAGGCCAATCCAGGGCTCGCCCGCCTTCTCGTCTCCGCCGTCGGCGAGCGGGTCCTCGACGACGCGGATCGGCTGGAGCAGGTTGCGGGCTTGGCCGATCTCCCGAGCTTTCAGCGAGCCTTTAAAGCCCAGCGCGGGGTCAACAAAGCCGCCCTGGCCCGGCTGATCGTCGAGCGAACCGGCGTCGCCGTCGATCCCGGCGCCCTGTTCGACGTGCAAATCAAGCGCGTGCATGAGTACAAGCGCCAGCTTCTGAACATTCTGGAGACGATCGCGCTGTACCAGGCCATCAAGGCCGAGCCGGGTCGGGACTGGGCGCCGCGCGTGAAAATCTTGGCCGGCAAGGCGGCTGCGAGCTACCGCCGGGCCAAGCTCATCATCAAGCTCGCCCATGATGTCGCTCGCGTCGTCAACGCCGACCCGGACGTGGCCGGGCGGCTCAAGCTGGCGTTCCTGCCCAACTACAATGTGAGCCTTGCGGAGGCGATCATTCCGGCGGCGGACCTCTCCGAGCAGATCTCCACGGCGGGCCTGGAAGCCTCGGGCACCGGCAACATGAAGCTGGCCCTGAACGGGGCGCTGACGATCGGAACGCTCGACGGCGCCAACGTCGAAATCCGCGACCGGGTCGGGGCGGACAACATCTTCATCTTCGGCCTGACGGCCGAGGAGGTGGCCGCGCGAACGCGCGAACATGCGAGCGGGGCGGATGCGATTGCCCGGTCGCCGCGGCTCGGCGCTGTGATCGACAGCCTGACCTCGGGAGCCTTTTCGCCGGACGAGCCGAACCGGTTCCGGGAGCTTGTCGAAGCGCTGGTCTTCGATAACCGCTTCATGGTTGCGGCCGACTTCGACGCCTACTGGGCGGCGCAGCGCCACGTTGACGATCTGTGGCGCGATGCAGGCGCTTGGTGGCGGGCCAGCGTGCTGAACACGGCCCGGGTCGCCTGGTTCTCCTCAGATCGCACGATCCGGGAATATGCGGATGAGATTTGGCGCATCCCGGGTCTGCCTGCGCCGTAGTCCAGCCGTCCCCGGTCGTGATCCGGGGATCAGCCTGGTCCCAGCCGCGACCTGAATCGCGCGCGCCACGTCAGCGCCCAAGCCCGCGCTCGCTGACCCGCGCTCGCTGAAAACTTCAACGAGCGCGCATGGGATCAAGCCCCGGAAAACGGCGTAACGCAGGGTTACTCCCCAACAGCCTGACGCTGGCCGCGCTCGCGGTTCTTTTCCGCCTCGCGCTCGGCCTTGAGCTTTTCGGTGAGGTCCTCGCCGGTCTCCTGGTCGACGACCTTCATGGACAGGCGGACCTTGCCGCGCTCGTCCATGCCCAGGAACTTCACCTTCACCTTGTCGCCTTCCTTGACCACGTCCGTGACCTTCTGGACGCGGCGCGGGGCGAGCTCGGAGATGTGGACGAGGCCGTCCTTCGGGCCGAAGAAGTTGACGAAGGCGCCGAACTCCATCGTCTTGACGACGGTGCCGTCGTAGATCTGCGCCGGCTTCCGGCTCCGCGGTCGAGCGAGCGGATCCAGTTGTAGGCCGCCTTGATCGACTTGCGCGTCGGCGGAGGCGATCTTCACCGTGCCGTCGTCCTCGATGTTGATCTTGGCGCCGGTCTTCTCGACGATCTCGCGGATCACCTTGCCGCCCGTGCCGATGACGTCGCGGATCTTGTCGGTCGGGATCTTCATGGTCTCGATGCGCGGGGCGTGCTCGCCGAGTTCGGCGCGCGGCGCGTTCAGCGCCCGGTTCATCTCCTGGAGGATGTGGTCGCGGCCGTCCTTCGCCTGGGCGAGCGCGACGCGCATGATCTCCTCGGTGATGCCCGGCGATCTTGATGTCCATCTGCAGCGAGGTGATGCCCTCGGCCGTGCCGGCGACCTTGAAGTCCATGTCGCCGAGATGATCCTCGTCGCCGAGGATGTCGGAGAGCACCGCGAAGCGCTCGCCTTCGAGGATGAGGCCCATGGCGATGCCGGCGACCGGACGGCGCAGCGGCACGCCCGCGTCCATCAGCGCCAGCGAGGAGCCGCAGACCGTCGCCATCGAGGACGAGCCGTTCGACTCGGTGATCTCCGAGACGACGCGGATCGTGTAGGGGAACTCGTGCGCCGGCGGCAGCATCGGGTGGATCGCCCGCCAGGCGAGCTTGCCGTGGCCGATCTCGCGCCGGCCGGGCGAGCCCATGCGGCCCGTCTCGCCGACCGAATAGGGCGGGAAGTTGTAGTGCAGCAGGAAGGTTTCCTTGTAGGTGCCCTCGAGCGAGTCGATGTACTGCTCGTCCTCGCCGGTGCCGAGCGTCGCGACCGCCAGCGCCTGCGTCTCGCCGCGGGTGAACAGCGCCGAGCCGTGGGCGCGCGGCAGGATGCCGACCTCGGCCACGATCGGGCGCACGGTCTTGACGTCGCGGCCGTCGATGCGCGTGCCGGTGTCGAGGATGTTCCAGCGCACGACCTTGGCCTGGGCGTCCTTGAAGACGGCCTTGACCTTCTCCGGGCTCGAACTTCTGCCTCGCCCTCGGCCGGGCAGAGGGCTTGCCATCACCTTCTGCCTTGACGGCGTCGACGGCGCCGTAGCGCTCCTGCTTGACGGTGTTCTTGTAGGCCTCGCGCAGGTCGCCTTCGGCGATGTCGAGCACCGCCTTCTCGACCTCGGACCGGTCCGCCGGCTGGTAGTCGCGCGGCTCCTTGGCGGCCTTTTCGGCCAGGCGGATGATCGCCTCGATGACCGGCTGGAAATGCTTGTGGCCGAACATCACGGCCCCGAGCATCACGTCCTCGGCGCAGTTCCTTGGCCTCGGACTCGACCATCAGCACCGCGTCGGCGGTGCCGGCGACGACGAGGTCGAGCGACGAGTTCTCCATCTCGGGCAGCGGCGGGTTGAGCTTGTACTGGCCGTTGATGTAGCCGACGCGGGCCGCGCCGACCGGACCCATGAAGGGCACGCCGGAAAGCGTCAGGGCGGCGGAGGCCGCGACCATGCCGACGATGTCGGGATCGTTCTCGAGATCGTGCGACAGCACGGTGACGACACCTGGGTCTCGTTGCGTGTAGCCCTCGACGAACAGCGGACGGATCGGGCGGTCGATCAGGCGGGAGACCAGGGTCTCCTTCTCGGTCGGCCGGCCTTCGCGCTTGAAGTAGCCGCCGGGGATGCGGCCGGCCGCGTAGGTGCGCTCCTGGTAGTTCACGGTGAGCGGGAAGAAATCGATGCCGGGCTTCGGCTCCTTGGCCGACGACGACGGTGGCGAGCACGGTGGTCTCGCCGTAGGTGGCGACGACGGCGCCGTCGGCCTGGCGGGCGATCTTGCCCGTTTCGAGCACGAGCTTGCGCCCGGCCCAGATCAGCTCTTCACGTTGGATATCGAACATTCGGTCGTCTTTCATGGCATGCGGATGAGGCGGCGGCGCGATGCCACGAGGCAAGACGGCGAGGGGCTCCGTTGCGGATCGGGCTCCGCCGGAGAGCCCCTTGCGATCCTGCCATGGTCATCGCGTCGTCTCGCCGAGGGTCAAGCGGCAACCGGACCGTGGTCCGGCCGCTTCGGAAACCGCTCGGAGCCACGCGGCCTCCGGACGCGGCAGGTCTAGAGAGAGCCTAGCGGCGGATGCCGAGCTTCTCGATCAGCGTGCGGTAGCGCGCCTCGTCCTTGCCCTTGACGTAGTCGAGCAGCGAACGGCGCTGGGAGACCATCTTCAAGAGGCCGCGGCGGGAATGGTTGTCCTTCATGTGCGCTCTTGAAGTGCTCGGTCAGGTTGTTGATGCGCTCGGTCAGGATGGCGACCTGCACCTCGGGCGAGCCGGTGTCGCCGGACTTGTGCCCATGTTCCTTGATCAGCGCGGTCTTGCGCTCCGCCGTAATCGACATCGGAGTTCCTTTCTGGTGGGGATGCCGAAGCCGGCCTCAAGCGGGCTGCGGCCTCATCGCAAGCGGCCGGGCCGGGATGTCGTCCAGCGCGGTCGATAGGGCGTTGCGCGGAACGTGCATCGTCCGCGCGGGCGGCACCATACAGAAAACGCCCGGAAAGACCAGAACTAATGTCGGGCGAGCCTTGCGCCATGCGACCAAGCGACCGCGGAACCGGTATCGAACGGCCCTCGTTGACGGGGCATTCACGTCAATGAGGAGTTTTCATCATGGCGAGCGGCACGACCGGCGCATCATCCAACGACACCGTCCAGTCGATCTTCCTGACCGGGGTGAAAAATATTCACGCCCTTGAAAAGGAGGCCCGTCAGCTTCTGGAGCGCCAGATCGAGCGCGTTCAGAACTATCCCGAGATGGGGCAGATGCTCCGAAAGCATCTCGACGAGACGAACCAACAAGAAGAGCGCATCGACCGAATCTTGGAGGCGCTCGGCGCGGATCGCTCGGTGCTGAAGGACTTTGTGACCCAGTTGATGGGCAACATGGCGGCGGTCGCTCATGCGCCGGCCGGCGACGAGATCCTGAAGACACCTTCGCCAACAACGCCTTCGAGAACTACGAGATCGCGGCCTACAAGTCCTTGATCACGATGGCCGAAGCGGCGGGGCAGACCCAGCATGTCCCGGCGCTGCGCCAATCGCTTCAGGAGGAGCAGCGCATGGCGCAGTGGATCGCCGACAACGTCGAGACGATCACCCGCAAGTATCTGGAGCGCGAACAGAGCGGCCAGAAGGCGGATCGCTAAGCCGGCCAAGCCCCGAGATTGAACACCCGGTGGGGGACGAGTTCGCCGCGTTCGACATCGCCGACCGCGACGAGCACGCCCCCGCAGGTGGCGTAGATCTTGCCTGAGAGCGGCGCGTCGCGCCCGCGCAAGATGACCGGCTGGCCGCGCATGAGCCGCACCGCCATGTCGCGGCGGACGGCGATCGAGGGCAGATCGCCAAGCGCCGTCTCGACCGGGCGCAGCACGGACGCCGCTTCGCTTCCTTCAAGATCGCCCACCACCACGGCGTCGTCCTCCGTGAACGGGCCGACGCGCGTCCGGCGCAGCGCCGCCACGTGCCCGAGGCAGCCGAGCGCGCGGCCGAGGTCGCGCGCCAGCGCTCGGACGTAGGTGCCCTTGCCGCAATCGGCCTCGAACACGCTGCGTTCGCCGCTGTGCGCGACGAGCGTCAGGCGGTCGATCTCGACCGTGCGCGGCTGCAATTCGACCGCTTCGCCGTCGCGGGCGAGGTCGTAGGCTCGCTCGCCCTGGATCTTGATCGGCCGAGAACCGCGGCGGCACCTGCTCGATCAGGCCGGTAAACCGCGGCAGCAGCGCCTCGACCGCCGCGCGCTCCGGGTAGCGTGTGGGTCGCCTGCACGGGGCGGCCTTCGGCGTCGTCGGTGCTCGGTCTCGACGCCCCAGGCGACGGTGAACACGTAGGATTTCTGGCCGTCCATGACGAACGGCACGGTCTTGGTCGCCTCGCCGAGCGCGATCGGCAGAATGCCGGACGCCAGCGGATCGAGCGTGCCGGCATGGCCCGCCTTCTTGGCGTTGAGCGCGCGCTTGACCACCGCGACCGCATGGGTCGAGGTCATGCCGACGCCCTTGTCGAGCACGACCCAGCCGTTGACGTCGCGCTTCTTGGGGCGAGGCTTTCCTGGCTCACCGCTCACCGAATATCCTCGCCGTCTTCTTCATCACCCTTGGCCACATCCCGCTGCACCTTCTCGCTGCGCAGCAGCGCGTCGATGCGCGCCGCCTCGTCGAAGCTGTCGTCGCGGCGGAAGCGCAGGTCGGGCGCGAATTTGAGTGTGACGCGCCGCGCCACCTCATGGCGCAGCGTTCTTGCGTTGCGCTCCAGCGCCGCGAGCACCTCGCGCTCGCCCTCGACCGCCGAGCGGCATGACGTAGGCGGTCGCGAGCTTCAGGTCCGGCGACATGCGCACCTCGGGGATGGTGATGACGTGGCTCGTCAGCACCGGGTCCTGGATGTCGCCGCGCGCGAGAACCTCGGCGAGCGCATGGCGCACGAGTTCGGCCACGCGCTGCTGGCGCTGCGACGGGCCGGCGGAGGGTTCGGAGCGTTTGGGCATGGATGGTACCGCCGGGATTGGACCGGACTGACTCGACGAGGTCATCCCCGCGCAGGCAGGGATCGAGAGTCATCCGCGCGCAGGCGGGGATCCATGAACACAGGTCGTGCTCCATTCAGAACCAACCGTGTTCATGGGTTCCGGGCTCGGCCTTTCAGGCCGCCCCGGAATGACAGGTGAAAGCACGACGGCCTAAAGCGTCCGCCGCACCTCGGTGACGTTGTAGCACTCGATGACGTCGCCAGGGCGCATGTCCTGGTAGTTCTCGAAGGCCATGCCGCATTCCTGGCCGGCCATCACCTCGCGCGCGTCGTCCTTGAAGCGCTTGAGCTGGCGAGAGCTTGCCCTCGTGGATCACCACGTTGTCGCGGATGAGGCGGACATGGGCGCCGCGCTGCACGACGCCGTCGAGGACGCGGCAGCCGGCGACCTTGCCGACCTTGGAGACGTTGAACACCTCGAGAATCTGCGCCTCGCCGAGCCGCTCCTCGCGCAGCGTCGGGGCGAGCATGCCCGACATCGCCGCCTTCACGTCATCCACGAGGTTGTAGATGATGTTGTAGTAGCGGATCTCGATGCCGGCCCGCTCGGCCGCCTCGCGCGCCTCCTTGTGGGCGCGCACGTTGAAGCCGATCACGGCGGCGCCGGACGCTTCCGCCAGCGTGATGTCGGATTCGGTGATGCCGCCGACGCCCGAGTGGATGACCCGGGCCGCGACCTCCTCGTTGCCGACCTTTTCGAGCGCGCCGATGATGGCTTCGGCCGAGCCCTGCACGTCGGCCTTGACGACGAGCGGGAACTCCTTGCGGCCGGCGCCCTCCTTGAGGTCGCGCATCATGTCGGCGAGCGACCGGCCGGCCGACGCGCCGCGCGCGGCGACGGCGCGTCTCGCGCTTCTGGCGGGTGCGGTAATCGGTGATTTCGCGGGCGCGGGCCTCCGACTCGACGACCGCGACGCGGTCGCCGGCTTCCGGCGTGCCGTTGAAGCCGAGCACCTCGACCGGAACCGAGGGGTCCGGCCTCCTTGACGTTCGCGCCCTGGTCGCTGATCAGCGCCCGCACGCGGCCCCACTCGGCGCCGGCGACGACGATGTCGCCGGTGCGCAAGGTGCCCGCGCTGGACGAGCACGGTCGCGACGGGGCCGCGGCCGCGATCGAGCTTCGCCTCGATGACCGTGCCCTCGCGCCGAGCGGTTCGGGTTCGGCCCTGAAGATCGAGGATTTCGGCCTGGAGCTGCAGGCCTTCGAGCAGCGTATCGAGGCCCGCGCCGGTCTTCGCCGAGACCTCGAACTCGAGCGTCTCGCCGCCGAGCGACTCGACCACGATCTCGTGCTGCAGGAGTTCGGTGCGCACCCGCTGCGGGTTGGCGTCGGGCTTGTCGATCTTGTTGATGGCCACGATCAGCGGTACGCCCGCGGCCTTGGCGTGCGTGATCGCCTCGACGGTCTGCGGCATGACGCCGTCGTCGGCCGCCACGACCAGCACGACGATGTCCGTCACCTTGGCGCCGCGGGCGCGCATCGCCGTGAAGGCGGCGTGGCCGGGCGTATCGATGAAGGTGATCTTGCCGCCGAGCGGCGACGTCACCTGGTAGGCGCCGATGTGCTGCGTGATGCCGCCGGCCTCGCCCGACACGACGTTGGTCTTGCGGACGGCGTCGAGGAGCGAGGTCTTGCCGTGGTCGACGTGGCCCATGATGGTCACGACCGGCGGGCGCGGAACCAGGCTTCTCGTCCGCGTCCGGCGTATCGAAGAGACCCTCTTCGACGTCCGACTCGGCGACGCGCTTCACCGTGTGGCCGAGTTCCTCGGCGATGAGCTGGGCGGTGTCGGCGTCGATCGCGTCGGTGATCTTGTGCATCTGGCCTTGCTTCATCAGCAGCCGGATCACGTCGACGGCGCGCTCCGCACATGCGGTTGGCGAGTTCCTGGATCGTGATGGTCTCAGGGATCGATCGACCTCGCGGGCGAGCTTTTCCTTCTGCTCGGTCTGCGCGGTGGCCGGTCAGCCGCTGCATGCGGCGGCGGAACGAGGCGACGGAGCGTGTGCGCTCGTCCTCGCCGCCGGTCGCGGTCGCGATGGTCAGACGGCCGCGGTTGCGGTCGCCGCCCGGCGCCTTCGGCGTCTTGGGCGGCGTGATGATCTTGGTCGGCATGCCGGGCCGGCGGATGATCCGTTTGCGCATTGCCTTCATCGTCCGCCGCGGCCGGCGCGCGGGCGGCCGCTCCGGCTGGGCGCGGCGTGGCGGCGTTCGCCGGACGCGCGGCCGTCGCCGCGGCTGGTCGGGCTCGGCGGGCGGAGCGGGAGCCGGCCGCGCCATATGGTTCGAGGTTCTGCGGGCGGCGCGCGAGTCGAACGAACGGGCGGCGGGCGGCCGCCGGCCGGGACGGCTCCTCGCCGAGGCGGCGGCGGGCCTCGTCCTCGGCGCGGCGCTTGCGCTCGTCCTCCTTGCCGGCGGCGCTCGTCCTCCTCGCGCTTGCGGGCCTCGGCGGCTTCACGCTCCTTGCGTCGCGGCTCGTCGCGCTCGGCGCGGCGCTGCGCCTCCTCGGCCTGGCGGGTCCGGTCCTCCTCCTCGCGGCGGCGGGCGTCGGCCAGCGCATTGGCGCGGGCATCGCGCTCCTGGTCGGAGAGCGTGCGCAGCACCACTGCCGGTGGGGCGCGACTCGCGGCGCCGTCACGGCCTGGGCGGCGCGGGCCGTGGCCGGCGCGCCTGCCGGGGCGCGGCGCCGCCTGCGCGCGGCGCAGCCCTCTGGCGGAGCGGGAGTCCGTCCGGGCGCCGGGAGCGGGACGACGCTTGACCGTCTCGACCACGACCGCCTTCGAGCGGCCATGCGAGAAGCTCTGGCGCACCACGTTCTGCTCGACGGGGCGCTTCAGAGGCAGCGTCTTGGGCGACACATGCAGCGTCTTGTCGCCCGGGTGTCTTCGTATCAGTCATTCCGCCTCAGATTCCTGCGGGTTCATTGTCCGTGGGTCGCCGGCCCGTTCCGGGCGAGCGGCTTGGCCTCGGCGCTCGACTGCCGCGATAGGCTCGGTAGCCGACGCCAGCGCGCGAGAAATCCGTCGCTGCCAGCGCCCGCGACGAGGGCAGCATGTATCACATTTGACCGGCCTAATGCCAAATCCAATTCGTCGCCGGAAAACTCTTCGACCACCGGAATGGCGGATATCGCCTCTCCGACGCGTTTGCGCAACGCCCCCGCGAGCTTTCGCCGCCCATCCGCGGCCGCGTCCGACGGCATGGATGAGCGCGGCGAGGGGCTTTTCCGCGATCGCAGCCTCGACCTTGACAAACCCTGTGACGACCGCGCCCGGCCTTGTTGGCAAGCGCAAGCGCTTGGCGCAAGTCAAGCCGGAGCGCCGCCTCGATCTCGGACTGAGAGCCGGGGACGCCTTGGCGTCAGCCGACCTTGAAGGCCCGGGCGAACAGCCGACGCCGGACCGCCTCCTCGACCGCCGCCCGCTCGCGCCGTGACCCAAACGCCGCGGCCGGGCAGCCGCGCTTGAGGTCGGGAACGACGGCGCCGTCGGGCCCGAGCGACGAAGCGGATCAGTTCCGCGGCAGGCCGAACCGTGCGGGTGACGATGCAGGTGCGCTCCGGTTCGCGGCGGGGCACGGCGCGACCTTACGCCCTCCCCCTGCGGGAGGGGCAGGGGTGGGGGTCGAAAAGTCAGGCCGCTTCCCAGACCACCTGTGTTCATACGCTCATACCAGCCCGTCTCATCCGTTCGCATCAGCGCTCTACGCTGGCGAACCCCTACCCCCAACCCTCCCCGCAAGGAGGAGGGGAAACGCTACCCATTCACGCCGGATGCGCCTCGGTCTCCAACTCCTCGGCCGACCCCTCCGTCTCCGCCGGCGGCTCGATCCAGCCGGCCTTGACGCGGGCGGCCATGATCATCGCCTCGGCTTCTGCGCGGGATACCTCGAAGCCGTCGAGGATGCCCTTGTTGCGGACCGCCTCAGGGCCCTTGCCTTCGGTCCAGCCGACGAGGTCGTCGGTGGCGCAGCCGGCAAGGTCCTCGATGGTCTTGACGTCGTTCTCGCCGAAGGCGACCAGCATCGGCGTCGTGACGCCGTCGACCTCCTTCAGTTCGTCGGCGACGCCCAAGCTCCTGGCGCCGGGCCTCCTGCTCGGCCTCGATGCGGGCGAGGTATTCCTGCGCCCGGCGCTGAATCTCGGCCGCCGTGTCCTCGTCGAACCCCTGGATCGACGCCAGCTCCGCCACGTCCACGAAGGCGAGTTCCTCGACGGAGCGGAAACCCTCCGAGGCGAGGAGCTGACCCACCACCTCGTCGACGTCGAGCGCCTGCATGAACAGCTCGGTGCGCTCGGACGAACTCCTTCTGGCGCCGCTCCGATTCCTCGGCCTCGGTCAGGATGTCGATGTCCCAGCCGGTGAGCTGCGAGGCGAGGCGCACGTTCTGGCCGCGCCGGCCGATGGCGAGCGAGAGCTGGTCGTCCGGCACGACGACCTCGATTCGGTCGGCGTCCTCGTCGAGAACCACCTTGACGACCTCGGCCGGCTGCAGCGCGTTGACGATGAAGGTCGCGGTGTCCGCCGACCAGGGAATGATGTCGATCTTCTCGCCCTGCAACTCGCCGACGACCGCCTGCACGCGCGAGCCGCGCATGCCGACGCAGGCGCCGACCGGATCGATCGAGGAATCGCGCGAGGTCACGGCGATCTTGGCCCGCGAGCCCGGATCGCGCGCCACCGCCTTCACCTCGACGATGCCGTCGTAGATCTCGGGCACCTCCTGGGCGAAGAGCTTCGCCATGAACTGCGGGTGGGAGCGCGACAAAAAAATCTGCGGGCCGCGCGCCTCGCGGCGCACGTCGAAGAGGTAGGAGCGGATGCGGTCGCCGGGCCGGAAGGTTTCGCGCGGAATCATCTCGTCGCGACGCACGATGCCCTCGCCGCGGCCGAGGTCGACGATGACGTTGCCGTATTCGACGCGCTTGACGACGCCGTTGACGATCTCGCCGATACGGTCCTTGTACTCCTCGTACTGCCGGTCGCGCTCGGCCTCGCGCACTTTCTGGACGATGACCTGCTTGGCCGATTGGGCCGCGATGCGGCCGAAGTCGAAGGGCGGCAGCGTCTCGGCGATGGCGTCGCCGACCTGGGCGGCCGGATTGCGCTTGCGCGCCTCGGAGAGCGGGATCTCGCGCGAGTCGTTCTCAACCTTGTCGTCCTCGACGACGAGGAGATGGCGGGCCAGCCTGAGTTCGCCCGTCTTCGGATGAATCTCGGCGTGAACGTCGGTTTCGGCGCCGTAGCGCGAACGCGCGGCCTTGGCGATGGCGTCCTCCATCGCGGCGACCACGATGCCGCGGTCGATCACCTTCTCGCGGGCGACCGCATCGGCGATCTGCAAGAGCTCGAGCCTGTTGGCGGAAACGGCCATGAGGTCACTCCTCCTTGAACGATGTGTTCTGCTTCAGCCGAGGGATGGTCGGCTTGCGGGGTGATTTGTCGGGATGCGATTGGCGCCCTGCGCCCGCCCCCGCGTGTGGGGGATTGGGGTGCGGACCGGCGCCGTGGCGCGGTTCGTTCACCGGGCCGGCGCCCGCGGGCGGGCTTTCTCCGATTTGAGGCGAACCGCCGCGCCGCAGCGCCTCGCGGATGAGGGCATCGGTGAGCACGAGACGTGCGTCGGCGAGATCGGCGAGGCGCAAGCGCACGCGCGGCTCCGCGCCATCCTTCACGTCTGGCAGATCGAGGACGAGCGCGTGATCCTCGACGCCGCGGATCACGCCCCGGAACCGCTTGCGGCCGTCCACGGGCGTCGCCGTCTCGACCTTCGCCTCGTAGCCCGCCCAGCGCGAGAAATCGCCGGCGCGCACCAGCGGCCGGTCGATGCCGGGCGAGGAGAGTTCGAGGTTGTAGGCCCGTTCGATCGGGTCCTCCAGATCGAGAATCGGCGACAGCGCACGGCTCACCCGCTCGCAATCCTCGACCGCCATCGCGCCATCCGGGCGCTCGGCCATGATCTGGACCGTGCAGCCGTTCAGGCCCGACACTTTGACGCGCACGAGGCGATAACCGAGATCCGCGAGCACGGGCTCGACGATGGCGGCGACGCGCGCCGCCACGCCCGTTTCCGTGATCAAGCGGCGCTCGTCCGCCGTGCCGTCCTGCGCCGTTTGCGGGCGATCCGTCATGCTACCCTCAAGCGCGTCGGCTCGGGCGTGCGGCGCTCGATGCGCTAAACAAAAAGAGCGGACCCCGGGGGGCCCGCTCCCGAACCGCAGCGTAACGCTGCAACCAGAGCTGACGCAGCGTATATAATTCGGTTCGCGCGTCCCCGCAAGCTTCCGTCCGGCTTTCATCCGGGTTCATCGCCTTGAACGGGGAATTCTTCAAGGTCGTCGTCCCGCGTTCATACGAAGCTCGAACAGGCGCTTTCCGGGGTTGCTCGGGAGAGGGCCAAAGCCTCAACCGGCCGAGCGTCGGCGCTTGGGGCAGCCGCAACCGGCTTTTCAGGGCGGCTGGCGGCAAGGCCATCCGCGGCGCCGGCACAAGCACGGGGCTGAGGCGGGCGGCGCGGCGCGCCGTTTTCCGCCGCGCGGCGACGGGTTGATGGAACTGCTTCGTCGCCTCGACAACGTGAAGGCCCGAGAAGGGCAGGCCGAGGCCAAGGCCGACGCGCTCCCAGGCGACCGCCGTGCGGAGCAGGAAGCGGCTGCGCAGCGGCGGCACGTACAGCGTTTCCGCCCAGGCCTCCGGCGAGAACCACGTCTCGCGCATCAGATGCTTCAGCTGCGAACGGCTGAAGGGCTGGCCATGGCCGAATGGCGTGGTGTCGATGCGCGCCCATAAGCCGCGCCGGTTCGGGGCCACTACGATGACGCGCCCACCGGGCGTCAGGATGCGCCAGACTTCGTGCAGGAGTTCGGCCGGGCTCTCGACCGTTTCGAGCGCGTGGACCACGAGCACCCGATCGATCGAAGCGTCCGGCAAGGGCATCATGATTGGATCGACGAGCGCCGAGGCCGATAACCCCGCCGCAGGCCAGTTCACGACGCCTTGCGCAGCCGGCATGAACGCGAGCGATCGCTCGCACGGTTCGCGCACGGAGGACATGTACGGCGTCGCGTAGCCGAGGCCGAGCACGCGCAGGCCATGAACCGGCCCCCAGAAGCACTCGATCGCCCGCGTGACGAGCCGGCGCGCCACCTGCCCTAAGGGGCTGCGGTAAAAAGCGCGCAGATCGGTGACGTCGACGCTCATGCTCGCACCACACGAAGGCTCCTCATAAAGCGGGCCGGCCGCGATCCGATGCAAGCGTCCGGTCGCCCGCTTCGCGGACAGCCTCCGGCGTGCTAGCCCTCGTCCCGATTATAGCCCAAGGTGCCGTCGATGACTGCCGAGATTCGCGTTTTCCGCTGCCTCACCGACAACATCGGCGCGCTGATCCACGATCCTGCCACCGGCGCCTGCGCCGCAGTGGACGCGCCTGAAGAGAAGCCGATCCTCGACGCGCTTGAAAGCACCGGCTGGCGGCTCAGCGACATCATCGTCACCCATCGGCATCAAGACCACGTCCAGGCGATCGAGCCGTTGAAGCGGCGGTTCGGCTGCCGGGTCATCGCGCCCGCCAAGGCCGGGAACGAGGTTCCCGTGGTGGACGCTTGGGTCCGGGAGGGCGACACCGTGCGGATCGGCGAACTTTTCGCGCACGTCTGGGAGACGCCGGGGCATTGCCGCGACCACATCGCCTATTGGTTCGCCGGCTCCCGGGCCTTGTTCGCCGGCGACACGCTCTTCACCCTCGGCTGCGGGCGCGTGATGGAATCGAGCTACGCCGAGATGTGGCGCTCGCTCCAGCGACTCGCGGCGCTGCCCGACGAGGCGCAGGTCTACAGCGGCCACGATTACGTGATCTCCAACGCTCGCTTCGCCCTGGCGGCCGATCCGGACAACGCCGCCCTGAAGGCGCGCGCAGAGCAGGCCGAGCAAGCCAAGGCGGAGGGACGCTTCCTCGTGCCCTCGACGATGGGCGTCGAGAAGGCGACCAACCCCTTCCTGCGTGCAGGCGAGCCGGCGCTGGCGCGCGCCGTCGGCCAGGACGGCGCCGATCCGGCCGCGGTGTTTCAGGCGTTGCGGGAATGGAAGAACCGTTTTTAAGAGTGCGCTGAGGGCAGGCTTGCGGGCCGAGGAGGTCGCGCGTCTCCTTGACCTCAAGCCGCATCCAGAGGGCGTTTTGCCGCGAGACGTTTCGCGATCCCCTCACAGTCGACGGGCGCCGCCTCGACAGCCATCCTGCTGCCTGCTGGGGATCGGCGCAGTGTCCGAGTGGCGCCGGGTCGACGCCGCGGAGGTCTGGCATTTCTGTTCTATGCCGGCGCACGCTCGCGATCACCGTGTCCGAGAACGCACGACGCCTCCGCCCACCACCTGGGGCCGGACCTGGCCCGCGGCCAACGCCCGCAGTTCGTGACGCCCGCCAACTGATAGCAGACGGCGACGAGTTCGGGGCCTGGACTCTCGTCGGCTGCACGGTCGCGTCCGGCTTCGCTATTGCGATTCAAACTGGCCCCGTCCGGCTGGCGGCCGACGCCGCGGCCCCAGCGGCGGTGCGCAACCCTCGATTGATTCCGAATGAATCCGGCTAGTCGCTGGTCCTACAATTGAGCCAGACCGATGAGCCGAGCAGAGCGGCGCAGGTGAGATGCCAGGTCAGGAAGCATCGTGCGGTGCTTGTCGTCAGCGGTGAGGCAGGTGTGTCGCCGCAACTGCGCCCAGTGAACTGGGCTTGAGCTCTGGCATAGTAAGTTCTTCGATGCAGGTGGGCCGTGACGCTTGTAGATGTCGTTGCGTCAGAACAGCGCCGCGCCATGCTCATGAGCCGGTTCTTGCCGTTTGTGCGCGGTGGGATCGACCGCCGTCGCTTGCCGGCTTGCAGCCGAGACATGGCCTCGATGCACCAGCGCTGGTCCGCATCGAACGCTTTGTCGGCAGATGATGCCTGCGTCACGGCGATGATCACAGCTCTGGGAGCAGCCGGCATCGTGCTCCGTCGCCAGATCAGTGCTCCTGACGCGCCGGTGAGATCGATAGCTCGGTCGGATTGCCGAGCTGCATCGACGGTCGAAGCCGCTGCGAACTTTTCGTGCTCAACCGCTCCTGCGCGAGCGCCCGATGGCTGCTTGAGCCTCACCCGCCTATTCTACGTGCTCGCCGCGGCTCGTGCTCGGTGGAGCTGCCGCACGACGGTGGAGTTGATCATCGCGTATGTCCGTTGTCCGGCGTCGTCAGACCAGCGTGTTCGAAAGCCCTCTGGCCCAAACCCCGCTCTTTGCCCGATCGGCTGAGCCCGGCGTCAGTCGGATCGTTTCCGGATCGCCTAACGCGCTCGTTCAATGTGTCCGCCCACGGAGATCCGGCGACCCTGCGCCGACAGCCGCGTACAGCACCTCCTGCCCATGGGCAGCCAGTCATCGGCGTCGCTGATCACGTGCGTGTATGGCCAGAAATCGCTCGACCACGGTAGCGGCTGTCCAGCCGCTCGGCCGGGCGCGGCAAGTCGCCGTCACTCCATCAAGTTGGCGCTGCGCACCTGAGCATCGTCGCCACCAGAAGCGCCAGCTTGACCCGCCGCGTCTTGCGCTGGCCCGTAGACGCTGCTCCAGGTCGGTCGTGATCATCTCGGCCAGTTGCTCAATCCGCCATCCAGGCGCTACGTTCGCATGGTCGCGAGAAGCGCTTAAACGAAGCCCCGAACAGGCGGAGCAACTAACGCCGTTATGCCTGGACAATGCTCATCTTGAGCTGTCATTCCGGCCCTCCGATCCGTTTCGGCCGCGATGATGCGCGGACTGCCGTCCCGCTCAACGGATTTCCCTCGTCCCACCCATACCGCAGCGTCTCGAATCGCGGTGCGCGGGCGTCGATCATGAGGAGCCGCCCGACCAGTCCTTCGCCGAAGCCGACGATTTCACGGATGACCTCCAGCCCCATCAGGCTGCCTACTACGCCGGCAAGCGCGCCCAGCACCCCGGCCTCGGCGCAGGCCGGGACGGCGCCCGGCGGCGGCGGGGCGGGGAACAGGCAACGGTAAGTCGGGTTGGGCTTTCCGTCCGGCCCCGTCTCATGGGCGCGGATGGTGGTGAGCGAGCCATCGAAGGGACCGAGCGCCGCCGTCACCAGCGGCTTCTCTTCGTGGAAACAGGCGTCCGAGACCGTGTAGCGCGTCGCAAAATTGTCGGAGCCGTCGGCGACGATGTCGTAGCCGCGCACGAGATTGCGTGCGTTGGCCTCCGTGAGGCGCGTCGGGTGCAGGTCGACCGCGACATGCGGATTGAGACGGCGCACCGCCGCCTTGGCGCTCGCTACCTTCGGCCGGCCGATGTCCGGCGTGCCGTGCAGGACTTGGCGCTGCAGGTTCGACAGCGACACGACGTCGTCGTCGAGGATCCCGATGGTGCCGACGCCTGCCGCGGCCAAGTACTGGATCAGCGGGCTGCCGAGCCCGCCGGCGCCGACGATCAGGACGCGCGCGCTCTTCAGCCTGGCCTGCCCTGGCCCGCCCACCTCGCGGAGCACGAGATGGCGAGCATACCGTTCGATCTCATCATCAAGCAACGCCATGGGATGCGACCTTAACGGCTCGCGCAGCCCCGTAAAGCCGGCTGAAGCCGCTTGGCGTGCGCGCTGGAACCATGCCATCGTCGACCGACCGGCCAGCGCCATAGGAGGGCCTGATGGAGCCGCGCATCAGCCTTATCACCCTGGGCGTCGCCGATCTGGCGCGCTCGCAGGCCTTTTACGAGGCGCTCGGCTGGCGCGCGTCGTCGGCGAGTCAGCCCGAGATCGTGTTTTTCCAGGCCAATGGCTTGGCGCTGGCGCTGTTCGGCCGCGCCGCTCTGGCCGAGGATGCCGAGATCGAGGATCGCCCGAGCGGTTTTTCCGGCGTTGTGCTGGCCCACAACGTGCGGAGCGAGGCCGAGGTGGACGCGGTCTACGCGGCGGCGATCGCGATGGGCGGGCAAGCGGTGAAGCTCCCGCGCAAAGCGCATTGGGGCGGCTACTCCGGCTATTTCGCCGATCCCGATTGGCACCTCTGGGAGGTGGCTTTCAATCCGTTCTTCCCGCTCGACGAAGCTGGCGACCTGCGCCTGCCGGAGTAGGGGATGTCGCTCGATGTTCTCTTCGAGGCTGCCCGACAGGCGCAGGCCAAGGCTTACGCCCCCTACTCCCGATTCAAAGTGGGCGCGGCCGTGCGCGGCGAGAGCGGGGCGATCTACGCGGGCTGCAACGTCGAGAACGCGGCCTATCCGGTCGGAACCTGCGCCGAGGCCGGCGCCCTTGCGGCGATGGTCGCGGCCGGCGAGCGGCATGTCGCCGAAATTTTGATTCTCGGCGACGGCGCCGACCTCGTCACGCCCTGCGGCGCCTGCCGCCAGCGCATTCTGGAATTCGCGGCGGCCGGGGCGCGTATTCATGCCGCCGGACCCGAGGGCGTGCGCCGCACGTTCACCCTCGACGAACTCTTGCCCTTCGCCTTTGGACCGGACAGCTTAAACCTGCGCAAGGGCGAACCGGATGATGGAGGCGGGGGATATAAAAAGAGTGTCTGACGCCGATATGGCGCGCCGCGCCTTGACATGCCTCGACCTGACCGATCTGGGTGAAACCTGCTCCGATCGCGCCGTCGATGCGCTCTGCGCAAAGGCCGTGACGCCGCATGGCCCGGTTGCGGCGGTCTGCCTCTGGCCCCAGTTCGTCAGCCGCGCCCACGCCGCTTTGCGCGGCTCGCCGGTGCGCCTGGCGACGGTCGCCAACTTCCCGGCGGGCGGCGAAGACATCGACCGGGTGACGGAGGATGTCGAGGAAGCGCTCGGCGACGGCGCGCGGGAGATCGATCTCGTCATGCCCTATGGGGCGTTCCTGCGCGGCGACGCCGCGGTCGCGCGCGACATGATCACGGCGGTGCGGGACGTGGTCGACCGGGGCCGCTGCCTCAAGGTCATCCTGGAAACCGGGGCATTGGGCGACGCCGGGCGGATCGCGGCGGCCGGTCGGCTCGCCATCGAGGCCGGCGCGGATTTTCTGAAAACCTCGACCGGCAAGAACCCCGCCTTGGCCACGCCGGAGGCGGTTGAGGCGATGCTCGGCGTCATCCGCGCCTCCGGTCGCCCTGTCGGTCTCAAAGTTTCGGGCGGCCTCCGCACGCTGGCCGACGCGGCGGCTTATCTCGACTTGGCGGATCGCTTCATGGGGCCGGGCTGGGCGACGTCCCGGACGTTCCGCATCGGCGCGAGCGGGCTTTACGATGCGCTGATCGCGGCGATCGAGGGCCGGCCGTCTGCGCCGGCCGGCAGTTCCGACTGACATGCGCCACCTCCCGCAGGAGATCATCCGCCGCAAGCGCGACGGAGCGCGGCTGGACGAAGCCGAGATCGAAGCGTTCATCGCGGGACTGACCGCCGGACACGTGTCGGAGGGGCAGGCTGCCGCTTTCGCGATGGCCGTGATGTTCCGCGGCCTCTCGGTCGAGGAGCGCGTCGCGCTGACCCATGCCATGGCCCGCTCTGGGGTGGTTTTGACGTGGGACCTACCCGGCCCCGTGCTCGACAAGCATTCGACCGGCGGCGTCGGCGACGCGATCAGCCTCGCGCTCGCGCCGGCGGTCGCGGCTTGCGGCGGCTTCGTTCCGATGATCTCGGGGCGCGGCCTCGGCCACACGGGCGGCACGCTCGACAAGCTCGACGCCATTCCGGGCTACCGTTCGCAGCCCGACCTCGACACGTTTCGGCGCGTGGTGCGCGAGGTGGGCTGCGCCGTCATCGGCCAAACGGACGACCTCGCGCCCGCCGACCGGCGGCTCTACGCCATCCGGGACGTGACCGCGACGGTCGAGTCCGTCGACCTGATCACGGCCTCGATCCTGTCGAAAAAGCTGGCGGCGGGGCTCCACGGTCTCGTCAAGGACGTGAAGGTCGGCTCCGGCGCGTTCATGCCGGATCGGGCGAGCGCCCGCGCCCTCGCCGAGAGCTTGGTCCACGTCGCGAACCAAGCAGGCCTCCCGACGACGGTGCTCCTGACCGACATGGACCAACCGCTCGCTTCGGCGGCCGGAAACGCCGTCGAGGTCGCCTATGTGGTGGATTATCTCACAGGCAGGCGGCGGGAGCCGCGCTTCCATGCGGTCACAGTGGCGCTCGCCGCCGAGATGCTGTTTTTGGGGCGATTGGCAGAGAGCCTCGCCGAGGCCGAGGGCCGGATCGAAGAGACTATCGTTTCCGGGCGCGCCGCGGACGTCTTCGCCCGCATGGCGGCGGCGCTTGGTGGTCCAAGCAATCTTTTGGAGGAGCCGGCCCGACATCTCGTCGCCGCGCCTGTGGCCTGCGCCGTTCACGCGCAAACGCCCGGCGTGGTGCATTCCATCGCGACGCGCGAGATCGGCCTCGCCGTCGTGGCGCTTGGGGGCGGGCGCACGCGGCCTGACGACAGGATCGACCCTGTCGTCGGCTTCACCAATCTCGCCGCCATCAGTGAGCGCGTCGATGCTGCGCGCCCGCTCGGGATCGTGCACGCCCGCACCGACGCCGCTGCCGCAATAGCGGCCGAAGCGCTGCGCCAAGCCTACCGGATCGCCGACGCGCCGCCGGCCGGCCCCGGACCGCTCATTCTGGAGCGCCTGGGAGCCGCCGGATCGACGTGATCGGGCCGTAGCCCTTCTTCAAGATGCGGTCCGCCGCGACTCGCAGCGGCTCGACGGCGACGAGCATGTGGTGACCGTTGGCGTGCAGCAGGCGCCCGCCGTCGAGCAGCACGCCGACATGGCCCTTCCAGAAGACGAGGTCGCCGCGCTGGAGCCCCTTGAGATCGGGCGTGACCGCGATGGGTCGGCCGAGCGCGGCCTCCTGCATGTCGGTGTCGCGCGGGGCCGCGATGCCGGCGGCGGCGAGCGAGACCTGGATTAGGCCCGAGCAATCGAGGCCGAGGCTCGTCTTGCCGCCCCACAAATAGGGCGCGCCTAAAAAACGCTCGGCGACAGCGACGAAGTCGGGTTCGCGCGCGTCAAGCCCAGTAAGGTGCTCGGCGAAGACGAATCCGCCGGAGGCAAGGCGCGCGTAGTCGCCCTCGAACGCGGCGATGGCCACTGCCGCGTTGAGGCTCAGGAACGCGCTCGGCGGCAGTTTCAGGTCCGGGCCGGGATAGACAAAGGTGCGCAGCACTGCGATGCGGCGGTCCGGCTTGGCCGAGGGCTCGCCCAACGCCGCGCTCGGCAGATAGCCGACATAGCCGTCCGTCTGGAGCTGGCCCCAAGCCCAGCCCTCCTCCTCGTCATGGATGATAACGCGCTCGCCCATGAGCGCCTCGGTGTCCAGCGGCGCGTCCGGCGCGGGATGACGGCGCAGGGGCGCGGAGGGAGCGATGACGCGCTTGATCGCGCCGGCGCTGTAGCGGGGCGCTTCGATTTGGCCGCGCAGGCGCTCGTCGGCGAGGTCTGCGCGAACCGGAGTGATGCGTTTGTCGAAGTCCATGTCAAAAGTCCCGCAACGGGTCTCCGCGGCCAGCGCGATAGCGCTCCTTGAGCAAAGCATAGACCAGCCGTGCGCCCTGAACCTCGCCTCCTTCCGGTCGGCCGGGTTTGGGCTTCGGGTTCCAAGCGTAGATGTCGAAGTGGACGTGGGCCTTGGCGGCGGTCGCGAAGCGGCGCAGGAACAGCGCCGCCGTCATCGAGCCCGCGAACGGCCCGCCCGAGATGTGGTTGATGTCGGCGATTTTCGAATCGAGCAGGCCGGCGTAGGGCGGCCAGAGCGGCAGCCGCCACACGGGATCGTTGATCGCCTCGGCCAGCCGCGCGAGGTCGGCCGCTAGCGCGTCGTCCTCCGTGTAGAAGGGCGGCAGGTCGGGGCCGAGCGCGACGCGGGCCGCGCCGGTCAGGGTCGCGAAATCGACCAGGAGATCGGGCGTCTCCTCGTCGGCGAGCGCCAGCGCGTCGGCGAGAATGAGGCGGCCCTCCGCGTCGGTGTTGCCGATTTCGACGGTGAGGCCCTTCCGGCTTCGTAGCACGTCGCCGGGTCGGAAGGCGGAGCCGGAGACCGCGTTCTCGACAGCGGGGATCAGGACGCGCAGCCGGATCGGCAGCTCCGCGCCCATCGCCATGTCGGCGAGCGCGAGCGCCGCCGCGGCGCCGCCCATGTCCTTCTTCATCAGGAGCATCGCGCTCTCGGGCTTCAGGTTGAGCCCGCCGGTGTCGAACGCGACTCCCTTGCCGACGATGGTGACGCGCGGCGCATTGTCATCGCCCCACCGCAGGTCGATAAGCCGCGGGAGCCGGGTCGAGGCGCGCCCGATCGCATGGATCATCGGGAGGCGATGCGTCAGCAGGCCCTCGCCGACGATGGCGGTCACGACCGCGCCGTGCTTTGCGCCGAGGTCGCGCGCCGCCGCTTCCAGATCTTCGGGCCCGAGGTCGTTGGCCGGCGTGTTGACGAGATCGCGCCCCCATTCGACCGCTTGGGCGAGGCGCAAGACCTCCTCGGCATCGACGCCTTCGGGAACGACGAGCCGAGCCGGCTTGGCCGGGCGGTCCCGGTAGCGAGTGAAGCGGTAGCTGCCGAGAAGCCAGGCGAGGGAGGCGAGCGCAGGGTTTGGGGGAGAGGTCGCAAAGCGATAAACGCCTTCCGGCAGAGCCGGCGCGAGCGTGCCGATCAAAAAGGGATCGGGGCGCTTGGCGTCCGGTCCGTCCAGCGCGAACACGACGCCATGCAGCGCGCCGTCCGGCGCGGGCAGGAGACAATGACGCCCCGCTTTCGGCTCGAACCCTTGCGCCTCCGCGAAGGCGCGGGTGGGTGCGGGCAGTTCGGCCGCGAAGCCGGGCCATGTCGCCTCGGTCACGAGCCAGATGGGGCAAGCCGGCGCGCGCAGGTCAGTCTCAAGGAGAGGGTGGGCCATCGTTGCTTCCGAGGGGCCGGAGCGTCCCGCCAGGCGCGGGGCGGGGCTTAACGCTCTGTTAGGGTTAACAGATTACGCACAAGAGGGTTTTGGGGGACGCGCGGGCGCCCTGTCGGCTGGAGTTGGTGTCATGGCGCAAGCGGCTCTGCAAGCCCCCCAAACGTCCGCCCGGCTGCGCCGCCTCGCAGCCGTGGGCCTTCTCGCCCTGTCGACCTCCGGCTGCCTCACGCGCTCGCCCGAGACGACGGGATCGCTCGGCGACTCCGCAGGGACGCCTGCGGCCGGGGAGTCCTGGCGGACGCAAAGCGAAACGTGGGGACGCCGGTTCGACGCCAATCCCGGTGATGTCGCCGCAGCCATCAACTACGCCCGCGCGCTCCGCGGTCTCGACCAGCACGCGCAGGCCCTCGCCGTTCTGCAACAAGCGGCGATCCGCAACCCGAAGCACTTCGGACTTCTTGGCGCCTACGGAAAAGCGCTGGCCGACGTCGGCCGGCTCAAGGAGGCCGCCGACGTCTTGAGCCGCGCCCACCTGCCGGAGCGGCCGGACTGGCGCATCCTGTCGGCGCAGGGCGCGGTCGCCGATCAGATGAACGACCATGCGCTCGCGCAGCAGTATTACGAGGCCGCGCTCCGGATCGCGCCGAACGAGCCGAGCGTGCTGTCGAACCTCGGACTGTCCTATGCCCTGGCGAAACGCCTCGGCGACGCCGAACGCGTGCTGAAGCAGGCCTCCGCGCAGCCCAACGCCGATGCGCGCGTGCGCCAGAATCTGGCGCTCGTGCTCGGCCTGCAAGGCAAGTTCCCGGAGGCCGAAGAAGTGCTGCGGCGCGACCTCCCGCCCGAGGCAGCCTCCGCCAACCTCGCCGCGTTGCGCGGCATGGTCTCGCAGCCGAACAGCTGGAACGCCATCCGCCGCACCGGACGGCAGACCCAGCCGGTCCAGACCGCCGCGGCGCCGAACGGCTGAGGGCTCGCCGACCTTCAATCTCGCAGGATTGGATCCGCTACTTCCATCCGAAGACCCGGATGAGCGCGGGCGTCAGGATGACCACGAAGAGCACCGGCAGGAAGAACAGGATCATCGGCACCGTGAGTTTCGGCGGCAGGGCGGCCGCCTTCTTCTCGGCCTCGTTCATGCGGATGTCGCGGCTTTCCTGCGCCAGCACGCGCAGGGCCTGACCGAGGGGGGTGCCGTAGCGCTCCGCCTGGACGAGCGCGGTCGCCACCGACCTCACGGGTTCAAGGCCCGTGCGAGCCGCGAGATTTTCATACGCGACGCGCCGCTCCGGCAAATACGACAGTTCCGCCGTCGTCAGGGTGAGTTCCTCGGCGAGCGGGACGGACTGGCTCCCCACCTCCACGCTGACGCGCCTGAACGCCTGCTCGATCGACATGCCGGATTCGACGCAGATGAGCAGAAGGTCGAGCGTATCGGGCCAGGCGCGCCGGATCAGGGCCTGCCGTTTCGAGATCTGGTTCGAGAGGAAGATCTCGGGCATCTTGATGCCGAGAAACGTCGAACCAATCACGATGCCGATCCGGATGAGGGGCGGCTGATTGAAGGTGTTGACGATGAACAGGTAGAACAAGGCTAAAATCATGAAGGCGATCGGCAGCACCAGCCGAAAGAACAGGAACGCCGTTTCAGCGTGGGCGCCCCGGTACCCGGCCATCTGGAGCTTCTGTTTGGCCGTTTCCGTTCCCAGCCATTCGCCGAGCTTGAACTGCTCGACCACGCGCTTCATGTAGACCTTCGGCTCCTGGCGCAGCGAAACCTTTGCGCCCTTGTTGAGACGTTCCCGCTCCCGGGCCCTGATGCGGTCGCGCTCGATCGCGACCGCCTTCATGCGCCGCCCGAGGACGTCGCCCTCGACCAGCGGCAGCGCGATCGTGATCACGGTGGCGGCGGTGGCGATCGCGACCAGGATCATGGCCATGACCTGTGGATTGCTGATCTTCGCGTAAAGGAGGGCGATCATGGCGGGCTCCGCTCGTTCGTGCCGCTGAGAGCCTTTCCACGTCGGATGGATCGCGCTCCCTCGCATTGCCGGGTGACTGCGCCTGAAGGCGCTTCAGAAATCGAAGCTGATCATCTTTTTCATCACGAAGACTCCGATCGACATCCACACGGCCGCGGCCGCGAGCGCGACCTTGCCCGTTTGCGTCGTCCACAAGAGCTCGATGTAGGCGGGGCTGGAGAGATAGGTCAGGACAGCGACGGCGAAGGGCAGCGCGGCGATGATGGCGGCCGAGGCTTTCGCCTCCATGCTCATCGCCTTGATCTTGCCTTTCATCCTCTTGCGGTCGCGAAGGACCCGCGACAGGTTGCCGAGCGCTTCCGACAGGCTGCCGCCCGATTTCTGCTGGATGCTGATCACGATGCCGAAGAAGTTGGCCTCGGGCACGGGCACCCGCTCGTAAAGCTTCGCCACGCTCTCCCCCATGGGGATTCCCAGACTCTGGGACTCGACGATGGCGCGGAATTCGGACCGCAGCGGCTCCTGGGCCTCGTTCGCGATCATCCGCACGCAGTCGCCAAGCGGCAGGCCGGAGCGGATGCCGCGCACGATGACGTCCATGGCGTTCGGCAGCTCGTTGAGGAACTTGCCGACGCGGCGCTTCTTCAGGAATGCGAGAACCCATTGCGGCAGGCCCAGCGATCCGGCGAAAACGCCCGCAAGCGCAAGGATCGGGCTCGCCGTCAGCAGGAGAAGGAGGAACGCCGAGCGCGAGGCCGACGCCGCCGCTGACGAGATGAAAACGACCTTTCGTCCAGGACAGCCCTGCCCGGGCGATCTTCGTCTCGAGCGTCACGCGGTCGCGCGTTTTCTGGCGCGCCTCAAGCTCCTTCAGGCTTTGCGCGACCTGTTCGCGGCGGTTGGCGCCGGCCTGCGCGCCGCGACCGCCTTTCCGCTCCGACCCCGCACCGATCAGCGCCTTCTGCCGTTTCTCGGCGCGCGCCTCTCCCGACAGCATGGGATAGATGAACACATAGGCGACTCCCCCGGCCGCCGCCGAGGCGAACGCCACCGCTGCAAGCGCGCTTAGGTTCATCGCCGCTCCGCTTTCTCGATCGTCACGGCCGGATCGGGTCTCATGCGGCTTCGCCGTTGGGTTGCTGCTCCATCGCGTCGAGCGCGGCGGCAAGCCGCCGCTCCTCGCCGTAGTAGCGGGCGCGCTCCCAGAGGCGCGGCCGGCCGACGCCGGTGGATCGATGGCGCCCGACGAGTCGGCCGCCCGCATCCTCGCCGATGATGTCGTACAGGACGAGATCCTGCGTGATGATCACGTCGCCTTCCATGCCCATCACCTCCGTGACGTAGGTGATGCGGCGGGAGCCGTCGCGCAGACGCGCCGCCTGAACGACGACGTCGACGGACGAGCAGATCATCTCGCGGATGGTGCGCGAGGGCAGGGAGAACCCGCCCATGGTGATCATCGACTCGATGCGCGACAGGCATTCGCGCGGCGAGTTGGCGTGCAGCGTGCCCATCGAGCCGTCGTGGCCGGTGTTCATGGCCTGCAAAAGGTCGAAGGCCTCCGGTCCGCGCACCTCGCCGACGATGATGCGCTCGGGACGCATGCGCAGGCAGTTGCGGACGAGGTCGCGCATCGTGATCTGGCCCTGGCCCTCAAGGTTCGGCGGGCGGGTCTCCAGCCGCACCACATGCGGCTGCTGGAGCTGGAGTTCCGCTGCGTCCTCGCAGGTGATGATGCGCTCGTCCGGCTCGATGTAGCGCGTCAGGCAGTTCAGCAGCGTCGTCTTGCCCGATCCGGTGCCGCCCGAGACGACCACGTTGCAGCGAACCTTGCCGATGATCTCCAGAAGCGTCGCGCCCTCCGCCGAGATCGAGCCGAACCTGACGAGCTGCTCGAGCGTGAGCTTGTCCTTCTTGAATTTCCGGATCGTGAGGGCGGGCCCGTCGATCGCGAGCGGCGGCGCGATGACGTTGACGCGCGAGCCGTCGGGGAGGCGCGCGTCGCAGATCGGTGAGGATTCATCGACGCGGCGGCCGACCTGGCTCACGATCCGCTGGCAGATGTTCATCAACTGCTGGTTGTCGCGAAACCGGACGTTCGTGAGCTGGATCTTGCCGCTGACCTCGATGTAGGTCTTGCCGGCGCCGTTCACCATGACGTCGGCGATGTCGTCGCGCGCGAGCAGCGGCTCGAGCGGGCCATAGCCCAGCACGTCGTTGCAGATGTCGTCGAGGAGATCCTCCTGCTCCGCGATCGACATCACGACGTTCTTCAGCGCGATGATCTCGCTGACGATGTCGCGGATCTCCTCGCGCGCGGCTTCGCCATCGAGGCGCGACAACTGCGCGAGATCGATGGCCTCGATCAGCGCGCCGAAAACCATGGTTTTTGTTTGAAAATATTCCTCGGACCGGGGCTTTTCCTGACGCGCGACGACCACGGGAGGTTCCGGGGCGCGCAGCGCCTGCGGCTGCATGGCCGAAGCTCCGGGTTCGGAATCGGACAGAACGGGCACCGCCGGAGCGACCGGGGCGAGCAGGGGAGGCGGCGTGGCCCCCTGGGCGGCTCCCAGTCCTGATCTCTTGCCGAACATCGTCATCAAGCTCCCTCAGGCAGCGGGAAGGCTATGAGGCCTTGCGCCGCGCCAGCTTCGCCAGGATAGGATCGAGGAAGCTGACGCGAGACCGCTTCGGTTCGGCGCGGCCGGTGATCGCGGCGGCGAGATCGGCGAAGGTCTCGGCGGCTTTGCCCGAAGGCTGCACCTCGGCGATCATCTGGCCGTTGTTCGCCGCCGTCCCGAAGAGCTGCGCGTCGAACGGCAGGACGGCGGCAAGCTCCGTGCCGAGCGCCTTGGCGAACTCGGCCGCGCTGATCTCGGGACGCTTGGGTACGCCCACCTGATTCAGGATGATCTTGGGCTTGCGGTCGTTGGGACGGCTCTGGCGCAGCAGCTCGAAAAGGTTCTTGGCGTTGCGCAGCGACGCCAGCTCGGGCGCCGCCACGATCGCGATCTCGTCGGCGCTGATCAGCATGCGCTTGGCCCACGCCGTCCACAGGTGCGGAACGTCGAGGACGATGTTCGGGATCATGCCGCGCAAGATGTCGATCAGCCCGTCGAGCGCGGACTCGGTCAGGTCGGCGGTGCGGTCGAGCACGGCTGGCGCCGCGAGCAGGCTCAGGTTGTCGCTGCACTTCGACAGCAGCCGGTCGACGAGGTTGCCGTCGAGACGGTCGGGCGCGAACACCGCTTCCGCGATGCCTTGCGGCGGGTCCTGATTGAAGTCGAGGCCGGCCGTGCCGAACGCGATGTCAAGATCCGCGATGGCGGTCGGCGCGCCAAGGCCCTGCCCGATCGCCCAGGCGAGGTTGTGCGCCACGGTCGAGGCGCCGACGCCGCCCTTGGCGCCGACCACCGCGATGGTGCGGCCGACGGGATCGGCGCTTGGCCCCGAGAACAGCTCCGAGGTCGTCCGCACGAAGTCGAGCACGGCGACGGGGGCGATCAGGTACTCGCTGATGCCGCGCCGCATGAGTTCGCGGTAGAGGATGACGTCGTTGACGTGGCCGACCACGACCACCTTCGTGCCGGCGTCGCAGAACTCGGCGAGCGTGTCGAGGTAGCCGAGAATGGCGGGCCGATCCCGGTCGGCTTCGATCAGGATGACGTTGGGCGTCGGAGCGTTCCGATAGGCCTCGACGGCCGCGGGCGCGCCGCCCATCTGGACCTTGACGTGGGCCTTCTGCATGCGCCGGTCGCCCGCGGCCGCCTGAATCGCGTCGGCGATGTCCGCCGTTTCGCAGAAAGCCTGGATCGTGATGCGCGGCACCGGCGCGATCACGCGGTGGTCGTCGGTCGTGTCGGACATGGTTGCGAGCCTCCGTTCGTGCGCCCGTCAGTTTCCAACCGCTTGGTTGATTTTCGTCCCTTCCTGCCGGTACTGGGTTGAGGGGTCCTGCCCCTGGCGGATCGCCTCGATCTTCTTCGTGCGCTGGATCGTGTCGGGCGCGCTCTCGGTCCGGCCGCGAACCAGATCGACGGGGTCCGCGACCTGGGCCGCCATGTTCGACCGCACCGAGCAGCCGAGGTTCCAGTAGGGATCGTTGCGCAGGTTGAACGCCGCGTCGGCCACGCCGAGATCCTGGGGCCATTGTCCGCAACGGCTCGCGACCTTGGCCTGAAGCCGCTGGAAACTGAGGCGGACGGGCGAGGCGGCCCGTGGATCGGCCGGCTGATATGGAGAGATGGAGAGATATGCGCCGGGGAGGCCGCCTTGGGCCAACGCGCCGCGGATCGCCTCGAGCGTTCGGCGCGCGCCGATGATGTCGGCCGTGTCCGACGGAACCTGCGCGACGACCGGCCCGTGGCCGTAGCGGCGGTATTCTTCGGCGAAGGCTCTGACGTCGTTCCGCTGCCGGGGATCGAGGCCGGCCGCGCCGTTCACGAACACGTCGAGGGTGCGCGGCCCCTCCGCGAGCACGATCGGATGCCGCTCGCGCACGTCGACCGGGTAGGTCGGGGCGGTGTTGGCAGGCCAGGGCTGCCAGCGCAGATCGCTCGGCTTGAGGGTCTGCCCCATGGGGAGATCGACCGCCGCCACCAGAACGTCGACGGTGTCGAGCTTCGGGGCGGGCGCCTGCACGACGACGGGAGGCGGCGGATCGCCGCCGCTCATCATGATCGCGGCGCCGCCGCCGGCGACGATCGCGACGCCGAGGACGGCGAGACGGGCTCGTTTCATGGCACTCTGATTCCGAACGCGACGCAGGGTCGTCGATGCGCTCGATATCAGCAGCCAATCGTCAAGTTATGGTTAACCGGACGTATCCAGGGCACAGAAAAGATTGACGTTTGCGCGCTTCAGCGCCCGAGGACCGCCGTCCAGATCGGGGATTGTGGATAGAGCGCGAGCGCCGCGCCGGCGAGCGCGATGCCGTAAGGGACGCCTGCGTTCCGCTCGTGCAGACGCAGGACCCAGCCCCAGCCCAGCGCGAAGGCCGGCAGCGGCCGGCCGCGCAGGCCAAGGATCATCAGGGTCAGAAACCCGCCTGCGATCGTCGAAAGGAGCACATAGTCGGCCAGAGGGCCGAACCCGAGCCAGAGCGCGGCGGCGGCGGCGAGCTTGGCGTCGCCCCCGCCGATCCATCGGAAGGCGAACAGCCCGAAGCAGACCGCCAGGACGAGCGCGCCTGCCGCGACGTGCGTCAGGATGGCGCCCCAGGGCAGCCCGGCCGCGAGCGCGAAAGCGGCGAACGCGGCGATCAGGGCCAGCGACAGCCTGTTCGGGATCGTCATCGTGACGAGATCGCTCGCGGCCGCGTAAGCCATGAGCGCGGGAAAGATGGTCAAAAGCGCGATGTCAGCCATGATCGGTCCACTCGTCTCGCCGCGGCCCAGGCGCGGAGGCCTGGCGTTCAGGGTTCGCGGCTGCTCGCGCCGGAGGGCCCTGGCTCGGGTTCAGCCCTGGAACGCGGCTGCGATCTTCTCGAAGATGGCCTGGAGGGCTTCGGTGATGCTCCCCATCCCGCCGACTACGGCGAGGGCGATCATCGCAGCTATCAAACCATACTCGACCGCGGTGGCGCCGAACTCGTCCCGGATCAATCCCAGCACTCGCTTTTTCACGGCTTGCACCTATCCCGAGCTATGGGCGAAATCCGCCGCGCGGGCAGCGCGACGGACGCACTCCGAACAAGCTCAGGCCCGGTCAGCCGGTGACGGCGAGCTTGGTCTTGATGGTGGTGAACGCGCTCGACAGACCGTCGGTGAGATACCCCATGGCGACGATCAGGCCTGTCGCGATCAGCGCCGCGATCAGCCCGTATTCGACGGCGGTCGCGCCGGACTGGTCGTTCACGAAACGGTTCACAAGATGGGTCATGGATGCTGTTCCTTACCACGGTTGCTTCACACCGCCCGCCGGCTTTTGCCGGTCGGAACGATCATTGGCATAAAGCATGCTCTGTTTCCGCTCAGTTAAAGCTGCTGATCAAAAGAGCCCGTAACTCGCGGAAAAGGAGGATGGTTAAAACAGAATGAAATCAAGGCCGCCGCGATACTTGCATAAACTGCTTCACAGTTCTTGCGCTTAAGATTGCCCGGGATCAAGGATCACCTCTTCTGGAAGCCATTTGATTCGATCCGTGCTCCACGACCACGGGACGCCAAGCCGCCAAACGCCGGAACGCTCCCCGTTAGGTCTTCCTTCACCAGTCTTCGCTGAACATGAGCGGAAGAAATTGAATGTGAGCCGAGGCTTGGCCGATGCGCATGCGTCTGGAAGGTGGGACTGTTCGTGCAGGGTGCGCGGCGTTGCTGCTCGGCGTCACGGTCCTGACGGCTGTTCCGCCGACGCGCGCCGGGGAGCGGGTTGATCTCGCGGCGGCGGCCGTGCATCGGTCGCCGGTCGCTCCGGCCGTCGCGGGCGCGCCGGCGGCGGCCCCCGGCCGGGACGCCGTGACGGTCACGGTCGACCACGCCAAGATCGTCCGCTTGCCCGAGCGCACGCAAACCGTCGTCGTCGGCAACCCGATGATCGCGGACATCACGGTCCAGAAGCACGGCATCCTGGTCGTGACGGGAAAGGCATACGGCGTCACCAACCTGATCGCCCTCGACGGGGCCGGCGCCATGTTGGCGGAGTCGCTGATCAGCGTCCAGGCCGCCAGCGAGTCCGTCGTGACTGTCCAGCGGGGGCTCGAGCGCGAATCCTACTCGTGCACGCCGAACTGCCAGCCGTCCCTGCACCTCGGCGACGCCAACAAATATTTCTCCGAACTTCAAGGTCAGGCGGGACAGCGCAACAGCCTGGCGACCCAGCCGGGCGGCGCGGCGCGCTGACCCCGCCCCGCCATCGAGGCGGCCCCCGGCGTCGGCCCGTCTTGACGAGCGCTTAATGGCGGGCGGCTTTTCTCAAATCCGTCCCTAACGGTCCGGCAAACTTTTTCCTGTAACCGTGCCATGAACCCCGGACCGGCCGAAGCTGGTCCGGGCATGGCCAGATGAGCTTCGCCCGACGATGACCCTCCCTCGACCGCTTGAATCGAACCCTCGCGCCATCAGCACTCAGGGCCGCGACCGCTCCCTCCTGCGTCGGTTCAAGAAGGATCAGGACGGCGGCACGGCGGTCGAGTTCGCCATGGTGTCGATGCCGTTCTTCGCCCTGCTGTTCGCGATTTTCGAGACGGCGCTGGCCTTCCTGACGACCCAGATGCTTGAGACGGCGGTATCGAACGCGGCGCGCCAGATCTACACGGGTCAGTTCCAGCAAGACGCGAAGAATGCGGGGCAGACCCCATCCCAGCTCGCGAACAACTTCAGAACAGCGGTTTGCGACAACGTCACGGCGCTGTTCGACTGCCAGAACACGCTGAAAGTCGACATCCGCACCTTCACCTCGTTCCCGGACGCGGCCGTCCCCACGCCGATCACCAATGGGCAATTCGACAGCTCGGGCTTCGGCTACCAGCCCCCCGGCCCCGACCAGATCGTGGTCGTCCGGGCGGCCATGGAGTACCCGGTCATCGTGCCGATCACGCAATTCGGCAACCTGTCGAACGGCAACCGGCTGGTCATGGCGTCCGCGACGTTCCGAACGGAGCCTTTCCCGTCCGCCAAGTGATTGAGGAGATCTCCATGCGCAAGACGGCGTTCACTCTCGCCCTGAAGACCTCCGCGCGCGAACTCAGGCTTCGGATCGGCGATCTGCTCGCCTCGACCCAGGGCATGGCCACCGTCGAGCTGGCGATGTGCTTGCCCGCGATGCTGCTGATGTACCTCGGCATGACCGAGGCGACCGTCGGCGTGAACATCGACCGCAAGCTCACGCTCCTGTCCCGCAGCCTCGCCGACCTGACGGCGCGGGCGTCCACGGTCAACAGCACCGACATTGGCAACATCCTGAGCGCGGCGAGCAGCGTCATGGCGCCTTATCCCACTTCGGATTTGACCATGGTGGTCTCGAGCATCGCCGTGACCGGAAGCGGGAGCGATCTTGTCGGCAAGGTCTGCTGGAGCGAGGCGCGGCAAGGCTCTGCGCGCGCCCTCGGATCGACCTTTGCGATCCCGGACGGGTTCAAGACCGCGGGCACGAGCTTCATCGTCGCCGAAGCGAAAGTGCCCTACAAGCCGGTGTTCGGCTACGCCTTCACGGGCACGATCACGCTGGGCCAGACGACGCCCTGGCCGGTCCGCAACGTCGCGGAAGTCCCGTATTCCGGGGTGAAGACGTTCAAGGACACCGAACTCGGGCGGAGCGCAACCGGCAAGTGCCTGAGCTGAGCGGGGATCGACCCCGTCAGATCGTCTGGTTGTAGGCGCCGACCTCCGGATTTTCCCGCAACACCGCGTCCACGGCCTGGAACATCGCGCGCATGCGCGCCTCGGAGGCGGGGCTCTCGACCACCACGACGAGTTCCGGCTTGTTGGACGAGGCGCGGACCAAGCCCCAGGTGCCGTCCTCGGTCACGACCCGCACGCCGTTGACCGTGACGAGGTCGCGGATCGGCTGGCCGGCGACCGGCTCGCCCGCCGCCCTCATGCGCTCGAAACGCTGCACGATGCGGTCCACGACCTCGTATTTCACCTCGTCGGGGCATTTCGGCGCCATGGTGGGCGAGCCCCAGGTCTTCGGCAGCGCCCGGTAGAGGTCGGCCATCGACCGGCCCGGATTGCGGTCGAGCATTTCGACGACCGCGATGGCGGTCAGGATCCCGTCGTCGTAGCCGCGGCCGATGGGCTTATTGAAGAAGAAGTGGCCGGACTTCTCGAAGCCGGCGAGCGCGCCGAGTTCGTTGACGCGCCGCTTGATGTAGGAGTGCCCGGTCTTCCAGTAGTCGGCCTTGACGCCATTTTGCCCCAACTCCGGGTCGGTGACGAAGAGGCCCGTCGATTTCACGTCGACCACGAAGGTCGCGCCCGGATGCAGCTTGGAGAGATCGCGCGCCAGCATGACGCCGATCTTGTCGGCGAAGATCTCCTCGCCCTCGTTGTCCACCACGCCGCAGCGGTCGCCGTCGCCGTCAAAGCCGAGGCCGACGTCCGCCCCCGTCTCGCGAACCGTATCCGCGATGGCATGAAGCATCTTCATGTCCTCGGGGTTCGGATTGTAGCGCGGGAAAGTGTAGTCCGGCTCGGCGTCGAGCGGGACCACCTCGCAGCCGATCGCCTCCAGCACCCGCGGGGCGAAAGCGCCCGCCGTGCCGTTGCCGCAGGCGGCGACCACCTTCAGCTTGCGCTTGATTTTCGGCCGATCCGTCAGGTCCGCGATGTAGCGGTCGGAAAAATTCTCGACGAACTCATAGGAGCCGCCGTCGCGCGGCTTGAAGGCGGCGGAGAGCACGATGTCGCGCAGGCGGCCCATCTCGTCGGGGCCGAACGTCATGGGCCGATTCGCGCCCATCTTCACGCCGGTCCAGCCGTTGTCGTTGTGCGAGGCCGTGACCATCGCGACGCAGGGGCAATCGAGCGCGAACTGCCCGAAGTAGGCCATCGGCGACAGAGCGAGCCCGATGTCCTTCACGCGCAGGCCCGCCGCCATCATGCCCGAGATGAGCGCGTATTTGATCGAGGACGAATAGGCCCGGAAATCGTGTCCCGTCACGAGGTCCGGACGCACGCCCATCTCGTGCACCAGCGTGCCGATGCCGAGCCCAAGGGCCTGCACGCCCATGAGGTTGATTTCCGTTTCGAACAGCCAGCGGGCGTCGTACTCGCGAAATCCGGTCGGCTTCACGAGCGGGAGGGACTCGAACGCGTAGGTGTTCGGGGTCAGGCTGGACTGCGGCTTGGGAAACATGGGCGCTCGGAGGTTGGGGAGGGGACGCGCGCGCAATAGCCGATCCGCCGGCGAAAGGGAAACCCTGTCCCGATCTCTGCCCGGGGATCAGCCGCGCAGCACCAGCCGCCCTTTGGCGACCTCGAAGCCTTCGAGACGCTTCAGGAACGACATGCCGAGCAAGCTGGTGCTCAACGCGCGCGGGGGCAGCACGACCGCCTCGACGTCGCGCACGGCGATGTCGCCGATCCGGATTTCCTTGATGCGGACCGGGGCGGTCTCGACCACGCCGTTCGCCGTCGAACTGCGGCGCGTGAAATCCTTCTGCGACACCTTTAGCCCAAGCATGGCCGCGTCCTCGTGGGAGAGAGCGACGAAGCTTGCGCCCGTGTCGACGAGCATGCGGACGCGCTGGCCGTTGAGGGCCGGGTGGACGACGAAGTGGCCGTAAAGGTCGGCGGAGAGCGTGAGGGTCCGGCTCGGCTCGGAGCTTCGTTGCAACTGCGCCGGGCGCGATCCGGCAAGGCCGAACCGGGCGGCGATGCGGTCGCCCGCAGCCGTGGCCGACAGGGCGGCGGTCGCGAGCATCCCGAAGGCCCACACGATCGGACGGGTCATGGCGTCCCCACTCTGGTTCGCCTCTTTTTGCACGGGCCAGACACGGTACACGACGTTTTTCAGTAAGAGCCTGAGAGGACCGTAGAATTTCCGATTCGCCTTACGGGATCGGAGTTCTGATGAGAAGGGACGTCACTGCCGCCTTGCGGCTGACCCTGCAGGGTCACCTCACGTTGCGCAAGAGCCGCCTGGAGAGCTTCTGTGTTTTGGTTGTCGGTGTCCTGCTCTCACGCACCGTCAATCTGAGTCATCTCGCCTGTATGTTTCCCACACGAGCCGAGATCGCCTCAAACTACCGCCGCCTCCAACGCTTCTTCGAACAGGTCATCTTAGACGGAAGCCAGCTCGCCCGTGTGATCGTCCGGATCGTAGGCCTCGGAACGGGGCCGTGGCTTCTGGCCCTCGACCGCACGTGTTGGAAGTTTGGCCGCTACGACATCAATGTCCTGATGCTCGCGATCATCCATAACGGCATTGCCATTCCGGTGATGTGGGACGTTCTCGGCCGAGCCGGGAACTCCACCACGGCTCAGCGGAGCGCCCTTCTGTCCCGCTTCTGCGCCGTCTTTGGCGAGACCGCCATCGCTGGATTGATCGCCGATCGGGAGTTCATCGGCAGGGCCTGGATGACATCCCTTGCTGAGAGGGACATCCCGTTCATCCTGCGCATCAAGGACACCTTCCACGTCCGCCTTGCGGACGGACGTCAGTGCCAAGTGAGATCCTTGTTTCGGAGGGTCGGTGTGGGCGGGCGACGTTATATCCGCGAGAACTGCCGGCTTGGATCACGCGACAGCTTGCTTGGACCGCCGCTCAAACTGGCTGCGATGCGTTTGGTCAGCGGAGACCTGCTTGTAGTCGCCACCAACACGGATCCAAAGAGCGCCTTGGCCCATTACCGACGGCGGTGGGAGATCGAAACGCTCTTCGCGGCTACCAAGACGCGCGGCTTCAATTTCGAGGATACCCACCTCATTCACCCCGACCGGATCGGCAAGCTTCTCGCTGTGTTGGCCGTAGCCTTTGCGTTCGCCCACGCGACTGGCGAATGGCAGGCGAAACATCGGCCGATCATCATCAAGACCCACAAACGCCGTGCTCAATCGATCTTCCGGGTCGGCTTTGATCTTCTGAGAAAGATCCTGCTTGCGGCACACGACGAGGCCATCCACTGGTGGCGGCTCCTCATCGCCGGCCAGCCGCCCCGGCCCATCCGCCCGCACGGCTCCCCACAACTCAATAGCTCGTAAAAGAGTCGTGTACCGTGCGGGCCAGATTGGAAAAGCGCTTAAGCCCGAAAGATCAGCATGGCTTTCGCGCGGCGTGGTTTCGGGTTTCCTTCCATGCCCGCGGATCAGTCCGGGAGCGCTCCGGGCGTCTGGGAAAAGGGGAGGGGATCGCGGCGCCAATGCGGGACTTTTGCAGCATGCCAGGGTTGTGGATCGGCTCACGCCGGTCAGGGCCCTTGCACGCTGGTCGGGGCCCTTGCGTGGCTTGGGCGCCGCCCGGCGACGCCGGCTGGCGCAAAAACGCGGAAAACCCGTGCGACGCGGATTGCGCCTCCTGCACGGAGCCGCCCGCGGCCTTCACGCTTGCGCACAAAGCCCGACATCTTCACGCCCGATTTGTAAGGTTCGGCTGCGTTCCCCGATCGCCATGCTGGAGAGAGCCCCCTCGATGACGACCCCCGCCGTCGATCCGTCGCAGACCCGCGCAGGCCCGGCTCCTGACAAGGGCGTCCCGGGCAAGACGGCTCTCGCGGCGTTTCAGGTCGCGCTCGGCGCGGCGGGCCTCGCCGGCGTCGCCGCCGGGGCGATCTGGCTGGTGTCCGAGTCCGAGCCGCCTCCGCGGAGCGAAGTCCGCCTCGCCGCAGTCAAGGACTGGCCCGAGATCAAAAACGGCGTCCCCAATCTGGCGCCCGCCCAGGCGACGACCCCTGTCGTTGCCCCTGTCGCCGCTCAGCCGGCGCACGCCGTCGGAGCGCCCGCGCCGCCGGCCGAGGCGCAAGCCGCCGCGGCTTCGCCCGAGAGCGCGGTCGTTGCGCCCGAGCCATCGCCGGAAACCGGGCCGGGTCTGACGGATTCCCTGGACGTCGAGCCCGCCGACGCAGCGCCGCCGCCTCTCCCGCCTCCCGCGCCACGGCGGACGACCCAGGACAAGGCCAAGCCGCGCAAGGAGCCGTCCGCCCGCTCGCAGCCCCAGCGCACGGCCGCCGCCCGGCCCAACCCGGCGGCCAAACCGGAGGCGGACCCGCCGCCGAAGGAGGCCGCGCCGGACGACCGCATCCGGGTGTTCGGGGTTCCGCTGCCGACCGGCCGCGACATCAAGGAGACCTTCGAGTCGCTCGGAAACGCCGTCATGGGGCGTCCAAACCGTTCTTGAGCGCCGTCGGGAATCACGCTCATCGGCGTCCCGGGCGAGCGCGGACGTCAGCTCGCCTGATCCGTGGACCGGCCTCGCCCGGCGGCTCTGCCCCGCCCGCGGGTTGACCGCGTGGCG
>CAVSLO010000011.1:0-103607 GCA_963728675.1 uncultured Alphaproteobacteria bacterium | reverse complement strand
GGCCCCATCAGGGGGCCGATGACCAGGTATTCCAATGACTGACCAGACCGACCCCGTGCTCAGCATCATCATGCCCGTGAGGAATGAGGGAGGGAGCCTCTCCATTATGCTCAAGGTGCTTCCGCCGCTGATCGGCACGTCTTACGAGATCCTCGTCGTTCACGACGACCTTGAGGATACGAGCGTTCCGGCGGCCGAGAGCGCCCGCGCCGACAACCCGAAGGTCCGGGTGGTTCACAACAGTCTTGGCCGGGGCGTGATCAACGCCGTCCGGGCCGGCGTCGCAACGGCCCGCGGCCGCTATGTGCTGATCTTCGCCGCGGACGAGATCGGCCCCGTCTTCATCATCCGGGACATGCTGGCGCTTATGGAGGAAGGCTGCGACCTCGTCAGTTGCACCCGCTATGCGCATGGCGGCGGCCGGCTCGGAGGCAGCCTCCTCGGCCGCACGCTTTCGACAACCGCCAACTTCCTGTTCCGGCGCCTCACGCGCTCCTCGCTCTCGGATCTCACGACCGGCATCAAGATGTTCCGCTGTGAGCGTTTCAACGAGCTTGGGCTTGAGAGCCGGCCTGTCGGCTGGGCCTTCGCCTTCGAGATCGCGGTTAAGGCCGAGGCCGCCGGGTGGCGCCTCGGCGAGGTTCCGATGGTCTCGATCGACCGGCTCTTCGGCGGCGCCTCGTCCTTCCGGCCCAACCCTTGGATCCGGGAATACATGCGCTGGTTCGTGTGGGGCGTCCGGCACCTCAGACGAGGCGATCAGCAGCCCTCGAAGGTCCGCATCCCCCATTACCGGGGTTCAGGCGTTCCGGCGAGCCCGGCCGCACCTGTGTGATCACGCAGGAGAAGCTCGACCTCCATTACGGTCGCTCCCTCCAGCCCGGCTTGCGACAAGCGCTGTGCCGAGGTTTGTGATTACGTTCAGAGCCCGCGCCCGCTGGGAGTTGGCGCTCGGCGTGTCTCAGCGGCGGCGCTGAGAGCCGACGAGGAACACTGACGAGGAACCTTAAGGGCGGGCCCCGGCCGGATTGAGGATATCCGCCCGGTGCGGAAGCGTGCGAGCCAAGGCCGCTACGTCCTCGACGAACGCGGGATTGGTTTGGGCGAACTGCTCCCGACGGGCCTCCACCAACTCCAGGTAGTTGTCGATGGTCCGTCCCGACAGAGGCATCCCTCCGTTGAGCGTGCTGGCGCATGAGCCTGCGGCCAAGCTGTCAATGATGCGCGTCGCAAGCTCAGTGCTCATGTGGATCGAGTCGGGATGCGTCCGGAAGACGGCGCTCGGGCCGGTCGCGGCTTCGGTGTCGGTCGTGAGGCCGCTGTAGGAGCCGAAATCGATGATGCAGGCGCCGGACTTCGGCAGCCGTCGCCGCAAGCTCGCGCAGCCACGCGCGGTACTTGGGCCAGAGGCCGATCCCGCGGATGAGTTCATAAGCGCGGGCGTGATGGGGCGTCAGATAGAGGTTGAGCCTGATCCCCTCGCGGTGGGCCAAAGAGATCATCGCCCGGAGAGCGTCGAATGTTGAACGTCCTTCCTGGTCCGTGAACAGAAAGGGCAGATCGGATCGGTAGAGTGCCGTCGTCTGCTCCCGATCCGCCCGGTGGATCATCTCGCGCAGACGCTCGTCGTCAAGCGCCTCGGGAGGCGCTTTCGGCCGCGACGGCGGCCGGAACGAGGTCCTGGAGCGCGGCCCCGAGGCTCTGCTGGAGAGCCCCCATCGAGAGGAGGTGCCGGCTCACATAGCCCCACAGCTTTTCCCGGTACTGCGGCTGGTCGGCGAGCGGCATGGTGTCGAGCGCGCCGGGGAACGGCCGGTTGCCGGCGAACATGAAGAACTCGAGCCCGGCCACTGCGCGCTGCAAGTTCCCGAGGGCGAGGACGTGCCGGAAGGCCGCGGCGATTTCGAACATGGATGCGCCGGGGAGCCCGAAGTTGTAGGCCGCGCGGCCATCCGGCTGCCGAAGCGCCGGGAGACTTTGGTTCACGTAGCTCGCGACGTTCGAGGAGCCGAACAGGGCGACCTGGGGCCTGTACCAGATGGCGTTGAGCGCCTTCGCTTCGCGGTTGCCGGCCGGCATCGGATAGAGGCCGCCAGTTGCGTTCCAAAGGTCACCTGGGGTCGGCCTTATCGGCTTCAGCGACAAGGCCGCCAGGACACCGGACGAGTCGTGACGGATGTTGAGCGCGAGACCGCCGGCGGCCAAAGCAAACGCGGTCGCCAGCCAGATAATCACAAAGCGTGTGAACGAACGTCGCGCCATAAGCCCGTGCCTAGTTGCGCACCAGGGCTGAAGTCAAGGACGCTCCTGGAGGATGCAAGCTGGTCTGCTCGGCGCGAGCATACGCGGCCCGTCCCGGCGCGAGGTGGACACAGGACCTGTCAAGGGTAGGCCGAGTTGAGGACGTCCGGCCGGTGCGGAAGCGTGCGGGCCAAGGCCGCCACGTCCTCAACGAACGCGGGATTGGCTTGGGCAAACCGCTCCCGGCGAGCCTCGATCGCTGCCAGATAGCCGTCGATGGTCCGCCCTGTCAGTGGCGTTCCCCCATCGAGCCTGCTGGAGCAGGGGATCGCGCCGAGGCTGTCAATGATCTGGGTTGCGAGTTCGGGCCCCATGTGGATCGAGTCGGGATGCGTCCGGAACACGGCGCTCGGGCCGGTCGCGGCTTCGGTGTCGGTCGTAAGTCCGCTGTAGGAGCCGAAGTCGATGATGCAAGCGCCAGACGTATCGGCGATCGCCGCAAGCTCGCGCAGCCACGCGCGGTACTTGGGCCAGAGGCCGATCCCGCGGATGAGTTCGTAGGCGCGGGCGTGATGCGGAGTCAGATAGAGATTGAGCGTGATCCCCTCTCGATAAGCCAAGGCGATCACCGCACGCAGCGCGTCGAATGTCGAGTGGCCCTCTGAATCCGTGAACAGGAAAGGCAGGTCGGGTCGATAGAGAGCCGTCGTCTGCTCCCGATCCGCGCGGTGAATCATTCCGCGCAGGCGTTCGTCGTCGAGCGCCTGGGGCGGCGCGGCTTCAGCAGCCAAGGCGGCGGGAATAATGTTTTTCAGGGCGGCCGGGAGGCTCTTTTGAAGAGCCCCCATCGAGAGAAGATGCCGGCTTACGTAGCTGAACATCTTGTCACGGTACTGCCGCTGATAAGCGAGCGGCATCGTGTCGAGGGGGCCCGGGAACGGACGATTGCCGGCGAACATGAAGAACTCGAGGCCGACCACCCCGCGGCGCAGGTTTCCGAGGGCGACAAGGTGCCGGAAGCCAGCGGCGATCTCGAACATCGAGACACCGGGGAGGCCGAAGTTGTAGGCGAAACGGCCGTCCGGCTGACGCAAAGACGCAAGTCGCGGGTCCACATAGCTCCACACGTTCGATGAGCCAAGGGCGGCGACCTGAGGCTTGTACCAAATCGAATTGAGCGCCTTCGCCTCCCGATTGCCGGCCGGCATCGGGTAGAGGCCGACGGCCGCCATCCAGAGATCGGCGGCGGTCGGCTTCACCCGCTTCAGCGACAAGGCGGCCAGGACCCCGGACGAGTCGTAACGAATATTGAGCGCCAGCCCGCCGGCGGCCAGAGCCGCCGCAGCCGCGAGCCAGATCGTCACGAAGCGTTTGAACGGGCGTTGCGTCGTAGCCCTGCGCCAAGGTGCGCCAAGACCGAGGGCGACAATTGGTCCTTCAACGCGGCGCATTGGGGTTAAATCCTGCCAAGCTCAAGCACGAGCGTAGACATCGTGCATGCGAACGATGTCGTCCTCGCCCAGATAAGGCCCGGACTGGACCTCGACGAGGTTGAGCGGAACACGGCCCGGGTTCTCCAGGCGGTGCACGCATCCTAGGGGCAGAAACACCGACTCGTTCTCCCGCACCAGCATCTCCTCCCCGTCCCGCGTCACCAACGCCGTTCCGTTGACCACGATCCAGTGCTCGGCCCGGTGGTAATGCTTTTGAAGCGAGAGCTTCGCGCCGGGGGTGACCGTGATGCGCTTGACCTGAAAGCGTTCGCCCTGGTGGACCGATTCGTAAAAACCCCAGGGCCGGTGGACGCGCCGGGTCTGGGTCGCGGCTTCGCGGCCCAGGCTCTTGAGCCGCTCCACGATCGTCTTGACGCCCTGGTCGCTGCGCTTGGAGGTCACAAGCACCGCGTCGGGCGTCGCCACGATGATGAGGTCCTCGACGCCGATGGCCGTGACCAACTGGCCCTCCCCGCGCACATACGAGCGCGCCACGCCCTCAACGACCGCGTCGCCGATCAGGACGTTCTCGTCCTGATCCTTCTGCCCGATCTCCCACAGGGCCGACCAGGCGCCCACATCCGACCATGAAAAGTTCACTGGCACGACGGCCGCCCGATTCGTCCGTTCCATGACCGCGTAGTCGATCGAGATGGAGGGCGCCGCCTGGAACGAGTCCGGATCGAGGCGGAGGAAGTCGAGGTCGGTGGCGGCCCGATCCACGGCCGCCTCGCACGCTTGGAAAACCTCCGGTTCGAAGCGCGCCAACTCGTCCAGAAACGCTCGCGCGGGCAACAGGAAAATGCCGCTGTTCCAGACGAAGTCGCCGGACGCAAGATATTTCCGCGCAACCGTCTGGTCGGGTTTTTCGGCGAAGCTCGAGACGGCGTGCACGCCGGGAGCGCCCGGAAGCGTCCCGCCCACGCGGATGTAGCCGTATCCGGTTTCGGGCCGGTCGGGCCTGATTCCGAACAGGACGAGCGCCCCTTGCCGTGCAGCGGCGATGCCCGCGTCGATGGCGCCGTGAAACGCTTCGATGTCGGCGATGACATGGTCCGCCGGCATGGCGAGGATCAGGGCCTTGGGATTGTCCCGAATCGCGATCAGCGCCGCCGCGCCGACTGCCGCCGCCGTGTTGCGGCCCTGAGGCTCCAGGACGACGCGCGCGCCCTTGGCTCCGATCCCGCGAAGCTGCTCCGCGATGATGAAGCGGTGCTCGGCGTTGGCGACGACCATCAGCGGCTCGAATCGCCTCGGGTCCAGCACGCGGCGCGCCGTCTGCTGCAGCATGGTCTCCGGACCAGCGAGCGGCAGAAGCTGCTTTGGATAGGCCTCGCGGGATAGGGGCCAAAGTCGGGAGCCGGTGCCGCCCGAGAGCAAAACAGGGACAACTCGATCCATAAGCGTCTGCGCCTCATCATGTCGACCGGGCGTTAAACCCATCCCGGCCCCCAAAGCAACTCCCCGCGCGGGATCAGGCGCCGCAAAGCAGGCTCAGGCAGACTGCGCTACTTTGGCATTTGAACGTGACGGTCTCGACCTTCATCCGGCGCAACACCATTTCGAGGGCCATGACCGAACGATAACGGACGCTCGCGCCGCTGGCCGGGGAACACGTAATCGCTCGCCTTGATCGCCTCGACCGGTTTGAGGATTTCGAGCGACCGCACCGTCAGCGGAACGCGATGCTCGCGCCCGGCCTTCATACGCCCGGCCGGAATGGTCCAGACCTTTCCCTTGCGGTCGATCTCATCCCACTTCGCCCCGAGCGCTTCGCCCAAGCGGCTGGCGTTGAGAATGCAAACCTCAAGCGCGAGCGCCACGACCGCCTCTCGCTTCCGCGGGGCCGCCATGAAGGCCGGCACGCCTGGATAAGGCATCGCCCTGTGACGCCCGCGCTGGGGCTTCGCGTTCCGGAAGCCGTGCGACCCCTCCCCGTCCGCGTGACGGCCGGGTCTCGTGAGGCTCGCGACGGATCGGGCCGAAAGCCGCTTGACCTGCCGTGCCATCCCGCGCTACCCCAACGGGCGGCGCGGATTAGCAACTTCGGCGGTGCCGAAAGGTGCTTGGCGGCTGATTTCATTATGATTTCAACGGTCTTGTTGGATGCTGGCGCCCCGGCGGTGAATGATGAGGTGGACCTCTTCTCCGCCGTAAGGGCAATTTTTCATGATGAGCACGGCAAAAGCTTTTGTGACGCCGCACTCCCGAAACGCCTGACCGAGTGGCGAGGAACTGTGAACGAAAAGGCCGTCCAAAGCGCGTCAGCCGCATAAGACTTCTTGGGAGGCGGGTTAAGCCTCGGCCCCCCAGATCGCAAATGAGGGTCGCCGGCCTGGGAGCCGGGAACACGATGGCGGCTTTCCAGGTCCCCAACAACCCGTGTGGGATTGGTCCGACCCGCACGCCACCTCGGTCATAAGGACCGACCTTGAACGCTTGAGGTCGCCATGGCTTACGCCGCGAGTGCGGGCCGCCATCGTTACGTCTTCGATGATCTCCGCGCCCTGCTCGCACGCGCCAGCCCCGACCGCTCGGGCGACCGTTTGGCGGGGCTGGCGGCCGACACCGAGGAGGAGCGCGTCGCGGCCCGCATGGCCTTGGCCGACGCTCCCTTAAGCCGCTTCCTCGATGAGCCGGTCGTGGCGGGCGAAACGGACGAGGTGACACGTCTTATTCTCGACGGCCATGACGCCGCCGCGTTCGCGCCCGTGGCGGCTCTGACGGTCGGATCGCTCCGGGACTGGCTCCTTTCGGACGCGGCGACGACGGAGGCGCTCCAAAAACTCGCGCCGGGGCTGACGCCCGAAATGGCGGCCGCGGTCTCGAAGCTGATGCGCAACCAGGACCTGATCGCGGTTGCTCGGAAGATCCGGGTCGTCACGAAATTCCGCAACACCATCGGGCTGCCTGGACGCCTCTCCGTCCGCCTCCAGCCCAACCATCCGACCGACGATCCGAAGGGCATCGGCGCCGCCATCCTGGATGGCCTCATGTACGGCTGCGGCGATGCCGTGATCGGCGTCAACCCGGCGACCGACAGCGCCGGACAGGCGATGCTCCTGCTTCAGTTGATCGACGAGTTGCGGGCGCGCTTCGAGATCCCGACCCAGTCCTGCGTGCTCGCCCATGTCACCACTCTGCTCGACGTGATGAACCGGGGCGGGCCGGTCGACCTCGTCTTCCAGTCCATCGCGGGCACGAGGCGGCGAACCGCGCCTTCGGCGTCAGCCTGGCCATGCTGGACGAGGCGCACGAGGCCGCGCGCGCCCTCAACCGCGGCGTCCTGGGCGACAACGTCATGTACTTCGAAACCGGCCAGGGCAGCGCCCTCTCGGCCGAGGCGCACCACGGCGTCGATCAGCAGACCCTGGAGGCGCGGGCCTACGCGGTCGCCCGGCGCTACCGGCCGCTGCTCGTCAACACCGTCGTCGGCTTCATCGGGCCCGAGTACCTCTACGACGGCAAAGAGATCGTCCGGGCTGGGCTGGAGGATCACTTCTGCGGCAAGCTGCTCGGCCTGCCGATGGGCGTGGACGTCTGCTACACCAACCACGCCGAAGCCGACCAGGACGACATGGACACGCTGCTCACGCTGCTCGGCGTGGCGGGGTGCAGCTACATCATGGGCGTGCCGGGCGCGGATGACGTGATGCTGAACTACCAGAGCACGTCGTTCCACGATGCGCTCTACGTGCGCTCGGTCTTAGGCTTGCGCCCGGCGCCCGAGTTCGAGGCCTGGCTCGAACGGATGGGCATCCTGGACGCGGCGGGGCGGCTGCGGCCCCGGCTCGCGGGAAACGGCGCCGCGCGCCTGCTTGCGAGCGCCGTCGCATGACTGAGGACGACCCCTGGCAAGGGTTGCGGCGCTGGACCCCGGCGCGGATCGCGCTCGGCCGGACGGGCGACGCGCTGCCGACCCGGCGGGTGCTCGAGTTCCAGTTGGCCCATGCCCAGGCGCGCGACGCGGTCCACCTCCCTTGGACGTTCATGCATTGGCCCGAGACCTGGAGGGGCTCAGCCCCGTCCCGGTTCGCAGCCAAGCCGGGAGCCGGGCGGAGTACTTGCGGCGGCCGGACCTTGGCCGGCGGCTCGATCCGGACACGGCGGCCCGGCTCGCGCCGGGCTCCTACGACGCGGCGGTGGTCCTGGCTGACGGGCTTTCGGCGCGGGCCGTGCAGGAGAACGGGCCGGCGTTGGCGCGCCGTCTGCGCGAGGCGCGGCCGGATTGGGCCTGGGCGCCGATGGCGATCGCGACGCAAGCTCGCGTCGCACTCGGCGACGCCATCGCGGAGCGTCTCGGGGCCGCGCTCGTCGCGGTGCTGATCGGCGAACGGCCGGGGCTGACCGCGGCAGACAGCCTCGGCGCCTACATCACCTGGCGGCCCCGTCCCGGCGCGACCCGCGACGCGGAGCGCAACTGCGTGTCGAACATCCGGGCGGCCGGTCTTCCGGTCGGCGAGGCGGCGGCTCGGATCATCGCCCTCATGGCGGCTGCGCGGCGGCTGGAGACGACCGGGGTCGGCCTCAAGGAGGACGATGCGGTCGCGTTGTCCATGGGCGAGGCGCCGGCGGCGCTGGAGCGGTCCGGCGGAGAGGCGTGAGGCCGGCCCGCAACCACCCGCGCGGATCGTCCTCCCGCGCGTGCGCCCCGCCGAGGGCGCGGCAAAGATCCTCCATCGCGGCGAGGCTGTGGATCGCGCGGAAATCGTGGACATGGGGCAGCATGGCCCGGACGCCGGCCGCGCGCGGCTCGAAGGCATCGAAGCGCAGGAGCGGGTTCAGCCAGACGAGCCGTCGGCAGGAACGCTTGAGCCGGTCCGTCTCGACGGCGAGAGCGTCGGCGACTTGGCGCTCCAGGCCGTCGGTGAACAGCAGCACGACGGCCCCCTGCCCCAGCACGCGGCGCGACCACAGGCGGTTGAACCGGCGCAGGGCCTCGGCGATGCGGGTGCCGCCTTCCCAGTCCGGCGCCCGCGCGGCGGCGCGGGCCAGCGCCTCGTCGGGATCACGGCGCCGGAGTTCGCGGGTGACGTCGGTGAGGCGAGTCGCGAACACGAAGACGTGGACGCGCCGGCGCTCGCCGAGCGCGTGCAGGAAATGCAGAAAAAGACGGCTGTACTCCGCCATGGAGCCTGAAATATCCACGAGCGCCACGAGCGGCGGGGCGCGCGCGGCGCGCGCCCGATAGGCGAGATCGATGACGGCCCCGCCCGCCCGCAAGGATCGGCGGAAGGTGCGGTGCGGATCGACGCGGCCCCGGTGGCTCGACCGGAAGCGCCGGGTCGCGGTCTCGTCGTCCGGCAGGCGGAGCGCCGCGATCAGCCACTTCGCGGCCGCGACCTCGCCGGCCGACATCTGGGCGAAATCCTTTGAGCGCAGCGCCTCGCGCTCCGACATGGCGAGGCGGGCCGAGCGTTCGGTCTCCTCCGTCCGAGGGGCGGGCTCCGCCCGCGGCGGCGTCATGGCCTCGGCGGCCCGGAGCGCACCGGCCCTGGGTTTTTGAGGCTTCGGCGCGCCGGGGGCGACCGGCGACAGTTGAGCGATCAATTTTTCGAGAACGGCGCGGCGACGCCAGAAGGCATGGAACACCTGGTCGAACAGAAGCGTATGCTCGCGCCGCTTCACGAAGACGGCATGAAGAACCCAATAAAAATCCGCGCGGACGCCGATCCGCGCCGCCTCCACGGCCCTAACGGCATCGAGCGCCGCGCCCGGCCCAACCGGCAGCCCGGCGGCGCGCAGCGCGCGGGCGAACAAGGCGATGTTTTGAGGAAGACGCCCGCGCCCCGCCTCTTCCGCCGGGGCAGTCATGCCGTGCTCCGCATCTCGCTCAGCGCCCCGTCCAGCACTTGCCTGGCTTTTCCGCCCTGCATCGCCTGGATGTCGTCCTGATATTTGAGCAGCACGCCGAGCGTGTCGGACACGAGCGCCGGATCGAGCGCCACGGCGTCAAGCTCCACGAGCGCCGAGGCCCAGTCGAGCGGTTTCGGCGACGCCGGGCGCTTTAAAAAGGTCTTCCCGCCGGATCGCCTGGACGAAGGCGACGATCTGGCGGGACAGTTGTTCGGGGGCGTCCGGCGCGCGCGCCCGCAGGATAGCCAATTCGCGCGCCGCGTCCGGGTAATCGACCCAGTGATACAGGCAGCGCCGCTTGAGGGCGTCGTGGATCTCGCGGGTGCGGTTGGAGGTCAGGATCACGATCGGCGTCGCCGCCGCCTTCACGGTCCCGAACTCCGGGATCGTGATCTGGAAATCGCTCAAGATTTCGAGCAAAAAAGCCTCGAACGCCTCGTCGGCGCGGTCCAGCTCGTCGACGAGCAGCACCGGCGCGCCGTCCGGATCGGGCTCCAGCGCCTGGAGCAGCGGACGCCGGATAAGATAGCGCTCCGAAAAAAGCTCCGCTTCCAGCCGCTCCCGATCGACCGCGCCGCCGGCCTCGGCGAGCCGGATCGCCATCATCTGGCCGACGTAGTTCCATTCGTACACGGCGGCGGCCAAGTCGAGGCCCTCGTAGCATTGCAGGCGGATGAGGCGGCGGCCCAGCGCGGCGGACAGCGCCTTGGCGATCTCGGTCTTGCCGACGCCCGCCTCGCCTTCGAGAAACAGGGGGCGGCCCATCCGCAAGGCCAGGAACAGCACGGTCGCGAGCGGTCGGTCCGCCACGTAGCCGGCGGCTTCAAGGAGCGCGAGGGCATCGTCGATGAAGGCCGGAAGAGCGGTCAAGGTTTTGTCCCGCGAGGCAGGCGAGACTACGACAGCCCCACAGCCTCGCCCACGCTCTCGGCAAGACGCGCGAGCGGGCTGCGCCGCGTCGCCGCCTCGACCGCCCGCTTCGCCATCACGCCCACGAGATGCGCGCGGTAGTCGGCGTCCGCGTGGATGTCGCTGGTGAGCCCGTCCGGGGAGACGGCGATGCCGTCGAGCGATTTTGGCGCGAAGCGGGTCCGCAAGGCGTCCTCCAGGGCGCGCGCGCGAAATACGCCGCCCGCGCCGGCGCCCGTCACCGCCACGCGAACGTCGGCGCCGCGCTTGGCGACGAAAACCCCGGCCAGCGCGTAGCGCGAGGCCGGATTGCGGAATTTGGCGTAGCCCGCCTTCTGTGGCGTCGGGAACGCCACCTTGGCGATGATCTCGCCCGGCTCCAAGGCCGTCTCGAACAGTCCCGTGAAAAACGCCTCGGCAGGGATTTTGCGCCGGGTCGTGACGATCGTCGCGCCGAGCGCCAGGCAGGCCGCCGGATAATCGGCCGCTGGGTCGTTGTTCGCGATCGAGCCGCCGAGGGTGCCGCGGGCGCGCACCGCCGGATCGCCGATCATTCCGGCGAGCTCGGCGAGCGCGGGAATAGCGGCCCGAACCGCCGCGGAAGCCTCGACCTCGGCATGGGGCGTCATGGCGCCGATCACGACTGAGCGCCCCTTTGATTCGACGCCGCGCAGGTCCTTCAGGCGGCCGAGATCGATCAGCGCCGAGGGCGCGGCGAGCCGCAGCTTCATGGCCGGCAGGAGCGTGTGTCCTCCGGCCAGGATCTTGGCGTCCCCGTCCGCCGCAAGAAGGTTCGCCGCCTGCCGCAGGCTCGTCGGGCGGTGGTAGGCGAAGGCGTACATGGACTTCTCCCGAATCGTCTCGCCGGGCGCGGGCGCGCCCTGTCCAGGCGTTACTCCGCCGCCAGGCCCGCCGCGCGCTTGCGCGCGGCCCGCCAGACGGCTTGCGGGGTCGCCGGCATGGGAACGTCCTCGTGGCCGAGCGCGTCCGTGATGGCGTTGATGACCGCAGCCGGGGCCGCGATGGCGCCGGCCTCGCCGCAGCCCTTGAGACCGAGCGGGTTCGAGGGGGACAGGGTCTTGGTCATGGCGACGACGAAGCTCGGCAGGTCGTCGGCGCGCGGCATGGCGTAGTCCATGAACGAGCCAGTCACAAGCTGACCGCTTTCGTCATAGCGCGCGCCCTCCAGCATCGCCTGGCCTATCCCTTGCGCGACGCCGCCATGCACCTGGCCCTCGACGATCATCGGGTTGATGACCTCGCCGAAATCGTCGACCGCCACCCAGCTCACGATCTCGGTCTCGCCCGTCTCGGGCTCGATCTCGACCTCGCAGACGTGCACGCCCGCCGGGAAGGTGAAATTGGTCGGATCGTAGAACGCGCCCTCCTTGAGGCCGGGCTCGACCTCGGAGCCGTTGAACGTGTGGGCGACGTAAGCGTGCAGGGCGACCTCGCCGAAGGCCAGGCCGCGGTCGGTGCCCACCACCGTGAAGCGGCCGTCCTCGAATGCGATGTCGTCCTCGCCGGCCTCCAGCGCGAAGGCGGCGATCTTCTTTCCCTTGGCGATCACCTTGTCGAGAGCCTTGGCGATCGCCGACATGCCGACCGCTCCTGAGCGCGAGCCGTAGGTGCCCATGCCGAACTGCACCTTATCGGTGTCGCCGTGAACGATCTTGACCTGGTCCATGGGCACGCCGAGGCGGTCGGACACAAGTTGCGCGAACGTGGTCTCATGGCCCTGGCCATGGCTGTGGGAACCGGTGAGGACCTCCACATTGCCGGTCGGATTGACGCGCACCTCCGCCGATTCCCACAGGCCCACGCCGGCGCCGAGCGAGCCGACCGCCTTCGAGGGCGCGAGGCCGCAGGCCTCGATGTAGGCGGAGAAGCCGAGGCCCCGCAGCTTGCCGTTCCGGACCGAATCGCGCCGGCGCCGGCTGAACCCCTCGTAGTCGGCGAGCTCGAGGGCGCGGTTCAGCGTCGCCTCGTAGTCGCCGGCGTCGTAGGTCATGATCACGGGCGTCTGGTGCGGGAATTTTTTGACAAAGTTGCGCCGTCGGAACTCGGCGCGGTCGATCGCGAGTTCGCGCGCCGCCGCCTCGACCAGGCGCTCGACCACGAAGGTCGCCTCAGGCCGACCCGCGCCCCTGTAGGCGTCGACGGGCGCCGTGTTGGTGTAGATGGCGTCTACTTCCGCGTAGATCGCCGGAATGTCGTATTGGCCGGAGAGCAGCGTCGCGTAGAGATAGGTCGGCACCGACGACGCGAAAGTCGAGAGATACGCGCCCATGTTGGCGAGCGTCTTGACCCGAAGGCCCAAAATCTTGCCGCGCTCGTCCGTCGCCAGTTCGGCCCGGGTGACATGGTCGCGTCCGTGCGCGTCGGCCAAAAAAGCTTCGCTGCGGTCGCCCGTCCACTTCACCGGGCGCTTGAGCCGGCGCGCCGCCCACAGGCACACCACCTCCTCGGCGTAGATAAAGATTTTCGAGCCGAAGCCGCCGCCGACGTCGGGCGCGATCACGCGCAGCTTGTGCTCCGGCGCAAGGCCCACGAAGGCCGAGAGCACCAGCCGGGCGACGTGCGGATTCTGGCTCGTGACGTGGAGCGTAAAGCTGTCCTCGCCCGGATCGTACTCGCCGATGGCGGCGCGCGGCTCCATGGCGTTCGGCACGAGGCGGTTGTTGACGAGGTCGAGCCGGGTGACGTGGGCCGCGCGGGCGAAGGCCGCCTCGGTCGCGCCCTTGTCGCCGAGTTCCCACTCGAAGGCGGTGTTGCGGCCGATGCCGTCATGCACCTCGGGCCGGCCGGACGCTTGCGCCGTCGCGAGGTCGACGAGGGGCTCGAGCACCTCGTAGTCGACCGCGACCAGTTCGGCCGCATCCTTCGCCTGGGCCAGCGTCTCGGCGACGACCACGGCCACGGCGTCGCCCACGTAGTTCACCTTGTCCTTCGCGAGCGCCGGATGCGCGCCGGCCTTCATCGGCGCGCCGTCCTTGGAATGGACCAACCAGCCGCAGATCAGCCCGCCGATCTCCTCCTCGGAGATGTCGTCGCTTGTCGGAACGAAGCGCTTGATGTCCCGGCCCGCGTAGACGGCCAGGACGCCTGGCGCGGTCCGGGCGGCGTCGGCCTCGACCGAGCGGATGCGGGCGTGGGCGTGCGGCGAGCGCACGAAAACGGCGTAGGCCTGGCCCGGACGGTCGATGTCGTCCGTGTAGCGGCCGGCGCCGGTGACGAAGCGCTTGTCCTCGACGCGGGCGACGCGGTCGCCGATGCCGGGCCGGAGCGTTCATGGGTCCCCCTTCCCTTATTCGGCCGCCTGGACGGCCGGCGCGGACGCAGCCATGCCCTGCGCACCCGCCGCGATCGCCTTGACGATGTTGTGATAGCCCGTGCAGCGGCACAGATTGCCCTCGAGCTCCTTGCGGATGGTCTTTTCGTCGAGGTGCGCGCCTTTGCGGTTCACGATGTCGATCGCCGTCATGATCATGCCGGGCGTGCAAAAACCGCACTGGAGGCCGTGATGCTCGCGGAAGGCGGCCTGCATGGGGTGAAGCGCGCCGCCCCTGGCCGAGCCCTTCGATGGTCCTGACCTGCGCGCCCTCGCACTGCACCGCGAGCACCGTGCAGGACTTGACGGCCTGCCCGTCGAGATGGACCACGCAGGCCCCGCACTGGCTTGTGTCGCAGCCCACGTGCGTGCCGGTCAGGCGCAAGGTCTCACGCAGGAACTGCACGAGCAGCATGCGCGGCTCGACCGCACCGGCGACGGATTTTCCGTTCACCGTCATGCTGACGGGGACCATGGCGTCCTCCTCCTCGGGCCGGCGCGCGAACCGGCTTCGAGCGGCCGCGCTGTCGCCGAACCGCATCATTGGACGGTTCAGCGAATGCACCGAACCGTCGACCTCAAATGTGAACCGGCCGAAATCGGGGGTCAAGCCGCCGGCCGCGGGCCTCAGAGGTGCAAATGAGGGCGTTTCGCGCAGTTTCGCCGGCCTGGACCTCCTAGCGCTACGCCGTCCCGGCCGGCGCCAGCCGCTTGGAAAAATTCGCGAAGAACTCGTCGGCCGTCTTCTTGGCGACGCCGTTGATCAGCCGGCCGCCGAGCTGGGCGATCTTGCCGCCGACCTGTGCTTCGACATCGTAGGTAAGCCTGGTGCTGCCTTCCGCGTCCTGGAGCCGGACCTTAGCGCCGCCTTTGGCGAAGCCCGCAACGCCGCCCTGGCCCTCTCCCGCGATGGTGTAGCCGTTCGGGGCGTCGATGTCGGAGAGCAGCACCTTGCCTTTGAACGTCGCCTTGACCGGGCCGACCGCCACCTTGGCGCTCGCCTGGAACTCCGTGTCGCTCACTTTGGCGAGGTCCTGGCAGCCGGGAATGCAGGCGCGCAGCACCTCGGGGTCGTTGAGCGCCGCCCAGACCCGCGCACGTCCGGCCGGCAGCATCACTTCTCCCATCATCGTCATCGCCATCGCGCGCGCTCCCGCAAAGCCGAGCCGATGATCGACGGCGCGGCGGTCGCGCCACTCTATCCGAGGCTACGCGCGCGCGCCTAGCCCGAGGCGCAGCCGCCCCGCTGCCGTCGAGGCCAAGCGAAGGGGCGGATGCTGCTCCGGCGGGGAGGCGAGTTGGCGTCCAAACGGGCTGAGCAGCCCTGCGCCTGTGTTTCAGCGGCCGTGATCGTCGCCAACCCAAGCTGCCTGCCCTGAAGCTTCTCTGCTCAAAGCGCGAGTTTCGGGTTTGCGCTCACCTCGTCGGTATGAACCTTGAAGCCGACCAGCAAACTTCGACCGAAACTCGTCGAGATCGCAACGTCCGTCGCGTCACGGCCGCAGGCCATCAGAATGCGCCCGATCCGGGGCGTGTTGTGGCGCGCATCGAAGGTGTGCCAGCGGCCGCCGAGATACACTTCAAACCAGGCGCTGAAGTCCATCGGGCACGGCACCGGCGGAATGCCGATGTCGCCGAGGTAGCCGGTGCAGTAGCGCGCCGGAATGTTCATGCAACGGCAAAACGCAACGGCAAGGTGGGTGAAATCGCGGCAGACGCCGCGCTTTTCCATGAACGCGCCCCACGCGCTCTTGGTTGGATTGGCGTATTCGTACCCGAACGTGATGTGTTCGTTGACATAGTCGCAAATGGCCTGCACGCGCGCCCAGCCCGGCGGCGTGGCGCCGAACAGCGACCAGGCGGTCTCGGATAGGCTATCCGTCTCGCAGTATCGGCTCCCAAGCAGATAAACCAGAACCTCGTCGGGCAGGTCGTCGACCGGATGCTGGGCCGCATCCGGCGTGACGGGATCGGGGCGGCCGGAATCAGCAACGACGAAGTCAGCCGACAGGGTCAGCCGTCCGGCTGGGGCGACAAGGCGCGTGCAGATATTGCCGAACCCATCGCGGTAATCTCGGGAGGGAATCGGAGGGTCGAATGCAATCGCCTGCGGCGTGACGAGATCCTGCAAGCGGGAGGGATGCACGCTCACCATCAAGAGCATGGGCGTCGGCTGGGTGGACTCGAAGCTGATCTCGAAACCCGTACGTATTTTCATGACGCTCTCGCAATGACCTAGGATGGAACGCCGCCGCCGGAGGCGGCGAGGGAGTCCGGCGCATCCGTCGCGCGCGATGTCCGGCTGGCGGGCCCGCCCCCCTCTGCGGGTCCGCCAAGACCCGCGGCGGCGTTCTCGTGGGATGCGACGCTGACCTCGACCGTCATGCCGAGATCGTCGCCTGGGAAGCCCATCCAGGTGCCGTGCAGAGGGACCGCCTGCCGCGGATCACGCGCGATGGCGACTCGGATCAGGTCGCGATTACCGATGATGCCATTGGTGGGATCGAACTCGACCCAACCGGCGCCCGGCAGATAGACTTGGACCCAGGCATGGGTCGCTCCCCCGCCGACATGGCCGGCCCCCTCTCGGCTGGAGATGCAGAGATACCCCGACACGAACCGCGCCGCCAGCCCGAGCGACCGCGCCGCCTCCATCATGAGCACCGAGAAGTCGCGGCAACTGCCGCGTCCGAGCCGTAATGTGCTGAGCGGATCCTGAACGCCCTTTTCCGAACGCGCCACATAGGTGAACTCGCTGTGGATGGCCTTGGTGATCGAGGCCAGCAGATCCTGCGTGCCGGTTCTTCCGCTTTGGCGCAGGAAACGCCGGACCCAATGGTCGATCTCGCGATTTGGATCGAGGTACTGGCGCTCGATCGAGCGGGTCAGGTCCGGGATGTCCTCCGCGCCGTAGGCGAAGGGATAGCGGCGGGCATGGTCCTCAAGCTGAAAGTCGAGGGCGTTGATCGGCGTGTGATCAAGGCGGATCCGGCAATCGAAGCGGAGTTCCTCGGCTCGACCCGCGAACCGCGCGACGGCGACGCAGTTCCCGAACACGTCGTGCACCCAATGCAGGGACGCCGGTTCGGGCACGATGGCGATCGAGGCTTCGATCAGCCGCTGATCGTAGCTGTCGCGCGGCCGGAACGTGATCCGATGCTCGCCGAACGCAACCGGTTGGCGATAACGGTAGGTCGTGACATGGCGGACGGAGAGGATCGGCATGGGGCAGCTTAAGGGCTCGATCGCAGGAGGCAAGATCAATGCCATCTTAGACCAAGCGGCCGGCCCCGTCCGCCCGTCGCGTCGCAACCGAGACCGATGGAGATCAGGTCACGTCCGGCTTGCCGATGCGCCCGCGCGCGAGGCGTAGCGCCTCGGCGAGCGCAGCGCCGGATCGTGCAGGATCGGCGCGATCAAGCCTGCGAGACGTCGGCCCCAAGCAGCGGCCTCGACCTCCCAAGCGACGAGATCCTGGCGCAGTTCCAGCACCGCGGCGGCCAACCCGCGAGGGGCTGCGTGCCGGTCGAGCGTGTCGCCCCGCAGCGCCTCGCCATAGGGCTCGTTGTCGCCCACGATGAGCCCCGGCTCCTTCCGCAAGGCCGCGATGAGAGGCTCCGCAAGGCGCGGGTCAGCGTCCCACAGCACGGAGGCGTGCCAGGGTCGGACGACCCCTTGCAGGGCGGGGGTCATGCTGTGAATCGACAGAACCGCCGGCACAACGCCTGCGCCCGCGAAGGCGTCGAGCGCCGTCGCAATGGCTTCATCATAGGGCGCGTAGAAGCGCCCGACACGCCGCTCGACTTCGGCCCTGTCGAGACGCGCATTGCCCGGCACGGCCGTTCCGTCGGAGAGCCTCACGACGAGAGTCGGATCGTCAAGGCCCCGATTGGGGTCGATCAGGAGGCGCGAGAAGGCCGTGAGCGCCGCCGGCACGCCAAGGGCGCGTGCGCAGGCGCGCGTCGCCGCGGCTGCGCCGATGTCGTAGGCGATGTGGCGATCGAGATCCTGGGGCGAAAGGCCAAGGCTGTCATATTCGGGCGGGATTGCGTTCGAGGCATGGTCGCACAGCAGCAGCAGACCGGGGCCGAGGTCGCCCTCGATGGTCTCGACAGGCGCGCCCGCGGGCGGGATTTGGACGGAGAGCGGGTTCGCCATGCGAGCTTCAGACCGGCCGGAGAGCCTTAATCGAGACGGCCCAACCCTTTTCGGCGGGGCCGCCCATCCAGCCCGACGTCCGGACCTCGTCAAGATGGCCCCGACCTTGCCTGCGCCGAAGCGGGATGGGCTTGCCGATCGGCGAGGCCCTAGAACTCCATGTCGAGCTCCTCGATCTCCTCGGGCTCCGCTCGCGCCGCTGCGACCCACTCGGCCATGGCTGGCCATTCCATGATCCGGGCGCAGTAGTCCGCGCAATCCGAGTCGAGCTGCACGTCATAGGTGAGAAAGCGCGTGCAGACCGGCGCATACATGGCGTCGGCGGCCGAGAGCGCGCCGAAGAGGTACGGACCGCCGTAGGTCGCCAGGCAGTCGCGCCAGATCGCGATCACCCGCTCGATATCGCCCTGCGCGCCCGCCCAGATCTTGAAGCCCGGATAGTGCGCCTTGAGGTTCATCGGCAGCGCCGAGCGCAGGTTGGCGAACCCCGAATGCATCTCGCCCGAGATCGCCCTGGCAGTGCGCCCGCGCGACGCGGGTCGACGCCGGCCAGAGGTTCGCCTCCGGCTTCGCCTCGTTCAGGTATTCCGCGATGGCGAGCGTGTCCCACACGTTGATCCTGCCATGGGTCAGGCGCGGCACCAGGACGGAGGGCGAGAGCAGCAGAAGCTCCGCCCGCGCCGCCGGTTCGTCGAGGGGAACGACATCCTCCTCGAAATCGAGCCCTGCCATCCGGCACAGCAGCCAGCCGCGCAGCGACCAGGAGGAATAGTTGCGGCTGCTGATCGTAAGCGTCGCGGCGGACATGGAGCTCTCCTGCAGGCGCGGGCTCTAGGCCGGCCTGCCGGATGCCCGAGCAAAAAACGCACCAGTCGGGTTCGGAGAACCGCGCCCGCCGACCTCCATCCCATCCGGCACGACGTTTGCACGGCTCGCGAGCGGACACATGGATACGCGGATGCTTTATCTCGCCTACGAGCGCCAGGCCGGCCTCCTCGCAATGACCCGGACCGCGGCGCGGTCGGCTGCTGACCGCGTTTTCGCCCTGGGACAAGCCGACCGGCGCATCCGCTTCGGTACGCCGCGGCGGCCGAGCGCCCTCTCGGCGCGCGCCGGCCTCACCCATCACCGGCCCGCTTACGGCATCGGCACGGTGCGTGGTCGGCAACCGCGACGTGCCGGTCACCGAAGAGGTGGTCTGCGCCACGCCGTTCGGCACGCTCCTGCATTTCAAGAAGGACATCGCGAGCCCGCAGCCCCGCATGCTCGTGGTCGCGCCGCTGTCCGGCCACTTCGCCACGCTGTTGCGCAACACGGTCCGTACGCTGCTCGCCGACCATGACGTCTACATCACCGACTGGCACAACGCCCGCGACGTCAGCCGCCGCCGACGGCGCCTTCGGCTTCGACGACTACGTCGACCACGTCATCCGCTTCCTCGAAGAGATCGGGCCCGGCGCGCACGTGCTCGGCGTGTGCCAGCCCTGCGTGCAGGTGCTGGCGGCCGTCGCGCTGATGGCCGAGGACCGGCACCCGGCCCAGCCGTGCAGCATGACCCTGATGGCCGGCCCGGTCGATACGCGGATCAGTCCGACCAAGGTCAACGAGTTCGCGACCGGGCGTCCGCTGTCTTGGTTCGAGCGCCATCTCATCGACACCGTGCCGCTGCCCTACCGCGGCGCCGGGCGGCGCGTCTACCCGGGCTTCATGCAGCTCCTCGCCTTCATGTCGATGAACGCCAACCGGCACGTGAAGGCGCACGTGCAACTGTTCGAGCTTCTCGCGGCCGGCGAGAGCGCGGAAGCGGAGGCGATCAAGGCCTTTTATGACGAGTATTTCGCAGTGCTCGACCTGCCGGCCGAGTTCTATCTCGAGACCGTCGAGCGCGTGTTCCAGGAGGCGCTTCTGGCCCGCAGCCTGTTGACCGTGCGCGGCCGCCGCGTCGACCCGCGGGCGATCCGCCGCACGGCGCTGCTCACGGTGGAGGGCGAGCGGGACGACATCTGCTCCGTCGGGCAGACGATGGCGGCGCACGATCTGTGCACGTCGCTGCGGCCCTACCTCAAGCGCCATCACCTGCAGCCCGGAGCGGGCCACTACGGCGTCTTCAGCGGCACGCGCTGGGAGGCGCAGATCTACCCCGTTGTTCGCAACTTTGTCCTGGCCAGCGATTAGGCCGACATGCGCCCGTGCGCGTTCTCGTTCTCACGGAAACCCTCCTCGACCTTCCCTGGCCTCCCGCGGGGGTTCGACCAATGAAGCTGTTTAAGTGCCAGCATTGCGGGCAACTGCTCTACTTTCGAGAACACGATCGTGCGAGCGCTGTTCGCATAAACTTGGCTATCTGCCGGAGCCGAACGCGCTCTCGGCCCTTGCAGCCGGAGGGCGATGCCTGGCGCGCGCTGGCCGCAGCCGAGCCGGTCCTACCGTTTCTGCGCCAACGCCGCCCATGACGTCTGCAACTGGCTCGTCCCGGCCGACGGAGCCAGACGCCTACTGCCTCGCCTGCCGGCACAACCGCACCGTTCCGGACCTCTCGCAGACGCAGAACCTTTGACCTTTACTCTGGCGCAACCTGGAGGCCGCCAAGCACCGCCTGTTCTACACCCTGCTTGCGCCTGAACTTGCCCATCGAGACCCGGACCGAGAACCCGGAAGGCCTCGCCTTCGACTTCCTGGCCGACCAGCCCGCCGCAGAGCGGCCCTAAGGTGATGACCGGCCATGACAACGGCCTGATCACGATCGCGCTGGCCGAAGCCGACGACGCCGAGCGCGAAAAGCGCCGCGCCGCGATGGGCGAGCCTTACCGCACGCTGCTCGGCCACTTCCGCCACGAGGTCGGCCATTACTACTGGGACCGGCTGGTGCGCGACGGGGGCCGGCTCGACGCCTGCCGGGCGGTGTTCGGCGACGACAGCCAGGACTACGACCAAGCGCTGCAGCGGCACTACGCAGAAGGCGCGCCCGCGAACTGGCAGGAGAACTACGTTCATCAGCGCCTATGCGACCACGCACCCTGGGAGGACTTCGCCGAGACCTGGGCGCACTACCTCCACATTGTCGACACGCTGGAGATGGCAGGCGCGTTCGGCGTGCGCGTCGACCCAAGCTCGACCACAGACGGCGAGTTGGAAGCGAGCGTCGACTTCGACCCCTACAAGGCCGGCGACGTCCAGCAGCTCATCGACGCCTGGCTGCCGCTGACCTTCGCGCTCAACAGCCTCAACCGCGGCATGGGCCAGGCCGACCTCTACCCGTTCGTTCTCTCGCCCGCGGTGATCGAGAAGCTCGGCTTCATCCATCACCTCGTCCATGCGCGGCGGCGCTGATGTCCCGAACGGCTGGCTCGCCATCGGCTTTGTCGCCACGCGATGCAACGGGGCGGCGTTCCGTCTCAGGGGCCCTTCGGCGTCCGCGTTCGGCCTAGTCAATCCCAGAACAGGTTTTCGAGTCGCTTCTTGATCGTCCTGCTCGGTCTTGCGGCAGGACGAGACGAAACGGAAGGCATGGTCCGGATCGCCGGTCAACGCCAGGTCGAGCGCGAACTCGAAGAACAGGGTCGCGACTCCAAGGGCTAGGCTGACGCTCTGGTCGTTCATGACGATTACCATCATCAAGCTGATGCAACGACCATGCATTGAGCGTGCCAGGATTGGCGTTCGCTCGGCGGCTGCGTCTGCCACGTCGCGCACTCGGGCGGGCGCAACGACGGCACCATGCCTTGGGAGAAACGCAGCTCCGAATTTCCGCTGACCCTCGACTTGCGCACGGTTTTGGAGCGCTGACGCGCGAACATCGCAACCGCCGCCGGCAGCGAGTTGTTGGCGTACTATGGCGCTGCGCGCCTTGTCGGATCGTCGGCCCGTCCCAGGCGCTCGCCTGTCTCCGGATCGAACAGATGCACGCTTGCCGGATCGACCGCGATGGCGAGCCGACGCGCGTCGGGCGCGATCCGGCCCGTGGGCGCCTGCACCACGAACTCGGTCCCGGCGATCTTGCCGTGAAAAAGCTGCGTCGCCCCAAGCTCCTCGACGAAGTCGATGTCGAGGCGAAGCGTCGCCTCGCTCGTCCAGGCGGAGCAGTCTGAACGTCCTCGGGCCGGATGCCGATGTCGACCGGCGTGCCGGAGGCCGAGCCTCTCGCGCATGTCCGAAACCCGAATGCCGCAGCTGTCCGCCGAGACGAGGCCGAGCCCCTCGACGCGGCCCCTCAAGATGTTCATCGGCGGCGAGCCGATGAAGGTGGCGACGAAGCGAGTGGCGGGGCGGCGGTAGACCTCGATCGGCGTGCCGACCTGCTCGATGACGCCGCCGTTCATGACGACGAGCTGGTCGGACAAGCGTCATGGCCTCGACCTGGTCGTGGGTGACGTAGACCGAGGTCACGCCGAGCGCGCGCTGCAGGCGCTTGATCTCGACGCGCATCTGCACGCGCAGCTTGGCGTCGAGGTTCGACAGCGGCTCGTCGAACAGGAAGACCTGCGGCTTGCGCACGATGGCGCGCCCCATGGCGACGCGCTGGCGCTGGCCGCCGGACAGCTCGCGGGGCTTGCGCGCCAGGAACGGCTCGATGCGCGAGAATGCGCGCCGCCTCGCGCACACGCGCGTCGATCTCGGCCTTGGGCGTGCGGCGGTTGCGCAGCCCGTAGGCCATGTTGTCGTAGACGTTCATGTGCGGATAGAGCGCGTAGTTCTGGAACACCATGGCGATGTCGCGCTCGGCCGGCTCGATGTGGTTGACGACGCGCCCGCCGATGCTGACCTCGCCCCGCCGTGATCGTCTCCAGCCCGGCGATCATGCGCAGCAAGGTGGACTTGCCGCAGCCGGACGGGCCGACCAGCACGCAGAACGAGCCGTCCGCGATGTCGAGCGACACGCCGCTCACGGCCTCGACTTTGCCGGCGTAGACCTTTCGGACTCGGTCGAGCGTTACGTCTGCCACGCTGTTCCCGTCCCCCGCGCAGGCAGGATCAAGCACCGACCATGTTCGCTGGAGGCCGCCTGTGTTCATGGATCCCGCGCAGACGGCAACGCGAAGCGCGCTTGCGCTTCGCGTCACTTCTCCGTCTCGACGAGGCCGCGCACGAACAGCCTCTGCATCAACACCACGACCGCGACCGGCGGCAGCATGGCCAGCACCGCCGTCGCCATGACGATCTGCCACTCGGTCAGGGCGTCGGAGGTGACGATCATCTTCTTGATGCCGATGACGATCGTCTGCATGTCGCTCGCGCGTCGTGATCAGCAGCGGCCACAGGTACTGGTTCCAGCCATAGATGAAGTGGATCACGAACAGCGCCGCGATGTTGGTGAGCGAGAGGGGCAGCACCGTGTCCTTGAAGAAGCGGAACGGGCCGGCGCCGTCGATCTTCGAAGCCTCGACCAGCTCGTCCGGGATGGTCATGAAGAACTGGCGGAACAGCAGCGTCGCGGTCGCCGAGGCGATCAGCGGGACCGTCAGGCCCGCCATAGGTGTCGAGCAGGCCGAGGTCGGCGACGATCTTGTAGGTCGGGTAGATGCGGACCTCGACCGGCAGCATCAGCGTGATGAAGATCACCCAGAACGCCGCCATGCGGAACGGGAAGCGGAAATAGACCACCGCATAGGCCGAGAGGATCGAGATCACGATCTTGCCGACCGCGATGCATAGTCGCCATCACGCAGGACTGTTGAACGAGCATCATGCCGACCGGCTCGCGCGTCGAGCGGCGCCGCGCCGACGAACAGCGTGCGCCAGTAGTTCTCGCAGGACGTACGGCCCCGGCGTCAGCGGCATCTGGCCGTTGGCGATGATCGTCGGCTCGTGCGTCGAGGCCACGAAGGCGAGATAGACCGGGAAGCCCACGATCACGACGCCGATGCACAGGATCAGGTGGGGGATCAGGTTCCCGAAGCGGCGGCGCTCGACCATCAGTACGTCACCTTGCGCTCGACATACCGGAACTGGATCGCGGTGAGCGCGATCACGATGATCATCAGGATCACCGACTGCGCCGCCGAGCCGCCGAGGTCGCCGCCCAGGCGGCCGTCCGAATAGACCTTGTACACCAGGGTCTCCGTCGCCTTGGCGGGACCGCCTCCGGTCATGGCGTCGATGATGCCGAAGGTGTCGAAGAAGGCGTAGACGATGTTGACGACGATCAGAAAGAACAGTCGTCGGCGACAACAGCGGGAAGACGATGGTCCAGAAGCGGCGCGCCGGCCGCGCGCCGTCGATCGCGGCGGCCTCGATGACGCTCTTCGGGATCGCCTGGAGGCCCGCCAGGAAGAACAGAAAGTTGTAGGAGATCTGCTTCCACGCCGCGGCGAGCACCACGAGGATCATGGCCTGCGTGCCGTTGAGAAGGGGATTCCAATCGATCCCGAGCGTGCGCAGGCCCTGGGCGATGGCGCCGAGCGACGGGTGGAACATGAACATCCACAGCACGCCGGCCGACCGCCGGCGCCACGGCGTAGGGCCAGATCAGCAGCGTGCGGTAGACCGCTCCGCCGCGGATCTGCTTGTCGGCCATGACGGCGAGCAGCAAGCGCGATGGATAGGGACAGCGCCGTCACCGCCGTCGAGAAGACGCGCCGTGCTGACGATGGACCGATAATACGCGGGCTGGCTGAACAGGTCGCGGTAATTTTCGAGCCAGACGAACTCCGTTTTGAGGCCGAAGGCGTCCTGCACGCAGGAAGGATTGCCACACGGCCTGGCTTGCCGGCCAGTAAAAGAAGACGAGCGTGATCGCGATCTGCGGCAGCGAGCAGTCCATACGGCAGCAGGCGGGACCTGAAGACGGCGCGTTCATCTGGGGGTTGACGCATGGGTTGACTCGTTCCGGGACCGCTGTCGGGCGCGCCATGAAGGCGTGCTTCGGCCGGCGGCCTGTTCGGGACGTTTCAGGCCGGGGCCGCGCTCAGGCCGCAACGCCCAGGCCGACGATGCTACGGCTGAGCGCCTATCGCGCCGCTTGGCGCTCGAACTGACGCAAGACCTGGTTGCCGCGCTGGACGGCGCTGTCCAGGGCCTCCTTGGCGGGCTTCTGACCGACGAGCGCCGCCTCGATCTCCTCCGCCCAGATGTCGCGCAACTGCACCATGTTGCCGAAGCGAAGCCCGCGCGAATTCTCCGTCGGCTCCTTGCTGGTCAGTTCGATCAACGCGACTTCGAGCGAGGGATTCTTCTGGTAGAAGCCCGACGCCTTGGTTTTTTCGTAAGCCGCGCGCGTGATCGGGAGGTAGCCGGACTCCTGGTGGAGGCGCGCCTGGCGGTCGGCGTCGGACAGGAAAGCGAAGAACTTGGCGACGCCCTTGTACTCGTCCGGCTTCTTGCCGCCCATCACCCAAAGGCTGGCGCCGCCGATGATCGAGTTCTGCGGAGCGCCCGGGACATCGGGGTAATACGGCATCGGCGCGGCGGCCCAATCGAACTTCGCGTTGCCCTTCACGTTGCCGTAAAAGCCCGAGGAGGTGAGGAACAGCGGGCATTCGCCCGCCGTGAACCGGCCCTCGCCCCCGTTCGTCCGGCCCGAGTAGTCGAACGTCTTGTCCTTTTGCAGGGTGATCAGGTTCTGGAGGTGCCGGGTCTGCATCGGCCCGTTGAACTTCAGCTCCGTATCGAAGCCGTCAAGGCCGTTGGCTTTGGTGGCGAGCGGCAGGTTGTGCCAGGCCGAGAACTGCTCGATGTTGGCCCAGGTCGTCCACGCGGTCGAAAACCCGCAGGTGCTGAAGCCGGCGTTCTTGAGTTTTTTGGCCGCCTCGAACAGCTCCGGCCAGGTTTTCGGCGGCTGGTCAGGGTTGAGGCCCGCCTTCTTCAGCGCATCCCGGTTGACCCACATCACCATCGACGAGGAATTGAACGGGAACGACAGCATCTCGCCCGCGGACGTCGAATAATAGCCCGTGATCGCCGGCAGATAGGCTTTCGGATCGAACGGTTCGCCGGCCTCCTGCATGAGTTGATGGACCGGCTTCACGGCGCCTTTCGCCGCCATCATCGTGGCGGTGCCGACCTCGAAGACTTGCAGGATGTGCGGCGGGTTGCCGGCTCGGAACGCCGCGATGCCGGCGTTCATGGTGTCCGAATACGAGCCCTTGTAGACCGGGACGACCCGGTAGTCCTTTTGCGCGCCGTTGAACTCCTCGGCCAGCCTGACGATGACGTCGTTGTTGCCGCCCGTCATGGCGTGCCACCACTGAAGCTCGGTTTGGGCCTGAGCCGATGCGGCCGCCGTGAACCCGAGGGCCGCGAGGACTAACGTTCTCAAGAGCATGACCTTCCCTTCCTGCCGCTTGGGCGAGACGATCTTTGCTCTGACATAGCATGAAGAGGGGACGAGAGTTCAAGCTGTTCGACGCAGCCTCAAGGCCGAGCTTGCGCTTGGCCTCTGCGTGGCGCGGACGCCTGCGCGCCGAACGGAACAGGCCGCACCGAGAGCCCGTCGGTAAACCGAATGCGCTTGCCTCAGGGAGAGATCGCCCATGCCCCGCATCATCACCGCCCTGTACGAGGACCGCGGCGCCGCCGAGCGCGCCCTGCAAGCTCTGATCGAGACCGGAACCGCGCGCGACCGCATCGCCATCATCGGCGAGAAGCACGCGACGGGCACCGAGGTCGCGCCGTCCCGGCCGCCCGCGCCCGACGAGAACGTCACGGCGGCCCTGCGCGGCCTCGCCCTGCCTGGCGAGGATATGCGATTGTTCGAGGCCGGGCTGCGCCGCGGCTGCGCCCTCGTCTCGGTGCGGGTCGATGGCGGCGATGTCGACCGAGCGATCCAGACGCTTGAGATGTTCGATCCGGTGGACCTCGATCGCCGGTCGCAGGAGTGGCTGCGGGGCGGAGCGGGCGCGACGGCCAGCGCGCGCAGCGGCGTCGATGTGGGCGAGCCGCTCGGGGCGGGGCTGACGGCGGGCTCGGGCCAGGGCGACACGAACCTGGAGTCCGTTCCCGGCATGGGAACCATGGCGGACGACACCTCGGGGCTCGGCACGGCGGATCTGCGGACATCGGAGATGGGCCTGTCCGACCAGGGGCGCAGTTCGATCCCGGCCGGCGGTCGCCGGGCCGAGGAACGCGCCGGCGCGCCCGGCGTCGATGAACTTGCGGCGGGCGTCGAAAACCCCAACCCCGACCTTCACCGGCGCGAGATGAGCGGGATCGGACGGGTCCGCCGCTATGTGCGTGGCGAAGGGTGATTGGCTCCCACGCCGACGCCCTGCGCCGGGCTGAAGACGGATGGAGGAGGTCCGGTAAGAGTGGCGTTCGCCCGGAGGGCTTGTATGCTGGACCGGCGCGGTTGCATGGCCGCCGTCCCGCGCCTCGGCTCGGGGTTGCGAGGGCGCGCCTTCAAGCCAGGGATTATCCCATGCCGATGACGAAGACCGCTCCGGCGCCTGTGCGCGACGATGCGCTGGCGATCCTGAACCGGCTCGGCGTTCCCGAAAGCGCGTTGGCCGCGCACGGGCTGCCGGCCCGCTCGCCGATCACCGGCGAGGTGGTCGCCCATGTGCGCGAGACCACGCCCGACGAGGCGAAGGCCGCGATCGCGCCGCGCCCACAAGGCGTTCCTGGCCTGGCGCAAGGTGCCGGCGCCGCGCCGCGGCGAGTTCGTGCGGCTTCTCGGCGAGGAGCTGCGCGCCGCCAAGGACGATCTCGGCCGGCTCGTCACGCTCGAGGCCGGCAAGATCCTCTCCGAGGGCCTCGGCGAAGTCGCAGGAGATGATCGACATCTGCGACTTCGCCGTCGGCCTGTCGCGCCAGCTCTACGGCCCGACCATCGCCACCGAGCGCGCCGGACCACCGCATGATGGAGACCTGGCATCCGCTCGGCGTCTGCGGCGTCATCTCGGCCTTCAACTTCCCCGTCGCGGTGTGGTCCTGGAACGCGGCGCTGGCCTTCGTCTGCGGCGATCCGGTGGTCTGGAAGCCGTCCGAGAAGACCCCGCTCACGGCGCTGGCGACGCAGGCCCTCGTCGAGCGCGCGCCGCGGAGCGCTTCGGCGACGCGCCCGGAGGGCCTGTCGGAGGTGCTGATCGGCGGCCGCGAGGTCGGCGAGGTCCTCGTCGACGACCCGCGCGTGCCGGTCGTGTCCGCCACCGGCTCGACCGCCATGGGCCGCGCAGGTCGGCCCGCGCCTCGCCGCGCGCTTCGCCCGCGCCATCCTGGAGCTCGGCGGCAACAACGCCGCCATCGTCGCGCCCTCGGCCGACCTCGACCTGGCGCTGCGCGCGCATCGCCTTCGCCGCCATGGGCACGGCCGGCCAGCGCTGCACGACGCTGCGCCGGCTGTTCGTGCACGAGAGCGTCTACGACGCGCTCGTGCCGCGGCTCGTCCGCAGTCTACGACGGCGTCACGATCGGCGATCCGCGCGCTCGACGGCACCCTCGTCGGCCCGCTGATCGACCGCGCGCGCCTTCGAGGGCATGGAGCGGGCGCTCGACGAGGCGCGCGCGGCCGGCGGCACGGTTCACGGCGGCGGACGCGTCGCGACGGCCCCGGCGGGCCGGACGCCTTTTATGTCCGTCCGGCCCTGGTCGAGATGCCGGCCCAGGCCGGCCCGATGCTGCGCGAGACCTTCGCGCCGATCCTCTACGTGATGCGCTATCCGCGAGCTCGACGAGGCGATCCGCCTGCACAACGCCGTCGGCGCCGGGCTCTCGTCCTCGATCTTCACCCTCGACGTGCGCGAGGCCGAGACCTTCCTCTCGGTCGCGGGCTCCGACTGCGGCATCGCCAACGTCAACATCGGCCCGTCGGGAGCCGAGATCGGCGGCGCGTTCGGCGGCGAGAAGGAGACCGGCGGCGGCCGCGAGGCCGGCTCCGACGCCTGGAAGGCCTACATGCGCCGGGCCACCAACACGATCAATTTCGGCACGACCCTGCCGCTGGCGCAGGGCGTGAAGTTCGAGGTGAAAACCGGACTTTGACGGTCATCCCGGAAGCCCGCCGCTGCGCGGCTCCGGCCGGGATGACGAGCTAAAGGAGTTTCTATGAACGCTCTCCCGAACCCCAAACCGCAGAACCGGCCCGCTCCGGTCACGTTCCAATGGGACGACCCGCTCCTCCTCGACGACCAGCTCACCGACGACGAGCGCATGATCCGCGACACGGCGCGGCGTTACGCGCAGGACAAGCTGCTGCCGCGCGTCGATCGAGGCCTATCGCGAGGAGAAGACCGACCGGTCGATCTTCAACGAGATGGGCGAGCTCGGGCCTGCTCGGGCGTCACGCTGCCGGAGGACTACGGCTGCGCCGGCGCGTCCTACGTCGCCTACGGCCTCGTCGCGCGCGAGGTCGAGCGCGTCGATTCCGGCTACCGCTCGATGATGAGCGTGCAGTCCTCGCTCGTCATGTATCCGATCTACGCCTATGGCGACGAGACCCAGCGCAAGAAATACCTGCCGAAGCTCGCCTCGGGCGAATGGGTCGGCTGCTTCGGCCTGACCGAGCCGGACGCCGGCTCCGACCCCGGCGGCATGAAGACGCGGGCCGAGAAGATCGACGGCGGCTATCGCCTGACCGGCGACGAAGACGTGGATCTCGAACGCGCCCATCGCCGACGTGTTCGTGGTCTGGGCGAAGTCGGCCGCGCACGACAACCAGATCCGCGGCTTCGTGCTCGAGAAGGGCATGAAGGGCCTCTCGGCCCCGAAGATCGGCGGCAAGCTGTCCCTGCGCGCCTCGATCACCGGCGAGATCGTCATGGACGGCGTCGAGGTCGGCGAGGACGCGCTGCTGCCGAACGTCTCGGGCCTGAAAGGGCCCGTTCGGCTGCCTCAACCGCGCGCGCTACGGCATCTCCTGGGGCGCGATGGGCGCGGCCGAGGATTGCTGGCATCGCGCGCGCCAGTACACGCTCGACCGCAAGCAGTTCGGCCGCCCGCTCGCCGCCACGCAGCTCGTGCAGAAGAAGCTCGCCGACATGCAGACCGAGATCGCGCTCGGCCTGCAGGCGTCCTTGCGCGTCGGCCGCCTGTTCGACGAGGGCCGGGCCGCGCCCGAGATGATCTCGCTCGTCAAGCGCAACAACTGCGGCAAGGCGCTCGACATCGCCCGCATGGCGCGCGACATGCACGGCGGCAACGGCATCCAGGAGGAATACCACGTCATGCGCCACGCGCAGAACCTGGAGACCGTGAACACCTACGAGGGCACGCACGACGTCCATGCGCTGATCCTCGGCCGCGCGCAGACCGGCCTGCAGGCGTTTTTCTGAGCAGCGGTTGTGAACCGGACTTTGAGGGCGGGTGCGCTCTACTTCGCTCTTGTTTTCGTCGCCGGTTTCATCCTTGGGACGCTCCGCGAACGTCTGATCGCGCCGTGGGTCGGGTCCGTCGGAGCGGTCCTGATCGAAACGCCGATCATGCTGGCCGTCTCGTTCTGGGCGGCGCGATTCGTGGTGGGTCGCCTCGCCGTTCCGGCCCGCGCTGGAGACCGGCTTCTCATGGGTGGCGCTGCGTTCCTCTTGCTCATGCTCGCTGAGACCGTAGTCGGCGTCGCGCTCATGGGTCAAACCGTAGCGGAGCACGTCGCCGGCTACGCTCGTCCTCGGCAGTTGATTGGGCTTCTCGCGCAGATCGCTTTCGCGCTATTTCCCCTGATCGTCGGCCCGCCGCGTCCAGCCTTGAGTGATGCTCGATGAAGCCCCTCTCCGGCCTGAAAGTCCTTGAACTCGCCCGCGTCCTGGCGGGGCCGTGGATCGGCCAACTCTTGGCGGACCTTGGCGCGGATGTGGTCAAGGTCGAGCGCGCGGGCGTGGGCGACGATACGCGCGGCTGGGGACCGCCGTTCGTGGAAGGCGCGAACGGCGAGAATCTGTCGGCCGCGTATTACCACGCCGCCAACCGGGGAAAACGCTCGGTCGAGGCGGCGTTCGAGACCCCGGAGGGCCAAGCCCTCGTGCGCCGTCTCGCCACGCACGCCGACGTGCTGATCGAGAACTTCAAGGTCGGCGGCCTGAAGAAATACGGCCTCGACTTCGAGAGCCTCAAAACCGTCAACCCGCGCCTCGTCTATTGCTCCGTCACCGGCTTCGGCCAGACCGGCCCTTATGCCCCGCTGCCCGGCTACGACTTCATGGTTCAGGGCATCGCCGGCGGTATGGACATCACGGGTCTGCCCGACGGACCGCCGATCAAGGCCGGCATTCGCGACCGCCGATATTTTTTGCGGCCTCTACGCCACGGTCGGCATTTTGGCGGCGCTGCGCCGCCGCGACGAGACCGGCGCAGGCGCGTATCTCGATCTGGCGCTGATGGACTCGCAAGTCGCGGTGCTGGGCTACCAGGCGGTCAACTTTTTCGTCTCGGGCGCCCCCCCGAAGCGGCTCGGCAACGGGCACCCGAACATCGTGCCCTACGACACGTTCCCGACCAGCGACGGCGTGATCATCCTGGCGGTCGGCACCGACGGCCAGTTCGCCAAGCTGTGCGAAGCGATCGAGTCGCCGGACCTGCGCGACCATCCCGATTACCGCACCAACGAGGGGCGGGTCCGCAACCGCGGCGCGCTTGTGCCGGAACTGGGACGGCGCACGGCCCGCTACCCGCGCGATGCGCTGCTCGCTACGCTCGGCGCGTTGAAGGTGCCGGCCGGTCCCGTCAACACCATTGCGGAGGTTTTCGCGGATCCGCAGGCGCTCGCACGCGGCGTGCGAGTCGATTTGCCGGCCCCGCACGCCAAGGGCGGGACGATTCCTGGGCTGAGGTCGCCGATTGTGCTCGACGGCGAGCCGATGGCGGCGGAGCGTCGCTCGCCGCGGCTCGGGGAGCATCAGGACGACGTGCTCAGCGATCCCGCTTGGGGCGGTTCCTAGACGTTGACCCCATGCTCCGGAGCCGCCAAAACCCGCTGCCTCCATCCTATGCACGCCGATGACGGATGCTCGGAGGGCTTGGCATCGCGCCGTTTCGACCTGTTTTGCGCTGCGCAGGCCCATCGCGAAGCGGCACGGTCATGACCGGCTCTCCCTTCGTGAGCGTCCGCGGCTTGCGGCGCGCCTACGACGTCTCGAAACCGTGGCTCGCCCGCGTGCTGGAAGGCGGGGGCCGGAAGACCCTGACGGCCGTCGACGGCGTGTCGTTCGACATCGCCAGGGGCGAGACCTTCGCGCTCGTCGGGGAGTCCGGGTCCGGCAAGTCGACGCTGGCGCGGATGGTCGTCGGACTGCTGCCGCCGGCCTCCGGCGCGGTCGTGATCGACGGCGCGTCCATGACCGATCCGGCGGCTGCCGCCGCGCGGCGGCGTTTGCGCCGGCGTATTCAGATGATTTTTCAAGATCCTTACGCCAGCCTCAACCCGCGCTGGCGCGTGGACCGCATCGTCGCCGAGCCGATCCGCGCCTTCGGCCTCGTCCGGGGCGAGCGCGCGATCGCGGCACGGGTCGGCGAGCTGTTGACGCAGGTCGGCCTCCACCCGGACGACGGTCGAAGCCACCCGCACGCGTTCTCGGGCGGCCAGCGCCAGCGGATCGCCATCGCCCGCGCGCTCGCCTCGGAGCCGGACTTCGTCGTCTGCGACGAGCCGACCTCGGCGCTCGACGCATCGGCGCAGGCGCAAGTCCTGAACCTGATGCGCGACCTCCAGGACCAGCTCGGGCTGACCTATCTGTTCATCAGCCACAACCTCGCCGTCGTGCGCCACATGGCGACGCGGGTCGGCGTCATGCACCTCGGACGCATCGTCGAAATATCGGACGGCGCGCGAGTTGTTCGCCGCGCCCAGGCACCCCTGTACGCGCATGCTGCTCGACGCCGTGCCGGACCTCGCCATGACGGGACGGTCCCGCCTTCCCGTCAAAGGCGAACCCCCGGACCCGGTCCATCCGCCAGCGGGCTGCGCCTTCCATCCGCGCTGCCCGTTCGCGAACGAGCGCTGCCGGCGCGAGACGCCGCAACTCCATGACGGCGTCGCCTGCCACGCGGTGCACGAACGCCGGATCGGGACGCCGGCGCTTGCTTAGGCGGGCGATCGCCCTGTCAGGTCGGCGTGTTCCTGGCCTATGCCAGCCGCTACGGCAGCCCTCATCGACCGGCGGCTGTACCTGCCGACGTCTGGCCCAGGACGAGAGCAAGCGGACCAAGCTGGCGTGCCGGAGGAGATCACCTTCGTAACCAAGCCGCAGATGGCCTGCGCGTTGATTGCTGCCGCGCTCGATGCCGGCGCGCCCTGTGCCTGGGTGCTGCGACGCCCTGTATGGTCGGACTCGCGGCTGCGCCGCATGCTGGAGCACGGAGCAGCCCTACGTGCTCGCGGTGCGCTCCAACCACTGCCTGCGCTTCTGGACCGAGGAGGGCTGAGGAGACCAACCCCGCCCGATGGCCGCTGCCCTGCGAGGATGCCTGGCGAGCACGCGGCCGGCGAGGCGCGAAGGGGCTGCGGCTGTACGAGTGGCGCGGATCGCGCTGTCTTCGACCGCTGCCCCGGGCTTCGAGCACTGCTCGATAGCCGTTTCCCCTAGCGTGGACTCGGCTCGTTTCGGTGTTGTGCCGCAGTTTCGACGGCGAACCGGGTCCACCTCGCCTGAAACCGCTCTAAGCCTCGTTCGCGGCCTTCAACACGCGCGCCTTCGGCCGCGTCGTGCGCACTTGGCCGCGCTCGGCGGCGACGAAGATCAGCACGAGGACGACGAGCGCCGTGAACCACCACATCTGCGCCGTGCCGATGCCGAGACAGGCGCAGCGTGAAGGCTGCGGCGAACGACGCCATGATGCCGGGCACGAGGCTTGGGTGGCGGTGACGGGTTCCGCGCACGCTGGCGTAGAGCGCCACCGCGCCGGCGAGCGCGCCGACGAGGCCGAGTTCGTACCAGACCTCGAAGAGAAGCGTGCTCGGCGCATTCGGGGACAGCAGCCCGACGAGACGCCCGCGCAGCGCCGTCTCGAAGCCGTGCCCGGTGATGAGGCGCAGCGGCTCGCTCGTGACCAGCCATCGCCAGATGTCGAGGCTCGCCACCGTCGGATCGCCTCGGCCGAGGAGAGCGGTCGCGATCGGGCGCGCGATGAACGGGATGAGCGGCGCCAAGGCGAGCGACGCCGCCATCGCGATCCCCGTCGCCGCAGCCCCGAAGGCCGGGGCCAGAGTCGTCACGGCGTAGGCAAGCGCGCCGATCGCCAGAGCGGCGGATGGGAGAGCTTGCGGGCCGAGCAGGACGGCGGCCGTGACGAGCGCCGCGAGCCCGAGCGCCACGGGGTCGCGCCCGCGCGAGCGCAACCACGCGACCGAGGGCCACAGGAACAGCACCAGGACGACTAAGCCGCGCTCAAGGCTCTGTCCCTCGTCGTTCAGACCCCGGCCGCCTTTCGCCTCGACGATCCCGAGCCCGATCGCCGCGACCGCCGCGACCGCCACGCCGATCGGGACGAGGTAAAGGTTCGCGGACCGCATGCGGTCGGGCAGCGCGGCGTAGCCGGCGATCCCGACCGCAAGGGTCGCGGCGATGTTGAGGAAGCGCTCCGCGGCCGGGCCCAGGAACGGCGTCCAGATCAGGGAGAGCGCGCACCACAGCAGGACGAGCCCGCCGGCCAGCCCGCCCCAGGACCGGGCGCGGCGGCCGAGCGAAGCGCGGAGCGGGCGGTTCTCGCCATCGATCAAGGCAGCGAGCACGAGGAGCGCGACGCCGACCGGCGCCAGCACGACGACGGCGCGGCGCGCCATGAGCGCCGCAAGGGGAATGACGAGCGTCAGCGTGGCGAAGCCGATGCGCCGCAGAAGCGCGGCGGCCGCGGCGGCGGGATCGGCCGTGGAAGAGGGCGCGCGGGCCATGGGTCGCTGAACGGTCAAGGCAAAGGCGCCTTCGAGTCTCGCTTTGTTCCTGGCGCGGCACCGTAACGGAGGCCGGCGGCGGTTGCTGTAGAGCGAATGCCACAGTGGCCCGGCCGATCGCCGCAGGAAAGCAGATTCGGGGCCGGCCTGACCCGGCGCGGACGTTCGCGCCCCATGACCACCAGCACAGCCCGGCGTCGCGCCGTAGGTCTGGCGAGGCAATGCCGGCCGTCGCGGCGCGCCGGCACGCCCTGAGGATGCGCCCGTTGGCGGATGCCTATCGCCGCCCGAACAGCCGCTCGATGTCGGAAAGCTTCAATTCCACGTAAGTGGGGCGGCCGTGGTTGCATTGGCCGGAGAGCGGCGTCGCTTCCATCTCGCGCAGGAGCGCGTTCATCTCCTCGGGCTTGAGCCGCCGGCCGGCCCGCACCGAGCCGTGGCAGGCCATCCGCGACAACACGGCGTCGAGCCGCTCTTCGAGCGGGCTCGCCGTCTCCCATTCGGCGAGCGCGTCGGCGACGTCCTGGATCAGCGCCTTGATGCGCCCGCCCGCGAGCGCGGCCGGGGCCTCGCGCACCAGCACCGCGCCCGGCCCGAACGCTTCCACCACAAGGCCGAGGCTCTCCAGCGTCCCGGCTTCGGCCAGGACGCGGTCGGCGTCGACCGGGTCGAGATCGACCACCTCGGGGATGAGCAGGAGCTGGCGCGCGACGCCGGACGCCGCGCGCTCGCGCTTCAGCCGTTCGTAGACGAGGCGCTCGTGGGCGGCGTGCTGATCGACGATGACGAGGCCGTCCCGCGTCTGCGCCACAATATAGGTCCCATGCACCTGCGCCCGCGCCGCGCCGAGCGGCGCATCGAGCGCGGCTCCCTCCGGCTCGTGCGCGCCGGCCCGCGCGTCGGCGGAGGGCGGGACCTCCAGAACCGCCTGCGCGCTGTCGCCGAACCCGTTGAACGCCGGCCGGCCCGGCGGATCGAGCGGCGCCTGCCAGCCCGCGAAGGCCGGCGGCGCGGGCCGGTGCGCGGGCGAGCGGGCCGCCACCGGCGCGGGCCGCGCGGGCCCGGCCCCGGCGGGGCGCAGCGCCTCCAGGGTTCGCGCGCCGCCCGTGGTCGCCGAGCGGAAGCCCGCGCGGGCGAGCGCGTCCCGGATGGCGCTGACGAGAAGGCCGCGCACGTGCGCCGGATCGCGAAAGCGCACCTCGGTCTTGGCCGGATGCACGTTCACGTCGACCAAGCGCGGGTCGCAGTCGATGCGCAGCGCCAGAACCGGATGCCGGTCGGACGCCATCACGTCACTGTAGGCGCCGCGCACGGCCCCGAGCAGCAGCTTGTCGCGCACCGGGCGCCCGTTGACCACGAAGTGAACGTGGGTGGACGCGGCCCGGTGATAGGTCGGCAGGCCGACGTGGCCGGAGAGCGCGAAGCCCTCGCGCGCCATGCTCACCGACACGGCGTTGTCGGCGAAATCCGCGCCGAGCACGCGTGCGGCGCGGCGGAGAAAACCGTGCTCGCCCTCCCCTTCCGGCGGATAAACGATGGCCGCGAGGTGGTCGCCCGACAGCGTGAAACGGACGCCCGGATGGGCGATGGCGAGACGGCGCACCGCCTCGGCGACCGCCTGCGCTTCGCTGCGGTCGGATTTCAGGAATTTCAGGCGCGCCGGGGTGGCGGCGAACAGGTCGGCGACCTCGACGCGCGTGCCGAAGGCGGCGGGCGCGGGGCGCACCGAGCCTTTCTGGCCCGCCTCGACCCGGATCGACGATCCGGCCGGCGCGTCGACGGCGCGCGTGACGATGGTGAGCCGCGCCACCGCGCCGATGGAGGGCAGCGCCTCGCCGCGAAAACCGAGGGTGTCGATGGCCGCGAGATCGCCGGTCGGCAGCTTCGAGGTGGCGTGGCGCTCGACCGCGAGACCGAGGTCTTCGGGCGTCATGCCGGCCCCGTCGTCGACGACGCGGATCAGGCGGCGCCCGCCCGCCTCGATCGTCACGTCGATGGCGCGCGCGCCGGCGTCGATGGCGTTCTCGACCAGTTCCTTGACGGCGGCCGCCGGCCGCTCGACCACCTCGCCCGCGGCGATGCGGTCGACGAGAACGGGATCGAGGCGGCGGACGGGGGTCATGGCGCTATTCCCCTCTCCCGGATGGGAGAGAGGCCAGGGGGTGAAGGTGAACGTGGAGAGGTTCGCGAATGCTCGTGCCGATAATTTATGCAGCGAGTGCCCTAAGTTGCGGAACAGAAAGCGCCGCCGCCCGCCATCGCTGGATATAGGGGTCTCCAGTGATGTAGCCGCTTTCGGGCCATTGGAGAAACCACCGCGTTAGCCCATCCCATGCGTCGAGACTCCCTTCAGGGTGCAGCGTCCAACTAAGTTCCTCAAGAGTGAAATTGGCTTTTGCGGAATTGCGGAGCATGGATGTGGTAATCCAGTTCTCGAATGTATCAAGCCCACCACGCGACACTGGCACGAGATGATCAATTGTAGGGAACAGCTCGTAATAAGCAAAGTGGCACGAGTTTGTCTTCCAATTCGTGTGGAACGGGAATTTGTTGGGCAGGAGCCGAGAGAGGAGCCTCAGGGTTCCTGGGAACACGAGCTGTTGCCCTGAATATCGCATCAACAAATCGCATCCCGTGCGAAAACTTCGGCGAGCTGAAATGCCGAGTAGCGACGACCCGTATTTGACGATCGGCGACAAAACGGATGAGAGCTCTTCTAGGATACTGGCAGCTTCTACCAGGCTGGGCTATCCATAAGAGCGTTGCACACGAGAACAATGCTCTCTGTCCGACCCATAGCGGTTATCATTAGGACAGCGTTGCTGAAGAGTAGAAGGTTAATGTGTGTTCTCTCACCGTTCACCCTCATCCCCCCGCCCCTCTCCCAATCCGGGAGAGGGGTTACGCTTCGCCCGCCAGATACCGCTTGGCCAGCACCTTGCCTTCCTCGACCGCCGGCTGGTCGAACGGATCGACCCCGAGCGCGTAGCCGGTCAGGATCGTCTCCAGCATGAAGTGCATCAAGAGTTCGCCCATCGCCCGTTCGTCGAGCGTTTCGACGTGGATGCGCCGGGTCGGCCGGTTGTTGCGGGCCAGCGTGTCGGCGGTGGCGCGGCCCTGCGCGGCGACGAGGTCGCCGATGGTCTTGCCGGAAAAGCCCGGCTCGCCGGCGCGCTCGGCCAGATCCGGGCTCATCGCCGGCCCCTGCCCGGCGACGCCGGTCGTGACGACCGTGAACAGCTTGTCGTTCGGACCGGCGAGGTAGAGCTGCAACTGGCTGTGCTGATCGACCGGGCCGATGGCGGCGACGGGCTGGGAGCCCTTGCCGTCCTTGCCGAGGCTTTCGGCCCAGAGCTGCACCCACCAGCGCGTGAAGCGCTCCAGCCGGTCGGCGTAGGCCATGAGGACGCCGATCGCCTTGCCCTCCAGGGCGGCGGCCGTGGCGAACGCCGCCCCGAGCGCCGCGGGCGCGTCGGCCGGCGACGCGCCGGCCCGGATCGGGGCGTAGGCGTCATCCGCGCCCTGCCGGATCGCCGCGATGTCGAGGCCGAGCACGGCGGCGGGCAAAAGCCCCACATTGGTCAGCACCGAGTAGCGCCCGCCGATGCCGGCGTGATGCTCGAGAAAGCGCACGCCCTCGGGTTCGAGGAGATCGCGCAGGGCGTTCTTTCCGCCTGCCTTGCGCGGCTCGGAGAGGCCGAGGAAGAGGTCGCCGGCGCGGCGGCGCAGGCCGACCCGGTCGAGCGCCGACAGGACGGCGATCGTCTGCATCAGCGTTTCGCCTGTGCCGCCCGATTTCGAGATCGCCACGAAGCGGCTGGTCTCCAGCGGCAGCCGCTCCAGCAACCCGCCAAAGGTCAGCGGATCAAGGTTGTCGAGGAAGTGGACGCGGGGTCTCTCGGCGAAGCGGCCGAGGCCCGGCACGGCGTAATCCGCAAGCTGCGCCAGCGTCTGCCCGCCGAGGCTGGAACCGCCGGTGCCGAGAAAAACCATGTCGGTGGCGTTCGTGTCGCAGCGTGTCGGCCGCCTGCGCGGATGCTCCTCAGATCGTCCGTCGTCCGAGGCATGTGGAGAAGGGGCAACGGCCCGAAGCGTCGTCCTCGCGCAGGCGCTTCGCGCCTTCTCGACCACGCTCAGCGCCGCGTCGACCGCCGTCTGCGGCAACCCGCTCGCGCCGACGTTGGCGGCGAGCGCCAGATCGATCGACTGCTGCAAGGCCATACGGTCCTCCGACCCGTTGGAAGCGGGAGCGGACGATAGGCAGAGCGCCGAGGCAGGGCTTGCAGGGTGCAGCTGGTCTGATGGGCGTGCCGCCGTACGCCGCCGGCCGACCACGCAGCGCCGCGATCACGTCAGCATCGGTCGTCCAGCAGCGCGCTCGGCGGCGCGGCGGATGTCGGCTTGCGTCACGGCGGCGACGAGGGCGTTGCGGCGGGCGATGTAGTCGATGCCGAGGCCCTCGAAGGCGATCTGCGCCAGCTGGTGCGGCGATCTTGGTCGAAGTGTCGAAGCCGAGCGCGTAGGAGCCGTGAGGTAGTCCTTCGCCTTCTGCAACTCGTCGTCGGTCGGCCCCTCCTCCTTGAGGCGGACCATCTCGGCGGCGATCACGTCGAGCGCCTCGGCCACGCGCTCGTTCTTGGTCGCGGTGAAGCCCCAGGTCATGGCGCCGGCGCGATAGCTCACGAGCGAGGTGCCGACGCTGTAGGCGAGGCCGCGCTTCTCGCGCACCTCCTGGAACAGCCGCGAGGTGAACGCGCCGCCGCCGAGCATGTGGTTGAGCACGTAGGCCGGGATGAAGTCCGGGTCGCGCCACGTCACCCCGTCGAGGCCGAAGCGGATGACCGATTGCGGCACGTCGAGGTCGACCACCATGCGCGAGCCGCGCCCGGCCACCGTCGTGGCGCGGCACGGGCGCCAGCGCCGCCGGCTCGGGCAAGCCGCCGAACACGCGCGTCGACGAGGTCGCACGAGCCGGTCGGCACCGATCGCGCCGACCACCGCCGACCTTGACGCGGCCGCGCGCGACGATCGCGCGATGCAGGCGCACGAGATCGTCGCGCGTGATCGCGGCCACGCTCTCCGCCGTGCCGCGACGTCGGCCGCCCATAGGGATGATCCGGGAAACGCCTCGGCGAAGAAGCGCTTGGAGGCCATCACGTCGGGATCGTTCGCCTGGTAGCGCAGGCCCGCGATGGTCTGCGCGCGCACCCGCTCGACCGGCATCCGGGTCGAAGCGCGGCTCGGCGAGCGCGAGGCGCAACAGCTCGAAGGCCTCGTCGGCATGCTTCGACGAGCGTCTTGCAGCGAGCCGCCGACGGCGTCGCGGCCGGCATGAAGGTGAGTTCGATGGCGCGCGCCGCCAGCCGCTCCTGGAAGGCGTCGCGAACCGTAGGCGCCGGCGCCCTCGTCGAGGAGCCGGGCCGAGCATCTGGGCGACGCCCGGCTTGTCCGCCGGATCCTGCGCCGCGCCGCCCTCGAAGGCGAAGGCGAAGGCGACCAGCGGCACGAGCGGCGACTCGACGTGCCAGGCCTCGACGCCGCCGGGCGAAACGACCTGCCGCACGGGCGCGGGCGACGAGAGGGTCTCGACGGAGGCGAGTCGTCATCGGGAGTTCCGCGGTCAGAGAAGGCTGTCAGACGCCGGGCGCGCTGCGGAGATAGCCCGTCACCGAGCGGCGGGGGATGAGGAACGCTCGGCGGCCGCGACAAGATCGGCGCGCAGCACGGCCTCGATCTCGAGAGGCCAGCGGCGCACGTCCTCCAGCGTCTCGCCGATGGCGAGAGCCGAGCCGTAGATGCGGGCGAGCGAGCTTTGGCTGTCGCTGGCGTAGATGGTTTCGGCGACGAGCCGCGTCTTGGCGCGTTCGATAGCGTCGCCGTCGAGCGCCTGATCGGCCGCGGTCGCCGACCGCCTCGTCGAGCGCCGCTTCCAGCGCCTCCAGCGACACGCCCCCGGCCGGCACGGCGTAGACGCCAAGCGCGTATCCTCGATCGCCGAGCCCATGTACCAGGCGCCGGCGTTCACGGCGATCCCGCGCTCCAGGACGAGCTTGCGGTAGAGGTACGAGGTCGGCCCGCCGCCGAAAATTTCGGCCAGGAGTTCGAGGGCTTGGGCCGTCGCGGCCTTGGGCCGTGCGCGACAGGAAGGCGCGAGATAAAGCCGCTGGAGGGTGGGCTGCTCGACCTTCGGATCGGCCACGGCCAGGTGGCGCGCCGCCCTGGGCTCCGGCTCGCGGGGGCGGAACCGGATCGGGCGCTCGCCGCGCGGCGCGATGCGCGCCGTAGGTGGCGTCGGCGAGACGGCGCACCTCGTCGCCGGTCACGTCGCCCGCGACCACGAGGATCGCGTTCTCGGGCGTGTAGAAGCGCCGGTAAAAGCCCAGCGCATGCTCGCGGCTGAGGCCTTCGATCTCGTGCATCCAGCCGATGATCGGGATGCCGTAGGGATGGTGCACGAACAGCGCCGCCGCCATCGCCTCCGAAAGCTGCGCGGAAGGGTCGGTTTCGACGCGCATGCGCCGCTCTTCCAGCACCACGTCCCGCTCCGGCCCCACGACCGCTTCGTCGAAGAGCGAGGCCCGTCATCCGATCGGCCTCGAACGCCATCATGGTTTGCAAGTGCTCGCGGGCGACGCGCTGGAAGTAGGCGGTGTAATCATACGAGGTGAAGGCGTTCTCCTGCCCGCCCAGGCCTGAGACGACCTTGCTGAATTCCCCGGCCGGATGGCGATCCGTGCCCTTGAACATCAGGTGTTCGAGGAAGTGCGCGATGCCCGACTGGCCGATCGGATCGTCGGCGGACCCGTTCCGGTACCATACCATATGGGTGACGACCGGCGTGCGGCGGTCGGGGATCACCACCACGTCGAGACCGTTGTCGAGGGTGAAGGACGACACCTCCGGCCCCCCGCCGTCCGTGCGCCCGAACGAGGCGCCCTCCGTGCGAAGGCCCGTGGCGGCCGCGGCATCTGACATCGTCACCCCTCGTCATGCATCAAGCGAAGGCCGCCCCGGACCGCCGATCCATCGCGCGCGTCGGGAACGGCCTCATGAAGAACCCGCAAGGTAGGCGACGGGTCGCGGCGCACAAGACCGCGCCGCAGCGGCTCGAGCCGTTTCCCCTTGCGTGGACTCGGCTCTTTTCGTGTTGCGCCGCGGGTTCGACGGCGAACCGGGTCCACGTCGCCTGAAACCGCTCTCGCGGCCTTACTCGCCCTTCTGCTCCCGGAAAAACGCCCGCGGATCGGCTTCATCCACTTTCACGTGCGGCTCGAACGTCTTTTGGATGGGACCGCCGCTCGCCGAACGGCGCAGTTCCGTCGGCGGGTCGCTGAGCACGCGGCGCACGGGCGCGTCGTCCGATGCGGCGCTCGCCGCCTCCTTGCGGCCCTGGGCGCGCAGTTGGTCCGGGTTGACCCAGACCCCGTCGCGGTCGCCGTGACGCACCGGTCCATCGGGGATTCCGGCGCCCGGACGGCGGCCCGCGCGGAGTTCGTCGCCCGACAGCCTCGGGTTGTTGTCGGACATGCGGCGGATGTCGCTTTGCGTGACCGGAGCGCGGGCTTCGGCTTCCTTGCGCCTCTTGCCCGCGAGATCGGGGTCGTTCGGCCACTGTGGATGGGCGGCTCGGGCGGAGCCCGGCGCGACAGGCTCGCGCAACTCCAACTTGGGCGGCATCACCAGGGGCGCCCGCTCATGATACGGAATCGGATCGCGCTCCTTGTCGATGATCCCGATCGATCCGAGCAGGCTTTTGATCGCAACGCCCTCCTCGGCGCGCGCGCCGGCGGTCATGGCCATCAGCGCCAGCCGTCCCGGCGAGGCCGAGACGCATCATGGTTCCAGCTTTCATCCCCACGGTCCTCTTTTTCGTTCGGTCCGATCGCCCTCGCCCTTTTCCGGCGAACATGTGGCGACATTGCGATGCGGTCAGGCGCCGACCTGCCGCGTTCGCCGGCGTTCGAGCACGAGCGAGTCATAAAGGAGGCCGATCACGCCCGCAACGATGGCGATGTCAGCCACGTTGAACACGTACCAGGACCACGCGCCGACGTGAAAATGCACGAAGTCGAACACGGCCCCGTAGGCGATGCGGTCGACGGCGTTGCCCGCCGCGCCGCCGACGATCAGCGCGAGCGACAGCACGAGGATGCGCCCGCTCGCCCGGACCATCCAGAGCGAGAGACCGACCGCCGCCGCGATCTGAACGGCGACGAGCGCCCAGCGTCCCACTTCCGAATGCTGCTTGAAGAGGCCATACGAGATGCCCTGGTTCCAGACCACGACCAATTCCAGAAACGGCGCGAGGACGAGCGGCTCGCGCACGGGCAGGTCGTAACCGAACAGGAAATACAGCTTCGAGGCCTGGTCGAGCGCGAAGGTCGCAAGCGCGACGAGGAAACCGAGACGGGCGGGGGTCATGCGGGTTCTCCCCCTCTCCCGGATGGGCGTTGCGTATGTCATCCGCCGCCCTCGCCGCATCCCACTCTCTGAGCGCCTGCGCGTCGCGAAGCGTCACGTCGGGGTAGTCCGGGTCGGAGCCGACCTCGGGCGAGATTTTCCACGAGCGGGCGCATTTGCGCCCCTCGGCCCGCTTGGGCACGACCGCCACGCCTTTCACGTCCTCAAGGCGGAAGGCGTCCCCAGGTCCGTCGCCGCGCACGACTTCGATGCCGGAGGTGATGCAGACCTCAGCGAAGTCGACGCCGTCGAGCGCCCGATAAAGGGTCTCGTCGGCGACATAGACCACCGGGGCAGCTTCGAGGCTCGCGCCGATGCGCTTTTGCGCCCGCTCGATCTCCAGCGCGCCGGTCACGACGCGGCGCACGCGGCGCACCTTGGCCCAGCGCTGAGCCAGCTCATCGTCTCGCCATTTCAGCGGCGTCTCGGGAAAGATTTCGAGATGCACCGAACCCGTGTTCGACGGATAGCGCGCCAGCCACGCCTCTTCGGCCGTGAAGGCGAGGATCGGCGCGAGCCAGGTCACGGCGCGGCGGAAGGTCTCCTCGATCACGGTGAGCGCGCTCCGGCGCGTCAGGCTGGAGATCGGGTCGCAGTAGAGCGCGTCCTTGCGGATGTCGAAGTAGAACGCCGAGAGGTCGCCGGTCATGAAGCCGTTGAGCAGCGCGACGACGCGCTTGTAGTCGAAGGCCGCATAAGCCTCGCGGATGTCGACGTCCAACTCGGCCAGGCGATGCAGGATGAAGCGCTCCAACTCCGGCATCAGATCCGGCGCGACCCGGTCGGCCTCGCGGGCGTGGGCGAGCGAGCCCAGCATCCAGCGGACGGTGTTGCGGAGCTTGCGGTAGGTCTCGACGAAGGTTTTGAGGATTTCTTTGCCGATGCGCAGGTCGTCGGCGTAGTCCGAGGCCGCCACCCACAGGCGCAGGATGTCGGCGCCGCTCTCCTTGATGACGTCCTGCGGGGCCGTGACGTTGCCCTTCGACTTCGACATCTTTTCCCCTCGCTCGTCGAGGACGAAGCCGTGGGTGAGCACCACGTCGAAGGGCGCGCGCCCGCGCGTGCCGCAACTCTCCAGCAGCGACGAGTGGAACCAGCCGCGGTGCTGGTCCGAGCCCTCCAGATACATCACCGTGTCCGGCCCGCCGTCGACCGTGCGGCGGGCCTTGAGGTCGTCGCGGACCTCCAGCGTGAAGGCGTGGGTCGAGCCGGAGTCGAACCACACGTCGAGAATATCGTCCACTTTGTCGTACTCGGCCGGATCATGGCCGAAGGGCGCGAGGAACCGCGCCGCCGCGCCGTCCGCGAACCACGCGTCCGCGCCCTCCCGCTCGAACGCCTCGGCCACGGCGGCGTTGACGCGGTCGTCCTTCAAAAGGTCGTTCGTGCCCTTCTTCACGAACACCGCGATCGGCACGCCCCAGGCGCGCTGGCGGGACACCACCCAGTCGGGCCGGTTCTCGATCATGCCGGCGATGCGGTTCTCGCCGGTCGGGGGCACCCACTTCACCGTCTTGATCGCCGTCAGCGCACGGTGGCGCAGGGTGTCGCCGGGCGGAGCTTCGTTGCGCGGCCACATCACCGTGCCGAGCGCGCCGCCAGCGCCTTCGCCCGCTTGCATCCCCTCTCCCACGGGAGAGGTGCTCGCGGGAGAGGCGATCGGCTTGTCCATGGCGATGAACCACTGCGGCGTGTTGCGGAACAGCAGCGGCGCTTTCGAGCGCCAGGAATGCGGGTACTGGTGCTTGAGGCGTCCGCGGGCCACGAGCGCCCCGGCCTCGACCAGTTTTCGGATCACCGCCTCGTTCGCGCCCCCGTCCTTGCCCTTGTGGTCGAACACGCGCTCGCCCGCGAACAGCGGGATGTTCGGATAGTACGAAGAATCTTCCGAAACCGTGTGCGGCACCTCCGGCGTTCCGCAGGCCGCGAACGTCTCGCGATGCTTGACGAAGGTGGTGTAGTCGTCCGCGCCGTGGCCAGGGGCGGTGTGGACGAAGCCGGTGCCCGCGTCGTCGGTGACGTAATCGGCCGGGAAGGTCGGCACGTCGAAGTCCCAATAGCCCTCCCCGCCCGCGACGCCGCGGAACGGATGCGCGCAGCGCACGATCATCACGGGCAGCACGTCTTTTTCGCGCTCATACGCGGTGACGCGCGCGGCGGCGAACACGTCGGCGGCGAGCTTGTCGGCGAGCACATAGCGGTCGCCCGTCCTGGCCCAGTTGTCGGCCGGGGCGTCCGTGACGCGATAGAGGCCGTAAGCGATGTCGGAGCCGAAGGTGATCGCGCGGTTGGCCGGGATCGTCCACGGCGTCGTGGTCCAGATCACGACCGACGCGCCCTCCAGATCGCCGTCGAGCGTGTCGACGATCGGGAATCTTGCCCAGATCGTCGGCGAGGTTTTCTCGTGGTACTCGACCTCGGCCTCGGCGAGCGCCGTCTTTTCGACCGAGGACCACATCACCGGCTTCGAGCCGCGGTAGAGCTGATCCGAGAGCGCGAAGCTCATGATCTCGCGGGCGATCTGCGCCTCGGCGGGAAACGCCATCGTGGAGTACGGGTGCGCCCAGTCCCCTTCGACGCCGAGGCGCTTGAATTCCTCCCGCTGCACGTCGATCCATTTGTCCGCGAAGGCGCGGCACTCGCGGCGGAACTCGATGATCGGCACCGCGTCCTTGTCCTTGCCCCTGGCGCGGTAGTCCTCCTCGATCTTCCATTCGATCGGCAGCCCGTGGCAGTCCCAGCCCGGCACGTAGTTCGAGTCGTGCCCGAGCATCTGCTGCGAGCGCACTACAAGGTCCTTGAGAATCTTGTTGAGCGCGTGCCCGATGTGGATGTTGCCGTTGGCGTAGGGCGGCCCGTCGTGCAGCACGAAACGCGGACGGCCCTGCGCCGCCTCGCGCAGGCGCTCGTACAGGTTCATCGCCTCCCAGCGCTTCAAGAGCAGCGGCTCGCGCTGCGGCAGGCCCGCCCGCATCGGAAAGTCCGTCTGCGGCAGAAACAGCGTCTCGGAGTAATCGCGCCCGGACGGCGCGGCTTTGGCGGAGGCTTTTGTCATGGCGTCGAACCGGGCGCTGCGGCGAACGAAGCGCTCAACATGGGGACGGGGCGGATCGGGGCAACCCGGACCTTCGCTGGCGGCGCACTCAGGCGAAGGCCGGGCCGGTAATTCGCGCGAGGCGGATCGAGTCCGCGCGACCTATGAAGACGCCATGCTGGGTCATGCGGCGCTTGTAGCAGCGCCGGAGCGTTGAATAAAGCGTTCTGCTGATCGTCGCCGAACCGAACCGAAGCCACGCAGGACGAACCGCCGGGCCGAGGCCCTTCAGGTCCGCCGGGTTCTGCTTGCCCGCCCCGCCCGGCGCCGCTCCGCGACGATCTTGGCCAGGAGAAGCGTCGGGTCCTCGTCCAGGGGGAGAGCGGTCGCGCTGCGCAGATCCTGCCGCATCAGTCCGATGTCTCGCAACTCGTGATCGGTCAGGTCCGCCAGCTTAGCTAACTCCCTCCGCGCGCGCAGGACGCGGATCGGCCAGGCGAGCGCCCGGCTCGCAACCGATACCGCCTGCCGGATGAAGGGGGCTCCTTCGGCCCACCGTTCGGGTGCTGGAACGACGCGGCTGAAAAACATGATCGGCTTCCTTGTCCAACGATGTGGGAGCGCGTTGCAAGCGCTTGCACGTCTTTGACCGGGGAAGCATCCAAGATTTCGATCCATAAGACAAACGAATGTTTGTCATCTGATTAATCATCATCTATGATGGCTCCATGCTCGACACCGACCAGCTCCGCTCCTTTCTCGCCATCGTCGATACGGGCAGCTTCACCCGCGCGGCGGAACGGGTGAACAAGACCCAGTCGGCCGTCTCGATGCACATGAAGCGCCTCGAAGACCGCCTTGGGGGCAAAGCCCTGTTCGAGAAGCAAGGGCGCGGCGTTCGCCTCACGGACGACGGCGAAAAGCTGATCGACTATGCCCGGCGCATGCTCCAGGTCGAGGCCGCGGCCCTCGCCGCCGTGGCGGAAAAGGGCTTGGCCGGCCGTCTCCGGCTCGGCATCCCGGACGACTACGCCGAGCCGTTCTTGCCTGAGATTCTGACCCGCTTCGTGCGCCGCCATCCGTTGGTCGAACTCGCCGTGATCTGCGAGTTCAGCGTGAAACTGGCGGAACGGATGCAGTCCCGCGATCTCGACATCGCGATCGTCACGGACTGCGCCCGCTTCGCGGGCGTGGAGGTCGTGCGCGAGGAGCCGCTGCGTTGGGTTGCGGGCCCGCGAACATGCGTCCATTTGGAACGCCCGCTGCCGCTTGCGTTGTCCGGGCCGACGTGCGGCTGGCGCCAGGGCGCGCTGGCCGCGCTCGACGGCGCACACATTCCCTGGCGCTTGGCGTTGGTCTCGGCCAATTACGCGGGCATCGCCCCGATCGTCGGAGCGGGACTGGCCGTGACCGTGCTGCCGCCGAGCGCCATGCGCGCGGGCCAGCGCGCCCTGGGGCCGGACGACGGCTTGCCGGGGCTCCCGCTCTGCCGCATCGGACTGCTCGAGAGCCCCTCCGAACGCTCCCGCGAGGCGCTGGCGCTGGCCGAGGAGATCCGCTCGACGCTGGCCCCGCATGTCGCGGTCAGGGACGAGCCCGAGTGTCCGGCGCGCGAGCGCCAGCCTGCGTGAAGCCCACGGTCGGCCGAAATCAGCCGATCACCGACTCCGGCTGGGCCGTCCCCGCGCGCTCCAGAATCATGCGGGCCAATCGCGCGTCCTCCTGCATCCGCGCCACCAGCGCCTCCGCGCTCTCGAACCGCTCCTCGCCTCTGATCCAGCCGACGAACTCGACCTGCACGCGCCGCCCGTACAGGTCGCCCGCGAAGTCGAACACGTGCGCCTCCAACAGCGGCGCGCCATTGTCGAAGGTGGGGCGCCGCCCGAAGCTCGCGACGCCGTCCCGCACCGTCCCATCCGGGAGCGCGATCCGCACGGCGTAAATCCCGTGCCGCAGGCCGCATTGGTCGAGGCCAAGGTTGAGGGTTGGAAACCCCAGCATGCGCCCCCGCTTGTCGCCGTGGCGCACCGTCTCTTCCACAAACCAGCGGTAGCCGAGCAGGTCGTTGGCGCGGGCGATGCCGCCGTCCTCCAGCGCGGCGCGGATGGCGCTCGACGAAATCGGCTCGCCGCCCTGGGCGACAGGCGCGATGACCTCGCAGATCAGGCCGTGCTCGCGGCACAAGGACGCCAGCACCGCCGGCGTCCCCTCGCGGCCGCGGCCGAAATGAAAGTCGTGGCCGACCACGACGCCGGCGACGCCAAGATCTCGTTTCAGCAGGGCTCCGACGAACTCCGCCGCGGTCGTGGAGGCGAAGGTCCGGTCGAACCGGCGCACGAACGCGCCGTCGAGACCAAGCTTGGCCAGGATGGCGAGCTTCACGGGCTCCGGGGTCAGCCGAAACATCGGCTTGTCGGGGGCGAAGACCAGCCGGGGATGAGGCTCGAAGGTCAGAACGGCGCAGGGGCGCTCGATTTGTCCGCCCAGCGCCATCGCGCGCTCGATCAGCGCGCGATGACCGCGATGCACGCCGTCGAAATTGCCGATCGCGACAACCGCGCCAAGAAGAGGCGGCGGAACGGGATCGTCGTCGCGGCAGACGACGAAATCGGGGGGTCTGCGCCCCGCTCGGGCGTTGCGATGACATTTTTCGTTGAAGATCGTGGGCGATCCGGTCGCGGGGCCGCGACCCTGTCGAAACCGCCCCCAAGCGTCAAGCGCTTAGGCGCGGGCGCATTTTTCGCGGCTCGGCACCGCGACCCACGCTTCGCCTTCCAAAACCGGGTGCCCGTCGCACACGCAATCGCAGAACAGGCGGGCCCGCCGGCGGCTCTCCACCAGTTCGACGACCTCGACGGTCGCGGTCACCACATCGCCGATGCGGACGGGCGCGAGGAATTGCAAGGTTTGGGACAGATAGACCGCGCCGGGGCCGGGCAGGCGCGTCCCCAAAAGGGCCGAGATCAGGCTCGCCGTGAACATGCCGTGGGCGATGCGCTGCCCGAACTTGGTCTTGCACGCGAAGTCGTCGGAGATGTGGATGGGGTTGACGTCGCCGCTTACCGCCGCGAACAAGTGCAGGTCGCTGTCCATCACGGTCCGCATCAGGCTGGCGTGCTGACCGATCTTGAGGTCCTCGAAGAAGAGGGACGTGCATCCCGGGGCCGGCCGCACCAGCGTTCCGGCAAAGGCGGTGGCGGCGCTCGGCATCGACGTTTCTTCCCGGAAGGCGCACATGCGCTCGATCTACTTACAATCGAACGCGGACCGGGCGGGTTGGTTCGGTCAAGCTGGCGATTTTCGGCAAAAATGAGCGCGGCATACTTAACCGCGCCCGAACGGCGAGCGGAGCGGCTCCGCTCAGCGCCAAGCCAAGCGGTCTGTCACCGCCTGCGGCCGCACCGCCTGCCGCGCAAGCCAAGCGCCGACGCGGCGCGCGTCGGTCGTTCCATCAGGCGACGTCAGTTCGGCGGCGTGGATGCCCTGCGTCACGAACAGGGCGGGAATCCCTAAGGCCGCCGCGCCGGCGACATCGGTGCGGATCGCGTCCCCGATCGCCAGGACGCGCCGGGGTTCGACGGGCGCGCCGCCCCGCAGTTCGGCCGCGCGCGCCAGCGCGGCCTCGTAGATCGGGCCGTGCGGCTTGCCGGTGTATAGCACGTCGCCCCCGATCTCTTCGTAGGCGAGCGCGATCGCGCCCGCGCAGGGGATCAGTTGGTCGCCCCGCTCGACCACAAGATCCGGGTTGGCGCAAATCATCCGGAGGCGGCGCGCGCGCATCCGCTCCAGCATCGGACGGTAGTCCTCGACTGTCTCGCGGTCGTCGTCGAAAAAGCCGGAGCAGACGACATAAGCAGCCTCCTCGACGTCCCCGAACCGCACGTCGAGATCCTTGAACAACGAGTAATCGCGCCCCGGGCCGAGGTGGAAAACGGTTTCGCCCGCACGCTCCTCGATGGCCTTTCGGGTCAGGTCGCCCGAGGTCACGATGGCGTCGAAGGCGGAGCGCACGACATGGAGCTTGTCGAGCATCCGCAGCACGGCGGTTCCGGGACGCGGCGCGTTGGAGACGAGCACCACGCGCCCGCTGCCCGCGCGGTAGCGCGTCAGCGCCTCGCCCGCCGCCTCGAACGCCTCGGCGCCGTTATGCACGACGCCCCAAACGTCGCAGAGGATCACGTCGTAATGCGCCGCAACGGATTCCAGGCCGGCGAGGAAAGGAATTTCGGTCAGTCGGTTGGGATTTTCTGGCATGACCCTGGCGCGGGTAGGTTCCTCGCCGGGCGAAGTCAATGGTGCGATGGCGATGCGGCTCCGGGTTGCTGGTTCGAAACGGCCGCTGTTGATCGCCTCTCCCCGCAGAGCTGCTCGCGCAGCTAGCCAGCGGGGCGATGGTTTTCGCGTCCACCGCAATCCGTCTCACGTCGGCCTTGCGCCGCGCGCCCGTTCTCCCGAAATCGAGAGGCGGGCCATCATGGAGCGAGCCGATGGACGAGGAGCGCAAGGATCTCCTGATGCAGGTCGAGGGCATGACCTGCCAGGGCTGCGTCGAGGCGGTGAAGAAGACGATCGCGCGCCTCGACCCGCAGGCGAACGTTCAGGTGGACCTGGACCACGGCCGGGTGGCGGTCACGACCCGCGCGCAAAGCCTCGACGTCGCGCAGGCGCTCACGAAGGCCGGCTACACGGCGACCGCGATGACGGGTTGAGGCGGGCAACCCCTTGAGCGGCCGGGAAGCCCTGCTACCGTACCGCCCTCAATCGAGGAGCAAGAGCCATGTCGCGCGCCGAAGCCTTGCGGACCGCCAACGATGTTCAGACGCCGAACGACCTCTCGGCGTGGTGGATGCCGTTCACGCCGAACCGCTCCTTCAAGCGGCGCCCCCGCCTGATCGCGCGCGCCAAGGACATGCACTTTTTCACGCCGGACGGCCGGGCGATCCTCGACGGGACGGCGGGCCTGTGGTGCTGCAACGCCGGCCACGGACGCGATCCGATCGTCGCCGCGATCCAGACGCAGGCGGCCGACCTCGATTTCGCGCCCGCCTTCCAGTTCGGGCACCCGAAGGCGTTCGCGCTGGCCGCCCGCATCGCGCAACTCGCGCCGGGCGATCTCGACCACGTGTTCTTCTGCAACTCCGGGTCCGAGGCGGTCGACACGGCCCTCAAAATCGCCCTCGCCTATTGGAACGTGTCGGGCCAGGGCCAGCGGACGCGGTTGATCGGGCGCGAGCGCGGCTACAACGGCGTCGGTTTTGGGGGCATCTCGGTCGGCGGCATCGTGACCAACCGGAAGTTCTTCGGCTCGCTGCTCGCCGGCGTCGATCACCTGCCCCACACCTACAACCGCGCCGAACAGGCCTTTACGAAGGGCGAGCCCGAATGGGGCGCGCATCTCGCCGACGAACTGGAGCGCCTCGTCGCGCTCCACGACGCCTCGACCATCGCGGCCGTGATCGTCGAGCCGATGGCGGGCTCGACCGGCGTGCTGCCGCCTCCGAAGGGCTATCTGCAACGCCTGCGCCAGATCTGCGACCGGCACGGTCTGCTGCTCATCTTCGACGAGGTCATCACCGGCTTCGGGCGGCTCGGAACCGCCTTCGCGGCCGAGCGCTACGGCGTCGTGCCCGACATGATCACCTTCGCCAAGGGCGTGAACTCCGGCACGGTGCCGATGGGCGGCGTGATCGTGCGCAAACCCATCCACGACGCCTTCATGAAAGGCCCCGAGCACGTCATCGAGCTATTTCACGGCTACACCTACTCGGCCCACCCGCTCGCCTGCGCGGCGGGGCTCGCCACGCTTGACGTGTACCGCCAGGAAAACCTCTTCGGGCGCGCCAAAGACCTGGAGCCGCTGTGGGCGGACGCCGTGATGTCGCTGAAAGATCTGCCGAACGTCGTCGACATCCGCACCGTCGGCCTCGCCGCCGCCATCGACCTCGCCTCGCGCCCCGAGGCGGTCGGTCAGCGGACCTATGAGGTCATGGAGCGGGCGTTCCATGACATCGGCCTCATGATCCGCATCACCGGCGACACCATCGCGCTCTCCCCGCCGCTGATCGTGAGCGAGGACCAGATCGGCGAGATCGTCGACAAGACGGCGCAGGCGATCCGGGCGGCGGCTTGAGCGGCGCCGGAGCGCGCCCTGCCTTGTTCACGACGCTCCGGCTCAGGCGTCATGATCACAACCCCTTCCCGGATGGGTTGAAGAGGAGCGGAATGCGGTCCGGGACTCGCGCGACGATCGGCGGAGCGCCGCATGGGTTTTCAACCTCCGAGAGCGGGCCTGCGCTTGTGTCGAGGCTTGGCCGCGCACACAATCGCCGGTCGATCAACGGCTCTAAGCGCCAGGAGACTCCCAGCATGTCACCATCGAAGGCCTTCGCTCGGGTAATCGGGGGAGCGGCGCTTGTTGCGCTCTCATTCGGGGGACCGCCCGGTCTTGCGCAAGGCGCGGGGCCGTTCGCGGGCCTGGCCGGGACGTGGACGGGGGGCGGCACCGTCTCGCTGGCGAGCGGGGCGAGCGAGCGCATCCGCTGCCGGGCGACCTACGCGGGCGGCGGCAACGCGCTTCAGATGAACCTGCGCTGCGCCAGCGACAGCTACAACTTCAATCTCACGAGCAACGTCCAGGCGAACGGCAACGCGATTGCCGGCTCGTGGACCGAGACGACCCGCAACGCCTCCGGGAGCGTGTCCGGCACGGCCAGCGGCGGCCAAATCCAGGCGCGCGTGAGCGGCCCGACGTTTACGGCGAACCTTGCGGTCGCCATGCGCGGGAACAGCCAGTCCATCGGTATCCGGTCCGCAGGAACCGAGCTGACGGGCGTCAATATCTCGCTCAGCCGGCGCTAGAGCCGTTTTCCCACTACGTGGACGCGGCTCGTTTCGTGGTGTGCCGCGGTTTCGACGGCGAACCGGGTCCACGTCGCCTCAAAACGCTCTAAGGATTCATCAGCCGAGGCTCACACCACAGCCTCGGCTGGCTCACTCCGCCGGCTGCGGCGCCGCCCGGCGCTTCGCACGCAAGCGCCGGACGATCTGGCGCAGGAACATCGCGGTCGGGCGGAGGATGAGCAAGTCGGCGACGAGCGCCGCCAGCATCGAAAAGGCGCTGAGCCAGCCGAACAGGCGTAAGCTGGGCAGATCGGACAGGACCGTCACCGCCAAGCCGCACGCCAGCACGACGGAGGTGAGGATCAGGGCGGGGCCGACCAGCACGGTCGCCCGCTCGACGCCGACGGCCGGATCGCCTTGCGGATCGTCCTCCAGACGCAGCCGGTTGAGGAAGTGGATGGTGGCGCTCAAGCCCAACCCGAACGAAACCGTCAGCGCTACGACGCTCGCGAACTGCAATCCCTCCCCCATCGCCCACAGCACCGCGCCGGCGGCGACGACCGGGAAGATGCCCGGCATGATGCTCACCAGCATCACGGTCAACGAGCGGAACGCGAGGCCGATAAAGGCGGCGACGAAGATGATCTCCACCGTCAGCGCCTGGTTCAGCTTGCCGATCATCGTGGCGCTGTTGCGGGCGGCGATGGCGGAGAGGCCGGTGACGGAGATGCGGTAGCCGGGGTGTTCGGCGCGTACGTTTCCAAGCGCCTGGTCGAGCGCTTCGACCACAGGCAGCAGGCGGCTGGCGTCGATGTCGGGAATGCGGCCGCTGACGACGACCGCATCCTTCTCGGCGGAGATGAAGCGGCGCGTCAGATGCGCGGGCAGCATGTCGACGTACTGCGTCAGCGTTGCGATGTCGCTGCTCCCCGCTTTTTCAGCGAGCCAGCGCCGCAGCGTCTCGATCGACCACACGTTGCCGACGCCGGCCTGCCTCTCGACCGTCGCATGGACGGCGGCGATGGCGGCGAGCGTCTCAGGCGCGTAGAGCGAAGCCCCTTTCGGGAACTCGATCAGAATGTCGATCGGGTTGGCGCCGGTGAGCTTGGCGTCGAGACGACCGCTTGCTGTCACGGCCTGATCGCGGTCGGGCACCTGATCGGCGAGGCGATAGCGGGGTTCGAGGGTGGCGTAGATGTACGCCAGGCTGGCCACCGACCAGCACGCTGATCAGGCTGTAGAGGCCGGGGCGGCTCACCATCCGGGAGGCGATCCAGCCGCAGAAGCGCCGCAGCGCGTTCACGGCGGCGTCGGCGCGCTGGGCCTTAGCCGCGAAGGTCGCTTCCCGGCGCAGCAGCAGGATGCCGAGCAAAGGCACGAGCGTCAGAACCGCCACGAAGGCGATGACGGTCGCGAGCAAGCCGGCTGCGCCGAACGTGCGGATGAGGTGCGAGCTGGAGAACAGCAGCGCGGCGAACGACAGGCCCGCCGTCGCGTGGGTCAAAACGCAGGCCGGCCCGACCACGAGGACGGCGGTGCGGAAGGCCGTGACTTTGTCCTCGCCGGCGATCAGCCGGTCGCGGGCCGCGAACGTCAGCTGCATGCTGTCCGCGAAGCTGATCACCATGATGAGCGGCGTCATCACGTTTAAAAACATGTTGAGCCGCACATCGAGCCAGCCGAGGCAGCCGAGCGACAACAGAATGGCGACGAGGGGCGGGGCGGCGGCGATGATCATGAACGACACGCGGCGGAAGAACAGGATGGCGATCAGGCATCCCGCCGCGAAGCCGAAGGCGTTGTAGATCAGCCGGTCCCGCTCGACGGCGTTGCGGATCTCAAGCTGCATCACCGGCACGCCGGAGAGCTGGCCTTTGAGCCCCGTGCCGGCGAGGTGTTCGGCCACGAGCCCGCGGATTTCCGTGACGGCATCGTTGAGGCCTTTGCCGGCGACAATGGCCGGATCGAGGGCCAGGACGATCAGGGCGAGTTCGCCGTCTTCGGACAAGAGCTTGCCGCGCAGGATTTCGTTGTTTTTCACGCGCCGGACGAGCTGGTCGTATTCGGCGCCCTCGGGCAGCGGTTCGGGGAACAATGCGGCCGGAAGCTTGCCATTGTCCGGCGGCTCGCGCGCCGAGAACAAGGAGATGACGCCGCGCGTGCCCTCGACGAGTTGAAGGTCAGTGACGAGATTGCGCAGCGCCTCAAGCGAGGCGCGCTCCAGGAGCGTCTTGCCCTCCGCGACCACCAGCACGTCGAACTCGCTCGACGGGAAGCGGCGCGTCACCGCTTCATACTGCTTGAACTCGGCCGTATCGGACCGGAACAGCTGGCTCAGCGAGTCGTCGACCTTGAGGCGTGCGATCCCGAAGGCCGCCGCGATGGACAGCGACAGAACGATCAGCCCGACGATCCATGGAAAGCGCAGGGACAGGAGGCCGACCCGCTCAAAGCCGAGCGCAAGTCGGAAGTCCTGAGGCTTCCGTCGCGGCGACGGCGCCTCTTCCTTCCCATTGCTGTAATCGGGCCGTCCGATCGACACGGACTGACCTCCGCACCATTCCCGCCAAGCTCAATGAGCTTTTTTGGCCTTGGCGTCAATGCGTCGGCCGTTCTCGTTGGCTTTCAGAACTCATCGAGTCGCGTTCAGCCGGCGCGCCGCCCTCGAATCATGTCCCATAAGGCCGCAGCGGTTCCGGGATGCGGAAATCGCGCGGAACTTCGAAATCGCGCGCCGCGCCGCGCATGGCGCTTGGCGGGCGGGGGAAGCCGGTTCGGTCGCCGTAATCCTGGAGCGACGGCAGGGGGTGGGCGTCCTCGCGGCTGAGTTGCTGGGCGCAGTAAACGTCGAGCGCGGTGGCGCCGGCGACCGCCGCGAAGGCGACGGCGAGGTTGCCCTGCTTCGGGTTGTTCCCTTCCAGACCTGTCGCCAGGGTGGCGATGTCGAGCACGTCGCCGGCGACGCGGCCCCAGATCCACGGCGTCGGGTCGTCCGACGCCAGGATGGCGACGCCGGTGGCGATCTCGCGCGCGCCGTAGGCGCGGATCAGGCTCTTGCTGCCCGGCATGCCGAGCGCATCGGCGATGGCGCGGGGGGCGACGAACTCGGCCAAGCCGAGCGCGATCGAGAACAGGCCGAGCCCGCGGGCCAGCGTGTCGGTGGCGGAATCCGGGTGGCCGCGCCGGCGCGATCCTTCGCTTTCGTAACGCATGACGTCGCTCTCCCTTACGGCTTGATCATCACCTTGATGCAGCCGTCCTCCTTGTCCCGGAAGGTCTTGTACATGTCCGGCCCGTCTTCGAGGCCGACCGTGTGGGTGATGACGAAGGACGGGTCGATCTGGCCCTCCTCGATGCGGCGCAGGAGGTCGTCGGTCCAGCGGTTCACGTGCGTCTGGCCGGTGCGGATGGTGAGACCCTTGTTCATCACCATGCCGAACGGGAACTTGTCGATGACCCCGCCGTAGACGCCCGGCACGGAGAGAACGCCGGCGGGGCGGCACACATAGGCCATCTCGCGCAGGACATGGGCGCGGTCCGTCTCCAGCATCAACGCCTGCTTCGCCCGGTCGTACATGGAGTCGAGCGTGGCGGTCGCGTGCGCCTCCATGCCGACCGCGTCGATGCATTTTTCCGGCCCCTTGCCGCCCGTCAACTCCTTCAAGCGTTCGAGGACGCTCTCCGTGTCGAAGTTGATGGCGATCGCGCCGCCGGCCTTCGCCATGTCGAGGCGCTCGGGCACGCGGTCGATGGCGATCACCTGCTTCGCCCCGAGCAGAACGGCGCTGCGGATCGTCATTTGCCCGACAGGCCCGCAGCCCCAGATCGCGACCGTGTCGGTCGGCTGAATGTCGCATTGCACCGCCGCCTGCCAGCCGGTCGGAAAGATGTCGCTGAGAAAAAGAAGCTTTTCGTCCGGGATGCCGTCCGGGACTTTTATATGGGTCGTGTCCGCGAAGGGGACGCGCAGGTACTCGGCCTGGCCGCCCGGATAGCCGCCGGTGAGGTGCGTGTAGCCGAAGAGCCCCGCCGTGGTGTGCCCGAAAACCTTGTCGGCCACCTCCTTGTTGCGATTCGTGCGCTCGCAGACGGAGAAGTTGCCGCGCTTGCACTGGTCGCACGCGCCGCAGATGATCGTGAACGGGATGACCACGCGGTCGCCGACTTTCAGCTTCGTGTTGTCGCGCCCGACCTCGACGACCTCGCCCATGGTCTCGTGGCCCATCACGTCGCCGGATTCCATGCCCGGCATGAAGCCGTCGTAGAGGTGCAGGTCGGAGCCGCAGATGGCGCAGGCCGTGACCCTGATGATGGCGTCGCGCCCGTCCTCGATGGTCGGATCGGGCACCGTATCGCAGCGGATGTCCTGCTTGCCGTGCCAGCAGAGCGCCTTCATGCCGAACCTCCCGGACCTTCGAGGAGACATCGTCTCCGCCTGGCGACGCATGCGGGCCTGACGGCGAGGCCGGGGCACCCCCCGCCTCCTCGACCCGCAGCATCGTCTGGGCCGTGAACCGGCCGCAGGGGGCTTATGTTCCCGGTCCCGAGCGCTTTTCTTTCCTTGCGCCCGCGGCGGGTTTGCGGCCGTGTCAGCCGGTCCCCGGCCGATGGATGGTGAACCTCTGAAAGCCCTTTCCGGCCAGCGCCGGCTTCTTGGCGGAGAGGATGCGCGAGTTGACGCCCTGCCAGCCGATCTCGCCGGAGAGGCGGCCGTACTCGATCTTGGGGCAGCGGTTCATCACCACCCGGACGCCCTTCGCCTCGGCTTTGGCGGCCGCCGCGTCGTTGCGCACCGAGAGCTGCATCCAGATCACCTTCGGAGGCGGATCGAGCGCCAGCGCCTCCTCGGTGATCGGCCCGGCGGCCTGCGAATTGCGAAAAATCTCGACCATGTCGATCGGGCGGGGAATGTCCGCGAGCCGGGCGTAGACGGGCAGGCCGAGGATCTCCTGGCCGGCGAGGCCGGGGTTGACGGGGATCACGTCGTAGCCGCGCTCGGCCAGGTATTTCGTCACGATCCAACTCGGCCGCGCCGGGTTGTTCGACGCGCCGACGAGCGCGATCGTCTTCGCCGACTTGAGGATGTCGCGGATGTAATCGTCCGGGTAGGCGCCGTGCTCCATCCAGGAAAGGTAGAGAGCGGGGCGAGAAGGCGCAACGTGGGCTCACGTCAACATCAGCTTCAAGCCGGCGATGACCAGCACCAGCCCGAGCGCCTTGAGGACCATCGGCGCCGGGAGGCGCTTCGTCCCCAAGGCCGTGCCGACCAGCGCCCCGATCAGGACCGCGCCGACGTAAACCGGCAGCGCCGGCGGCAGCCGTTGCAGAGATGCGAGGTTGCCGAGGAGTCCGAAGGCGGAGTTGCACAGGATGAACGTGATGGCGATGCCGGACGCGGTCCGCGTCGCCGACCAACCGCCGAAGATGAGGAGGGGGGACAAGAAAATGCCCCCGCCCGTCCCGGTGAGCCCCGAGAGAAAGCCGATGCCCGCGCCGGTCAGCGCCGCCGCCAGGGGATGCGGCGATCGCGTGTTCCGGTTGGCCGTCACCTCCGCGGGCCACAGCAGCCGGAGCGCCGCGGCTAATAGAATCAGGCCGACCAGCGGGCGGTAAAGGTGGCCCGGCAAGGTGATCGCGCCGCCCAGGAAGGCGAGCGGCGCCGCGCCGAGGGCAAGCCACAGCGCGAGCCGCGCATCGACAAGACCGGCCCGCCAGAACCGCACGGCCGCGAAGCTCGCCACGACGATGTTGAGGACCAGCGCGGTCGGCCGCATCGTCTCGGGCGCGACGCCGACCAGCGCCATCGCGGCCAGATAAGCGGAGGCCCCGGCATGGCCGACGCTGGTGTAGAGCGCGGCGGAGGCGGCGAGCAGCAGCGGCAGGAGCGCGTCCGCGAGCGAGGCCATTGGCCGGTTCGCCGCGTCGGGTCAGGCGCTCACCGCCCCTCCCATCGCGGTTCCCGCCTCTCGACGAAGGCGCCGATGCCCTCCTCGGCGTCGCGCGCCAGCATGTTCGCGACCATGACCTGCGAGGCGTAATCGTAGGCGTCGGCGAGCCCCATCTCGAGTTGCTCGTAAAACGCGCGCTTGCCGATTCTCAGCGTGAGCGGCGATTTTTCCGCGATGGCCCCGGCCATGCGCCGCGCCTCCGCCTCGGCCTCGCCGGCCGGGACGACGCGATTGACGAGGCCGACGCGATGGGCGTCGGCGGCCGACGCCGCCTCGCCCAGCAGCAGCATCTCCATCGCGTGCTTGCGGGCGAGATTGCGCGACAGCGCCACCATCGGGGTCGAGCAGAACAGGCCGATGTGGACGCCGGGCGTCGCGAAACGGGCGTTCGCGCCCGCAACCGCCAAGTCGCAGCTCGCCACGAGCTGGCAGCCGGCCGCCGTGGCGACGCCCTCGACGGCCGCGATGACGGGCTGGGGCAGCCGCACGATGCGCTGCATCAGGGCGGAGCATCGGGCCATGAGGGTGGCGAACGCGGCGCGGCCCCGGTCGGAGTCGGCGCGGCGGGCGGCGATTTCCTTGAGGTCGTGGCCGGCCGAGAACGCCGGCCCCCGTCCGGTCAGGACGACGGCGCGAACAGCGCCGTCCTCGGCGACATGGTCGAGTTCGGCGCCGAGCGCGTCGATGAGCGCCTCCGAGAGCGCGTTGCGCGCCTCCGGCCGGTTCAAGGTCAGCGTCGCGACGCCGCCCTCGTCCGATCGGAGCAGAACGGGCGCGGCGTCGATCCGAGCATGGACGGTCATGGCGTCCTCCGGGCAGGCAGGGCGAGCATCCCCGCTCGCCCTTATTGTCGGCCGCGCGACGCCGTGCCGCAAGGCGGCCCGGCCTCATTTTCGGCCCGTGCCGCGCGCAGCCTGGATCCACATCGACGGGCCCCAGCTCCGACTTCCGCCCGGAACGCGCCGGAGAACTCCCCGGCCATGCGGCCGCCCTTGTCTTGAGGCTCAACGAATGTTTCGCCCGAGGCTTCGACTGCTGCCCTGCCCTGCCCTGCCCGGCTCGCCTTTCCCTTGCCGGAATCGTGCGCTCAGCAATGCCTTTCGGCGGAGAGGCGAATCATGCGTGACCATGCGAGCGTGACGGACGCGGAGAGTTTGACCCGGCGGATCGACGCCCTGATGTTCGAGATCGAACAGGTCAAACGGGAGCGCGCCGACAAGACAGCGCGCGTCGCCCGCGCGCGGCTTGCGGCGGCTCACCGGGCCAAGCGTCGGCGAAGGGGCGCGGCAGAGCGTCCGAACCGTGCAGGCTGACCGCATTGGCGGCTTGGCCGGCAAGCGCGGCCCGACCGCTTCCGCGACGGGCCGCCATGCCTTGACGACGCCCCGAACGGTTTTTCCCCCGAAAACCGAAGCCGCCTGCGGCCGACGCGCGGCCTGTCGAGAACCTGCCGGAGCTACCGATCCGCGGCGGGCGCGGCCTGCCCCGCGCGCGCTTCGACGCTCGGCGCCGCGGCCGGCTTGGTCCGCTTCCGCCGTGCGCGCCGCCCGAGCATGTTGAGGACCTCGACGCCGGCCGAAAAGGCCATCGCGGCGTAGATGTATCCTTTTGGAACGTGCGCCCCGAATCCTTCGGCGATGAGCGTCATCCCGATCATCAGGAGGAACCCGAGCGCCAGCATGACGATGGTCGGGTTGTTGTGGATGAAGCGGGCGAGCGGATCGGCCGCGACCAGCATGACCGTGACGGCGACGATGACGGCGACCACCATGATCGGCACATGATCGGTCATGCCGACCGCCGTGATGATGCTGTCGAGCGAAAAGACCAGGTCGAGCAGGAGGATCTGGACGATCGCCGAGGCGAAGGTCATCTGGACGCGGTCGCCTTCGAAAAGGTCGTCGCCATGATCGGGATCGACGTTATGGTGGATCTCCTTGGTGGCCTTCCAGACGAGGAAAAGCCCGCCGCCGATCAGGATGAGGTCGCGCCAGGAAAAGCCGTGCCCGAAGACGGTGAAGATGGGGTTCGTCAGATGGACGATGAAGGCGATCGTGCCCAGAAGCCCGAGGCGCAGGATGAGCGCAAGCCCGATGCCGATGCGGCGCGCCCTCGCCTGCTGATCCCGCGGAAGCTTGTTGGTCAGGATCGAAATGAAGATCAGGTTGTCGATGCCGAGCACGACCTCCATGACGATGAGCGTGACGAGAGCGGCCCAAACGGCGGGGTCGTACATGAGGGCAAGGAGGTCGTTCATGGGTCCCATGTTGTCACGGCGTATCGCCGCGCGAAGCACGAACGAACCGGCCGCGCCTCATCGGCGTCGCTAGGATGACGTTTAGATAAGAATGGACTTGCGCGGGGCAAACCTCACGCTTGCCATTGTTGCGAGAGTCCCGCGCTCCGGGTGTCTCAAGCGCCGTCCGGCCGAACGGGGAACACGTCTCACGTGCGGTCAAGACGAACGTTCAGCTCAGGCTTGCTGTTCAGCGTCTGAAACACCACGCAATAGCGCTCGGTCAGCTTGAGAAGCTGGTCGATTTTGTCCTGCGGCGCGTCGGCATCGACCTCGAACGTCAGGCGGATGGCCTTGAACCCGACCGGCGCGGCCTTGTCGACGCCGAGCGTGCCGCGGAAGTCGAGGTCGCCTTCCGCTTTCACCACGCCCTGGCGCAGCGGGATTTCGAGCGCCGTCGCGACCGCTTTCAAGGTCACGCCCGCGCAGGCGACGAGCGCCTCCAAAAGCATGTCGCCGGAGCAGAGTTCCGCGCCTGAGCCGCCCGTCGCGGGGTGAAGGCCCGCCACCGCCAGCGCCCGGCCGGTCTCGACCTTGCAGGCGATGCTCTGGTCGTCGAGCGTCCCTTGCGCCTTCAAGGTGATGACGGCGGCGCTCGGGTCAGAGCGGTATTTGTCCTTGATCGGCGTCTGAAGGCTGCGCAGCGCGTTCGCGTCCATCGAAACATCTCCCCGGTTCAGATCAAAAGAAAGGTCACCACCACAGCGCCGCAGCCTGCCGGTCTCTTTCGCGCGCGGCGTCGACGGTCGGTTGCAGCGAACGGTCGAGCGCAGCCAGAACGCGCCGGGTCGCCGACTCGAACGCCGGCGAGGTTTTTTCGCGCGGGCGGGCGAGCCCCAGAGGCAGCTCATCGTCGATGCGGCCCGGCTTCGGCCGCATCACCACGGCGCGGTCGGCCAGCGTCACGCCTTCCTGCACGTCATGGGTGACGAGAAGGATTGTGGGCCGGCTCTCTTCCCAGAGACCTAAAAGGTGTTCGTGCAGGCTCGCGCGGGTGAAGGCGTCGAGCGCCGAAAACGGTTCGTCGAGCAGCAGCACTTTGGGTTGGGTCACGAAGGCGCGGGCGATGGCGACCCGCTGCTGCTGCCCGCCGGACAGCTCGCGCGGCCAGCGGGCCGCGTGCTCGGCGATCCCGACCTTTTCGAGCGCGTGGGCCACGCGCGCCCGGCGCTCGGCGGCGGGCCGGTCCAGGAGGCCAAATCCGACGTTGTCGGCGACGTCGAGCCAGGGCAGGAGCCGCGGCTCCTGAAACACGATCCCGATGGCGGGATGCGGCTCCGCGATCCGCTCCCCGTCGAGGCGGATCGCGCCGGCGCTCGCCCGGTCGAGGCCGGCGATAAGGCGCAACAGCGTGGTCTTGCCGCAGCCCGAGCCCCCGATGAGCGCCACGATCTCCGATTCCTCTACGGCCAGGGTGATGTCGGCGAGCGCGCGCGTGCCGTCCGCATAGGTCTTGGAGAGGTGGTCGAGTTGCAGCATCTCAAAGGCGCTCCCGCGCGACATCCTGCCAGCGGGTCAAGGGACGCGTCGCCATGACGAGCAAGGCGTCGCAGACCTGTCCGATGAGGGCGAAGGCGATGATGGCGGCGAGGATCTGGTCGGGCTTGCCGAGTTGCTGTCCGTCGACGAGGAGATAGCCGAGGCCCTCGGACGCGCCCATGAATTCGGCCGCCACCACGAACATGAAGCAGAGGCCGAGGCCGGAGCGCAGCGACACGATCGTCTCGGGCAGCACCGCCGGCAGGAGGATGCGGCGCGCGAGCTGCGCGCGGGACAGCCGAAAGACGCGGCCCACCTCGACGAGCTTGCGGTCGACCGACAGGATCGCGCCCGCGACGCCGAGATAGACCGGAAAGAAGGCGCCGACGGCGATCAGAGCGACCTTCGATTCCTCGAAGATGCCGAGCCACAGGATGAACAGCGGCACCCAGGCGAGCGACGGGATCGCGCGCAGCGCCTGCAACGTCGGATCGAGGAGCCGGCGCGCTGTTGCAAACGTGCCGGAGAAGGCGCCGACCACGATGCCCGCGACCGCGCCCAGCGCGAAACCGGCGGCGACGCGCCACAGCGTCGCCAAGGTATGCGCCCAGAGTTCCCCGGTGCGGGCCAGCGCGTAGAAGGTCTCGGCGATGCGGCTCGGCGGCGGCATGAGCCGGCCGGAGGCGAACCCGAGGCGCACCGCCGCCTCCCACCCGATCGCGAGGACGAGCGGCAGGAGGAGGCCGAGCGCCCATTTGATCCGCGGCGCCAGCGGGGACGCGCCGGAGAGGGCTCCAGTCTGTGCTTGAGGCGCCTCGGCGGGCGCGGCGATCTCGCGCCGCCATGAATGCGGCGCCTCAGTCCGTCGGTTTCGGGAGGTATTGCGGGTCGATGAGGGCGTCGACCGCCGCCTTCACGTCCACGTTGGCCGGGACGACGCCAGCGCTCTGGAGCGCCAAGCCGGCGGCGAGGATCGACTCGCGCTGCGGCTCCCCGATGGCGCCGTGGGTCAGTTCGGTGCGCTCGTCGATCTGCCGCTCCACCACGGCGGGCGGCAGCTTGGTGAAATCGGCGAAAATCTTTTTCAACTCGTCCGGGTTCTCAAGCGACCAGCGGCGCGCGTCCTCGTAGACCTCCAGCACGCGCTTGACGATGTCGGGATATCGTTTGGCGAAATCCTCGCGCACGTTGAGGATGCCCCAGGTGTTGGCTTCGGGCTTGCGGTAGAAGAGCACGGCGCCGCTCTCGACCTCGGCTGCGGCCATCATCGGGTCGAGCCCGGCCCAGGCGTCCACGTCGCCCCGGTCGAGGGCGAGCCGCCCGTCCGGATGCTGCAGCAGCACAAGCTTCACGTCCTTTTCGGTCAGACCCGCCTCCTGGAGGGCGCGGACCAGAAAGATGTGCGGGTCGGTGCCGCGGGTGACGGCCACGCGCTTGCCTTTGAGGTCGGCGACTTTGCCGATGCCGCTATCCTTGCGGGCCACGAGCGCCGTCCATTCGGGCCGCGAATAGACGTAGATGGACTTGATCGGGTTGCCGTTGATGCGGGCGACGAGCGCGGCCGAACCCGCCGTCGAGCCGAAATCGAGCGAGCCGGCGTTCAGGAACTCAAGGGCCTTGTTGGAGCCGAGCGTCTGCACCCAGCGGATGGTCACGCCCTCCTTCTCGAACGCCTTTTCGAGCCATCCCTTGTCCTTGAGCACAAGGCTGACCGGATTGTAGGTGGCGAAGTCGATGCGGATTTCGCGCGGAGCCTGGGCCGACGCGCCCGGCGACGTGGCCAGCGCGAGAAAGCCGGCCACCCCTGCAAAAACAGAACGGCGAGACAGCATGGTCATTCCCTGCGTTGCGCGGGGACAACCGCCGCCGACCGCGGCGGCTCCGGCTCCCGGCGATCGAGCGGTCCATTGCGCGCCCGCGAGCCCGTTCTCGCGATGGGGCGCGCTCAAGACTTAGGATCGGCGGTCCACGGCGTCAAATCGGCCGCCGCAGCTGCGCTCGTCAGACGCGGGCGTCAATGACGTTCCCCCGTGCGTCCGTGACGCACGTCAACGTCGCCTCGCGCAACTCATGATAGCCGAGCGGACGCGCATACAGGATGCGAACGCGGACGGGACCGACGATCTGACCCTTCGCATCGCGATGCTGGGGACCCGCGGAGACGGCCTCGACCCTCTTCGCTCCCATCTTCACGGCTTCAGCCTCCACCATCGCGCGGCAGGATTCGACGGTCCGGTTGATCCCTCCCGCCGACCTCAACGGCGCCCCAAACCTGGCCACAGCCGCGCGCGTTCCCTGGACGAAGCCGGTCTGCGGAACCCAAGCGACAACGGTCTCCTGACCGGAAGCCCTCGATGCGGACGTGGATGCGGCTTGCGCCTTCGGCGACGCCGCTGAAATCGCTTGGGAGCGGCTTCGAGCCGCGCCTGTCGTATCCGCGCATCCAGCCGCCAGGAGCGCGGCCGCCCCCGTCATAACAATTCGCCTCATCGCCCCGCCCACCCAAAGCTTGACCATAAGATGATGCAGATGAGCGGGATTTGTTTCGTCATCCGAAACCACGGTTAACGCAGGCTCCGCAGGCGAGGTCGGACGAAGCAAACGCCTTTCGTGTCCAGCGCCGACCAGGCATGCTAAGCCGATGACCGTGATCGCGCCGCCCGCAGCCGAACCGTTGGACGACGAATACGACGCCCTTCTGGGGCGCCTTGCGCACGAGCCGCTCGGGGATTCGGCGTCGCTGCGCGCCCGTCTCGTGCCGGAGTTGCGGGCCCTCCTCGACCGCGGCCGCGCGGAGGCGCAGGCGCGCCTGATCGCGGACGGCGACGGGCTCGCCTGCGCGCGCAGGCTCTCGGACGTGATGGATGGCGCCGTGCGCCTCGTCCACGATGCCGTCGTGCGGCATCTCTACCCCGCCGACAACCCGTCCGCGGGCGAGAAGCTCGCCGTGGTGGCGACGGGCGGCTACGGGCGCGGCACGCTGGCGCCAGGCTCAGACGTCGATCTCCTGTTCTTGCTGCCCTACAAGCAGACCGCCTGGAGCGAGAGCGTGGTCGAGGCCATTCTCTACGTTTTGTGGGATCTGAAGCTGAAGGTGGGGCACGCGACGCGCTCGGTCGACGAGTGCATCCGCGAGGCCAAGGCGGACATGACGATCCGCACCGCGCTCTTGGAAGCGCGGTTCCTGTTCGGCGATCGGGCGCTCTACGACGAACTCCTCGCCCGCTACGATCGCCAGATCGTCAAGGGCACGGCCGCCGAGTTCGTCGACGCCAAGCTGCGCGAGCGCGACGGGCGCGTCGCGAAGGCCGGCGCGTCGCGCTACCTCGTCGAGCCCAACGTCAAGGACGGCAAAGGCGGGCTTCGCGACCTCAACACGCTGTTCTGGATCGCCAAGTACGTCTATCGCGTCCGCGAGGTCGGGGACCTCGTCAAGGCCGGCCTGTTCAACGAGGAGGAGGCGCAGCTTTTCCGGCGCTGCGAGGAGTTTTTGTGGCGCGTGCGCTGCCACATGCACTTCGCGACCGGCCGCGCGGAGGAGCGCCTCGGCTTCGACCTGCAGCGCCAGATCGCCGGGCGCATCGGCATGGCGGGGCGCCAGGGCCTCTCGGCCGTCGAGCGCTTCATGAAGTCTTACTTCCTGGTCGCCAAGGATGTCGGCGACCTCACCGCCATCGTCTGCGCGGAGCTTGAGGCGCGCCAGACCAAGCGCCGCCCCATGCTCGACCGCATGTTCGGCCGCTTCCGCCGCCGGCGCGGCGATCTCGAGGCGGAGGGCTTTTTCATCGACAACGACCGCATCAACGTGCGGGACGAGGGCGCCTTCGCGCGCGATCCCGTCAACCTGATCCGCCTGTTCTGGCTGGCCGACCGCCACAACCTGCCGACCCATCCCGACGCGACGCGGCTGGCGGCCCGGTCGCTGCGGCTGATCGGCCCCGCGCTCCGGTCCGACCCGGAGGCGAACCGCCTGTTTCTCGACATCCTGACCTCGCGCAACGCGCCCGAGGTGGTCCTGCGGCGCATGAACGAAACCGGCGTGCTCGGCCGCTTCATCCCCGATTTCGGGCGGATCGTGGCGATGATGCAGTTCAACATGTACCACCACTACACGGTGGACGAGCATCTGGTCCGCTCGATCGGCGTGCTCGCCGAAATCGACGCCGGCCGCGCCGGCGACGAGCATCCGCTCGCGAACCGGGTCTTCAGCTCCATCCAGAACCGGCGCGCGCTCTACGTGGCGCTGTTCCTCCACGACATCGCCAAGGGCCGGCCCGAGGACCATTCGCTCCTCGGCGCCGCCATCGCCCGCAAGCTCGGCCCGCGCTTCGGGCTGGACGCGGCCGAGACCGATACGGCCGCCTGGCTCGTGGAGCATCATCTTCTGATGTCGATCACGGCGCAAAGCCGCGATCTTTCCGACCCCAGGACCATCGAGGGCTTCGCGCGCGTCGTGCAGACCGTCGAGCGGCTGAAGTTGCTGCTCGTGCTCACCATCGCCGACATCAAGGCGGTCGGCCCCGGCGTCTGGACCGGCTGGAAAGGCCAGCTTCTGCGCACGCTCTACTACGAGACGGAGGTGGTGCTCAGCGGCGGTCATTCCGAACTGGCGCGCATGGACCGCGTCAGGCTCGCGCAGACCCGCCTGCGCGAGGCGCTGCCCGATTGGACGGACCCCGCCTTCGAGGTCTACGCCGCCCGCCATAACCCGGCGTACTGGCTCAAGGTGGACACCCCCCGGCAATCGAAGCACGCCCGGCTTGTCCGCGAGACCGAGGATGCCGGGCGGACGGTCACGACGTCTTTCGAAACCGACGCTTTTCGCGGCGTCACCGAACTCACCGTGCTCGCGCCCGACCATCCCCGGCTGCTTGCCATCGTCACCGGCGCTTGCGCCGCGTCGGGCGGCAACATCGTCGACGCCCAGATCTTCACGACGGTCGACGGCACCGCGCTCGACACGATCTTCCTCTCGCGCGCCTTCGACCGCGACGAAGACGAGCTGCGGCGCGCCGAGCGGGTGGCCCGCTCGATCGAAAGCGCGCTTAAAGGCGAGGTCCGGATCGCGGATCTCGTGGACGGCAAACGGCCCGCCAAGGAGCGTCCGAAACCCTTCCAGGTCGCGCCCGAGGTCGTCATCGACAACGCGCTCTCGACGCGCCACACGGTGCTTGAGGTGACGGGGCTCGACCGGCCGGGCCTGCTCTACGATCTCACGACGGCGCTGGGCAAACTCAACCTCAACATCGCATCGGCCCACATCGCGACGTTCGGCGAAAAGGCGGTCGACGTGTTCTACGTGACCGACCTCACGGGCACGAAGGTCACGCACCCTGGCCGCCAAGGCGCCATCCGCCGCGCCCTTCTGGAAATTTTCGAGGGCGAGAGTGCGGCTGAGTCGCCGCTGCGCGCGGCCGGCCGAGGCGCTTGAGCCGCTTATGCGTGGCGCTTGAGCGCCCGCGCCGCCGCGGCGTAGCCGCCCATGGCGCCGTCGACGAAATGGATGTGGTCGCCGCGGGTCGGCGACGGGACGAAACAGGTCATCAGCGCGGCGTCTGCCGATGCGCGCCGGCGCAGGCGACGGCCCTCCGCCTCGGCGGCGTCAAGCAGCGCCTCGATCCGGTCCGCCAGCGCCGGCGTGCAGTCGAGCGTCATGCGCAAGCCGTCGTCGAACTTGCGGAAATCCGTGTTCTCGACGAGTTGACGGCGATAGCGGGCCGGGTCGAAGCCGGCCGACGCGCCAGCCCGTCTTGAAGATCGCATGGACGGCGAGCGTCCTGGCGACGCGGTCCAGAGCGCGGGCGGCGATCGGCGAGCCCGTTCAGCGCCGCGCAGGCTCGCGCCTCGAATTCGAGGCCCGCCGGCGGCCAGCGCGGTTCCGGGCCGCCCTCCGGAACCGGGCGCCCGGCCTCGCTGCGCCCTCGGCCAGCGTCAGCAACGCTTGCGACAGGGCCGCAAAGGCCGAAGCGGAGCCGGACGGCCGGCACGGCGATCAGGAGAGAATGACGCCGCGCTGGCCGCTCGGATCTCGGCGAAGCGGCATGACAGGCCCGTCGAGGTCCGGGCGGCGCGCCCGGCGGCCCCGGCGCGACCGCGAAGCGCCGCGCCTTCATCTCGCCCTCCGCCCAGCGAAGCCCGCCGCCCGTGAACATCGCGTAGGACACGTCGCGGCGACGGCGCGAAGCGCGCGACGCGCACGTCGAGGCCGGCCGCGCGCACGGCGTCGACCGGGACCAGCGGCGACGCGCATCTCAAGGTCGAGGTCGTCCCGCACCCAGGCGGCGACGCGGCGAGCGCGTCGCGCGCGAGCCACTCGTGCTCGCCGGGCAGCGCGAAGCCGGCGCCGTCGCCGCCGAACACGAACGGGAAATCGCTGGGTTCCGAGCCGTTCGCGACGGCGGCGATGACGGCGGCCGCGGCGGTGTTCACCGCCTTGTAGCGGCCCGGCCGCGATCGCCGCCGTCGACTGCACGATGTCCGACAGCCCAAGCACCCAGCCGTCGGGCAGCGCGCGCGTAGACCGCCGCATCGGTCAGGCGCGCGAAGCTGTCGACGGCCGGGAGCGCGGCATAGGCGTCGAGGCGGCGCAATTCGCTGGTCGCAGTCGGTTCGGCGCTGGTCATGAAGCAGGCGCTGGTCATGAAGCTATGTCGAAATCCGACGGGACCGGCGCAACCGCCGCGATGGCGACAACGGGCGGCCCGCACGGCTCCGCCGCCTTCGTCAGCCTCCAAAACTTGATTTTGCAAGCCTTGGGGCTGATATCTGGCCCAACTCCTCCAGATGGTTCTTTCCCCATGACGACGAAGCCGAACACGCCGGAACCCGGCGCGACCGATGAGACATTCAATCCGACGGCGGCGAACGACGCCGGTTCCGCTCCGCCCGAGAACCAGGCGCCCGACGCCGGACTGGAGCCCGACCGCGTCGCTCAGCTCGAAGCCGAGAGAGCGGACTTCAAGGAGAAGCTCCTGCGCACGCTCGCCGACATGGAGAACCTGCGCCGCCGCACGGAGCGGGAGATCGCCGACGCGCGCACCTATGCGGTGTCGAACTTCGCGCGCGACATGCTGACCGTCGCGGACAATTTCCAGCGCGCGATCGACAGCGTGCCGGCGGAGGCGCGGGCGGCGGGCGAGCCCGCGCTCAAGGCGCTGATCGAGGGCGTCGAGTTGACCGAGCGCGACATGCTCAAGACGCTTGAGCGTTACGGCGTGAAGCGCATCGACCCGGAAGGCCAGAAGTTCGACCCGAATTTGCACCAGGCGATGTTCGAGGTCCCGAACCCGAACGTTCCGAACGGAACCGTGATCCAGGTCGTGCAGACCGGCTACGTGATCGGCGACCGCGTGCTGCGCCCGGCCCTCGTCGGCGTGGCCAAGGGCGGGCCGAAGGCGTCAACCCAGGATCAGGCCTCCGATGAAACGACGGGCGGAACGGGCGAGCCGGCAGCGGCCGGAAACGGCCAGGGCTGATGCGCGCTTGAAGCCTGATCGTTTTTATTGGCTCTGCGCGAGGGGGCGGCGGATCGAGTTCCGTCAGGCGAGAGCGTCCGGTTGGTTGCGTCCGCAAGCGGGGCGAGCGTTGTGCGCGGGGTGCATGCGTCTGCTTGGCGCATTCGCTACCGGATACCGCAGAACAGGCTTGTTTCGCCTCGATGCAGCGCCTCCGCCTCCGGCGTGAACCCGGCGCCGGGCTCGTGCAGCACCAGCGGAGGTGCGATGGTGAGCGGAGCGCGGCCGCCTTTCACGGCGGTGAGGACGACGCGGATCGCCGGCTCGTTCCGCCGGGGGTGAACGAGCCGGAGGCGCAGGCCCCCGAACCCGCGCTGGAGATGGGCCAGGCATTCGGCAAGGGCGTCGGCCCGGTGAATGAGCGCCAGAACGCCCTTCGGCTTCAAAAGGTCGGCGCAGGCATCGAGCCAGCGCTCCAGCCCATCGGGCGCGGGCAGCGCATGCGCTTCGGCGCGGCGCAGGTCCGGCGAGCGGCGCGAGCGGGCCGGGTCGAGGTAAGGCGGATTCGTCGCGACCCAGTCGGCGCTTGACGGGATCAGGCCGGCGCGGCGGCGCTCGCCCGCCGACGCCAGCACGTCGGCCTCCACGATGCTTGCGCGCTCCGTGATCCCGTTCAACCCGGCATTGGCGCGGCAGAGATCGAGCAGAACCGGATCGCGCTCGACGAACACAACCGCGGCGCCGATCGCCCGCGCAGCGATCATCAGGCCGACGGCTCCTGTCCCGGCCCCGATGTCGGCCACGACCTCGCCCGTCTGCGGCTCCACGGCGGCGGCGAGCAGGACGGCGTCGGTGCCTGCGCGGTGCCCGCGGCGAAGCTGCCGCAATCGAACGCGCCCGCCCAACAACGCGTCGTCGGCGACGTCCCCAGGCACGCCCTCATCCATCGCGCAGTTCGGCCGCAAGCCCCGCCTCGATCATGAGACGGCGCGCCTGGGTGAGCCAGTCGGCCGGAACGAGCACCCGGCGGGGGAAAGCCCCGATCGAACCCTCAAGCGCGCTGATGTGCCGGTCCGCCACGAGCACGGGGATTTTGGCTTGCTTCAGGAGGGATTCCACGAAGCCGATCAGGATGGCGTCATTGGTCCGGATCAATTCGACCATCTGGTTGCGGGTTCCACGTTGACGGCGTCGTTCGGCCGGATGCGTTCGGCCATCCTGTCGCGAGCCCCTGTTGCGGCAAGCCGCGTCTTGCGGGACCGGGCCCGCCATGTCACGGTCCCGCAAGACTTTAAGCGGGCGCAAGCCGCCGGCCAAGGGAAGGATCGCACGTGGGCGTCGTCGTACCGTTCGAGGACAAGCATGCGGACCCGCGCGGGAGCATCGAGGCGCTCGTCGGCCTCGTGGCCGGCGGACATGGAGCGGGTCAACGCGATGATCCTGTCGCGCACCGGCTCCGAAGTGACGATGATCCCCGAGGTCGCCAACCACCTGATTTCCTCCGGCGGCAAGCGGCTGCGGCCGATGCTGACGCTGGCGACGGCCGCGCCTGTCCGGCTACCGCGGCGACGGCCATGTCAAGCTCGCCGCCAGCGTCGAGTTCATGCACACCGCGACGCTGCTCCACGACGACGTGGTCGACGAGAGCGACATGCGCCGCGGCAAGATCGCGGCGCGCATGAATGGGGCAACGAGGCCAGCGTGCTCGTCGGCGATTTCCTGCTCGGCCAGGCCTTCCGCATGATGGTCGAGGTCGGCTCGCTGCGGGCCCTCGACATCCTGTCGGCCGCCGCGGCGGTGATCGCCGAGGGCGAGGTGATGCAGCTCGCCGCCGCCAAGAACACCGAGACGACCGAGGACGAATACCTCGCGGTGATCCGCGGCAAGACCGCGGAGCTTGTTCGCCGCCGCCTGCGAGGTCGGCCCGGTGATCGCCGGCCGCCCAAGGCCGAGCAGGCCGCCTGCCGCTCGCTACGGCATGAACCTCGGCATCGCGTTCCAGCTCGTCGACGACGCGCTCGACTACGGCGGCATCGCGGCGGCGCTCGGCAAGAACGTCGGCGACGATTTCCGCGAGGGAAAGATCACCCTGCCGGTGGTGCTGTCCTTCCGGCGCGGCACGGCCGAGGAGCGGGCCTTCTGGAAACGCACGCTCGAGGCGGGCGAGATCGCCGAGCGCGACCTCGAGCGCGCCGTCGGCGATCATGCGCCGGCACCGGGCGCTGGAGGACACCATCGAGCGCGCCCGTCACTACGGCGCCATGGCGCGGGACGCGCTCGCGCTCTTCCCGGACGCGGCCGATGAAGCAGGCGCTGCTCGACACCGTCGATTTCTGCATCGAGCGGGGGCATCGAACTCCCCTCCCCGCAAGGGGGAGGGATAAACGCTACCGCAACCCCGTCGCCTTCACCCACCAGGCGGCCCGCTCGCGCCGGATTTTTCTTGCTGCGACAGCCGAGGCCCGGCAATCGTCGAACAGCCCGAACACGGTCGCGCCCGAGCCCGACATGCGCGCGAGGCGGCAACCGGGTTGGCTCCTCAGCAGGCCGAGCGCCTCGCCGATGGCGGGCGCGAAGGCGAGCGCCGGCGGCTCAAGATCGTTGCGCGCCCGCGCGAGGCGTTGGAGCAGGATGTCGTCGCGTCAGATCGCTCTCGATCGCCGGATGCGCGTCGCCCTCGAAAAACTCGCCCGGTCGAAGGCCGAGCCGCTTGAACACGACGGACGTTTCGACCGGCACACCCGGATTGACCAGCACGCCGAAAAGCCGGGCAGCCGCAGCGCGGGGCCGATCCGCTCGCCCGCGCCCGCCATCATCCGCGCGCACGGCGCGAGGCAAACGGGAACGTCCGCCCCGGTGGCGCGCGCCGCGGCGCGCACGGCGGGATGGTCGAGCGGCAGATCGTTGAGGCGCGCCAGAAGACGCAGCGCCGCCGCGGCGTCCGAGGAGCCGCCCCCGACGCCCGCCGCTGCCGGCAGGCGCTTGATGAGGCGGAACGCGCCCCAGCGCAGGCCCTCGACCCGCTCGGCCAAGGCGTGGGCGGCCTTGACGATGAGGTTGCCCTCGATCAGGCCCCGCCTGCACGCCCATCGGTCCCTCGACCGCAAGGTCGAGCGTCCGGCCCGGCGCGAACGTGAGCGTGTCGCCCGTTCCGGCGAACGCCACGAGACTTTCGAGCGCGTGGTAGCCGTCGCGGCGGCGGCCCGAGCACATGCAGGGTCAGGTTGACCTTGGCCGGGGCGCGGGTGGTGAGCGGATAAGGCACAGGTTTGAGGAAATGGGCGGCGCTGGCGGTTATGGCGCTTGCGTCGTGGCCCGCTCTGTCCTGGCGACCCACGCCTTGGCGCCGCGATGTTCAAGCAGGAGATGGCCGTACATGTGCGCCATAACGGGTAAGACGGGCGCGCCTTTCTCCGGCAGCGGCTCACCTCGCTCCTGCCCTGTTCCATCCGGGAGAGGGATTTCAACCCCCGTTCTTCTCCGCGACCGGCGCACTCTCCGCGGCGGCGGGCTCTTCCTCGCCGAGGCCCTTCTGAACTTGGCGACGATCTTTTCCAGATCCTCGGGCTCGGGGTTCGAGTCCTTGGCGTGCTGCCATTGGAACCGCGCCTCAAGCTTGCGCCCGACCTTCCAATAGGCGTCGCCGAGATGGTCGTTGATGACCGGGTCGCCGGGCTTCAGCTCGACCGCCTTCTCCAGCTCGCGCACGGCGTCGTCGGTGCGGCCGAGCCGGTAGTAAGCCCAGCCGAGGCTGTCGATGATCATGCCGTCGCGCGGGTCGAGATCGACGGCGCGCTGCAGGAGCTTGAACGCCTCGTCGATGTTGATCTCCCGTGTCGACCCAGGAGTAGCCGAGGTAGTTCAGAACCTGGGCTTGCCGTTCGGCTGATTGTCGGGGACCAGCTCCAGCGCTTTCTTGAGGTCGGCCTCGGCCTTCTGCCATTGCTTGGCGCGCTCGTAGGCGGTGCCGCGGAAGTAGAACAGGGTCCAGTGGCTCCTGTCCGGCTCGCCGATCTTCTCGACCGCCTTGGTATAGACCTCGGCGGCCCTCGTCGTAGCGCTTGCGGGCGCGCAGAACGTTGCCGAGCGCCGTGATGACCTCGACATCGTCGGGCCGCTCCTGCGTCAGCGCTTCGAGGTGTTTGACCGCTTCCTCGCCGCGTCCGAGCTGCTCCAGCCCCGAGGCCGATCTGCGATGTCCGCGCTCGGCCGCACCGGCGAGGTCTCGGGGATGCGGGTGTAGATCTCGACGGCGCGCTCGGTCTGCTTCAGGCGCTCGAGACGTCGGCGAGGGTCACGAGCGCGAGGGCGTGCTCCGGGTTGAGATACAGCGCGAGACGCAGGTACACGATGGCCGGGAGCTCATCGCCCTGCTGCCCGCCCGCCGCGCCGAGCCCGTAGAGCACCTCGGCGGCCCCGTCCTGCGGCGAGGCCGCGAGCGGACCGAGGGCTTGCCGGCGCGCAGCTTCTCGAGCGCGTCGCGCACGATCGGATGGCGGGGCACGAGGTCTTCGTAGGTCTTGTACGCCGCGACCGCTGACTCGGGCGCCCGCGCCGCGCCTCGAAGCGCCCGTAGGCGTCGACGACTGCGAAGCGTGGTCTGTCGGCGTCGTAGGCCGCCTTGAGGCGGCGCTCCGCCTCGGCGGCGTTGCCGACGAGATCGGCGATCAGCCCGGCGTGGTAGTCGCGGAACACGCTGTAGGCGCGCTCGCCCTTGAGTCGGTCGGCGGTCTCGAGCGCGCGCTTGCCGTCGCCCGCGCCCGCCAGGGCCCAGGCCGTCAGAAGGGTCGCCGTGAGGTCCGCCGCCCGGCCCTTGCCGCCCCGGCTGAAATGGCTCCGGCGCCTGGCCGTACTGGCGATTCTTCAGATCCCGCACGCCGAGCGCGAGATGGGCGAGGCCGTTCGACGGATCCTGCGCGGCCAGACGCTCGGCCGCGCGGAAGGCTTCCGGCATGGCCCCGTCGGCCAGGAACGAGACGAAGGCCCGCTCCAGAAGCTCGGCGTTCTTCGGGTCGTCCTTCAGGGCTTCACGATAGAACGCCGCCGCCGCTGCGGTGTCGCGGGAGGCGCCGGCGATGTAAGCGGCCAGATAGTTGCCCTCAAGGGTTTCAGCCGGATCGAACGCCCGCGCCGGAGAGGGAGGCGTCGCTGGGCTGCGCGCGGCGACCGAGGGCGAAGCGATCAGGCACGCAAGGATCAGCGCGAGCGCCGGACGGCCGAGAAACGCCGGCAGGCGTCTTGAGAAAGGGCACTTGGCTAGGGCTCCAAAAGGTCGGCGCCGTTCGGTCTTGAAAGCCGCGCGCGAAACCGGCGCACCATGGCGGCTTCCGGGCGGCGCGGCAAGGCGCAACGTTGCCGCGTGCGGGAGGCCACAATGCGCCGGGGAAGTCAAGGCGCGTGATCATGGAGGTGGCACGCCACGGCGCGCGCATCGCGAGGCGACGGCTCCGGCTGTTCGACGCGGCAGCGCGCGAAGGCGTGCGGGCAGCGCGGATGAAACGGGCAGCCGGACGGAATGGCCGCGAGGCGCGGCATCGCGCCCGGAATCTGCGCGAGCCGGCCGGCGTCATGCGCCAGCGTCGGGATCGCGCCCATGAGGCCCTGGGCGTAGGGGTGCAGCGGGTTCTGCACCATATCGCCCACCGGCCCGATCTCGGCGATGCGCCCGGCGTAGAGGACGGCGACACGGTCGGCCGCCTCGGCGATCACCCCCATGTCATGGGTGATGAGCAAGACGGCCATGCCGCGGTCGCGGACGAGGCGCCTGACGAGCGCGATGATCTGCGCCTGCGCCGCGACGTCGAGGGCGGTCGTCGGCTCGTCGGCGATGATGAGGTCGGGCTCGGCGCAGAGCGCCAGCGCAATCACGACGCGCTGGCGCATGCCGCCCGAGAATTCGTGCGGGTAAGCGTCGATGCGCTTGTTCGGGGCCGGGATGCCGACCTCGGCCAAAAGCTCGATTGCCCGCTTTCGGGCCGCGGACCGCGACAGGTCCGTATGGGTCCGGATGGTCTCGATGATCTGGCCGCCGATGCGGTCAAGCGGATCGAGGCTGGCCAGCGGGTCCTGAACGATGAAGCCGATGCGCCGGCCGCGGATGCGGCGCAGGTCTTCAGGCGAGAGATTGTCGATGCGCCGCCCCGAGAGAAAAATTTCGCCGCCCGCGATCCGGCCTGGCGGGTCGATGAGGCCGACGATGGCCGCTCCCATCACCGACTTCCCCGCCCCGGACTCGCCGACGACCCCCAACACCTCGCCTCGCGCGATGTCGAACGACACGCCGGCCACCGCGGCCAGCACGCCGCGGCGCGTCGCGAACTCCACGCGCAGGTCGCGGACGGAGAGGACGGGCGGGGCGTAATTTCGACGGCGGGCGAAGAGGGCACGATCCTGAAACTGTCGTTTTCGCGCGCGGCCCGCCGTGGGCGGACCCCAACCCTCGGCGGCAGCGCCGGGCATGCGTTGGAACTCGCGTGCGGCGCCGGTCACGCGAGGACCAAACCGGCGCCATGGGCGCCATGGCATGGTCGGCGATCCAGGGCGGCGCTGATCGACCCTATGCGGCTCCAGCCGTGAGACGGCATCGACGCGCGAATTGCGTGATCAGGGCGTCCAGGCTCGCCGGAGCCCGTTCGCGTTTCTGGCTCTTCCCGGCTCATAACAAAGCGCGCCATAGGCGGCAATCGGGATCGGCGCCTCGCCCAGGGCATTCGGGTGATCCGTTCGCCAACGCGAAGGCATATCGAGACGGGCCTTGCCCCGCGCCTGCTCCATCAAGCCGCCTCCGTGTTGGCGGTCCTCCAGGAACCACGTATCGGCCGAGTCTCAAATCCGCAGAAGATCCCGGCGGACAACTTCTCCAATGGGCAGTGGAGGCTCCTCCGTCGCCCCCTGGCCAGCGCAGAGGCAAGCGCGTTATAGCTGGCCGAACCCGCGATCGGCCCTGACGCCGCGCCCTCCCTTGCGTCCGGCCTGGACAAGGACAGCGATCCATGACCCTCGACACCGCCGTCGCCGACGCGCTGCGCGCGACCACCACCGGGACGATCCACACCATCCTCCTGAAAAAGGGCATCCGCCGCACCTGGATGCGGGGGCCGCGGCCGGCTGTTCGGCGCAGCCGAGCGGGTCGTCGGCCCCGCCTTCACGCTCCGCTTCGTGCCGGCCCGCGAGGATCTCGCGACGCCGGAGTCGTGGTCGAGCCCGCGCTCGACCCGCGGGGCGATCGAGGACATGCCGGAGGGCTGCGTCGCGGTCGTCGACGCCATGGGCGTTCAGGACGCCGGCATCTTCGGCGACATCCTCTGCGCCCGCATGAAGAAGCGCGGCGTCGCGGCGCTTGTCACCGATGGGGCGATGCGCGACGGGGCCGGCGTCGACGCGACGGGATTGCCGGTCTGGTGCGCCGGCGTCGCCGCCCCGGCCTCGGTCGCGGGCCTGACCTTCGTCGGCTGGCAGGAGCCGATCGGCTGCGGCGGCAGTCGCCGTGTTTCCAAACGACGTGATCGTGGCGGACGGCGACGGCGCGGTCGTCATCCCGGCGGCGCTTGCCGAGGAGGTCGCCAAGGCGGGACCGGAGCAGGAGTTGCTCGAACTCTGGATCATGCGGGAAATCGACAAAGGCGCGCCCCTTCCCGGCCTCTACCCGCCGAACGCCGAGACGCGGGCGCGCTACGAGGCCGAGCGCAAGAGCTGAGGTTTTTAGACCCGGCTTGGTCCCCAGCTGCGACCGGAAAATCGGGGGCGGCGGGGGCCGCCCTACGCTTTCGAAAACGGTCGCGCCGCTACTGAACGCGCGCCTTCTGCCGCGGATCGTCCTTCGGGTCTACGTAGGTGATGCCCCAGGGCCCGTTGGTGCTGATCTGCATAACGGCGTCCTCGTCGACCGAGGCGTAATGAGCCATTCCCGTCGGCATCGCAAAGAAGCTGCCCGCGGGCAAAACCTGAGCCTTGCCGGGGTCGGCGGTTTCTCCCATTCCCAACCGGAACGCTCCTGAGATCACGGTCACGGCTTCCATCGTGGGATGCGTATGCGGCCCGATGCGATAGCCTTTCGGAAACTTAAGCCGCATCACGAACAGCCCCTCCTTGGCGGGATCGCCGTGCAGGACCGCCATTTCCGCTCCGGGCGGAAGGCTGGCGGGTCCGGGGCTCCACTTGATCTCCTGGGAGGAAACGATCGTGTGAGCCGGCGCATTCCCGATCTGCGCCAGGGCCCCGGACGGGGCGCCCGCGAGCGCGATGAGGCCGATCGCCAAGGGTTGCAATATCGCCTTCATGGCGAACCTCCGCTGTTGAACGTTCAAGCCTTTATTTTACCCCGAGGGTCTGGACGCTCCAAATGCCGCGTCCTGGGAGAGGCGCTGTCCTTGTTCTACGTACTGTCGAAAGTGTTCTGGTTCTTCGCGACGCCGTCCAACTTTCTGGCGACCCTGACGCTGGTGGGCGCAGCGCTCGCGTTGACCAGGCGCCTGCGCCGTTTCGGCGCTTGGCTGGCTGTTGTCGGCGTCGCCGGGCTGCTCTTTGCCGGCCTGTCGCCGCTCGCCAACTGGGTCATCCTGCCGCTGGAGGACCGCTTTCCGGCGTTCCATGACGACGGCCGCGCGGTCGACGGCGTCGTCGTGCTCGGCGGCGCGGTGCAGGCCGAGGAGTCGTTCGGCCGAGAGCAGCTCACCGTCAACGAGGCCGGTGAGCGCGTGATTGCGCTCGCCGACCTCGCCCGACGCTATCCGGGCGCCCGAATCGTGTTCTCAGGCGGCGGCGGGACTTTGCTCACCGAGGAGGCGCCCGAGGCCGATGCGCTGGCGCGGTTCATGGACGCGCTCGGCATTCCACGGCAGCGCGTTCTGTTCGAGAACCAGTCGCGCACGACCTTCGAGAACGCGGTCTACACGCGCCGGCTGATCGAGCCGAGGCCGGGCGAGCGCTGGCTTCTCGTCACCTCGGCCTGGCACATGCCGCGGGCGGTCGGGTGCTTCCGCCGGGCGGGCTTTCCGGTGACGGCCTATCCGGTGGATTTCCGCACGCGCGGCCCAAGCGACGCGTGGCGCACGTTCACCTTCGTCTCCGAGGGACTGCGGCGTCTCGATCTGTCGGCCAAAGAATGGGCCGGGCTGATCGGCTACCGTTTGGTCGGACACATCGACGCGCTGTTTCCGGGACCGTGATTGACAGCCGGGGCCATCACGGTCCCGGCGAGCCGCGCAGCGCCTCGGGGAAAGGGCCATGAACACCGTCGCTGCCGACTGGAGATGGACCAGCGCGCCGCGAATCGCCGGACCAAGCCCAGTGAGACAGGAGGGGCTGTCGCGCTGGATGGGAGAGCCGCGGCGTCCGGCGGCGCGGCGCGTGTTGTTCTCGCCGCAGGGAGCCCCTACATCTGCCGTCCACCCTCGACGCGGGACCTCGCCGACTCGGAGAATCCTTTTACGATGATCCGCCCCCTTCTCGCCGCGCTCGCGCTCGGCTTCTCGCTTGCGACCGCCGCCGACGCCCAGGAGCGCGTCGTCAACGTCTACAACTGGTCGGACTACATCGACCCCAAGGTGCTGGAAGACTTCACGAAAGAGACTGGCATCCGCGTCACCTACGACACCTACGACAACAACGAGATCGTCGAGACCAAGCTTTTGGCCGGCCAGTCCGGCTACGACATCGTCGTGCCCTCGGGTCCGTTCCTGCAACGCCTCATCAGGGCGGGCGTGTTCCAGAAGCTCGACAAGGCGAAACTGCCGAACCTCCCCAATCTCTGGCCCGAGATCATGCAGCGCCTCGCCGCCTTCGATCCCGGCAACCAAGACGCGGTCCCGTACATGTGGGGAACGACCGGCATCGGCGTCAACGTGAAAAAGGTGCGCGAGCGCCTCGGCGACATGCCGCTCAACACCTGGGACATCGTGCTGAAGCCCGAGCTGATCGGAAAGCTCAAGGACTGCGGCGTCCAAATGCTCGACGCGCCTGAAGACGTTTTTCCGGGCGTGCTCAACTATCTCGGACTCAACCCGGATTCGAAGCGGCAGGAGGATTTGCAGCGGGCGGGCGACGCCCTGTTCCGCATCCGCGGCGCCGTGCAAAAGTTCCATTCGTCCGAGTACATCAACGCCCTCGCCAACGGCGACATTTGCTTGGCGGTCGGCTACTCGGGCGATATCTTGCAAGCGAAAAGACGCGCCGAGGAGGCCAAGAACGGCGTCGAAATCGCCTATCTGATCCCGCGCGAAGGCGCGCTGATGTGGTTCGACTCCTTCGCCGTCCCCGCCGACGCCAAGAACGTCGCCGAGGCGCACGCGTTCATCGACTACATGATGCGCCCGCAGGTCGCGGCGGCGAACACCAACTTCGTGTCCTACGCCTCGGGCAACCTCGCGGCCAAGCCGTTCGTGAAGCCCGATATCCTCAACAATCCGGGCATCTATCCCGACGAGGCCACCTTCAAGCGCCTGTTCACCAACACCGCCTACGACGATCGGGCCCAGCGCCTCATCACGCGCCTGTGGACGCGGGTGAAGACGGGCCGTTGAACGCGAAGGCGTTCAGCGACCCGCCCTCGGCTTGACCCGAGGGCCTCGATTTCAAAAAGGCGCCCGCCTACTCGACGCTCGGCCAGGACTGCGGGACATAACCATAGCCGTCGCCGCGCCGGGTCACATGGCCGACGCCGGGGAACGGCAGGTGCATCCCCGCGACCAGCAGCCGGTCGGCGGCCGCCTGGTCGAACACGCGCTTGCGGCTGGCGGCGGCCTGGTTCGGGTCGGTGTCGAAGGCGATCGACCAATCGGGCTGCTGGAACTGAAGCGCCGCCGCATGAACGATGTCGCCCCAGACGAGAAGCTGCGATGGACCGGACGCGACGCGGACCATCGAATGCCCCGGCGTATGGCCGGGCGCGGCTTCCAGCGTGAGACCCGGAACCGCCTCGCCCGAACCCACGCGCCGGATGCGGTCCGCATAGGGCTTCAAGGCTTCCCGCGCGAAAGTGAAAAACGGCTGCGCGTCGGCCGGGGCGCGGGAGGCGACGCCCTCGTCCATCCAGAAAGCGTAATCGGCCTCCGAAACCACGAGTTGGGCGTTCGGAAAGGCCGGCCGGCCAGCCGGCGCGAGGCCGCCGACGTGATCGGGGTGAAGATGCGTGAGGACGACGACGTCGATGGCCGCCGGGTCGACGCCGGCCGCGGCAAGATTTTTCGGCAAGCGGCCGAGGTCGGGGCCGAAGCCGGGCGCCGGCCCCAGCCCTGTGTCGATCAGCGCAAGCCGGTCGCCGGTGTTGACCACATAGGCGTTCACAAACGTCCGGATCGGCCCTTGCGGCGGGAGAGCGGCCTGGCTCAGGAGTTGCGCCGCCTCCTGCGATTTTTGCTGCGCCGCCGGAAACAGCTCCGCGCCGAGGCCGAGCGTCCCGTCCGTGACGGCCGTCACCGAAAACGCGCCGACCTTGAAACGATAGACCGGCGGCGTCTCCGCGCCCGGCAGCGGCGCGCGAGCGACGGCGGGAGCAAGGGGCGGCGCCGTCGCAGCCGTCAGGATGGCGGGGGCGGCGAGCAGGGAACGGCGGGTCAACATGGCGGCGCTCCGGTTTCGGCCTGTCGGGAGCCTGCGGGTTGCGGCTACGCCGCCTGCGGGGCCGAGGTCTGGGTCATGATGGCGTACAGTGCGTCCGCGTCGCGCGCGGCGCGGATGCGATCAAGAAGGCCCGGCTCGCGCAGCACGCGGGCGACCCTGGCGAGCGCCTTGAGATGGTCCGCGCCGGCGCCTTCGGGCGCGAGCAGGAGGAACAGGATATCGACCGGCTGGGCGTCGAGGGCTTCGAAGTCGATCGGCCGGTCGAGCCTGGCCAGCAGGCCGAAGAGACGGTCGAGCTTAGGCAGTTTGCCGTGCGGGATCGCGATGCCCTCGCCGATGCCGGTCGAGCCGAGGCGCTCGCGCTGCAGCAGCGTCTCGTAAATCAGGCGTTCTTCAAGTCCGGTGAGCCGCGCCGCGTGAGCGGCGAGTTCGTGCAGCGCCTGTTTTTTGCCGCTGACCCGCAAGGCGGGCAGCACGGCTTCGGGATTGAAAAATTCCAGCACGGGCATTCGGTCTGATCGGGATCACAAGAGCGTGACGGAGGCGGCCCGGTCGCGAGAGCCAAGCAAGCCATAGGCCAACATCAAGATATGGGAGGGCGCGTTTCAGCGGAGGAGGGTCGGTCCATTCGTCTCAAGCGCCCATATACGATCAGGCGCGGCTGACGCCAGCCGCGCATGGCTGAACCCTCTCGCCCCGAATCGTCGCCTGACGGTGCCGCCCGATCATGGTTTGAAGAGGGCTGCGGCAAGGCATGACCGGGCCCGCCCGGATCATCGCAGGGCGGCGACCTGCCTCTCGCGGCGACGCTCGATGGACGAGGAGATGCGCAGGGACTCTCGATATTTCGCGACCGTGCGCCGGGCGATGTCAACGCCTTCGCTTTTAAGCCTCTGAACCAGCGCGTCGTCCGAGAGGACGCCATCGGCGCGCTCTCCCTCGATGAGTTGCTTGATGCGGTGGCGCACCGCCTCCGAGGAATGCGCCTCCGCGCCGGCGGCGCCGGGAATGGCGGCCGTGAAAAAGTACTTCATTTCAAAGGCGCCGCGGCTCGTTCCGATCGACTTGTTCGAGGTCACGCGCGACACGGTCGACTCATGCATGCCGATGGCGTCCGCCACCGTCTTGAGATTGAGCGGGCGCAGGTGCGCGACTCCATGGGCGAAAAACCCGTCCTGCTGGCGCACGATCTCGGTTGCGACCTTCAAGATCGTTTTCGCCCGCTGGTCCAGGCTGCGGGCGAGCCAGTTGGCGGTTTGCAGGCAATCGGCAAGAAAGGTTTTGTCGGCCTCGTTTTTGGCGGTTCGCGACACGCGCGCGTAGTAGGTCTGGTTGACGAGAACGCGGGGCAACGCGTCCGGGTTGAGTTCGATCAACCAACTGCCGTCGGGCGCGGCCCGCACGAATACGTCGGGGATCAGGACCTCGACCGGGCCGCCGCCGAAAGCACGGCCGGGCTTCGGATCGAGTTGGCGCACTTCGGCGAGCATTTCGGCGAGATCTTCGTCATCGACGCCGCACAGGCGCCGCAACGCCGAAAGATCGCGCCTCGCCACGAGGTCGAGATGGTCGACCAGCGCCTGCATGGCGGGATCGAAGCGGTTGCGCTCCTTGAGCTGCAGGGCGAGGCACTCGGCGAGCGAGCGAGCGCCGACGCCCGACGGGTCGAACGTCTGCACGCAGGCCAGGACGCGCTCGACGAAGGCGGGATCGGCGCCAAGCCGCTCCGCCACCGCATCAATGCTTTCAGCGAGGTAGCCGGCCTCGTCGATCGCGTCGATGAGGTGGCGTCCCACGAGGCGCTCCACGGGATCGCGGGTCGCCAGATCGAGTTGCGCGACGAGGTGGTCGTGCAGGCTCGCCTCGGCGGTCAGGGTCGCTTCGAAATCGGGCGCCTCGCCGTCGAAGCCGCCCGATCCGGCGCCGGTCCAAGGCGACGAAACCAGCGGAAGGATGTCGCCCGCGTCTGCCCCTTTCCCGTTCGCGGAAGCGGGTTCGTCCGGGAAAACGTTGTCGAGAGAGGCATCGAAATCGCTCTCGATCTCGGACCGGCTCGATTGAAGCTCGTCGCCGAGCCACAGATCGGCGACAGGCTGTCCATCCGCCTCTGCCTCGGGCTCGTCCCCGTCAGGGGGGCTTTGGTCGTCGTCCGCGCCCTCAGCCTCGGCGCGTTCGAGAAGCGGGTTGCGCTCGAGTTCGGCCTCGACATGGGCCGCAAGTTCGAGATGAGACAGTTGCAGCAGCTTGATCGCCTGCAGCAGCTGCGGCGTCATCACCAGGGACTGTCCCTGGCGCAGCTCCAGCCGTTGCATCAAACCCATGCTCAGCCCCGGCGCGGATGGACCGTCCACCTCGCGGCATGCTTTTTGCTTCAACTCAGTTGCGATTCTCTATAACGCTTCGGCGAAAGCGTCAAAGCGCGGCCCCGGCCGGGCGGCGTCCTGCCGGCATGGCTAATAAAGCCGGAAATCCTCGCCGAGGTAGAGCCGCCGGACGTCCTCGTTGGCGACGATTTCGTCGGGGCGGCCTTCGGTCAGCACGCGGCCCGAATGAATAATGTAGGTGCGATCGGTGAGCGCCAGGGTCTCACGCACGTTATGATCGGTGATCAGCACGCCGATGCCGCGGCTGGTCAGATGCCGGACGAGGTTCTGGATGTCGCCGACCGCGATGGGATCGATGCCGGCGAACGGCTCGTCGAGCAGCATGAACGACGGCGAGCCGGCCAGCGCGCGGGCGATCTCGCATCGCCGCCGCTCGCCGCCTGACAGCGCGATCGAAGGCGCCTTGCGCAGCCGACTGATGTTGAACTCCTCCAGGAGCGCGTCGAGCTTGCGCTCGCGCTCCCGCCGATCCGGCTCGACGACTTCAAGCACGCCGCGGATGTTGTCCTCGACGTTGAGACCGCGGAAAATGGAGGCTTCCTGAGGCAGGTAGCCAATCCCGAGCCGCGCCCGGCGGTACATCGGCAGATGGGTGATGTCGTGCCCTTCAAGGCTGATCGTGCCCTGATCGGCGGAGACGAGTCCGGTGATCATGTAGAAGATCGTCGTCTTGCCGGCCCCGTTCGGCCCCAGCAAACCGACCGCCTCGCCGTTGCGGACGTGAAGGGCGGCCTCGTGAACGACGGTGCGCCCGCGGTAACTTTTCTTCAGACCTTTGACCGCCAGGACGCCGGGTCCGCCGAACCCGGCCTCGACCGACGCCCTGCGCTCAGAGCCGATGCCGAACGTTTTGCGGATGAAGCGGCTTGTTCGACCCGCGAGAGCGCCGGAAGCGCTCCATCCGTTGGAAAACCCACGGACACGGCCGTTCGCAGCCGCGCCGCCGGACGGTTGCGGCGGCCTGGCGGCGTCGTCGTCCGATACGCCGTCCCACGCTTCGACAAGGCCTCCGCCTGTCGGCGACGCCAACCGGATGAGCCTGCTGCGGTCGAGGACGGATTTCACGGACGAGGGCGCTTTCCAGGGTTTCGGGCTTTTTCCCTGCACGGCCGCAGGCCATAACGGCTCAGCCGCCAAAGGTGAAGGCGCTCAATTGGCCCGAGCGCTCGCCGGACGCGGCGCCGGCTTGGGAGCCGAGTCCGCTTTCGACGGATCGGCCTTCGGCTTGGGAGACGGGTCCGCTTTCGACGCATCGGGCTTCGGCCCGTTCTCGGAACCGCTGCCCGGCGTGATCAGGGCCTTGACCCGCTCGCCGGCTTTCGGGTCGACGTTGGCGACGCCCGTGTCAAGGTCGTACACGATGCGCTCGCCCCGCATCATGTTCGGGCCATCGGCCAGGGCGACGTTGCCGGTGATGACGACCTTGTTGCCCGCCTTGTCGTAAACCGCGTTGTCGCCGGTCGCGGTCTGCGTCTTCGACACGACCGTGACCGGGCCCTGACAATCGATCTTCTTGATCGAATTATCGTTCGAGCCCGGCGACGAGCTGGGCTGGCGCGGCTGGCCTCCGGCCTGCGCCTGGGCGCGGTTTTGCTCATAGAAGACGGTCATGATCGAGCATCGGATCGTGCTGTCGCCCTGAACTGCGACGACGTTGCCGGTGAACACGGCGCGGCCGTCGCGATCGAACACGTCGAGGCGATCGGAATCGATCTTGATCGGCTCCTTGCTGTTGGCCCCAAGGCCGCCGAGCGGCGCGGGGCGGTCCTTGTTTTTTTGCGCCGCCTGCGGCGGGCGCTGCGGCTGCGAGGGCTGTTGGGCCAGAGCGGGGACCACGAAGATCAGCCCTGCGGCCAGGGCGGCCGATCGCTTCCAAAAATTCCTGTTCATGGGCGCAAGCTCATCGGTTCAGCCTGTGAGGTCCGCGCGGGCGCGGCTTCGCGGCTCGCGGGCGGGGCGTCCCCAGCCTGACGATCGCCGCTCGCGCTCTCAAGCACGGTTCGAACGCGGCCCACGAATGCAATGATCTTTCCGTTGTCGCTGATCTCAAGTTGATCCGCCTCAACCAAGCCATTGGTCAGCTTGACGGTCACGGGCTCGCGCGAGACCACGGTGCCGGCCTTGAAATCGACGGAGGCCGACAGCAACCGGGCTTCGTGCCCCGTGTCGGTCGTGACCCGGATATCCTGTTTCAACTCGAGCTGTTCCTTCTGGGTGTCGAACACGCCGGTGGCCGATTCAAGCCGCGCCGTCCCGCCGCTGTCGTCCGTGGCGAGGCGGGCCCGCATGTCCTTCAGTTCGATGACGTTCGGCTTGCGGATGTCCTGCATCGCAGCGATGGCCGTGACCTCGTAGGGCCGCAGATCCCGTCCCCGATAGCCGGTGAGGCGCGGATTTTCCATGGTGATCTTGGTGCCCGAAAGGCTGAGCGGCCCCAAGGACAAGCCGCCGATGCGGCCGAACGGATCGAAAATCGCGATCGCCAGGACGGCGCCGATGGCGATGGCGGCGCCGATGGGGATTGCGCGCCGGAACAGCCGCACGCGAGCCGAATGACGCTGGGCCTGCGCGTAAGCGCGCATGCGGGGATCGAGCGGCGCATCCGCCGCACCCGCCCGCGACCGATCGCGTCCTTCAGGACTCACGCGCTGCCCCGCTGTCCGACATTAACCGCCTGCATTTTCGCCGGGCCTCGCTGCCCGAGGCCCGTGGCAAAGTTATGGCTGCGCCGATGGGCCCACGCGCGCCTGAGCGGATCATGCGGGATGTTCGTCAACTATGTGCGAAGATGTCGGTGTCCGGCCAGCCGAGGAGGTCAAGCTCGGCCCGCGCCGGCAAGAAGGCGAAGCAGGCGTCGGCGATGGGCCTCCGGCCCTCGCGCTCAAGCAAGATGTCGAGCTTCGCCTTCAGGGCGTGCAGGTGCAGCACGTCGGAGGCGGCGTACTCCAGTTGCGCTTGCGTCAGCGTGGCCGCGCCCCAGTCCGATGATTGCTGCTGCTTCGAGAGATCGACGCCGAGCAGTTCCTTCACGAGATCCTTGAGCCCGTGCCGGTCGGTGTAGGTGCGCGTGAGCTTGGAGGCGATCTTCGTGCAGTAGACCGGGCCCGGCATGACGCCGAGCGCGCGTTTCAGCACCGCCAGATCGAAGCGGGCGAAATGAAAAATCTTGAGCACGCGCGCATCGGCGAGGATGCCCGCGAGGCGCTCCGGACGGGGAGCGTCCCGCGGGATCTGCACGACGTCGGCCGCGCCGTCCCCGCGCGAAATCTGCACGACGCACAATCGGTCGCGATGCGGATTGAGCCCCAGGGTCTCGGTGTCGACGGCGATCGCATCGCCCGGCGCATACTCGGCGGGCAGATCGCCACGATGGAAGCGGATGGTCATGGAAAGCGGATGGTCATGGGCGGACAAGCCAGATGCGGCCCGGCAGGGCTTCCAGGCTCCGCTCCTAGACCTCATCGCGGCGCGCTGTCCACCGCAAAGCCGGACTTCCTGTACGCACCGGGCAAGCGTGCGCGGAACGCGCGATCAGCCCGAGGCGACGGCTTTACGATTTCTGGCGAGCGACGATCCGTTCCTTGATCCCCTTGTAGACGTTCTCGGGAATGATCTTCCTGCGCACGAGTTCGTCCTTGCTCTTGTAGGGACGGCCCTTGACGATCGCCTCGGCCCTGGCGCCGCCGATGTTGGGGAGCGCGTCCAACTCGCTCTTCGAGGCCGAGTTGATGTCGATCAAGGCTCCGCGCTCGACAGGCGCCGCCGAGGCCGCAGGCGGCTTCGCCGAGGCCGGGGGCGGCTTCGCAGAGGTCGAGGGCGTTGCCGGCGTGGCGCTCGGCGCCGCCGTTTGGGCCCAAGCCGGCGCGGCGAGAAGGACGCCCACAAGGGCGAGCATCGAAATGCGCACAGTCCGCATCGTGGCCTCCTCGGCAGGAATCGGCGAAACGCCGAGCCCGAAAGCTCGCCCGCGCGTGCTGAACGGGGCGTGAATGCTGCCCCGCGGTTCGGCCATCGCTGACCGACGGTTTTCGAATCCATGAGGTTTGGGCATTCCGCCCTGCGTCCAGGTTTGAACCTTTGCCGCGCGACCGCGTTTTTGCTCAAGGTGAGCCTTGAGGTGCTGGAATGCGGCCGTCAGCCATAAGGGAGAGCGCGCTCGTGATCGCTGCCGCGACCGTCAGCATCGCGGTTGCTGCGTCCTGGCCGCACGATCGGCCGGGCCGCTGCCCGCCCCCCAGCCCGGCCAGCGTCGAGATGCTGTTCGCTCCGTGCCTCGCCGCGGATCGAACGACCCCGCCCGACGATCTGAATCTCGAGCCCGCGCCGTCCCTTGCCATTCCCCCCACGGCCCCTCCGGCCAATGAGCCTGCGGTGGCCGGCCGTGGATCGCAGGGCGATGACGTGGAGGCGACCGGGTCCCTTCGCGTGAAGTGAGTCAAGCGCTTTCCACCATTCAGCGGGGCTCACGTCCGTCGTGCGAATGAGCCAGCTTTCAAGCCGGGAGGTCAGGATGCGGAAACGTGTGGGTGCGATCGCTCTTGCGGCTTTTGTTCTTGCCAGCGCGGGCGCGGTCGTCACGGCGGCGCGAGCCCAGGTTGATCCGGCGCACAACAACCGCACGGAACTCCGCCAGCAGAAATCGACGCTGAAGCATCAGCGCCAGAAGGCCAAGAGGCTGGTGAAGCGCCTTCGCCAGAAGGCGAAACGGTCGGTCAAGCGCCAGCAACAGCAAAGGCCCGCCGCCCGTTAACCGACGCGCTCCCCGGACGGTTCAAAACGGCTGCGGCGCGGGAGTTCAGCTGGATCGCATGAAAACGTCCGCCTCCCGATCGTGGCCAGCCTCGGCGAGATGGGGTCAAAAACGTCAATAAGAGCAGTTTGACCGAAGACCTTGGTTGACGCCCGCGCGGCGCGCGCGCAGCAAGCAAGGTCTTCGGTCATCCGATCGACGCCTCATCCAAGCCCTCCCGCCAGAGCGCCGCTCGGCACGGCCGTCCCATGATCAACCAGACCTTCGTTCTCACGCTCTCCTGCCCCAACCGGCCCGGCATCGTCGCCGCGGTCTCGACGCGTCTCTACGAGGTCGGGTGCAACATCCTCGACGCGCAGCAGTTCGACGATCTCGAGACCGGCTCGTTCTTCATGCGGGTCGTCTTCAACCCGACGGCCGAAGCGCGCGATTTCGCCTTCATCCGCGAGGCGCTCGCGGCCGTCGCGGACCGCTTCGGCATGGCCTGGACGCTTCGCGACCGCGCGGAGCGGCGCCGGGTCATGCTGCTCGCCTCGAAGTTCGACCATTGTCTGGCCGACCTGATCTATCGCTGGCGCATCGGCGAACTCGCGATGGACGTGGTCGCGGTGGTCTCGAACCACCCGCGCGACACCTATGCCCACCTCGGGTTCGGCGACGTGCCCTTCCATCACCTGCCCGTATCGCGGCAGACCAAGCTCGAGCAGGAGACGCAACTCTGGGGACTTATCAGGGAGAGCGGCGCCGAACTCGTCGTGCTCGCGCGCTACATGCAGGTGCTCTCGGATGGGCTCGCCGCCAAGCTTAACGGGCGCTGCATCAACATCCATCACTCGTTCCTCCCCGGCTTCAAGGGCGCCAAGCCCTATCACCAGGCGCACGAGCGCGGCGTGAAGCTGATCGGGGCGACAGCCCATTACGTGACCGGCGACCTCGATGAAGGGCCGATCATCGCGCAGGACGTGGAGCCGATCTCCCATCGGGACACGCCCGACGACCTCATCCGCAAGGGCCGCGACATCGAGCGCCGCGTCCTCGCCCGCGCCGTCCGCAATCACCTGGAGGATCGCGTCATCCTGAACGGACGCAAAACCGTCGTCTTCACGGATTAGGGGCAGGTCTGCATGTCCTGTCCTCCTACCCTCGGCGTGCTGCTCGCGGGCGGGTTGGCGCGGCGCATGGGCGGCGGCGACAAGCCGCTAAAGACCATCGCCGGGCGCACGATTCTGGAGCGCGCCCTTGAGCGCCTCGCGCCGCAGTGCGACGGCCTCATCCTCAACGCCAACGGCGATCCGGCCCGCTTCGCGCGCCTCGGCTTGCCTGTCGTCCCCGACGACGTGCCGGGCTTCGCAGGGCCGCTCGCCGGCATTCTCGCAGCGCTCGACTGGACGGCCGCGCATCGCTCCGGCGTCGCCTGGGTCGCGAGCGCAGCCGCCGACTCGCCGTTCCTGCCGCGAGACTTTATCGCGCGCCTTCATGCGGCGCGCCTTGCGGCCGGCGTGCCGCTCGCCTGCGCGGAGTCCGGCGGGCGCGCTCACCCCACCAATGGGCTGTGGCCTGTGGCGTTGCGCGACGACTTGCGACGCGCGCTCGTCGTCGAGGATGTGCGGAAAATCGACCGCTGGACGGCCCGTCACGGCGTCGCTCATGCTGATTGGACGGCCGAGCCGATCGATCCATTCTTCAACGCCAATACGGCGGAGGACATCGAAGAGGCGGAGCGTCTGGTGGCCGCCTATGGGGAGGTCTAGAGCCGTTTTCCCCCTGCGTGGACGCGGCTCGTTTCGTGGTGTGCCGCGGTTTCGAGGGCGAACCGGGTCCACGTCGCCGGAAACCGCTCTAAGGCCTTGAAAAGCAAACCGGCTCGCGTCACATCTTCTTCAAGAGCCCCGGTGAGGAGCAGCCCATGAAATCATTCGTTGCAGCCCTGGTCGCGGCCGCCGTTTTGGCCGTCGTCGCGTCCCTTGTCCTCGGCATCGCTCAGCGCCCGGCGTATCAGGCTTTTGCAACGTCAGGAGCCCGAGTCGGCGATCCGGGCGAGAATCTCGTCGGCAAGAACTGGAATGGCTTGAACGAGGGCCGCAACGCCGTCGTGACTCCGCCGCCTCACGGCTAAAATTCAGCGCAAAGCGTCATAGGGAAGGAAGCCGACCGCCTGGCCCGGCTCGACTCGAGTCATCGTCTCCGGCAATTCGACCAGCCCGTCCGTTTCCGTCAGCGAGGTGATGACGCCCGCGCCCGCGCGCGGGTGTTTTTGCGCCTCCATGGTCCCGTCCTGGGCGCGGATCAGGCGGGCGCGCACGTACTCGCGCCGTCCCTCCTTTTTTCCATAGGCAAATCCTGCGCGCACCGCGACCGCGACGGGAGCCCTGAACGTCTCGCCGGTCAGCCGGGCGATGAGCGGGCCCGCCACCTGGAGGAAGGTGACGAACACGGCGACGGGATTGCCGGGCAGCCCGACGAAAGGCGTCCCGTCGACGACGCCCATCGCGACGGGCCGGCCCGGCTTGATGGCGAGCCGCCAGAAGGTGAGCGATCCGACGCTCTCCACCGCCGCCTTGACGTGATCCTCCTCGCCGGTCGAGACGCCGCCCGAGGTGATGAGGAGGTCGTGACCGTGCGCCGCTGATGCGAGCGCCGCCGTCACCGCCGCGCGCTCGTCGGGCAGAATGCCGAGGTCCGTGACCACGCAGCCGAGCCGCTTGAGCAGGGCCAGCAGCATGAAGCGATTGGCGTCGTAGAGTTGGGCCTGCCCCAATCGCGCGCCCGGCGGCACGATTTCGTCGCCGGTGGAGAACACCGCGGCCCGGAGCCTGCGTCGGACCGACAGTCCGGCCAAGCCGAGCGCGGCCGCGAGGCCGATGTCTTCCGGGGTGAGGCGGCGTCCGGCGGAAAGCGCCGTTGATCCGCGCGAGAGATCCTCGCCCGCGAAGCGCCGGTTCGCCCCGCGCGTCAGGCCGGGGGGTAGGAGGACCCCGGCCTCATGGAGCCGAACATCCTCCTGCATGAACACCGTGTCGAAACCCTCCGGCATCGGCGCCCCGGTGAAAATGCGCACGGCGCAGCCGGGACCCGATGGACCGCTGAGGCTTTCGCCCGCCGCGACCCGCCCCGCGACGGGCAGAAGCGTCTCGCCCCGCACAGCCAAGTCGCCGAACCGCACCGCGTATCCGTCGACGGCGGCGTTGTCGAAGGGCGGCAGGTCGATCGGCGCGTCAACATTCTCGGCGAGCACGCGGCCGTCCGCGGCAGCGAGCGAGACCATCTCGCAGCCCGCAACCGGCGCCAGACGCTCGGCGATCAGCGCCGACGCTTGATCGACGGACATCAACGCGCCGCCGAACGCGAAGCAATCGTTGGAAAGTTGGGCCATTGACGCGCCTCCGCCGCGAGACTCGAACTCGGCCTCAAGCCGGCCCGCGCACGCAGCCCGACGACAATCGTTCAGGCTCAGGGGTCCCATCCAGTTCGACAAGAGCCTGATCGATGGGTTGAGCGGCTTGCAAGATCCATTCCGTGATCGCCTCGACATCATCAAGATCGATTACCGGAACGGCGACATCGGGAAGCGGGACGTCCGAGGCGATGGCTCGGATGTTGGGCGCCTGTCCGAACAGGAGAGGCTTGCCGTTCGCGGCGCGAAACACCTCGATCTTGACGTGCGCGCAAGCCTTGTAGCCTTCAACGACGACCAGATCGACCGGCGACAACCGCCTCAAGAGCATGGCCAGCGAGGGTTCGCCCTCCCCGCGCGCCTCATGCACGAGCGCCCACCGTCGTCCGGAGGCGACCAGGACCTCGCGCGCGCCGGCGGCCCGGTGCTCGAACGAGTCCTTTCCCGGCTGGTCGATGTCGAACGCGTGATGCGCGTGCTTGAGCGTCGAGACAGCGAGGCCGCGCCGGTTCAACGCGGGAATGAGCCGGACGAGCAGCGTCGTCTTTCCCGCTCCGCTCCAACCGGCCAGACCGATCACGCGCATGAACGCCTCGAACGCGAGACCGCCCAGGCGTGACCCGGGCGGCTAAGATAAGCACGAGTGGACCCGATGCGAGCGGTCGAGATCTATTCGGCTGGAGCGGGCGTTGCGCCGCCGCCAAGCTGAGGACGGCCGCTGTTCGTCTTGGCCTGCTCTTCCTCGACCCACAGGCTGTGGTGCGCCCTGGCCCAAGCCAGATCGACCTCGCCCGACCCCATCGCGTCGTAGGCGCCCTCCATGCCCAGGGTGCCGATGTAGATGTGCGCGATGATGGCCGCGATCATGATCACGCCGACGACGGCGTGCGCGTATTGCGCCCATTGCATGCCGTTGATGTCGGCCGCCGAGAACGGGAACAGCATCATGACCCCGGAGACCGACAGCGCGATGCCGCCGAGGACGACGGTCCAGAACACGATCTTCTGGCCGGCGTTGAAGCGGCGCGCCGGCGGATGGCGATGGCCGAAGATGCCGCCGCCTTCCTTGAGCCAGCGGATGTCGGTTCGATCGGGGATGTTGTCTTTGATCCAAAGCACGAAGATCAGCAGGACGCCGAGCATGAACGGCCAAGCCAGAAAGTTATGGGCGAGCTTGGCGTAATGCGACCAGGCCGCGAAGGCGTCAGGACCCATGAGCGGCATCAGCAGGCGCTTGCCGAAGATGTAATTCAGCCCGCTGATCGCGAGCACGATGAAGCAGACCGCCGTCATCCAGTGCGTGAAGCGCTCCAAGCCGTTGAAACGGAGAATCTTTTGGCCCGACTCCGGACTGTCCTCGAGCGTGATGCGCCCGCGGGTGAAGTAGAAAACGGCAAGCCCGAGGAGGATGCCGATGATCGCGATGGCGCCGAGCCAGGGCAGGACGCCTTCGCGAAATCCGCGGTAATCGCGTCCCTGCGGCTGGATCAGGTTGGCGGCTTTTCCATCCGGGATCGAGACGCGGCCCTCCAGCTTCTGCAATTGCTGAAGCAGCTGCTCTTCCTTGACGGCGTTCGCCGTCGGATTGGTGCTGTTCGGCGTGACCTTTTGGGCCGGGTCCCGGTCTTGGCCGTGCTGGGCGAGCGCGGGCGCGCTCACGCCGACGGCGACCGTGAGGGCGAGCGCGGCCAGAAGGGCGCGGAACGCGTGGCGGACAGGATTCATCGCGGGGTTTCCTCCCTTATGGTTGGCGGTTCGGAGGGCCGCCGGGGCGACCCCCTGCGCGCGATCAGATGGCGACGGTTTCGCGGTAGGCCGTCTTCCAGCCCCAGGCGCCCGAGCCGTAGCCGCGCTGGACCACGCGCGTCTTGTAGATGTCGGCGATGACCTCGCCGTCGCCGGCGAGCAGCGCCTTGGTCGAGCACATCTCGGCGCAGGGCGGCAGCTTGCCTTCGGCCAGGCGGTTGCGGCCGTACTTCTCGAACTCGGCGAGCGTCAGGTCGGCTTCCGGCCCGCCGGCGCAGAAGGTGCACTTGTCCATCTTGCCGCGCAAGCCGAAGTTGCCGGCCTGCGGGAACTGCGGCGCGCCGAACGGGCAGGCGTAGAAGCAGTAGCCGCAGCCGATGCACAGGTCCTTGTCGTGCAGCACCACGCCGTCCTCGGTGGTGTAGAAGCAGTCGACCGGGCACACCGCCATGCAGGGCGCGTCCGAGCAGTGCATGCAGGCCACCGAGATCGAGCGCTCGCCCGGCACGCCGTCGTTGAGCGTGACGACGCGGCGGCGGTTGACGCCCCACGGCACGTCGTGCTCGTTCTTGCAGGCGGTGACGCAGCCGTTGCACTCGATGCAGCGCTCGGCGTCGCAGAGGAATTTCATTCGGGCCATGTGTTATCCCCTCCCGCTCACGCCGCACGGATCTGGCAGAGCGTGGTCTTGGTTTCCTGCATCATCGTCACCGGTCGTAGCCGTAGGTCGTCGCCGTGTTGACGCTCTCGCCGCGCACGATCGGATCGGCGCCCTCCGGGTAGTTGCCGCGCATGTCCTCGCCCTGCACCAGCCCGAGAAGTGGAACGGCATGAAGGCGACGCCCTTGGCCGACCCGCTCGGTGACCTGCGCCTTGACCTTGAACTTGGCGCCGTTCTCCGGTCCGAAGACCCAGACCCACTCGCCGTCCCGGATGCCGCGCTCGGCCGCATCCGCCGGGTTGATCTCGACGAACATGTCCTGCTGCAGCTCGGCGAGCCAGGGGTTGGAGCGCGTCTCCTCGCCGCCGCCCTCGTACTCGACCAGGCGGCCGGAGGTCAGGATGAGCGGGAACTCCTTGGCGATGTTCTTGTCCACCGTCGCCCTCTGCACCGAGAAGCCGATTCGGCAGGCGGAACTGCCGCTCGTCGTGCTGCGTCGGGTACTTGGCGACGAGGTCCGGCCGCGGCGAATAGAGCGGCTCGCGGTGCACCGGGATCGGGTCGGGGAAGTTCCAGACGACCGCGCGCGCCTTGGCGTTGCCGCAGGGATGCAGCCGTGGTCGAGGCACACGCGCTGGATGCCGCCCGACAGGTCGGTCCACTCACCCTCGAGTTCTTGCCGCCGATGCGGGTGATCGTCGCCTTCTCCTCCGGCGTCAGGTCCTTGTCCCAGCCGAGCTTCTTCAAGCACGCCCATGGTCGAACTCGGGGTAGCCGTCGGTGAGCTCCGAGCCCTTCGGGTACGAGCCCTCGGCCAGCAGGTTCACGCCGTTGCGCTCGACGCCGAAGCGGGCGCGGAAGGTGCCGCCGCCGTCCATCACGTGCTGGTTGGTGTTGTAGAGGATCGGCGAGCCGGGATGCTTGATCTCGGGCGTGCCCCAGCACGGCCAGGGCAGGCCGTAGTAGTCGCCGTCGACCTCCGGTCGTCCTTGGGCGCGCGCAGCGTCTTCAGGTCGAACGTGGCCTGGTTCTTCATGTGCGCCTTGAGCCGCTCCGGCGATTGCCCGGTGTAGCCGATCGTCCAGCCGCCGCGTTGATCTCGCGCAGGATGTCCTCGGGCAACGGGCTCGGTCGTTCTCGACCTTGATGTTCTTGAACATCCGATCGGCGAAGCCGAGCTTCTTCGGCCAGCAGGTACATGATCTCGTGGTCGTCCTTCGACTCGAACAGCGGCTCGATGATCTTCTCGCGCCATTGCAGCGAGCGGTTCGAGGCCGTGCGCGAGCCGTCGGTCTCGAGCGAGGTGCAGATCGGCAGGAGGTAGGTGTTGTCCTTGCGGTCGCCGAGCGCCGCGAAGGTCGTCGGGTGCGGGTCGGCGACCACCAGCAGGTCGAGCTTGCTCATCGCCTTGGCGGCTTCGGGCATCCGCGTGACGGTGTTGCCGCCATGGCCCGAACACGATCATCGCCTGAGGTTGGTGCCCTGGTCGACCTGCTCCTCGGGCAGGTCACGGCGTCGAACCAGCGCGTCGACGTGATGCCGGGCGTCTCCATCTTCTCCTTGGCGAGCGGGCCTTGCGGCCGCCTTTCGCCGGCACCTCGTCGAAGCGCTCCTTGAGCCAGTCGTAGTCGACGTCCCAGACGCGCGCCCAGTGCTTCCAGGCGCCTTCGGTCAGGCCGTAGTAGACCGGCAGGCGTCGGGATTCGGGCCGATGTCGGTCGCGCCCTGCACGTTGTCGTGGCCGCGGAAGATGTTGGCGCCGCCGCCGGCGACGCCGATGTTGCCGAGCGCCAGCTGCACGATGCAGGAGGCGCGCACGTTGGCGTTGCCGATCGTGTGCTGCGTCTGGCCCATGCACCAGATCAGCGTCGACGGCTTGTTCTTCGCCATCATCTCGGCGACGCGCTTGCAGCTGCTCGCCCGGCACGCCGGTGACGTCCTCGACCTTGTCCGGCGTCCACTTCGCGACCTCCTTGCGGACCTCGTCCATGCCGTAGACGCGCTCGCGGATGTACTCCTTGTCCTCCCAGCCGTTCTTGAAGATGTGCTACAGCATGCCGAACAGGAACGCGATGTCGGTGCCGGAGCGGATGCGCACGTACTCGTCGGCCTTCGCGGCGGTGCGCGTGAAGCGCGGATCGACGACGATCATCTTGGCGCCGGTTTCTCCTTGCGCGTGCAGCATGTGCAGCATCGACACCGGGTGCGCCTCGGCCGCGTTGCCGCCGATGAAGATCATGCGTCTTGGTGTTGTGCATGTCGTTGTACGAGTTGGTCATCGCGCCGTAGCCCCAGGTGTTGGCGACGCCGGCGACCGTGGTCGAGTGGCAGATGCGCGCCTGGTGGTCGACGTTGTTGGTGCCCCAGAAGGCGCCGAACTTGCGCAGCAGGTACGGCCTGCTCGTTGGTGTGCTTGGACGAGCCGACGCCAGATACACCGCAGTCGGCGCCGTTCTTCTTGCGGATCGCGAGCAGCTTGTCGCCGATCTCGTTGATCGCCTGGTCCCAGCGGATGCGCTGCCACTTGCCGTTGACGAGCTTCATCGGGTACTGCAGGCGCCGGTCGCCGTGCGTCGTGCTCGCGGATCGCCGCGCCCTTGGCGCAGTGCGCGCCGAGGTTGATCGGGCATCGAACACGCGGCTCCTGGCCGACCCAGACGCCGTTCTCGACCTCGGCGTCGACCGCGCAGCCGACCGAGCAGTGCGTGCAGACGTTCTTCCGGATGGTCACGTTCTGGCTCGGGTGCTGGCCTGACGGGCCCGCCGCCTGCGCCTTGCGCACGGAGCCGAGCTGGATCGTGCCCGACCGCCGCGAGGCCGCCGACCGCCAAGCCCGACCGGCGCAGGAACGTCGCGACGGTCGATCACGTCCGCGGCCAGCCCGGCCGCGACGCCTTGCAGTTTGGTGCGGCTCGCTTCGCCGCTCTTTCGCTTGATCAGCATGGCGGCCTCACTTCTTCAGGGTCTCGTAGCCGTTGGTGCGGTAGTACGCCTTGACGTGATCGGTCTCGCGGTAGCGGCCCTTGCGCTCCTCCGCGCCCGGATCGTAGGCCTGCGCCTCGGTGGCGGCGATCGGAGAAGCGGCCGCGACGGCGACCGTCGACGCGCCGCCCAGCGCGCGCAGGAAATGACGGCGGTGCAGCGCCGTGTCGTTCGTCTCGCGTTTCATGCGTTCCTCCGTCGGGATCGAACCGTTCCAGGCTGGTCCATTCGCGTTCTCTTCGGCGGCGCGGAACCGCCTTCACCCATTTGGCCGGATGCGTCCGCTGCGCATCCCTCTCCCGGCGCCGAAACGTCGGCCGTTCCTTCATTCAACGCGGCGCCCGGCCCGCGGGTTGCCCGTCCATGGCGAAGGCTTCCGCCTCGATCTCCATGAACAAGCGCCCGACGCCGCCGACCGCACGGTAGAACCGCGCGAGCTTGGCCGTCTCCAAGTCGGCGAAGAAGCGCGCCGCCCATGGCTTGAGGTGCCGCTCGAAGAACCGCCGCTCGGCCCCCGGCTCAGCCTCGAACTGGCCGGCGGCCAAGTCCCGCCATGACCTCGCACAGCGTCGCGATGTGGTCCTCGGGTTCGCTGTGCCCTTCGGCGGCGCTCGATGCCGAGCCGCTGAAAATCCTCGCGGACGCGGGCCAGCGGGCGCTCGTAGAGGAAGCCGGTCAGGTAGTAGGAGACGTAGGGCAGAAGCTCGCCGCGGCTGACGCCGACGAACAGGTCGAAATACTCGCGCGAGATCGCGTCGGGGTCGACCGACGCCGCCGCTTCGGCGAGCGCCACATGAGCCATGCCCGAGGAGGGTGGCGTCGCCCTTCAGCGCCGCCACCCGCGTCAGCAGATCGCGGTCCGGCGCCCGCGCCAGCAGGGCCGCGAGCAGGGCGTATTCATGGGCGCGAAGGAGATCGATCTCGTCGACCGCACGGGCGGCTTCGGCCGGCTGCGAAACGCCAAGCGCACGCCCCAGGACGCCGGCGCCTCCGGCGGCCCGGATCGCGGCTTCCAATCCGCCCTCTCTCGTTTCCATCCCGAGCAACGCGACTGTGACTGTTTTTTGAGCGCCTTATGGTGCCGTCGGCCCCCATAATAGGCAGGGATGGGCTTAGGGCAAGACTACTTTTGAACGGTTTCAATGTGGCGCAGCCCCGCCATGCCGGCGCGGGCGCACGCCCGCGGATGCCTCTTGGGGAGCAGCAAGGTCGGGGTGCTGGACGGCGGCCGAGATCTCGGGTTCGGCTGTCCCGCCCTCATCATGGCCTCCGGACGATTCCGGCGGGCTCTGTTGCGGCACATCGAAACCGGCCGAACCGGCTTTCGGGCCAGGCGATTCCTCCTCGGGAACAGGCTCGTCGCCGTGCCGGGCGACCTTCGGTCCGCGCGCAAGGTCGTGATCGTCCTGGCGTTTCTGGCCCGTCTCGGAGGCATCCTGCGTGCTGAACATCCGATCCAGCGTGGCGTAGACCTCATCGGTCGGCGCCAGCGGCTCGAAGCCCGGCACGCCTCCCGGCGTGTTCCAGTCCCAGGCGTAGTCGCGCGCATCGCCGACGTAATCGCGGATCGCGGGGTCGAGGGACCACATCCGGCGCAGCGCGGCGTTGCGCAACGCCGCCGGAACCCCCTTGCGAAAGAACGCGGAAAGGTCCGTTTCGGGCGTCAGCGCGTCGAGCGGCGGAAGAGCGGCGACCTCCTCGGGCGTAAGCTCCGGATCCGGCAGCGCGCCCTCGGCCGTCTCGGCTCTTCCAAGAGGCTCGACGGCGTCCGACGCTTCTTCCGCCAGCTCGGGCGGGCGCGGCGCGGCCGTCTCCGCGCTGCCGGACCTCGCGCTTGCGGCGCGACCAGCGCGAGAAGAAGTCCTCGCCGCTCATGTCCCGCCCTCTCCCGTGCCGGTCCTGCCGCCAGGCTCGTGGCGGGCGAGCGCTTCGGGATTGGCCCGGTCGCGCTTGCGCTTCGTGAAGACGCGTTCGACATGGAACGCCTCGACGAACGCCGTGACCTTGGCCTGGATCTCGGCCGGCATCGGGACCGCCTCGATCGATTTCGCCGACGCCCTCCGCCAGGGCCTCGCCCTCATAGGGATCGGCGGTCACGGCCGCGACCTCGACCTCGTCGCCGCCGATCGGACGCAGCGCGACCCACAGCGATGGGCGGCCGGAGGCGAGATTGTCGCGGTAATGGCCCGTCGAACCTCCATTGAGCGCGACTTCGGCCGGTCCCGCGTAAAACGTGCTCGTCCTCGCCGTCCTGCCCGAGCCGCGTCCAGGGCGCGATGGCGGGCGCGGCCGGCAGGGCCGCATACGGCAGCCAGGCATGGGCCGCCCACGGGCTCTTCAGCGTGCGCTTGGCCACCACGACGCCGATCTCGAAGAAATCGCTCCGTCATCGCCCTCAAGCCCCGGCGCGCTCGTCACGGGCAGGCCCATGACCAGGTTCTGCGGTTTCACGCGCACGATGCGTCCGGCGTCATGGCGAGCAGGAGGTAGACCGGGTGGCCCGCGGCGCGCGGGTCGACGCGCTGCGGTCCGCGAAGGTGAGGCGGAACAGCGCCAGCATGCGCGCCATCGCGTCCTCGGCCACGGCGTCCTCGCCGTCCAGAGCGCGTTGCCGATCGCGGGTCGCCTCGGCGTCGAGGCCGACGAACCAGCGCCAGTCCCGGTCCTCGATCCGCGCGACCGGCTCGACCGCCGACGCTCGAGGTGGAGCAGGTGCTTGACCCAGGTCTCGATCGCCGCGGGCCAATCCCTCGCGGCCGCGCGGTCGCGCCGAGGTTGAGCGCCATCGTGAAGGCGTCGGAGCGGCTCCAGTAGGTCCAGGCGTTGGCGTCGTCGAGCACGTCGAGTTCCGCCGCCGGCTCCTCGCCCGAGCATGGCGACGAGCGGGGACTGGCCGCGCGCCGGCCTCGTGCGCCTCGATCACCTCGTCGTCGGCCAGAGCACGCCGCGCCGTCGTGGAACGAGACCCGCTGCGGGCGAAAGAACAGCTCGCCGGCGCGCAGCACGTAGGGGTCCTCGCAGCCTTCGAGGGCGTTGCGCAGGATGAGGTGGACGAGCTGGTTCAGAAACAGCGGCGGCGTCGGGCCGGCCCCGCGCCGCACGAGATCGAGATAGGCCGCCTCGACGCGGGCGCGGCGAGCAGCCGGTCGCGAAACCGAAGCATCACCGTCCAGTTCTCGCGCGCGTCCGCGTCGACGCCAGCGCCGCGACGTCCGCCGCCGCCACGGCGCGCCGCGGGTTTTGCCACAGGCTGGCGTGCAGGCGACGCTCGGCGCGCGCAGGCCTCGTCGGGCGGAATCAGCTCGGGCCGGGCGAGATAGGCGAACAAAAGCTCGTCCGTGACGGCGAGCCCGCCGCCCTCCGTGCGCTGCGTCAGGTGATGGCCGGACGAGACCCAGAACTCCCGCGCCTCAGCGCTTCGCCGCGGCCATCAGCCCGACGAGATCGACCGCGTCCCCCGGCTCCTCCTCGATCTCCACGAACTCGAAGGCGCGGGCGTGGGCGTGCAGGCGATCGGCGCCGGGCGTGGCGTCGCGCGGGCGCAGGCGTGCGGAACTGCTCGCGGATCTCGCCCCCCTCGAGGGTGCGGTGCATGGCGATGACCGTGTTGACCGGGTGGCCGCACAGCGAAGCCGCGAAGCCGACCTCCTCCTGCGGCCGCCGCGCGGGCCGCCGCCGCGGTCGGGCGCCCCGAAGTCTTTCACGAGGATGCGCCGGCCAGCGCCTCGACCGCCGCCTCGCGCTCCGCCTCGCTCGCCTCCGCGACCGCGACGAGGGTCGAGAAGCCGAGCGACTCGACCCCGACGAAACCCGGCCCGGAACGCGGCGCGCGCCTTGCCGGCGAGTGCTGTCACGTCCGCATCCCAGAACAGGAACGACCCCGTCACCGCCCATTCGCCGGGCTCCGCCGCGCGCTCGAACACGAAGGTGTCCGACGCGTCGAGGCGGAGGGTGCGGGGAAGCTTTGGCATGGGCGCGGGCGATCCGTCGTGACGGTTATATAGGATGGTACGCGGGCGCGCGGGAGCGGCCCGATCGCCGAAAAGCCCTGCCCCGATCCCAACCCGCGGCCGCAGCGCCGGCTTGACAACTTTCCGTTTTTCAGCAAACAATCCTACATGTATCCCTACAACCTGCCTCCCGTCGTCCGCATCCGCATCCCGGCCCCCGATGGCGGAGAGCCCCGCTCGCATCCGCGCCATCCGCATCCGCCCTCGGTGGTCGCGCAGGCCAAGGCGCTGGTGGAGACCACGACGCTGCCGTTGAAGACCATCGCCCGGCGGGTCAACCTCAACAGCGGCACGCTTTCGCGCTGGGTGCAACGGCACGGCTGGACGCGCCCGCCCGGCGCCCCGAAGCTGTGCCCGCGCCCGGAATAGCGCTGGGTTCCGGTGATCCAGGGCCGCGTGCTGGCCGGGCGCCTGCGCGCGCAGGCCGAACGCCTCATCCGGGAGATCGAGGGCGCGCCGCGCGTCGATGTCGAGCGGCTCGCCGAGGCGCACCGCATCCTGCGCGAAGCCCGCGCCGCGTACCACACGCCCCGGCCCCAGAAGCGCCAACCGCCGCCCCCGCTCACGCCGATCGAGGAGGCCGCCCTGGCGATCCGCAAACGCGAGGCCCGCGCCGAGGCCCGCCGCCGGGCCTGGCAAACCCGCCGCGCCCAGCGCAACCGGCATCACGCGTTGATGCTGGAGAAGGTCGACCCGTAACGCCGGACCCGCTCAGCGTTTCATCCCCCGTAGCGCATGTCTCCGCCCCCCCTGGGGCGGGGAGGAGGGGGAGACTTCGTATGAGAGCAGGGAACCCGCCCGAAGCACGCTGGCGAGGGCAGCGCCCTTCGAGCCCTTTCCACTATGCTCAGCATGATCCCCCTCCCCCTGCAGGGGAGGAGACACGGCGCTTGCCCAATCCCCTCGTGAAAGGCCGGTCTAGCTGTGCCCAATCCGCATCCCATATTGGCGCAATGGACAATACGAACTACCAAGCTTCCCGACGTGGAGACCGCAAGCCTAGCGAGCTGATGAGGGCCCGCCATCCGGACCTTTTCTCAGACACACAGGTTGACCACGCGCCCCGGCTCCCAAAGCCGGTATTCGAGTATCACCTAGACACGCTTACCAGCCGCAAGCAGGAATATGAGTTCGAGCATTTCTGCCGAAAGCTCGCAGAAAAGGAGGTTTGCCCCAATCTACGTGTCCAGACCGGCCCTACCGGCGGTGGCGACAGTAAGGTAGATACTGAGACCTATCCCGTTGCCGAGGAGATTGCGGAACGGTGGTGGATCGGCTCGCCATCAGCTGGCAGAGAGCAGTGGGCCTTCGCATTCAGCGCCAAAAGAGATTGGAAGTCGAAGGTCAAAGCTGATGTGGACAACATCCTGTCTACCGGCCGCAACTATAAACGCATCTACTTCTTCACCAATCAGTTCGTCAGCGACAAGGAGCGCTCAACGCAAGAGGACGCGCTCTCCAGCGGCGCGGGCACCCCTGTGCACATTATTGACCGCGCTTGGATTGTGGAGAAGGTATATGAAGCCGACCACCTTGAGCTTGCCATCGCTGCTTTAGGAATTGGGGGTGCCCGAAGCGAAAGCGTCAGCCGCCCCGGTCCGCGTGATGTAGCGCGGTTGGCCGAACTGGAAGAGCTGGACAGGCAAGTCGCCGACCCGTCGCGCTATCAGAGCGCGCTATCAGAGCGCACGCTATCAGCTATAGCATTCCTGACTTGCACGAACTCATAGTTCATATCCGCAGTGAGCAAGATAGTTCCGGCATTCCTCCGGCGTGAAATCATCAAGGTGTCGACCCATGGCGTCCCAGAGCGCTTCCTTGGTGCGGGCAGCGGCTTTTCTGAGCAACTCCTTCAGCTTCGCGAAGGCGTTC
>CAVSLO010000010.1:0-92135 GCA_963728675.1 uncultured Alphaproteobacteria bacterium | reverse complement strand
GCAAGCCGCGCCTGGTCGGAGAACACGGCGCGCATCGCGCCCGTGGCGAACAGCGGCCCGAGAAGTTCGGAGTTGAGGGCGGAGAAGCTCATCGTCCCATCATCCCGCGGCGAAGCCCGCGTTCGCGTGAGCCCGCCGCTTGGGCTCGGGCGGCCCTCATGGGCGGAGGCCGTTCGTTCGGGCGAACAGGTGTCCCGGGCGTGTCAGGCGGCGGTCCGGGTCTTGAGGTCGGCGGTGAACGCCGCCTCGGTCTTGGCCCTGATCTCGTCGACGCGTCACGCCGGGCGCCAGCTCGATCAGCGTCATGCCGCCCGCCCTTCTTGTCGATGGCGAACACGCCAGGTCGGTGATCACCAGGTCCACCACGCCCGCGCCGGTCAGCGGCAGCGTGCAGCGCTTCAAGCAGCTTCGGCTCCTCCGACCCGTCCTTGCTTGGCCGTGTGCTCCATCACCACCACCACGCGCTTGACGCCGGCCGACCAGGTCCATGGCGCCGCCCATGCCCTTGACCATCTTGCCGGGGATCATCCAGTTGGCGAGGTCGCCGTTCTCGGCCACCTGCATGGCGCCGAGGATGGACAGGTCGATGTGGCCGCCGCGGATCATGCGCGAAGGAGTCGGCCGAGCGAGAAATAGCTCGTGGTCGGCAGCTCGGTGATCGTCTGCTTGCCGGCGTTGATCAGGTCGGGGTCCTCCTCGCCCTCGATACGGGAACGGGCCCATGCCGAGCATGCCGTTCTCGGACTGCAGCTGCACGCTCATGCCCTGCGGGAATGTAGTTGGCCACCAGCGTCGGGATGCCGATGCCGAGGTTGACGTAGAAGCCGTCCTGCAGCTCCTTGCGCGGCGCGCGCCGCCATCTGGTCGCGGGTCCAGGCCATCAGACTTCCTCCCCTGCGCCGGCCGGCGCGTCGGCTCGGGCGCGCGCTTGCGGATCGGTGCGCTGCTCGATGCGCTTCGTCGGCGTTCGGCACGTGGATGATGCGCTCCACGTAGATGCCGGGCGTGTGGATGTTGTCGGGGTCGAGCTCGCCGGGCTCGACCAGCTCCTCGACCTCGGCGATGGTCACCTTGCCGGCGGTCGCCATCATCGGGATTGAAGTTGCGCGCCGTCTTGCGGTAGACGAGGTTGCCCTCGGTGTCGCCCTTCCAGGCCTTGACGATCGACAGGTCGGCGGTGAGGCCGCGCTCCATCACGTAATGCTCGCCGTCGAACTCGCGCACCTCCTTGCCCTCGGCGATCAGCGTGCCGACGCCGGTCCTGGTGAAGAAGGCCGGGATGCCGGCGCCGCCGGCGCGGATGCGCTCGGCCAGCGTGCCCTGCGGGTTGAACTCGAGCTCCAGCTCGCCGGCGAGGTACTGCTGGGCGAAGATCTTGTTCTCGCCCACGTAGGAGGAGATCATCTTCTTGATCTGGCCGGTGTCGAGCAGGATGCCCAGGCCGAAGCCGTCGACGCCGCAGTTGTTGGAGATGACGGTCAGGTCCTTGACGCCGGAATCGCGGATCGCCGCGATCAGGGTCTCGGGAATGCCGCACAGGCCGAAGCCGCCGGCCATGATGGTCATGCCGTCCTTCAGCAGCCCGGCCAACGCGTCACGCGCGTCCGAACGAAGTTTCTTCATGTCAAGAACGCCTCTCTCGCCGGCTCATCACCCTTCGGCTACACGACCTGAAGCAAGGCGACAAGGGCCGGCGTCCGGCCTGCAGCCCTGGGCTCCACGCAAGCCGGAACGCCCTTTCATTGCGGCATGGGTTTGGAGGCGGCGCGCTCCAGTGCGGCGAGCGGAGCGACGAAAGGATAACCCAGCGCCTCCGCGACGGCTGGCTGCGTGACCTTGCCGGCATGGACGTTGAGGCCGTCGCGCAGGTGCGGGTCGGCGCGCAAGGCTTCCATCGAGCCCTTGTCGGCGAGCGCCAGCACGAACGGCAGCGTGGCGTTGTTGAGCGCGAACGTCGAGGTGCGCGGCACGCCGCCCGGCATGTTGGCGACGCAGTAGTGCACGACGCCGTCGACCGACGTAGATCGGATCGGCGTGCGTCGTCGGGCCGCGACGTCTCGAAGCAGCCGCCCTGGTCGATCGCGACGTCGACGATCACCGAGCCCGGCTTCATGCGGCGGACGAGCATCGCGCCGAGACGAGCTTCGGCGCCGACGCGCCCGGAATCAGCACGCCGCCGATCACGAGATCGGCGGCGACGACGTGGCGCTCGATCGCGTCGCGCGTCGAGAACACCGTGTTGAGCGGACGGCCGAACTGCGTCCACAGCGCGGCGCAGCACGTCGACGTTGCGGTCGAGCACCGCAGACCTCGCGCGCCCATGCCGAGCGCGATGTGGATCGCGTGCGATGCCGACGACGCCGCCGCCGAGCACCACGACGTTCGCCGGGTCGACGCCCGGCACGCCGCCGAGCAGCATGCCCTTGCCGCCGTGCGCCTTCTCGAGGAAGTACGCGCCGGCCTGGACCGCCATGCGCCCGGCGACCTCGGACATCGGCGCGAGCAGCGGCAGCCCGCCGCCGGCGCGGTGACCGTCTCGTAGGCGATGCAGATGGCCCCGCTCGCGACGAGGTCGCGCGCCTGCTCGGGATCGGGCGCGAGATGCAGGTAGGTGAACAGCATCTGGCCCGGGCGCAGCATACGCGCGCTCGTCCGCCTGCGGCTCCTTGACCTTGACGATCATGTCGGCCCCGGCGAACACCTCGGCCGCGCTCGGCGAGGATCGTCGCGCCGGCGCGCTCGGTAGTGCGTCGTCGCCCATGCCGATGCCGCTGCCCGGCGCCGCGCTCGACCAGCACCGCGTGACCGTGGGCGACGAGTTCGCGCACGGTCGCCGGCATGAGGCCGACGCGGTGCTCGAGCACCTTGATTTCTTTCGGAACGCCGATGCGCACGGATCCGCCTCACGCAGCGCCGGCGCGGCGCCTCGCGGAGTGTAGCTGCTCAAAGCCCGAACGGGTAGGTCTCGGGCGCGTCCTCCGGGCGGTGGCGTCCCGCTTCGAGCGGCGTTACAGCCTTCGTCTCCTCGAACCAGACGAACGCGTCGAACTGCTCGGACAGCACGGCCTCGAAGTAATGGCTGTAAAGCTCCGTTTCGGGCCGGTAGACGACGCCGATGGCGCGCTCCAGGCGCGGGTGGGCCAGAACCTCCCGCAAAGCGCGGCGGCTCGCAGGGGCGCCAATCGGTGAGCGAGCGCGTGATTCCAGTGTCGCGGAAAACGCGCTCGTGGCTGTCGGAGCGCGCCGGGCGCACCGTCTTGATCTCCATCGGGGCGTCCCAATCGCTCGCGGCGGCGACCGTGCCGCGGTCCGTGCCGAAGCCGATCAGCACGGCCTGGTCCCGGTAGGCGGTGCGGCAGAGTTCGCCGATGTTGAACTCGCCCTGCCAGCCCATCGCGGTCGCGGCGGCGTTGCCGATATGGGAGTTGTGCGCCCACACCACCGCCTTGGCGCCATCGCCGCGGCGGGCGAGGACGGCCTGCAAGGTGTCGAACATATGCCGGTCGCGCAGGTTCCACGACTCGGTCGAGCCCTCGTACATGATGCGGTAGTAGTGCTCGGCGGCGCGCACGATGCGGGCATTCTGCACGGCGTCGAACTAGGCTTCGCCGTCAGCCTCGGCGTAGGCGAGGCGCTTGTCGAGCAGGTCCGGCAGCTGGTCGAGCAGCGCCTCGGTCGCAGGGCTTCTTCTGGCCGTGCAGCACGGCGCGGCCGTAGCGCGCGGGGTCGGACTGCCACGGCGAGAGGCAGCCGTAGCGGCTGCGCGCCGCTTTCGCGGCCTCGGGATCGACCTGGTCGAGGTAGCCCAGGACGGCCTTGATCGAGCCGTTGAGACTGTAGACGTCGAGCCCGCGGAACTCGGCCCGCCGGTCGGGCGGCAGCGCCTCGTTGCGGACGCGCATCCAATCCGCGAAGTCGCGCACCTCGGCGTTCTTCCACATCCAGGTCGGGAAGCGGACGAACGCGTCCTCCTCGACCGATCGCGGCGCATGATGGCGCACGTAGGCGTCGATGCGCGCCGCGTCGGGCCAGTCGGCCTCGACCGCGACGATCGTGAAGCCGTGCCGCTCGATCAGGCGGCGCGTGATCGCCGCGCGGGCGCGATAGAATTCGGAGGTGCCGTGGGTCGCTTCGCCGAGCAGCACCACCTTGGCGTCGGCGAAGCGGTCGAAGAAAGCGCCGAAATCCTCGGCGCCTTCGGGCGCGGGCATCGCCTCGCAAAAGCCCTTGACGGTCTGCGCGGCTTCATGAGCCCCGGCGGCTCTGGCGCGCTCGGCGACGCGCGGATCGGTCATGGCGCGTTCTCTGATGCGGACAGCCCACTGCGGCAGCACCGTCAATCCAACCGGCTCAGGGCTTTTGTTGTTCCATCGCTCGGACGGCATGCGATGAGCGCATGGGGCCGCGGTCCGCCATGGGGAACATCGGACTCGAACGAGCGTTCCCTCTGCATCCCGTTCAACCTGAGGAGACGACAATGGCCGACGAAGATCGCGTGGAAGGGTCGATGAAGAACATCAAGGGCAGCGTCAAGGAAACGGCCGGCAAGGTTCTCGGCGACTCCAAGATGGAAGCCGAAGGCAAGATGGATAAGGCCAAGGGCAAGGTGCAGAACACCGTGGGCGGCATCAAGGACAGCCTGCGGGACAAGGACCGCACATAGCCCGTTCCAGAGCGCGCTTTCGAAGCAGCCCGGCCAAATCGGCCGGGCTTTTTTCATAGGGCGGGAACTCTCCCTCGATCGTCGCGACCTCCGGCGTCCTGCGGGCAGCCTGTCGGGCTGGAGCGGGTCCGCCGCTCCTGGTCTTGCAGTCGTCTACGCGGTGCGCGTGCTGCCGATCGAGACATCACCCTGCCCAACAACTGCGCGCCCGAACCGTCGAGGAAAGAGCCGCGCACGGCGGGGCGAGCGCCTGCCGCCGAGGGGAACGCCTCTGTTTGCTGCACAGCAGCATGCTTGGCACGTCGCTTGCTCATGGAGGCCCAACGTCATCTGAACGGGGGTCCGACATGCGCAAAGGTTTCATGAAGGCAGGGCACCTGCCCACGTTGTTTGCGGCCTTCCTCTATTTCGACATGAGCTTCATGGTCTGGGTGATGCTCGGCCCGCTGGGCGTGCAGATCGCCAAGGACTTAAGCCTGTCGCCGGCCGAGAAGGGCCTGATGGTGGCGACGCCCGTGCTCGCCGGCGCGCTGCTGCGCTTGCCCGCGGGCGTCCTGGTCGACCACCTCAGGCCGAAGCTGACCGGCGCGCTCATGCAGGTTCTCGTCATCGCGGGGCTTTTGTTCGCCTGGCTGTTCGGCGTGCAAAGCTTTTCCCAGGTGCTGCTGGTCGGCTGCGTGCTCGGCGTCGCCGGAGCGTCCTTCGCGGTCGCGCTGCCGCTCGCCTCGCGCTGGTATCCGCCCGAGCACCAGGGCACGGCGCTCGGCATCGCCGGGGCCGGCAATTCCGGCACGGTGTTCGCGGCCCTGTTCGCCCCGGCGCTCGCCGCCTGGTTCGGCTGGACGAACGTGTTCGGGCTGGCGGTCATCCCGCTCGTCCTCACGCTCGCGGTCTACCTCGTTCTCGCCAAGGACAGCGCCGCGTGTCCGCCGCCGCAGCGGCTGCGCGACTACCTCGGCGTGCTGAGGATCGGCGACGCGTGGTGGTTCATGGTCCTCTACGGCGTCACCTTCGGCGGCTTCGTCGGCCTCGCCTCGTCGCTGACCATCTACTTCAATGACCAGTACGGCCTCACGCCGGTCGTGGCCGGCTATTTCACGGCCGCCTGCGTGTTCGCCGGCTCGCTCGTGCGTCCGGTCGGCGGCGCGCTCGCCGACCGCGTCGGCGGCGTGCGCTCGCTCACCGTCATGTACGCCGTGGCGGCCTCGGCGCTGGCGCTCGTCAGCCTCGGCGGCTGGCCGGCCCCGGCGGCGCTCGCCATCCTGGTCGTCGGCATGCTGGCGCTCGGCATGGGCAACGGCGCGGTGTTCCAGCTCGTGCCGCAGCGCTTCGGCCGGGAGATCGGCGTGATGACCGGCCTCGTCGGCATGGCGGGCGGCTTCGGCGGCTTCTACCTCGCTTCCAGCCTCGGGTACGCCAAGCAGTTCACCGGCAGCTATCAGGCCGGCTTCCTGGTCTTCGCGGGTCTGGCCGCCCTGGCGCTCGTCGGCCTGACCGGCGTCAAGAGCCGCTGGCGCACGACCTGGAGCACGGCCGAACTCGGCGCGGCGCGCATCTGACCGGACGGGAGCGGCTCCATGGCGGACAACAAGCGGCGCCTCGTCGTCGTCGGCAACGGCATGATCGGGATGCGGACGGTCGAGGAGCTGCTTCGCCGCGCGCCCGGCCGCTACGCCATCACGGTGTTCGGCGCGGAGCCGCACCCCAACTACAACCGCATCCTGCTCTCGTCCGTGCTGGCGGGCGAGAAGACGCTGGATGAGATCGTGAGCCATCCGCTCGCCTGGTACGCGGAGAACGGCGTCACGCTCGTCAAGGGCGATCCGGTCGCAACAATCGACCCCGCGGCCAGGACGGTGACGTCGGCCGCGGGACGCCATGCGCCTTACGACCGGCTGATCCTGGCCACGGGATCGAAGCCGCTGGCCCCGCCCCTGCCGGGGCTGAACCTGCCCGGCGTCTGCACCTTCCGCGACATCGCCGACCTCGGGACCATGACGGAGGGCGCGCGAAAACATAAGCGCGCGGTCGTCATCGGCGGCGGGCTTTTGGGGCTCGAGGCGGCTTGGGGCCTTCAGCGGCGCGGCATGGCGGTGTCCGTCATTCACTTGATGCGGACCCTCATGGAACGCCAGCTCGATGAGGCCGCCGGGCTGATGCTGCAGCGCGACCTCGACCGGCGCGGCCTCGCGTTCTTCACCAACAGCCAGACCGAAGAAATTTTCGGCGCGGAGCGCGTCGAAGGCGTGCGCCTCGCCGATGGGCGCGAAATCCCGGCCGACCTCGTCGTCCTCGCCATCGGGGTGCGGCCCAACATCGATCTGGCGCGCCAGGCGGGCCTGGAGGTGAACCGCGGCATCGCGGTCGACGACGCGATGCGGACCAGCGACGAGAATATCGCCGCGGTCGGCGAATGCGCCGAGCACCGCGGCCAGGTCTTCGGGCTCGTCGCGCCGCTGTGGAGGCAGGCCGAAGCCTGCGCCGCCTGGCTCGCAGGCGAGCCGGCGGGGGCTTACGCGCCCCCTGCCCTGTTCACCAGCCTGAAAATCACCGGCGTCGACGTGTTCTCGGCGGGCGCGCTGGCCGCGGCCGACGAAGCCGACGACGAGATCACGCTGAACGACCCGCGCGGCGGCGCTTACAAAAAGCTCGTCCTGCGCGCCGGAAAGCTGGTCGGGGCCGTGCTCTACGGCGATGTCGCCGACGGGCCCTGGTATGTCGAACTCATGCGGGAAGGGCGGGACGTCGAGCCGATCCGCGACCGGCTGATGTTCGGCCGCGCCTACGCGGAGGTGCGCGAGGCTCCCTCCCCCGAGGCCGGGCCCGGCCCTCACGCCGAACCTTACGTGGAGGCCGCCTGATGTCCGTCGCGCCCCGCATCGATCCGGTTCGCACCACCTGTCCCTATTGCGGCGTCGGCTGCGGCGTCGTCGTCGACCCGACCGGCGCCGTGTCGGGCGACGCGGCGCACCCGGCGAACGCCGGCCGCCTGTGCTCGAAGGGCGCGGCGCTCGGCGAGACCCTCGATCTCGGCGGCCGGCTTCTCCACCCGGAGATCGACGGCCGCCGGGCGTCCTGGGACCAGGCGCTGGATCTGATCGCCAAGACCTTCGCCCACGCCATCGCGGAGCATGGGCCCGAGTCGGTGGCGATCTACGCCTCGGGGCAGTTCCTCACGGAGGATTATTACGTCGCCAACAAGCTGATGAAGGGCTTCGTGGGCGCGGCCAACATCGACACCAACTCGCGGCTGTGCATGGCCTCCTCGGTCGCGGGCCACGTGCGCGCCTTCGGCGAGGACGTGGTGCCGGGCTGCTACGAGGACCTCGACGAAGCCGACCTCGTCATTCTCGTCGGCAGCAACGCCGCGTGGTGCCATCCGGTGCTGTTCCAGCGCCTCGCGGCCGCCAGGGAGGCCCGCGGAACCCGCGTCGTCGTCATCGATCCGCGCCGGACCGCGACCTGCGATCTCGCCGACCTGCACCTTGGCTTGAAGCCCGGAACGGACGTCGCCCTCTTCAACGGTCTTCTCGTCCACTTGGCGGAGCGAGGCGTCGTCGATCGCGGCTGGGTGGCGCGCCACACCGCCGATTACGAAACGGCGCTCGGGGCGGCGCGGCTCTCGATGCCGTCTCTCGCAGAAGTCGCCGCCGTGACGGACCTGTCGTCTGAGGACGTGCGGTCGTTTTACGACTGGTTCGCCGCCACCGAGCGGACCGTCACGCTGTATTCGCAGGGGGTCAACCAGTCCTCCGCCGGAACCGACAAGGTCAATGCGCTCGTCAACTGCCATCTGGCGACGGGCCGGATCGGGAGGGCCGGCATGGGGCCGTTCTCGCTGACCGGCCAGCCGAACGCCATGGGCGGACGCGAGGTCGGCGGCCTCGCCAACCAGTTAGCCGCGCACATGAGCTTCGCCGAGCCGGCCGATGTGGACCGGGTGCGCCGGTTCTGGAACGCGCCCCGCCTGGCGACGCGGCCCGGCCTCAAGGCGGTCGATCTCTTCGACGCCGTCCTTGACGGGCGCATCAAGGCGCTCTGGGTCATGGGCACCAATCCGGCCGCGAGCATGCCGCGCGTCGGGCGCGTCCGGGCGGCGCTCGAAGCTTGCCCGTTCGTCGTGTCAGCGGACTGCTGGCCGACCGACACCACCGAGCACGCGAAAGTCCGGCTCCCGGCCGCGGGCTGGGCCGAGAAGGACGGCACGGTCACGAACTCCGAACGGCGCATCTCGCGCCAGCGCGCCTTCCGGCCAGCCCCGGCGAAGCGCGCCCCGACTGGTGGATGCTGACGCAAGTCGCCCGCCGCATGGGCTTCGCCGAAGCGTTTCCCTACGAGAGTCCCGCGCAGATTTTCCGCGAGCACGCCGCCTTGTCGGCCTTCGAGAACGACGGCCGCCGGGCGTTCGACATCGGCGGCCTCGCCGATCTGAGCGACGGCGCGTACCACGCGCCTCGCGCCGGTGCAATGGCCCGTGCCGAAGGGGACGCACGCGGGGCGAAGCCGCCTCTTCGCGGACGGCGCGTTCTCGAGCGCGGACCGCAGGGCGCGGTTCGTCGCGACCCCGTGGCGTCCGCCCGCCGCCGTGCCCGACGCGCGGCGTCCCCTGGTGCTCAACACCGGCCGCATCCGCGACCAGTGGCACACCATGACGCGCACCGGCGGGGTGCCGCGGCTGATGATGCACGTCGGCGAGCCGTTCCTCGACGTGCACCCGGACGACGCCGCCGCGCTGGGCCTTGCCGATGGCGGACTTGAGCCGAATCGAGAGCGAGCACGGCGCGCGCCGTCATGCGCGTGCGCGTCGCGTCCGGCCAGCGCCGGGGCGAGGCGTTCGCGGCGATGCACTGGACCGACCAGTTCGCCTCGGCGGGTCCGGTCGACCGCCTGGTCGGCGCGGCGGTCGATCCGGTGTCGGGCCAGCCGGAGCTGAAGGCGACGCCGATCAGCCTGAACGCCGCTCAAGACCGCTTGGCGCGGCCTCCTGCGTCAGCCGCACGGTCGCCCCCATCGCCGACAAGGGTTTTTACTGGTCGCGCATCGCCGTCGCGGTCGGCTCCGCGTTCGAGTTCGCCGGCTGGCGTCCCCTGACGCCCGACGGCGAGCCGCCGCCGGCCGCATGGGTGTCGCGCCTGCTCGGCGCGCCGCTCAACGCCGAGTTCATCGTCTACGCCGACCCCGGCCGCGGCGATTTCCGCTACGCCAGCCTGGTGGAGGGGCGGCTCGAAGCCTGCCTGTTCCTCGGCGGCCCGGGGCCGCGCTGCCGTCCCGCGAAAGCCTGCTCGCCGCGTTCGACGACGCCGTCGCGCCGTACCGCCGCGCCAATGTTCTGGCCGGCGTCCGGCCGGGCGGAACGTCCGATCCGGCCGCGGGCCGCACCGTCTGCGCCTGCTTCGCCGTGGGCCTTCAGGCGATCCAGAACGCCATCCGGGACGACAGGTTGGCGTCGGTCGAGGAGATCGGAGCGGCGTTGCGCGCCGGGACCAACTGCGGCTCCTGCATTCCGGAGCTGAAGCAGATTTTGCGCGAATGCGCGGAGCCGGCGCTCGCCTGAGCAAGGCGCCGGCGCCCGCCATCGAGCCTTGCGTCGGGCCTGTCTCCGGACAGGCCCGTTTTCATGGGCGGCAAGCCGCTAAAAGCGTCGCCGTTAACCAATTGCTAACCATGCCGCGGCTCATATCGGACAGATCACAAACTTTTAACGCCCGTGACCGCGACAGCACTCGTGACCCCCGAAGCCCGCCCTCGCCCCCCGATCCGCGTCCGCGGCCGCTCCTTCATGAGCTTCGTGCTCGCGCCGGAGTTGCCCATCGCCGACTGGCTCGCCGAACTGGACGCCTTGGTCCGGCGCTCGCCCGCCTTCTTCGTAGACCGGCCCGTGATCGTCGACCTGTCGGGGGCGCTGCTCGACAAAGCCGGCCTCACCGCCCTGATCGCGGACCTGCATGAGCGCGGCATCCGCGTTTTCGGCGTCGAAGGCGCGGACCCGTCCGCGCTTGGGTTGGGCCTGCCGCCGGCGCTGAGCGGGGGGCGTTCGGTCGGCGCCGTCGAGGTCCCAAGCGGATCCCCGCCCGGCGGTCCCTCGGACGAGGCCCCGCCGCGCAAGCCCGCCCCCGCCCTCATGGTCGAAACCTCGGTGCGGTCCGGGCAATCGGTGATCTTCCCCGAAGGCGACCTCACCATCATCGGATCGGTCGGATCGGGCGCCGAGGTGGTCGCCGGCGGGTCGATCCACATCTATGGCGCGCTGCGCGGCCGGGCGATCGCCGGCACGATGGGCAACACGCGCGCCCGCATCTTCTGCCGCAAGCTGGAAGCCGAGCTTCTGGCCATCGACGGCCTCTACAAGACAGCCGACGACATGCCGCCCGACGTTCTCGGGCGGCCCATGCAGGCTTGGCTCGAAGGCGACGCGATCATGACGGCCGCGCTGGACTGAAAAGGGGAACGAGGATGGCGAAGGTACTGGTGGTGACATCCGGCAAGGGAGGCGTCGGGAAAACGACGACGACCGCCGCCCTGGGCGCCGCGCTGGCGCAAAGCGGGGACAAGGTCGTGGTGGTCGACTTCGACGTCGGCCTGCGCAACCTCGATCTGGTGATGGGGGCCGAGCGCCGGGTCGTTTACGACCTCATCAACGTCATCCAGGGCGACGCCAAGCTGCCGCAGGCGCTGATCCGCGACAAGCGCATCGACACGCTGAGCCTGCTCGCCGCCTCCCAGACCCGCGACAAGGACGCGCTCAGCGCGGACGGGATCGCCCGGGTGATGGTGGACCTGCGCGAAAAGTTCGACTGGGTGATCTGCGACAGCCCCGCCGGCATCGAGCGCGGCGCGGCGCTCGCCATGCGGCACGCCGACGTGGCGGTGGTCGTGACCAACCCGGAGGTGTCGTCGGTGCGCGACTCCGACCGCATCATCGGCCTGCTCGACTCCAAGACCGAGAGGGCCGAGAAAGGCGAGCGCGTCGAAAAGCACCTTCTCCTGACCCGCTACGACCCAATCCGGGCCGAACGCGGCGAGATGCTGAAGGTCGACGACGTGCTGGAGATCCTTTCGATCCCCCTTCTCGGCATCATCCCGGAAAGCCAGGAGGTCTTGCGCGCCTCGAACCTCGGCCAGCCGGTCACGATCAGCAACGCGCTGAGCGCGCCGGCGCGGGCGTATCTGGACGCCGTGCGCCGCCTCAAGGGCGAAACGCTGGCGATGAACGTGCCGAGCGACAGAAAAAGCTTCTTCAGCAAGCTGTTCACACGGAGGGCGGCATGAACCTGCTTGCCGAAGGCCGCTTGAGCCTGCTTCGCTTCTTCCAGCGCGGCGGGAGCGGGTCCGCTCCCGTCGCCCGGGAGCGCCTGCAAATCCTCCTCGCGCACGAGCGCGCCGAGGCCGGGCCGTGCGATCTCGTGGCGAGGCTTCGGGAGGAGATCCTGGCCGTCATCGCCAAGCACATCCCGGTGGAGCGGGACAAGGTGCGCGTGAAGATGGACCGGGGCGACGCCATGTCGACGCTGGAGGTCGACATCGAGATCCCGACCCGTCAGGTCCGCGAGCCGGGCATGTCCGTCAAGCCTGCGGCTTAGCGCCGATCCCCTTTCGGGGAATCGGCTCTTGAGCAGTGTTTGCCGCCTTTTCGACGGCGAATCGGGTCCGCTCCGCCTGAAAAGGCTCTAGGCCAGCAAGCCTTCCTGCCGGGCGAGGCCGCGCAAGTCGGCCTGCGGGCGGGCGCCGATGTGCTGGATGACCTCTGCGGCGGCAAGGCCGCCGAGACGGGCGCAATCGGCATGGTCGAGGCCGCGGGTCAGGCCGGCGAGGAAGCCGGACGCAAACAGATCGCCCGCGCCGGTGGTGTCGACGACGCGGTCCACCGGATGGGCGGGAACGGCCCGCATCTCCCCGCGCGCGACGACGAGCGCTCCCTCGGACGAGCGCGTCACCACGCCGAGAATGTTCGCCGCCTCGTCGCGCAGCGCCGCCAGAGCCGTGTCTTCATCCGCGGTCTGGTAGAGGCTCTTCAGCTCATGAATGTTGGCGAACAGGATATCGAGGCTGCCGTCGCGCATGAGCCCCAGAAACTCGTCCCGGTAGCGGTCGACGCAGAAGGCGTCCGAGAGCGTGAGCGCGACGGCGTTGCCCGCCTCGTGCGCCAAGCCGACGGCCTTGCGGAACGCCTCCTTGGCGGCCGGCGGATCCCATAGGTAGCCTTCGAGGTAAACGATCTTGGCGGCCTGGACGGCCGCGGGATCGACGTCATCGGGGCCGAGCGCCTGGCACGCGCCCAGATAGGTGTTCATGGTGCGCTCGCCGTCGGGCGTGACCAGAATGAAGCTGCGCGCCGTGGCGGAGCCGTTGGCCGCAGGCGCAACGTTGAAATCGACGCCGATGGCCCGCAGATCATGCGTGAACAGGCGGCCGAGTTCGTCGTCGCGGACCTTGCCGATGAAGCCGGCGCGGCTCCCCAGCGCCGCAACGCCGACCGCCGTATTGGCCCCCGACCCGCCCGAGACGACGGTCGCCGGACCCATGACGGCATAGAGATCCTCGGCGCGCGCTTCATCGATCAGCTGCATGCCGCCCTTGCGAAGGTCTTGGGCGCGCAAAAAATCGTCATCGGTGCGGGCGATGATATCGACGATGGCGTTGCCGAGAACGAGCACGTCGGTCGGGTTCTGGGGCATGAATTCGTCTCGGGATGCAAAAGAAGCGTCGGGCTTTGGCATCCGGCCCGGCCCCGGTCAAGCGGCGGGCGCGCCGGGCCGAGGGCGGCGCAAGCGGACGTAGAGCGCGCCGGCGCCGCCGTGCTGCGGCGCAGCCTCCTCGAAGCCGAGGACGAGCGGGCGCACGTCGGGCAGGCGCAGCCAGTGCGGCACGACACGGCGCAGGATGCCGCGCTCCTCGAAACCATCGCCGTCCGGTCCCGACGCGCCCTTGCCGGTGACGACGAGAACGACCGTATGGCCCACCGCCTGCGACCGGCGCAGGAAAGCGAGGAGCGCGCCATGCGCTTGCTCCTGGCGCAGGCCATGAAGATCGATGGCGGCGTTCACGGACCGGGCGCCGCGGCGGAGCGCCGTTTTGACCTTGCGGTCAAGCGGCGCGAGCGGCGGCAGGCGCGGCCGCGCGGGTCGGGCGGCGGGCGCGCTCGGCGGCGGCTCGGCCTTTGCGGCAGGCTGCGCCGGTGCGGACGGCTCCGGCTCGGGCTCTTCCGCGAGACTGCGGCCTTTGAGCGGAGCGATCTCGCGCGCCACATGCGCCCAAAGCTTGCGCTCCTCAGGCGTCAGCGAGCGGGTGCGACGGGTGCGATTCATCGCCCGGCCTCACGGCTTCGGCCGCAGGGCTACGAACCGAACCGGATGGCGCAGGAGGCCCGCTCGCGTTCCCGCCTCCGGTCCGGAGCCGAAGAAGAAGTCGCCGCGCGCGGGGCCGACGATGGCGCTGCCGGTGTCCTGCGCGACCATCAGGCGGCGCAAAGGCTCCGTCCCGCCTTGGCCTCGGGGCCATTCGCCCTCAAGCCACACGGGCAGCCCGTAGCTCCAGACCGCGCGGTCGACCGCAAGGCTCCGGCCGGGGGTCAGCGGAACGCCCGCGCCGCCGATCGGCCCATCGTCCGGCGCGATCTCGTCGGCGCGGCGGAAGAAGATATAGGAGCGGTTCTGGCGCATCACCCCCCGCGCCTCGTCGGGATGCTCTTCGAGCCACGCCGTCAGACGCTCAAGGCTCATCTGGCTCAGCGGGATGCGACCCTGCTCGACAAGGATTTTTCCGATTGAAGCGTAGGGATGGCCGTTGCGGCCCGCATAAGCGACGCGGACCACGCCGCCGTCGGGCAGGCGGATGCGGGCCGAGCCCTGGACGTGGACCACGAAGGCCTGGACCGGGCTGCCCAGGAACACGATCGGCTTGGCGCGCGCTCCCAACGCGCCGTCCTCGATGGCGGCCCGGTCTGGATAAGGCTCGTAGCCGGCGTCCGTGCGCCGCGCGGCCTGGAGCGCCGGATCGAGGCCGGGAAGAGTTTCTCCTTGCGGCACGGTCACGAGATCATCGGGCCGGGCCAGGAGGGGCGCCGTGAACCGCTCCGTCGGTTCGAGCGAGCCCGCGTACTCCGGCTCGAAGTAGCCGGTCAAAAAACCCTGGCCGCTTGGCGGGACGACCCATGCCGGCTCGAAGCATTCCTCGAAAAAGTCTTTCGCGGCGCGGCGGCCGGCGTCGCCCAAGGCCAACGCCGCCGCGCAGGCCCGCCGCAGCCCCGCATCCGGCGCCTGCGCGGGCCTCAGACCCGGCTCTTCGGCGGCGACCGTCGCGCAGGTCCGGCGAAAGGTTTTGAGGGCCGCCGCATGGTCGTCCTCGGCCCAGCCCGCAAGATCCGGGAAAGCCAGCGGCTCAAGCCGGGCGTGCCCCGCGGGAGACATCGGCTCGGCCCTCAGCTCCAGCATGGCGGCAGCGAGCGTGGCGAGAACCGCGAAACCGGCCCGCCACGGGCTCATTGGCCGGCTTCGGTGGCGACCAGCTGCCAATTGGGGTCGCGGGTGCCGAGCGCGCGCGCAAACGTCCACACGTCGGTGACGTCGACCACCGCCTCGGGACTGCCGTCCACGACCTTGCCGGCGGCGTCCCGCGTCGCCGTGATCAGCTTGGAGAGAAAGCGCACCGTGATCTGCGCGACGCGGTTTCGCGCCTCGACGCCGGCGATCTCGGCCTTGTCGATCGACACGAAGGTGGTCTCGGCTTTCTCGCCGCGCCGCTCCCGCTCGGTGATCGCGCGTTCGAAACCGTCGAAGACATCTCGCGACAAAAGGTTCTTCAAGGTCTTGCGATCGCCGCGGGCGAAGGCGGTGACGATCATCTCGTAAGCGACCTTGGCGCCGTCGATGAAGGCCCTCGCGTCAAAGCCGGGCTCGATGCGCGCAATCTCGTCGAGGCCCCGCGCCGCCGCGGAGCCTGGCTCGGCGACGCCGGCCCAGCGGTCCGCCGCCAGCTCGGCCTGAGCCGCCGGGATGGGACGTTCGGGCGCGGCTCCCGGCAAGCGCACGACGTTGTCGCCTTCGGGCGCGGCGTTGCGCGGCGCCACGGGCGGCTCGCGGCGCGAAAACGGATCGAGGGGCGGCTGCTCGCGGCCCGTCTTCTGGCCCAGCACCGACCGCAGGCGCCAGATCACGAACACGGCGAGTCCGAGAAATATCAGGGTCGTGATGTCGAAGGCATCCTGCATCGTCGATCCGGTCTCTCATCCGGGTTCGCCGGGGTTGGTCCCGTCGCCAGCCTGGCATCCGTCTGGCCCGGACATGCGGGCCATCACGCTCGTTCGGCCCATATGGGGCTCCAGGGTCGTAACATCCACCCGCAAAGCCGACAAGCAATGATCAGTCCAACGCCTCGCAGGCGAGCGCAACCTGCCCGACGTTGGCCGACGCGAAATGCGAGGCTGCAAGCCCTCGCCGGGCCGCGAAACCTTGTTCGACCGGGCGAAGCATGTTAGCGCGTCCGACGACGCCTGGCGCGCAATTCGCGTTCCGGCGGGCGAGACACCCCATCCGAGGAGCCGACCATGGCCGACAACCCGGCGCCGAACGGCGCGCAGGCCGAGGATGCGCCGCAGCTCAACGCGCTTGCGCAATACTGCCAAGACCTGTCCTTCGAGAATCCCGAACGCGCCGCGCTCGCTCGCGCCGCAGCAGGACGCGCCGCAGATCAACATCCAGGTCAACGTCAACGCCAAGCAGTTGGCCGAGACCGATTTCGAAGTCGACTTGACGCTGCAAGGGCGACGCCAAGACCGGCAACGAGGTGCTGTTCGCCTTCGACCTGACCTATTCGGGGGTGTTCCGGGTGCACAACATCCCGCAGGACCAATTGCATCCGGTCGTGATGATCGAGTGCCCGCGCCTGCTGTTCCCCTTCGCGCGCCAGATCGTCGCCGATGCGGTGCGCAACGGCGGCTTCCCCCCGCTTTTCATCGATCCGATCGACTTCGTCGGCCTCTATCGCCAAAAGGCGATGGAGGCGCAGCAGGCCCCGGGCGGTCGAAGGCGCCCGGCCAGGCAACCCGGCGGCCTGACAGGGGCCGCGCCTCTGCGGCAAAAGGAGGCGCTCCCGGTCAGTTCTGTCCCGCCGAGATACGCGCGCCAGAGCGCATCGGCGCCGAGCGTCGCCACGAAGGCGCGATGCGCGTCGCGCTCGGCGTCCGTGAGCCGCACGATGATCGCGCGCGGCGTGCGAGCCGCCATCGCGGCCGCCCGCTTGCAGCGCAGGCGCCGCGGCGCGGACGTGCATGAGGCCGAGATCCGGCTGCTTGCCGCCGATCAGCTCGATATAGACCTCGGCCAGGATCTCGGCGTCGAGCAGCGCGCCGTGCTTGGTTCGGCGCGAATTGTCGATGCCATAGCGCGCGCACAGCGCATCGAGGTTGTTGGCTGCGCCTGGATGTTTTCGGCGCGCCAGCGTCAAGGTGTCGAGGGCGCGGGTCGGATCGAGCGGCGGCGCGCCGATGCGGGCGAGTTCCGCGTTCAAAAAGCTGATGTCGAAGCCGGCGTTGTGCGCCACGAGCCGCGCATCGCCGAGGAACTGCGAGAAGCTCGTCGGCGATCGCCGCGAACACGCGGCTTGTCGGCCAGAAAGGCGTCGGTCAGGCCGTGGACCGCCAACGCGCCTTGGGACATGGCGCGCTCGGGATTGAGATAGGCGTGATACGTCCGGCCGGTCGGGATGTGGTTGAGCAGCTCGACGCGCCGATCTCGACGACGCGGTCGCCGGCGGCCGGATCGGTGCCCGTGGTCTCCGTATCGAGCACGATCTCGCGCACGCCGCCCGCCCCGCTTCTCACGGCGCGCGGGGTCCGGTCAGGATGCGGCCCGGACGGCCCGCGAGCGCACGCAGGATACCGCGAACCTGGGTTTCGGCGGCGTTAAGCCCCCGGCCGGTGTCCACAAGGAAATGGGCTCGTCCACGCTTTTCGACGTCCGGCCTCTGCTTGGCCAGAATGGCGTCGAACTTATCCGCGGTCATGCCGGGCCGGGCGAGAACGCGGGCGCGCTGAACCGCAGGGTCCGCCGTGACGACGACGACGGCGTCGCAGCGCCGCTCGCCGCCGGTCTCGAACAGGAGCGGGATGTCGAGCACCGCGACCGGCGCGCGGGCGGATGCGGCGTCGGCGAGGAAGCGCGTCTCTTCGGCCCGCACCAGCGGATGCACGATCGCCTCCAGTTCGGCCATGCGCGCCGGATCGTCGAGCACGAGGCGTCCCAGGGCGGCGCGGTCCACGGCCCCATCGGTGACGACTCCCGGAAACGCTGCGGCAACCAAAGGAACCGCGGCCCCGCCGTTGTACAGCGCATGCACGCAGGCGTCGGCGTCGTGCGCCGGCGCGCCGAGGCGGCGGAAGATCGCCGCCGTCGCCGACTTTCCCATTCCGATCGAGCCGGTGAGGCCGAGGATGAAGGTCATGCGCGCTTTTCGATATCCGCGACGATGACGGCGCGCAGCGCCGGCGTGACGGCCGGCGTGACGCCGAACCAGCGCGCGAAGCCGGGGACGGCCTGGTGCAGGAGCATCCCGAGCCCGTCAACGACCCGCAAACCCCGCGCCCGCGCGACGGCGAGCAGGGGCGTCTCCAGCGGCACGTAAACGATGTCCGCGACAACCGCGTGATCGGGCAATCCGGCAAGGTCGAGATCGAGCGGCGGCTGGCCAGTCATGCCGAGCGAAGTGGTGTTGACGAGAAGATCCGCGCCGGGCAGCGCCGCGGCGATCTCGCTCCATGCAAGCGCCTCGATCCGGTTGCGATCGGAAGCCGCCAACCCCTGTGCGCGCTCCAGCGTGCGGTTCGCGATCATGACTCGGTCAAGCCCGCGGTCGAGGAGCCCCGCGATGACAGCCCGCGCCGCCCCTCCGGCGCCCAGCACCAGCGCCGCCCGGACCGCCCGGTCCCAGCCGGACCCCAGCGCCTGGTCGAGGCTGGCGATGAAGCCGATCACGTCCGTGTTGTCGCCATGGATGCGGCCGTCCTCGACCCAGAGCGTGTTGACGGCCTGGAGCCGCCGCGCCCGGTCGGTCAGCGCATCGGCAAGCTGGAACGCGGCCTGCTTGTGCGGGATGGTGACGTTGCCGCCCCGAAACCCTTTTCCCTGAAAGCTGCGCAGGAAATCGGCGAAATCGGCGGGCAGGACCTCGACGCGCTCGTAGGAGCCGTTCAGGCCGTGCTCGCGCAGCCAGTAGCCGTGGATCAGCGGCGAACGCGAATGCTTGATCGGATGGCCGACGACAAAAGCTTTTGGAGGGGTCATGCGCGAAGTCCCAAGCGCCCGTCCCCTCTTCCCGCGGTGCGGGGTAAGGGCCTTGCGCCTGTGGCGCAAGGCAAGCGCAGCGTCAGCGGAGCGCGGGTGAGGGGGCGTGTCCGGAAGAGGCTCTTTCGTCGATGCCCCTTCACCCTCGCCCTGCGGGCTTGCTGCATCGGCCTCTTCAGGCCGATGCAGCCCTCTCCCCGCACGCGGGGAGAGGAGATTGGGCTACGGCTCATGCGCATCTCCTCAGAGGTCGAGATAGTGCAAATCCCGCAAGGCCGCGAGCAGCGGGAGCAGCGGGAGGCCCAGGATCGTGGCGTGGTCGCCCTCGATCCGCTCGAAAAGGTGGATGCCGATCCCTTCGACTTGGTAGCCCCCGACGCTGCGGGTCGCGCCCTCGCCTGCCAGGGCCACATAGCGCTCGATGGCCGAGGGACTCAAGGGCCGCATGACGAGGCGGGCGTCTTGAACCACATCGCTCAGAACCGTTCCGTCGCGCGCCAGGGCGACAGCCGCGCGGAGGACGTGCGCGCGCCCGGCGAGCCGGGCGAGGTGCGCGCGGGCCTCGGCGGCGTCCGCCGGCTTGTGAAAGAGCCTCCCCTCGCACGCGAGCGTCTGGTCGGCCCCAACCACGACGCGGTCCGGATTCCGCCGGCTGACGGCCAGCGCCTTCGCGCACGCGAGACGGCGGGCCACCTCCGCCGGCCCGGCTCCCTCCGCCAGGGCGGCCGCTTCGACCGCGCGCTCATCGACGCCGGGCGCTTCCGTCTCGACCGGCAACCCGGCTCCTTCAAGCAGGACGCGGCGGGTCGAACTCGTGGAAGCGAGCAGCAACGGCTTGCCGCCGCGCCAGAGCGAGGGAGGCGAGGGCATCCTACTCCGCAATGAACTTCAGGCGGTGATCGCGGTAGAAGTCGAGGATCGCGGCGGCGGTCTCCTCGATCGACCGGCGCGTCACGTCGATGAGCGGCCAATGGCGTCGGGCGCAGAGGCGGCGCGAGAACGCGACCTCCTCGGCGACGGCGTCGCGGTCGACATAGGACGTGTCATCGTCGGCGCGCAGGCTCAGGAGCCGGTTCTGCCGGATCTGCACGATGCGCTCCGGACTTGCGACGAGGCCGACGACGAGCGGCTTGTGCGAGCGTTTCGAGGTTCAGCGGCAGGGGAACGCCCGGCACGAGCGGGATGTTGGCGGTCTTGACGCCGCGATTGGCGAGATAGATCGAGGTCGGCGTCTTCGAGGTGCGGCTCACGCCGACCAGCACGACGTCCGCATCCTCCAGATCGTCGGCGGCTGGCCGTCGTCGTGCAGAAGCGTGAAGTTCATCGCGTCGATGCGCTTGAAATACTCCGCGTTCAGCATGTGCTGCGCGCCGGGGCGAGCGGTCGAATGCGCGCCGAGATAGGACTGCATCAGGGCGTGGACCGGGGCCAGCACCGAGAGATGGGGCGAGCCGCTGGCCCGGCAGCACGCCTCCAGCCGCTCGGACAGGTCCGACTCGACGAGCGTATAGAGAACGATGCCCGGCGCCGCCTCGATCTCGGCGGTGACGCGATCGAGCTGGGTCGTCGAGCGCACGAGCGGGTAGACGTGCTCGATGGCCGACACGTCCTCGTACTGGGCCACGACCGCGCGCGCGACGGTGATCAAGGTTTCGCCGGTCGAGTCCGAGACGAGATGGAGATGGAAGTAGCTGCGGCCCAACGGGCGCTCCTCTCGCGTGGGGGCATGAACAAGGAGTCGATCCCTGTGGATAGATCAGCCGGCGGGCGCGGTCCAGGCGAAGGGCGGCGCGGGGCGCAGCCCTTTCATCAACAGGCCGGGACCGCGCGATCGCGCGGCGGCGCAACCGGGAGAATCCGGGACGGCGGCGGACCGCCGCGCGGCGCAGGACCGCCGCGATGCGTTAACGAATTCTGAACGTTAACAAATCGTAAACGTCTCAGACCGCGACGCGGCGGTTTCGGGCCGCCGGATGGGCCGGGCGCGGTGTGGACCAGGTGTGGACGGGATTGCGGCTCCGTGACTCACGCCCCAAGAGAAACAACAAAGATTCTAAGATTCAAATTTGATTTCTTTGATGGAGCGAGGCGACCGTGGCGTTGCGATCCGACAAAACGACTTCTGCGCGTCCTCGACGGCGAGGCGGTGTGGCCGCCTCCCGTCTGGCTGATGCGCCAGGCGGGGCGCTATCTCCCGGAATACCGGGAGATCCGCCGGCAAGCCGGGTCCTTTCTCGACCTGTGCTACAACCCGCGGCTCGCCGCCGAAGTCACCCTCCAGCCGATCCGCCGCTTCGGCTTCGACGGGGCGATCCTGTTCTCGGACATCCTCGTGATCCCCCATGCGCTCGGCCAGGACGTCCGCTTCGCCGAGGGCGAAGGGCCGCGGCTCGATCCGATCGGATCGCTCGACGATCTCGGCCGCCTCGCGGGCGCGCTGCCCTTGGAGCGGCTCGCGCCCGTGTTCGAGACGCTGGCGCGCCTCAAGACGGCCTTGCCCGCGGACGCCGCGCTCCTCGGCTTTTGCGGGGCGCCCTGGACCGTGGCGAGCTACATGATCGCCGGCAAGGGCACGCCCGACCAGGCGCCCGGCGCGGCTTCTCGCCTACCGCGACCCCGGCTTCCTGACGGCGCTGATCGACCGCCTGGTCGAGGCCTCGATCGCGTATCTCGCGGCGCAGGTCGAGGCGGGCGCGGAGGCGGTGCAGATCTTCGAGAGTTTCGGCGGCGCGTTGCCGCCCGCCCTGTTCGGGCCGCTGTCGCTCGATCCGATCGGCCGCATCGTCCGCGGCCTGAAGGAGCGCCGGCCCGAGGCCAGGGTGATCGTGTTCGTGCGCGGGGGCGGGCCGAATCTGGCGCGATTGGTCGAAGCGGGCATCGCCGACGCGATCGCGCTCGATTGGTCGATCGACCTCGCCGCGGCGCTGCCGACGATCCCGCGTGAGGTCGCCACGCAGGGCAATCTCGATCCGCTGGCGCTCATGGCCGGAGGCGAGGCGCTCGACCGCGGCGTCGATGCGGCGCTCGCGGCCGTCCGCGGCCGCCCGCACGTCTTCAACCTCGGCCACGGCATCCTGCCCGAAACGCCGATCGCGCACGTCGAGCGCATGGTCGCGCGGCTGCGGGCGGCCTGATGCTTTACCTCTGGCTCAAAGCCTTCCACGTCATCGCAGTCATCGCCTGGATGGCGGGGCTGCTCTACCTGCCGCGCCTGTTCGTCTATCACTGCGATGCCCCGAAGGGCTCGGCCCAGTCCGAAACGTTCAAGGTCATGGAGCGGCGACTCCTCAAGGCGATCATGAACCCGGCCATGATCGCCGCCTGGGCGCTCGGGCTCGCCCTCGTCTGGCAGGGCGGCTGGCAGCGGGCCGGATGGCTGCATGGCAAGCTGTTGCTGGTGCTGATCCTCTCCGGGACGCATGGCTATCTGGCCCGGCACGTGGCGCTGTTCGCGGCGGACGCCAATGAGAGAACGCAGCGGCATTGGCGCATCGTGAATGAAGTTCCGACGCTGCTGATGATCGGCATCGTCATCCTGGCGATCGTCAAGCCGTTCTGAGCCTCCCGCTACGACGCCGGCCGGGCGTTCAACAATTCGCGCACCTTGGACGCGAGCGCGCGGACGGTGAACGGCTTGCCGATGAAGTTGACGCCTTCATCGAGCCGGCCGTGGTGGATGATGGCGTTGCGCGTGTAGCCCGTCGTGAACAACACGGTGAGATCGGGCCGCAGCCGGGACGCCTCGTCCGCAAGCGCGCGGCCGTTCATGGGACCGGCCAGCACCACGTCGGTGAACAGGAGCGCGACCTCGGGGTGCGCCCGAAGCAACGCCAGCCCGGTCGGCCCGTCCCCGGATTCGAGCACGCGATAGCCGGCCTCTTCGAGCGCTTCGACGCTGAACCGGCGCACCATCTCCTCGTCTTCCACGACCAGGATCGTTTCCCGCCCCGCGCTCACCGCGAGAGGCTCGGGCTTGGCGGGCTCGGCGGGCGCTTCGGCAACGCTGTTCAGCCGGGGCAGATACAGCTTGACGGTCGTGCCCTCGCTGGGCTCGCTGTAGATCGCGACATGCCCGCCGGACTGCTTCACGAAGCCGTAAACCTGGGACAGGCCGAGGCCCGTGCCTTGGCCGACCGCTTTGGTCGTGAAGAACGGTTCGAACGCCCGCGCCGCCACCTCGGCCGGCATGCCCGCACCCGTGTCGCAGACCGCGACCATCACGTAGCGGCCCGGCGTCACCTCGGGGCGCAGGGCCGCATAGGCTTCGTCGAGATAGGCGTTGCCGGTCTCGACGGTGAGCTTGCCGCCCTCCGGCATGGCGTCTCGGGCGTTCACGGCCAAATTGAGGATGGCGTTTTCGAGTTGGTTGGCGTCGACGTTGGCGCGCCACAAGCCGCCCGCCAGAACGGTCTCGATCGCGATGTGCTCGCCGAGCGTGCGCCGGAGCAGGTCCGACATGCCGGCGACGAGCTTGTTGACGTCGGTGGGCTTGGGGTCGAGCGGCTGCTGGCGCGAGAAGGCGAGAAGGCGATGGGTGAGCGCGGCCGCGCGTGGCCGCGCCCGCCATGGCGTTCTCGATGCCGCGGCGGACACGCGGGTCGGCCTCGGTCAAGCGCCTTTGCAGCATTTCGAGATTGCCGACCATCACGGTGAGCAGGTTGTTGAAGTCGTGGGCGACCCCGCCGGTCAGCTGGCCGACCGCTTCCATTTTCTGCGCCTGACGCAGTTGCTCCTCGACCCGCTCCCGGTCCGCAGCGGCGGCCTCGAGGCGCTCGTTGGCGGCCGTGAGGTCGATCGTGCGCCTGGCGACGCGCTCCTCCAGGGTCGCGTTCAGCCGGCGAAGCGCGTCCTCGGCCTCGCGCTCCGTCGTGCGGTCGCGCAGGATCTTGAGGAAGCCGATCGTCGCGCCGGCGTCGTCCCGCAAGGGCAGCAGCGCGCCGCTCGACCAGAACCGGGAGCCGTCCTTGCGCACGTGCCAGCGCTCGTCCGCGGCGCGGCCTTTGGCGAGCGCTAGCTGCATCTCGGCCTCGGGTGCGCCGGCCTCGCGGTCCTCGGGCGTGTAGATCAGGCGCCTGTTCTGGCCGAGCGCTTCAGCCTCGCGCCAGCCGAGCAGGTGACGAGCGCCCGCGTTCCAACCCGTGATTTGCCCGTCCAGGTCGGTCGTGATGATGGCGTAGTCCGTGGAGCTCTCAACAATTTGCCGATGGCGCGCTTCGCTCTCGCGCAACGCCTGTTCGCGCTCGCGCAACCCGGCCGAGGCCGCTGCGAGGGCGATGCTGACCCGGTTCGCCTCGGACAGCGAGGTCGCGAGCGGCGCGACGGGCTCGCCGCGCCCGAGTGCCGCGGCCTGACCCGTGAGGGCCTGGATCGGCGCCGCGATGCCCCGTCCCACGCCGAGCGCGAGCCCCGTCGCCAATGTCCCGAGCGCCGCGCCAAGGCTGGCGAACAGCCACAACGACCGGCGCAGCGGCGCATTCAGCTCGTCCTCCCGCACCCCGACCGCGACGCGCCAATCCGAGAGCCGGGAGCGGGCATAGGCGCCGAGTACAGGGAACCCGTCGAGGGTGAGCCCGCGCCAGCTGCCTTCCTGGCCGCGGGTGTTGTCGAGGAGGTCTTTTGTGGCCTGCTGGCCGACGAACTCCTCATGACGCCGATTCCGGGCCAGGATGGCTCCACTGCGGTCAACGACCGAAGCCGTCCAACTCGCCGGGCAGGTTCTCCGCCGCGATCACGTCGCGGATCACTTCGACCGGGACTGAGAGGCTCAGGACATAAGGATCCTGCCCACCTTCGCGCCCGAGCGGCGCCTGCACGGCGAAAAGGGGAGCTTTGACGATGGCGCCCGTGTACAGACCGCTGACGGTGACCCGCCGGGAGCGCAACGCCTCCTCGCTCGGCTCCGGCACGTTCGACTGCGGCAGCGGCACGCCGCGCGGTACGCGCGTGTTGACGAACTGCTGTCGTGTGCGGGGATCGCGGAGAACGACCCAATATCCTGTTCGGTCACGAACCTCGGCCGCTTGCCGGTAAAAGCCCTCGAAGTCGTTGGCCCGCAGGAACGGCGAGGAGGCGAGCACGTTCAGCGCCGAAACGAGGCCGCTCAACTCGCGGTCGACGGCGCCGGCGATGCGGCGCGCGGTCGCGGTCGCCACCATCTCCATGCGGTCGCGCTCGGCCGTGGCGAACTGCCAAAGCAGGAAGCCGGCGAACGCGAGAATCGGCAGCGTGAGCGCCAGGGCGAAGAGGAGCAGCCGCCGAGGGACGGATGGTCCGCTTTGCGCCGAACCGGGCTGCCGAGGGTTCGCGGAACGTGGTGTCAAAACAGTCAAGGGTGAGGACGGGACGGCGGGCGCCTCGACAAGATGGGATGAGCGCAGCTTTGGCAAGCGGATCGACGCGTGCGCCTGACGCGTTCAGGCGAGTCCTGCCCGCGAGGGGCTTGAGCCGCGCCTTGAAAAGAAGTACATAAGCAGGACTTCCCCTCGGAAGCCCCCCGTTACAAGCCAGCCGCGCCGCATCGCCAGCTTCCTTTAGGCGTTTCCGCCGTGCGCATGAGCCCGACGTTCGGACGGGCTGTTCCGTCGAACATCTTTCCGAACCCCCCGCCTCCAGCCAAATCCCCGTTCCCATGATCGCCATCGCCGAGACTGCATCGCCATCTCCCGTCCGGGAAATCAAGCTCCAAGACCTCAAGTCCAAGACGCCGACCGAACTGATCTCGTTCGCCGAGGAGCTCGAGGTCGAGAACGCCAGCACCATGCGCAAGCAGGAGCTGATCTTCGCGATCCTCAAGCAGCTCGCCGCGCAGCGAGGTCGAGATCATCGGCGAGGGCGTCCTCGAGATCCTGCAGGACGGCTTCGGCTTCCTGCGCTCGCGCCGACTCCAACTACCTGCCGGGCCCGGACGACATCTACGTCTCGCCCTCGCAGATCCGCCGCTTCGGCCTGCGCACCGGCGACACCGTCGATGGGCCGATCCGCCCCCCCAAGGAGGGCGAGCGCTACTTCGCGCTGCTCAAGGTCGACACGATCAACTTCGAGGACCCGGAGAAGATCCGGCACAAGGTCCTTTTCGACAACCTGACGCCGCTCTATCCCGACGAGCGGCTCAAGCTCGAGATCGAGGACCCGACCAAGAAGGACTACTCGGCCCGCGATCATCGACCTCGTCGCGCCGATCGGCAAGGGCCAGCGCGCGCTCATCGTCGCGCCGCCGCGCACCGGCAAGACGGTGCTGCTGCAGAACATCGCCCAGTCGATCACGGCCAACCATCCCGAGTGCTACCTCATCGTGCTGCTCATCGACGAGCGGCCCGAGGAAGTGACCGACATGCAGCGCACGGTGAAGGGCGAGGTCGTCTCCTCGACCTTCGACGAGCCGGCCATCGCGCCACGTCCAGGTCGCCGAGATGGTGATCGAGAAGGCCAAGCGCCTGGTCGAGCACGGCAGCGACGTGGTGATCCTGCTCGATTCGATCACCCGCCTGGCGCGCGCCTACAACACCGTCGTGCCGTCCTCCGGCAAGGTGCTGACCGGCGGCGTCGACGCCAACGCCCTGCAGCGGCCGAAGCGCTTCTTCGGCGCGGCCCGCAACATCGAGGAGGGCGGCTCGCTGACCATCATCGCGACGGCGCTGATCGACACCGGCTCGCGCATGGACGAGGTGATCTTCGAGGAGTTCAAGGGCACCGGCAACTCGGAGATCATCCTCGACCGCAAGGTCGTCGGACAAGCGCATCTTCCCGGCCATCGACATCAACCGCTCCGGCACCCGCAAGGAAGAGCTGCTGGTCGCCGCGCGACATGCTCAAGAAGATGTACGTGCTGCGCCGCATCCTGAACCCGATGGGCACCGTCGACGCGATCGAGTTCCTGCTCGACAAGCTGCGCCAGACCAAGTCGCAACAGCGAGTTCTTCGAATCGATGAACACGTAGCCGGTCCGCGCCCCGCGCAAGGGTCGTTCCGCGGGACGGCCGCGCCCTTCAGCGCTCCAGCGTTTTCAGATAGGCGATCAGATTGTCGATCTGGTCCGGGTCGAGGCGGAACTCGGGCATGGCCGGGTGGCCGACCGTGATGCCCTCCGCCAAGGCTTCGGCGAGGTTCTCGACCGGATAGCGCGTGTGCAGCGTCCGGAAGGGCGGCGCGATCCGCAACGGGCTGTCGCCGGCGCGGCCGACCGCATGGCAGCGCCCGCAGTTGGCTTCCACAAGCCGTTGTCCCGCCTGCGGGTTGCCTTGGGCGAGAACAGGTGAGGCGACCATCGCCAAGCCGACGGAGAGGATCGTGAGGCGCATAAGGCGCACCCTCGGTCCGAACGGGTGAATGAAGGCTTAAGCGTCGCCTTTTTTGTCGGCCCGCGCCACAAGCCGGTCCAGCCCGCGCCTAATCCGTCCCCAAGCAGGCGAAGGCCCTCAAAGCTGGCCGAGCAGCATCATCACCGTCGAGGTCAGCGCCGTGGTCAGCACGAAGCCGATCAGGGGGTTGATGAACGACGGCGGGCGCTCGCTCTCGCTTGCGCGGAGGCTCGACGAGGCGGGTTGCGACGCGTTCATGGCGTTTCTCCTAGGAGGGGCCCCGAGGGCCGGCGGGAATGAGGGACGGGACGCGCGACCGCCGTCCCGAGCACGCGAGCTTGCCGGCCGCTCCGATGCGGCGTCCGCTGTCGAGACGGTCCGGCGAGCCCGCGACGATCTTGCGAAACGCCCGTCGGCCGAGCCGGTTCCGGACGCGGGGCGCCGAGAGCCGCCGCGAGGAAATCCATGCCGGGCGTGTCTTCGAGCGCCGAGCGATCCAGGACGGGCATGTGCGCCGCTCCTTGTCCGGCGCCGCTCAGCGGCGGGCGACGTCGACGGCAGGCAAGCGCACGAGCACGGATGTGCGCTCGCCCTCGCGGCGGTCCTCGACCGTGATCATGCGGGCCGCCTGGCGCACCGGCCTGCCGTCAGCCGAGGTCAGGCAACCATGCGGGATGTTCGGCCAGGTCTGGGCGGCGCAGTTGGCCGTCGCCACGCGCTGAAAGCGGATTAGGCGAAAACGGGCTCCGGCGCGGGAATTGTGTTTCGTCCGTTCACGGAAAAGAAACAATTGGCCCGAATCACCCTTCCGACCCGTCCGGCGAGAACATGTAGCCGGCGCCGCGAATCGTGCGGATGATGCGCGGCTCGCCTGGATCGGGCTCGACCTTGCGCCGGATGCGGGTGATGCGCACATCGATGGCGCGGTCGAACGCGTCCGGGTCGCGGGCGTTGGCGAGATCGAGAAGCCGCTCGCGCGACAGCACCCGCCGCGGGTTCTCGGCGAAGGCTTTCAAGAGATTGAACTCCGACGTGGTGAGCGGATGGTCCACGCCGTCATCGTCGCTGCAGCACGTGCGCATCCAGATCGAGCCACTTCGTGCCGAACCGCACCGCCCGGGCGGCTCCGGCGAGGCGGCGGCCGAATCCGATGCCCCTCCCGCGCCTGGCTCGGACGGGCTGCGCCGGAGAACCGAGCGGATGCGCGCGACCAGCTCGCGCAGTTCGCAGGGCTTCGCCAGGTAATCGTCCGCGCCGAGCTCGAGGCCGACGACGCGGTCGATCGCGCTCGCGGTCGCGGTCAGCATGATGACGGGCACGTTGGTCGCTCCCGCTTGAGGTCGCGGACGATCGACAGTCCGTCCTCTTCCGGCATGTTGAGGTCGAGGACGATGAGGTCCGGCTTGTCCTTGGCGATGGCACTGGCGCATGCTCGCGCCGCCGTCGCACAGGGTCACGCTCGAACCCGTGCATCTTTCAGGTAGTCGCCGACCATCTCGCGGGCCGGCGCCTCGTCGTCCACGACATGATGTGCGGCGTGAGCGGCCTCATGCTTCAGCTCCTCCCGAACGCCGGCAGGCGCGATCTCGAAGACCGCGCCGCCTTGCCCTGGCCGCTCGCTCGCGGCCTCGCTCGTGCCGCCGTGGAGGTCGACGATCCGCTTGGCGATCGAGAGCCCGAGCCCGGTCGAGGTCTCGCCGCCGGTCGGCTTCGCCGACAGGCGCTGGAAGCGGCCGAACAGGCGACGCATGTCCTCGCGGCTAGAGGCCGGGGCCGCTTGTCGCTTGACGCCGATGGCCGGCCTCGTTTCCCGTGCGCGCCAGCGTGATCGCGATCGCGCCCTCGGGGGCTGTACTTGACCGCGTTGCTGACGAGGTTGTCGATGGCGTCGCGCAGACGGTCGGGGTCGCCCGTGACCACGAGGCTGTCGGGCCCCGACACCTCGATCTCCTGCGCTTGCGATCCGCAAGGGGCCGGTTCGCCCCCGCCACGTCGGCCACGAGCGTCGCGAGATCGACCCATTCGCGGCGGATCGAGATGTCGAGCGCGTCGTTCATGGCGTCCGCGATCAGGCGTTCACCATGCCGGTCATCCGCTTCGCCGACCCCCGGATGTGGTCGATCTGCGCCTGGCTGCGCTCCGGAGACCCCGCCTCCACGGCCAGGAGGTCGGCCAGCATCTCGGCCCGGCCCATGATCACGGCGAGCGGATTCTTGAGGTCGTGCGCGATGGTGCCGAGAATTTCGCCTTTGAACCGGTTGGCGCGCTGGAGTTCGCTCGATTGCGCGGCCAGCCGACGATTCGCGCTCATGAGTTCCGCGGTCCGCTTGGCGACGCGCTCCTCAAGGCGTTGATTCGCCTCGTGCAGCTGCTCGTAGAGAAGCACGTTGTCGAAGGCGATCGACAGGCGGGCGCAGAATACGCCGACCAGCGTGCGGTCGGTGTCCGACAAGTCGCGCGCGGCCTCCAGGAGCACGACGATCTCGCGGCCGCTGCCGGTGCTGAGGTAGAGCACGGAGCGGCGGCCCAGGAACTCATGCCGACGCCGCTCGAACGCCTGGCGGACGTGGTCGAGCAGCTCCGGGTGGAGAGCCTCGGGCGACGTGCGGCCGCTGAACCGCTCGTAGCAGCCGGAGCCGGCGAGCACGGAGAAGCGTTCGTCCGCGCCGCCGTCCCTGAGCACGAGGATGCCCGCGCAGTCGGCGTCGACCAGCGAGGCGATCTGGGTCAGAACGCCTTCGGCCAGGCGCTGGATCGATCGGGCGTCGAACAGCGTCGAGGCGGCTTCGATGATCATCTCCAGCCCGCGCCGGGTCTGGTGAAGGCGGGAGAGCTGCTGGTAGCCTCGCAGGGACGCCGTCAGCGTCGTGAACAGCCTGTCGGCGGTGAGCTCCGTCTTGGCCTTGTAGTCGTTGATGTCGTAATCGACGATGATGCGGCGCTCCGGCGCCTGGCCGGGCTGGCCGGTGCGCAGGATGATGCGAATGGTTTCGTTTTCAAGCTCGTTGCGGATGAAGTCGACGAGTTCGAGCCCGGCGCTTTCGGTCTCCATCACGACGTCGAGGAGGACGACGGCCGCGTCGGGATGGGCGCGCAGGAGGTCGCGGCCCTCGCGCGCCGAGTGGGCGGACACGATCTCGATGCCCTGGCCGTTCAGCGTGTAATCGTAGAGCGCGAACCGCGTGCCGTCGTGAACGGCGGGATCGTCGTCGATGACCAGAACTTTCCAACGCGCTCCCGGCGAAAGGAGGCTTGGCCGATCGTCGTCCTCGATCAGGTCGAGAAGTCGTCGCTGTCCGCCATCCCAGCCTCTCGAACCTAACCCTCGTCCTTCGGCGCGGCGAGCGGCAGCGCGATCCGGAACGTTGTGCCGGTCCCAGGCTGGGATGACAAGACGATGCGGCCGCCGAGGCGCCGGGTGACGAGATTGTACACGATGTGCAGCCCGAGGCCCGTGCCGCCCTCGCCGCGACGCGTCGTGAAGAACGGGTCGAAGGCTTGCCGCTGCACCTCCTCGGCCATGCCGCGGCCGTCGTCGCGGAACAGGATCTCGACATGGTCGGGGCCGCTCCTGCGCGCGTCAAGGCTGATCGTCCCGGTCGCGCCGTCCGAAAACCCATGCGTGACGGCGTTCAGGACCAGATTGGTCAGAACCTGCCCGAAGGGACCGGGATAGCTGTCCATCGCGATCCCTTCGGGAACATCCACGGCCAGCCGGACGCGCGCGTTCTTCAGGCCCGGCCTCAGGCTGGCGACGATCTGGTCGGTCGCCTCGCGCAGGTCGAACGTGCGGCGCTCCGCATGGCTGCGGTCGACCGCGACCTGCTTGAACGACTGGATCAGGTCCCCGGCCCGGTGGAGGTTGGCGACGAGCTGCCCGGCGGCGTCGCGCGCGCCGGCGACGAATTCGGCGAGACGCGAGCGCCGGATCGGGCCGGACTCGACCTCGGCCCCGAACGCTTCGCAGCGCTGCGCCAGGCTCGACGCGACCGTCAGGCTGATGCCAACCGGATTGTTGACCTCGTGCGCCACGCCGGCGACGAGCCCCCCGAGCGCGGCAAGCTTCTCAGCCTCGATCAGGCTTTCCTGGGTCTCGCGCAAGTCGGCCAACGCGGTTTCCGCCCGCTCCTTGGCGGCGCGCAGCGCCTCCTCGGCCCGGCGTTTCGCGATCGCGTTCTCGCGAAAGACCTCCACGGCGCGGGCCATCTCGCCGATCTCGTCGCGCGCGTCGAGGCCCTTCACCCGACGCTGGTCGTCGCCCGCGACGATGGCCAGCATCGCCGTCCGGAGATGGTTCAGCGGATCGCTGATGCTTTTCGCGATCCCGATTCCCATAAGGATGACCAGGAGAACGAAACCGAGGGCGATGATCGCGACCTTCGCGGCGACATCGTTCAGGGCGCGGTCGAAGCGCTCGTTCGCCGCCCGCTCATGCCGACGGATCATCGCGGCGAGGTCGTCGGTGACTCTCGTCATCGCGGTGGCGTTGGCGTCGATCTCCTCCCGCAGCAGGCGACGCTGGGTGGCGAACTGTTCCGTCAGACGGTCGAGGCCGGCGCGAAGCAGCCCGGCCTGCTTCAACAAGGTCTGCAAGGCTTGCCGTTGCAGGTCGTTCTCGGCCAAGTCGAGCATCACCGGAGCCGTGCGCTCGATCAGCTCGACGTGACGCTTCGCTTCGTCGCCCGCCGCCTGCGAGATCGAAAGATAATAGGCGTTCGCCGCGAGAAGCGTCGCATTGAGGGCTTCCCGCGATTTGCCGAGCGGCGGCATCAGCGGCGAGCTGGGCGTCTGCACGGCGCCCTCGATGATGGCGTAAAGGCCGGCCATGTCCCGTGCGGGGCGCAGCACGTCGACTTCGTAGGTGTGCGTGATGTCGGTGCGCAACGTCCTCAGTTCGTCGAAGCCGGCCAGAAAACGCTCGATGATGTCGGTCAGGGCGCGGGCGGGTTGCGCGATCAGGGGATTGAGGCGGGCCTGCACCCGCAACTGGCTGATCAACGGCTCTTGCCGCTGGACGATCTCGGCGAGAACGTCCGGGTCGGGCTGGTTGAAGTAGCGGTGGATGAGGCTCTGGAGGCGTCCGGCCTCGCTGTCCACCGAGACGAGGAGCCGCTCCGACTGGCGGGCATGCTCGAGCTCCGTCCAGGCCCTCTCGACCACGCGGGCGCTGTCCCAGATGAGGGCGAGGAGGATCAGGGCGACGGCGGAATTGAGAACCGCGATGGCCAGGATCCGCCATCGGATCGGCCAGGCGCGGACAAGAAGCGCAAGCCGAGCGCGCACGCCCTGCCCAGCGCGCGCAGGCGTTCGATGCAGCGAAGAGTCGGCAGGCGCAAGCATCGCGTCAGGGTCGTCTCTGGCGAAATCTCCACGTCCGCGCAAGGCCGTGCGCATGGCGACGAAAGGTCCGCAGCGAGGTATAGAGCGTTTTGGTCTTATGCGATACCGGATGATCCGGGAGGCCCTGCCTGAGAAGAAGGGGCCGCTTCGGAGCGCGACGGACAGGGCCGTGAAGCGCCCTTACGCCCAATCGAGTGACCGCTCGACCGCCGTCGCCCACGTCGCGGTCAGGCGGTCGCGCTCGGCCTCGTCCATGGCGGGGGTCCAGCGCGTGTCGGCGCTCCAGTTGCCGACGAGGTCGTCCGGGCCGCGCCAGAAGCCGACCGCGAGGCCCGCCGCGTAGGCCGCGCCGAGCGCCGTCGTCTCCGCCACCGCGGGCGGACCACCGGGCACGCCGAGGATGTCGGCCTGGAACTGCATCAGCAGGTCGTTGACCGCCATGCCGCCGTCGACCTTGCAGCGCGCCGACCGCGACGCCGGCGTCCTGCGCCATCGCGTCGAGACCTCGCGGGTCTGGAAGGCGGTCGGCTTCGAGCGCGGCGCGGGCGATGTGGCCCCGGTTGGCGTAGCGCGTGAGGCCGACGATCGACGCCGCGCGCGCCGCGCGTTCCAGTACGGGGCGTAGAGGCCCGAGAACGCCGGCACGAAGTAGACGCCGCCGTTGTCCGCGACCGTGCGGGCGAGCGTCTCGACCTCGGCGCTCGCGCCGGATCAGCCCGAGGTTGTCGCGCAGCCACTGCACGAGCGCGCCGGTGATCGCGATCGAGCCCTCCAGCGCATAGACGCGGCCTCGCGTCGCCGAGCTTGTAGGCGACGGTGGTCAGCAGGCCGCAGGTGGACGGGACGGGCGTCTCGCCGGTGTTCATCAGCATGAAACAGCCGGTGCCGTAGGTGTTCTTCGCCTCGCCGGGCTCGAAGCAGGCCTGGCCGACGAGCGCCGCCTGCTGGTCGCCGAGGATGCCGGCGACGGGCACGCCGCGCAGCGGCGCCGCCGTCGCCTCGCCATAAACCTCGCTGGACGAAGCGGATCGCGGGCAGCATCGCGCGCGGGATGCCGAACAGGCTCGAGGATCTCGTCGTCCCAGTCGAGGGCGTGCGAGGTTCATCAGCTGCGTGCGGCTCGCGTTCGTCACGTCGGTGATGTGCATGCCGCCGTTCGGACCGCCGGTCAGGTTCCACAGGAGCCACGCGTCGATGGTGCCGAAGAGCGCCTCGCCAGCCTCGGCCTTTTGCCGCGCGCCGGGCACGTTGTCGAGAGCCAGCGCAGCTTGAGGCCGGAGAAGTAGGTCGCCAGCGGCAGGCCCGTCCGGGCGCGCAGGCGGTCCTGGCCGCCCTCGCGGGCGATCGCGGCCACGAGGCCGTCCACGCGCGTGTCCTGCCAGACGATCGCGTTGTGGAGCGGCGCCGCCGGTGCGGGCGGTCCCAGACCACCGTCGTCTCGCGCTGGTTGGTGATGCCGACCGCCGCGAGGTCTCGCGGCGTGAGCCCGGCCTTGGCGAGCGCCTCGGCGATCACGTCCTGCGTGTTGCGCCAGATCTCCTGCGGATCGTGCTCGACCCAGCCGGGCTGCGGATAAATCTGCGCGTGCTCTTTCTGCGCCAGGGCGACGATCGCGCCGTGCGCGGTCGAACACGATGAAGCGCGTGCTCGTCGTCCCCTGGTCGATGGCGCCGATCAAGGCGGGCATGGCGTCCCCTATCGCTCCGCAGCCCGGCGGCGCGGGGGTTGAAGGTTAGCGCCTCCGGCGCGGACTTTCGAGGGCGCGACCGCGAGCGCGAACACGAGCGCGGCGGCGAGCGCCAGGCCGAAGCCGAAGGCCAGCACCGGGCCGGTCGCTCCGGTCCACGACCAAATCGCCGCGAGAATGAACGGCCCGGCGGCTCGGGCGAAGGTCGCCGGCATGGCGATCATGCCCTGGACGACGCCGTAGTCGGCGCGGCCGAACAGCTCGGGCGGCAGCACGGCGCGCAGCAGCGTCATGGTGCCGTTGGCGGCGCCGAACAGCATGCAGAACGCCGCGATCAGGACCGATCCGGGCGGCGCAGCGGGCAAGAGCAGGAAGGCCGCGGCCAAGAGAACGGTGATGGCGATCCCGACGGCGCGCAGGCTGAGGCGGCGTTCGGCCGCGGCCATGAGCAGGCGCGCGCCGACCTGCGCCGGGCCGAACAGCGCGAAGGCCGCGACGGCCGAATCCAGCGTAAAGCCGCGCTCCACGAGAATCGGGATGAGGTGAACGATGAAGCCGCTCAGCAAGGCGCTGTGCAGCACGACGACCGCGACGAACCCCCAGAACGCCGGCTCGCGCAGGACGCGGCGGGCGCCGTCGGGCCAATCGGGCTCCGTCCCGCCGGCTTGTTGCGAGCGGTCCCGCTCCGCTGGCGCGACAGTGAAATGGACCAGCGCGCAGGCGGCGTTGAGGCCCGCCAGCCCCAAAAGCGCGCCGCGCCAGCCGAAGGCGTCGATCAGCCCGTGCGTCAGCGGCAGGAACACGGTGCTGGCGAAGCCGCCGACGAGCGTCATCACGGTGACGCCCCGCCGCGCCAGCGGCCCAAGGATTCGGGTCAGGACCGCGAAGCCCGGCTCGTACAGCGTCGCGCTCATGGCGAAGCCGATCCCGATCCAGACGGCGATGAAGGCCGGATAGCCGCTGACCTGCGACCAGAGCGCCAGCAGGAGCGCGGCGGCGAGCGACCCGCCCGTCAGCACGAACCGGCCATAGCCGCGGTCGACGAGATGGCCCACCGGCACCGCGCCCAATCCCGACGCGACGAGGCCGAGCGAATAAGCGGCGCTCAACGCGGCTTTCGACCAGCCGAACTCCCGGCTCATCGGCTCGACGAAGAGCGTGAAGGCGTAGATCAGCGAGCCCCAGGAGACGATCTGGGTCGCGGACAGCGGGGCCACGAGCCTCCAGGGCAGGCGTCCGGCTGCGTGGGCGTGGGGCGGGCTCATGCGCGGTCAGAGGGACGGGTTCGGGGCGACAGCCTGTTCGCGCCTTCTCCCATGGGAGAGGGAAGGCGCAGGCGCGAGAAGCGACACCCCCTCACGCGACCGATACGCGCCGGCCCTCTTCGTCGATCACCGGCTGGCCGTCCTCCTTCGAAAACGGGGCCTGCTGCGGCGGCAGGATGTCGAGCACCGCCTCGGACGGCCGGCACAGTTTCACGCCGAGCGGCGTCACCACGATCGGACGATTGATGAGGACGGGGTGCGCCAGCATGGCGTCGATGAGGTCCTCGTCCGTGATCTGCGGGCTCGCGAGGCCGAGGTCGGCGTAAGGCGTGCCTTTCTCCCGGATCACCTCGCGCACGCCGACGCCCATGCGGGCGATCAGGTTTTTGAGCATGGCGCGGCTCGGCGGCGTCTTGAGGTACTCGATCACGTGCGGCTCGATGCCGGCGTTGCGGATCAGGCCCAGCGTGTTGCGCGACGTGCCGCAGGCGGGGTTGTGATAGATGATGACGTCCATTCGGCCCTCGGGAAGAGTCGGTTGATCCCCGTAACAACGCTCAGGGTCAGTGATACGGGTCCGCCGCATCGCGCAGGCCGTCGCCCATGAAGTTGAAGGCGAGGACGACGAGGATCACGGGCGTGATCGGGAACAAGAGCCACGGGTGAAGCTGCACGGCGGCGAGGTTTTGCGCTTCGTTGAGGAGAACGCCCCAGCTCGTGATCGGCGGGCGCAAGCCGAGCCCGAGGAAGGACAGGGCGGTTTCGCCGAGGATCATCGAGGGCACCGAGAGCGTCGCCGAGGCGATCAGGTGGCTCATGAAGTTGGGAATGAGGTGGCGCACGATGATGCGCCGCTTCGAGGCCCCCATCAGCTCCGCCGCCCGCACGAAATCCTCCTCGCGCAGCGCCAGGAGCTTCGAGCGCACCGCGCGGGCGAGCCCCGGCCAATCGAGCAGGCCGAGGATGACGGTGATGCCGAAGAAGACCAGCAGCGGGCTCCAGTTCGGCGGCAGCGCCGCCGAGAGCGCGAGCCAGAGCGGCAATTCGGGCAGCGAGCGCAGGATTTCGATCAGCCGCTGGACGGCGTAATCGACCCAGCCGCCGATGTAGCCGGCGAGACCGCCGAAAAACAGGCCGAGCGCGAACGACACGGCGATGCCGACGAGGCCGACGGTGAGCGAGATGCGCGCCCCGTAGGTGATGCGGGAAAAGAAGTCGCGCCCCAGCCGGTCCGTGCCGAGCAGGAACATCGTGCCGTCCTTCGGGGGACAGGCGAGATGAACGTCCGCCTTCCACACGCCCCAGAACGCATACTCCTCGCCGCGACACAGGAAGCGGATCGGCTGCGGCGTCGAGCGGTCGACCACATAGTCGCGCCGGAACGTGTCCAGGTTGAACGTGAACTTGTACGGGTAGACGAAGGGTCCGACGAAGCGGCCCTCATGGAGGAAATGGATGCGCTGCGGCGGCGCGTAAAGAAAGTCGCCGTGGCGCACCACCTGATTGTAGGGCGCGATCACCTCGACGAACGGCACGATCGCATAATGGACGAGAAGGATGATGGCCGCCGCCAGGGCCACCTTGTGGCGTTTGAACTTCCACCACATCAGGCGCCAGGACGAGGCGCGGTAGAACTGCTCCGAGTCCACTCCGACCGGCTCGCTCCGGCCCGGCTCGAAGGCAGCCGTATCGACGTAATGGCGCGGGCGCGGAGCGGCTTCGACGTTCATGGCGACCGCCCCGCCGTCATTCCGGGGCGGCCTGAAAGGCCGAGCCCGGACCCCATGAACTCCACTTCACTTATCCAAGCGGCGCGGTTCCACTTGGCCCTAGGAACGAGGTGTTCGTGGATTCCGGGCTCCTCGCTGGGCCCGGCCCCGGAATGACGGTGAGGCGCTCCCATCACCGCCCCCCCAGCCGGATGCGCGGGTCGAGCCACGCCAGCAGCAGGTCCGAGATCAGCATGCCGATCACGGTCAGCAAGGCCACGAACATCAGGATGAAGCCGGCGAGGTACTGGTCCTGGCTTTTCAGCGCCCCGAGCAGGAGCGGGCCGACGGTCGGCAGGCTCAGCACGAGCGACACCAGCACCGAGCCGGAGATCACATGCGGCAGGAGGTTGCCGATATCGGCGATGAAGGGGTTCAGCGACATCCGGAACGGATACTTCAACAGCGCCTTCGTGGGCGGCAGGCCCTTGGCCTTCGCGGTGACGTAGTACTGCTTGCCGAGTTCGTCGAGCAGGTTGGCGCGCATGCGCCGGATCATCGCCGCCGTGCCGCCGAGCCCGATGACCAGGGTCGGGACGACCAGGTGGGACAGGAGGGACCGAACCTTGTCCCACGTCCACGGCTGGCCGGCGTATTGCGGATCGTAGAGGCCGCCGATCGACACTCCGAACCAGCGGTTCGCGTAGTAGAGGAGGATCAGCGCGAGAAGAAAGCTCGGGGTGGCGAGGCCGATGTAGCCGATGAAGGTCGCGACGTAGTCGCCGATCGAATACTGGCGGGTCGCGGAGTAGATGGCGATCGGGATCGAGACGACATGGACGAAGATCACGACCGCGACGTTGACGAGGAGCGTCAGCCACAGCGCGTCGCCGACCACGTCCGCCACCGGGCGGTCGAACTCGAACGACCAGCCCCAGTTGCCCTGGAGAAGGCCCGAGAACACGTCGTCCGGGTTGGGCCAGACCCCGAGCCAGGCGAGGTATTGCTCCCACACCGGCCGGTCGAGGCCGTACTGCTTCATCAGGAACTCGGCTTTCGCCACCGACGCGGCCTCGCCTTGGGCCCTCAGCTCCAGGATCTGGTTGGTCAGGAAGTCGCCCGGCGGCAGCTTGATGATGAAGAAGACGAGCGCCGAGATGATGAGCAGCGTCACGGCCATCGTCAGCAGGCGGCGCAGCAGGTACGCGATCATCGCGGCTCCAACCTATCTGGCGCGCGCTCGGCCGACTCCTCGCTGACGCCCGGAAGGAGGTCCGGCATCACGGTGCCGGGGGATGCGAATCCGCTTCCCGGAGCGGGCAGGTCCCTCGCCTCCAGGGCCACCGGGCGGTCCCAGTAAAACTCGTCGATCCGGTAGATCCCGAGGAGCGAGGTCGGCTCCCAGCTGTAGATCGCCCGGTCCGGCACGTTGATGAGGCCCGACCGCGCGATGATCGGCTGCAAGGCGCCCGCGACGGTTCCGATGCTCCACTGGTTCTCGGCGTGGTTCATCAGCATCTCGCGCCAGACGTGCGCCTGGGCCTCGTCGTCGCTGGTTCCCATCCAGGTTTCGTAAAGGGCGATCAGGCGCTGCGCCTCCGGCAGCGCGGGCGCCTCGCCCATCCGTCCCCCCGTCTCGACGTACTGGCCCCACTTCGACCAGGCGTAATTGTCCTGCCGCAGGGGCGCGAGTTCGGTCGGCGGCATTTCGAGCGTCGGGACGGCGTTGTCCATGCCTTGCGCCGCCACCATGACGGTGAGGCCCGCGTAGGCGCGCTTGCGCAGGATCGTGCGCTCCTGCGGCTTGATGAACAGCTTGACCCCGATCTCGCGCCAGAACTCGGCGATGAGCGTCAGCCCGTCGATGATGAGGTTCGTCTCCCCGTCCGTCTCGACGATGATCTCCAGTTCGCGCCCGTCGGGCAGGAGCCGGATGCCGGCGCCGTTGCGCTTCGTCAGGCCGACCGCGTCGAGGAGGCGGGCGGCCTCCTTCGGGTCGTAGGCCGCGTACCGGGCGCGCATCTCCGGTTCGAACAGCGGGCTCTCGGCCATGATGGTGTTGTTGCCCTCGACGCCGAGGCCGAACAGGAGGGCGTTGTTGAGCGTCCGGCGGTCGATGCCGAGCGAGAGCGCGCGGCGGAACCGGACGTCGCGGTTGAGCGCGCGCCACACCGGATCGACGACGGTGAGGTTCGGGTAGAGCGCGATCTCGGACCCGCGCGCGTTCGGCCACAGCAGCACCCTGTAATCCTTGGCCTTCGCGCCCTCTTTCAGGATCGGGATGTCGCCCATGGTGAGGCCGCGGAACAGAAGATCGGCTTCGCCGGCGTTGGCCTTGGCGGCCATCAGCCCGCCCGAGGCCACGTCCAGGATGATCTGGTCCACGTAAGGCAACTGCTGCCCGGCCGGGTCGATCCGGTGATAGTAGGGGTTGCGCTCGAAGACGAAGCGCGCGGCAGGGCCGAGGGTCGTCACCCGCCATCCCTGCAACGTCGGAAGCTCCGGGTTCGAGTTCTCGAACATGTCGTCGACGCGGTTGTGGAGCGCGGCCCAGGACTTGAGCTTCTGCCGCTTCGCCGCCTCCTCGATCGCGGCCTTGTCGGCGTATTTGCCGTGGAACTGCTTCAGATAGTGGGCCGGCCGGTAGATGAAGGGGTCGCGCGGCTGCGCCAGCGCCGGCAGGAAGCGCGGGTTGGGCTTGTCCCAGGCGTAGCGGACGGTTTGCGCGTCCAGAACCTGGAACTGCGGCGGGGCGCCGTCCACCAGCATGAAGTCCGGCGGCCCGGTCGGCATCAGGTCCTTGTTGTTGGCGATGTCCTGCCAATAATAGCGGAAGTCCTCCGCCGTGAGCGGCCGCCCGTCGGACCAGCGGTGGCCCGCACGCAGATGGAAGGTGAAGACCCGGTCGTCCTCGTTGTCGACGCGCTCCAGGATGTCGGGCTTCAGCTCCAGCTTTTCGGTGTAGCCCACGAGCCGCGCGTAGGCGCTGGCCGAGAGGTAGCGGATGTCGCGCGCCCGCCCGACGAGGCTGACGATGGCGCCGCCCGGCTTGCCGACGCTGCGGCCGCGGGCGGCGAGATCGGCGACGATCGGCGTTCGGGGCAGGCGCTCCGCGACCGGCGGCAGTTCGCCGGTCGCGACCTTGTCGGCGAAGAACGGCGTTTCGACGGGGGCGGGCTGCGCCCACGCGGGCGCCACGCCGAGGCAGAGCAGCGCCAGAGCCGCGAGGGCGCATCGCCCTCGCCCTTGCGGGGAGGGCGAGACCCCCGGACTGTGATCCGGGGGCCGGGTGGGGGGCGTCGGCGTAGAGCGCTTGGGCGGACGGACGTGTTCGGCCGGTGTCCGCGTCCCAACACGGCGGTTCGGGCCGCGCTCCGGCTTTGCGACCCCCGCCCTAGGCCTGCTGCGCAAGCAGCCAAGACCTCCGCTTCGCTCCGGCCACCCTCCCCGCAAGGAGGAGGGGAGAAGGGCGGCGCGCGTCAAAAGGGTGCGAGCCATCACGCCGCCTCCCTGGCCAGCGCCGCCGTCAGGCGGACCCGATGGCCTAGCTCGATCGCGGTCATGACGCCCGCATCGTCGCCGGAGAGGCGGAACGGTTCCGGCCAGTCCTCCGGCTTGGAAAAGCGCTCGTCCATGAGCTTGGCGAAGTCGAGCGGCCGGTTGATGTCGGGGTCCGGAACGGCGGCGAGCAGGGCTTGCGTGTAGGGGTGGACCGGGTTGCGGAACAGGGCGGCCTTCGGGGCTTCCTCGACGATGTAGCCGCGGCACATCACGGCGATCACGTCGGCCACGTAGTCCACCACCGCGAGGTTGTGCGACACGAAGATGTAGGACAGGCCGAGCGCCGCCTGGAGATCCTTCAAGAGGTTGAGGACCTGCGCCTGCACCGACACGTCGAGCGCCGAGACTGGCTCGTCGCAGAGCAGGACCTGCGGTTCGAGCGCCAGGGCCCGCGCGATGCCGAGGCGCTGGCGCTGGCCGCCCGAGAACGAGTGCGGATAGCGGCGCAGCGACCCCTGGTCGAGGCCCACCATGTCAAGCAGTTGCTTCGCGCGCGCGTAGCGCGTGTCGGACGTGCCGATGTCGTGGATGCGCAGGGGCTCGGTGAGGATCTCGTACACCGTCATGCGCGGGTTGAGCGACGAGAACGGGTCCTGGAAGATGAACTGGACGGCCCGGCGATAGGCCTTGAGCGCGTCGCCTTCGAGCGCGAACACGTCCCGCGGGCCCGTGCCGTCGTCGAACAGCACGCGCCCCGTGTTCGGGGTGAGCGCACGCATGACGATCTTCGACACCGTCGTCTTGCCGCAGCCGGACTCGCCGACAAGCCCGAGCGTCGTGCCGCGCGGGAGGGCGAGACTGACGTTCTTCACGGCGCGGATCGTGCGCGTGCGCCCGCTGAACCAGCCTGCGCGCAGGACGAACGCCTTGCTCACGTCCTCGACGGTCAGGATCGGCCCGTCCGGCTTAAGGAGCGCCGGCCCGGCGGCGGGGCGGGCGACCGTGATGGCGCTCTTGATTTCCCGGATCGGGGTGAGGCGCTCGCCGGGCTTCATGTCGAAGCGGGGCACGGCGCGCAGGAGCGCCTTGAGGTAGGGGTGCTGCGGGTTCAGAAAAATGTCATCGCGCGCGCCCGCCTCCATGACGCGGCCGCGGTACATGACCACGACCTCGTCGGCCATGTTGGCCACCACGCCGAGATCGTGCGTGATGAGGAGGAGCGCACATCTGCGTGTCGGCCTGCAACTCCCGCATCAGGTGGAGGATCTGCGCCTGCGTCGTCACGTCGAGCGCCGTCGTCGGCTCGTCTGCGATCAGGAGGGCGGGCTTGCGTGATCAGCGCCATGGCGATCATGGCGCGCTGGCGCAAGCCCGCCCGACAGCTCGAACGGGTAGGTGACGAGGGCGCGCTTCGGATCGGGGAAGCCGACCCGGGCGAACACCTCCATGGCCCGCTCGTCCGCCTCGGCGCGGTTCACATTATCGTGGAGGAGGAGGGCCTCGCTGACCTGGTCGCCGACCGTGTGCAGCGGCGACAGCGAGGTCATCGGCTCCTGGAAGATCATGGCCATGCGCCCGCCGCGCAGGCGCCGCATGCGTTCGCCGTCCGGGTTGAGCTTGACGATGTCGAGGGCCGGGCGGTTCTTCGCCGGATCGTTGAACAGGATCGCGCCGCTCGCGATGCGCGCGGCTTTGGGCAGGATGCGCAGGATCGCCTGCGCGGTCACGGACTTGCCGGAGCCGGATTCGCCGACGACCGCCACCGTCCGGCCGCGCATGACATCGAACGACAGCCCGTCCACGGCCCGGAAATCGCCGGCGTCGGCGTGAAAGTCCACCGACAGATCGCGGATCGACAGCAGCGGCATAGTCATGCCCCGGCGTGGGCCTCTCGAGCCCGGCTTGGGATTTGATCTTAGCCGCGTTCGAGAGGGTTGAACAGCGACCGGCGACGACGGCCGGGTTCAGGCGGCGCCGGGCGGAAACACCGCGTCGAGGGTCGGGAGCCGCACGGCCGGATGCGCGGCGAGGCGCTCCAGCAGCGCTTCGCAGAACGTCCATATGGCCTCGTCGTGGACGAGGTGGTGCGTGAGCACGCCGATGGGCTCCGGCGCGCCGGCCACGCACAGCCGGCTCTCGATGCACCGGGCGATTCCTGCGATCAAAGCGTCAGGGGCGGCGAGGCCGCGGCCGGCGCGCCAGGCGATCGGATCGAGATGGGTGTTGACCTGGGCGAGGCCGGGCGCGGCCTCGCGCGCCGCGCGATCCCCAAAGGCCGAGAGGCCGCGAAACCCGAGCGTCGGCAGAGCCGCGACGAGTGCGGGCGCGATGCGGTTCCAGGGTGGGACGAAAACCGGATGGAGGCGCGCCCCGAACCGCGTCTGCGCGGCGCGTAAGCCCGCGGCGGCGTCGGCCTTGAGCGCCCCAAGCGGCCGGTGCGCGCCGAACTCGGCCTTCGCCTCGCCGGGCGGCGCGTGGTTGGCGTGCCGCAGACCATGCACGACGACGCCGACCCGCGGTCCGCCGCCGAGACGGTCGACGAGCGACGGCTCAACCAGAGCCGGAACCGGCGCGAGGACGAGGGGAACCCCGAACCGGACCGCGAGCGCGAGCAACCTGTCGAGGGCCGGCGTGTGCGCCGCGGCGTCATCGTCGCGCCACCAGAAGGCGACGGCGCGGCCCTTGTCCTTTGCGCGCGCAAGAGCCTGATCCAGGGCCGACCAATCCGGTTGCGGGGCGATCATCCTTGCGTCCCGACGTTTGGCCCGGACCGGCCTTCCGGAGGGACGGGACTGCGGGCAAGGGTTTCGACCAGAGCCACGGTGCAGTCCGCGCCGTCGAGCTTGACCGCCTGCGCGCGCGGGCGCGGGCGGGCGGGCGTCGCGGCCACCTGCCGGGCGAGAGCCTCCGCCGAGAGGGTTTGTTCCGGCAGGACGCTCGCGAGACCCAAGCCCGCGAGCCGCTCCGCCCGCAGCCGCTGCTCGGTCTCGCGTCCGCCCTCGAAGGGGACGAGGATTGCGGGGGTTCGGGCGCGCAAGAGGTCCACGACGGTGTTGTAGCCGGCCTGGCTCACGGACAGGCGCGCGCGGCCGAGCAGGGCGCGGAAGTCGGGCCGCGCCCGTTCGACGGCGGCGTTGCGCGGAGCCGCGTCCGCGAGGGCGGCATGAACATCCTCCGGGACGCCGGTCCCGACGAGCACCCGCCAGCGAAGCTCGGGCATGAGCGCCGCCGCGCCGAGCGCCGCGCGGCAGAGCGGCAGGCTCGCCGCGCTGGAGCCGCCCGAAACGATGATGTCTTCCTCTCCCTCGAAAGGGCTCGCGGCCGGCGCGCCGTCGTCGACATAGCCGGTATAGCGGATCAGGCCGCGCATGAGCCGGTCCACCGGCCACGACGCCTCGAGCCGGATGAGGTCCGGGTCTCCATGAACGAGGACGGCGTCGTAGAAGGCGCGAAGCCGCTCGTGCGCCTCCGCGACCCGCTCCGGCTTGGCGGGCGCGACCAGAACGTCGCGCACGGAGGATACGATGAGGGGGCGGGGCCGCATCGCCCGCGCGCGCTCGACGAGCGCCGAGAACTCGCCCGCCAGCATCCGGCGACCGAACGGGAACAGTTCGGTGACGACCACGTCGGGACGCGCGCGCTCCAGCGCCGCCAGCATCGACGCGCGCCGGATGGTAAGGCGCGCCGGATCGGCGGGGCGTCCCGTTTCGTCGAGCAGCGTCGAAAAGTCGGTTCCCGCCGTCCGCACCGGCGGCGTCTGCACGAGCCGGACGCCGTCCAGCGCGATGTGCGGCGCCGCCCGCCCGCCCGAGACCAGCGTCACGTCGTGCCCCGCCCGCCCGAAGGCGCGCGCGATGGCGGCGGCGCGGGTCAGGTGCCCCGCGCCGAGGAGATGCGTGACGGCGATCAGGACGCGCATGCGGCGGCCGGGGCGGCTTGCGCGGGCGGCTCGCCATCCAGGAGGGCGCGAAAGCGCTGCGCCAGGAGATCGAAGCCTCCATCCGCGGAAAAGTCACGCCGCAGGCGCTCATGGGCCGCGGCGCTCAAGACCGCGCGCCGGGCCGGATCGCGGGCGAGGAGGTTGATCGTGTTCGACAGCGCCTCCCAATCGTCGGGCGGCGCGAGGTCGCCCTCGACGCCGTCGCGCACGAACTCCGGAATGCCGGCGAAGTCGGGTCGCGACGATGGCGAGGCGTTGCGAGGCCGCCTCCAGCAGGACGTTCGGCAAGCCATCCTGGTCCCCGGAAGCGGCGCGCTTGGCCGGCAGCACGAACAGGTCGGCATCGCGCAGGAGCGCGATCACCTCGGGCTGGGGCTTGGGGCCGAGAAACGCCACCTTGGCGGCGATCCCGTTCGCCTTCGCCTTGGACTTCAGGGCGGATAACCCTTCGCCGCCGCCCACATGGGCGAAGCGCCAATGGAGATCGCCCGGCAGCGCGGCGAGCGCCTGCAAAAGGTCGTCAAAGCCTTTTTTCGGGACGGCCCGCCCGACCGAGACGATGCGGACGGGATCGGCCGGGTCCGATCCGTCGCGCTCAGGCCGCGCGTCCGGCGGAGGCGGGAAGCGGGCGAGGTCGAGGCCGTGATAGGCGAGCGTCACGCGCTCGGGCGAAGGAGCGAGCGCCTGGAGATGCTTCAACCCTTGCGCCGTGCAAGTCACGCCCCACAGGCTCTCGGCCATCTTCTCGCGCTTTTCCCAGCCCGGCGTCGTCCAGATGTCCTTGGCGTGAGCCGAAAAGGTCCAGGTCCGGCCGGTGAGCAGCGCCGCGTAACGCACGACGGAGGCCGGCGTGTGCAGGTAATGCACATGCAGATGCGCGACCGCCGGCGGGAGTTCGCGCGCGAGGACGCAAGCCTGGCCGAAGCGCCGGATGCGGTTCGGAGTCGGATCGCGGACGAGGTCGCGCCAGAAGACGCGGGCGAGATGCTGGAAGCGCGGCTGCCGCAGGCCCCACAAGAAGCCGCGCAGGACGCGCAGCGGCTCCCGATGCAGATACTCCGGCAGGTATTTGACGCGCGCCCGGATGCGCCTGTGCATCGGGTGGACGGCTTTTCGGTCGGATGCCGGAGCGACCAGATTTCCAGCGGAACCCGGCGGGTTTCGAGGCCGAGGATCTCCTGCGCGATGAAGGTTTCGGACAGCCTTGGATAGCCTTTGACGACGACGGCGATCCGTCTCGGGCCTCCGGCGCCGCGCATGACGGCCCTTTACTCGGCCGCCTGGCGCAGAGCCGGCGCCGGCCGGAGCGCCGCGGCGAAGCGCGCGCGAACGACCTCGAGCCCGTCCAGAAGGCCCGGAACCACGATCGCGGACGGCCGCGGCTGATCCGGCAGGGCGCTGAGCGCCGCCGCCATGCGCGCCGGATCGCGGCCGCCGGCGTCCTCGCGCAGCATGCGCACGAGCCCGCGCCGCTCGGCCTCGACCGCGCGGATGCATTGTTCCAGCCGCGGGCGGGTGCGCGGCACGATCAGGGCCGGTTTGTCGAGCGAGAGGATTTCGCAGAACGTGTTGTAGCCGCCCATCGCGACCACCGCGGCGGCTCTCTGCATCAAAAACTCGATCTTGCTGTCGAAGGCGATCGCGTCGAGCTTCGGATGGCGGTTGATGCGCTCCAGGAAGCTGCGCCGGCGGTCGCGGTTGATGAACGGGCCGAAGACGATCAGCGCGGGCAGGGGGCGGGTTCGGCCTCGTAGGCCGAGACCACCCAATCGATGAGGTCGTCGCCGTCGCCTCCGCCGCCCGTGGTGACGAGAATGAAGGGTGAGCGCGTGAGCTTCGGGTAGCGCGTCAGGGATGCGGTCTGGGGCAAGTCGCGCCGCAGATAGCCGGTGTACGTGATGCGCGCCTCCGTCTCGGCCGGGAGCCCGAGCGCCGCGAGCGGCTCGTAAATCTCGCGCAAGCCGTAAACCCAGATCTCGTCGTAGAAGCGGCGGAGCGCGTCCGTGGCGCCTTTGCGCTCCCACTCCGGCGCCAGCAGGGACGGCTCGTCCAGCACGTCGCGGACGCCGAGCACGCAGCGGCATCCGCGCGCGCGCAGTCGGTCCAGGGCGGCTGCGATTTCGCCGCGGAAGCCCGTCGGCTCCTTGTCGACGATGAAGAGGTCGGGCGCGAAGGTCTCGGCCGTCTGCCGGATGATCGCCTCGCGCAGGCCCACCGCCTCGTCGATCGACACGTTGAGATGGAGGCTGCGGTAGTCGCCGTCCGGCAGCTTCGTCACGCCGGGAAGGCGCACGTGGTCGACGCCGCGGCCGAACTCGAAGCTGCCGATCACCGGCGAGCCCGAGAGAATCACCACCGAGACGCCGGGCCGCGCCCTGGCCAGCGCGTTCGCGATGGCGCGCGACCGGCGCATATGGCCCAGGCCGAAGGTGTCATGGCTGTAGATCAGGACGCGCCCGCCGTCCCGATGCGGTTGGACCGCGCCGGATGAACCCAGGCGCGCGGGCCTGTCCGGGTCAAATAGGTCGGATCGCGATCCCACGGCCGCTCCTCGGCTGTCGCGCGCTGGCCCATCGTTCTACCACGCTCAAGCTGCCGGCGCGCTCACTTTCCGACCGCTCCGGCGCTCATTTTCTTCACGGCACGACAGAAAGCCAGGGTTGGGGTAATCTGCCGAGGATGGACAAAAGCCTGTTCCGTTACATCTGGCGCCACTCGAAGCGCGACCAACTGATCATCTGTCTGGTCGTTTTCGCGTCGCTGCCCTTCTACTTCGCGTCGCTCGACTTGCCGAAGCGCATCGTCAACGAGGCGATCCAGGGCCGGCCGTTCGAGAACGGCCGGACGACGGCCCGGTTTCTCGACCTCGCCCTGCCCCTGCCGGACTGGTTCGGCGGCCGGGTTCAACTGTTCGAAGGATTCGAGGTCGATCGCTTCACGCTACTGTTCGGCCTGTCGGGCCTGTTTCTGTTCTTCGTTCTCGTCAACGGCGCCTTCAAGTACTGGATCAACGTCGCCAAGGGCGCCTTGGGCGAGCGCATGCTGCGGCGCCTGCGCTTCGACCTGTTCAGCCTTCTGTTGCGCTTCACGCCCGAGACCCTGCGGACGGTCAAGTCGTCGGAAGCCGCGACCATCATCAAGGACGAGGTCGAGCCGATCGGCGCGTTCATCGGCGACGCCTTCGTGCTGCCGGTCTTCCTCGGCACGCAAGCCGCGACCGCGCTCCTGTTCATCTTCCTGCAAAACCTCTGGCTCGGCATCCTGGCGGGGGCGGTCGTCGCCGTTCAGATGGCTTTCATCCCGCGGCTGCGGCGCCAGCTCTTGCGGCTCTCCCGGCAGCGCCAAGTCGCCTCGCGGCGGCTCGCCGGGCGGGTCAGCGAGGTGGTCGACGGCATCGAGGCCGTTCACGTCCACGACACCGCGTCCTGGGAACGGGCCGAGATCGGCCACCGCCTGTACGAACTCTTCGACCTGCGCTTCCGCATCTACAAGCGGAAGTTCATGGTCAAGTTTTTGAACAACCTTCTGGCGCAAATGACCCCGTTCTTCTTCTACGCGGTCGGCGGCTATTTCGCGTTGAAGGGCCGGCTCGACATCGGCCAGCTCGTGGCCGTGATCGCGGCGTACCGGGAATTGCCGCCGCCCCTGAAAGAGCTGATCGACTGGGATCAGCAGCGCCTCGACGTGCAGGTCAAATACGATCAGGTCGTCCAGTACTTCGCCGCCGAAAAGCTGTTGCCGGCCGACGAGCCCGAGGCGATCGAGGCGGACGATGCGCCGCTGGCCGGGCTTCTCACCGTGGAAAACCTGCGGGTGCTGGACGCGCATGGCGCGCCCGTCATCGACGCCGCGGCGCTGACCCTCGCGCTTCCGGCCCGGATCGCCCTCGTCGGCGACGGCGGACCCGCGGCCGGAGCTTTCGCCCGGATCGTCGCGCGCCGCCGCGCGGCCTACGAAGGCGTCGTCGCGATCGGCGCGCGCAACCTGGCCGACCTGCCGCGCGCCGTCGTCGGGCGGCGCATCGCGTATGCCGGCGTCGAGCCGACCCTGTTTCCGGGAACGCTCCGGGACAACCTCGTCTACGGCCTTCGCCGGAGACCTCCCGAATCGCTGGATGCGGAAGGCCGCGAGGCGCTGCGGCGCATCGCCGAGGCGCAGCGCACCGGCAACCCGATCGAAAGCGTCGCGGGTCCCTGGATCGACCATGACCGCGCGGGCGCCCGGGACCGCGACGATCTCGACCGCATCCTTCTCGACCTGCTCAAGCGCATGGGGCTCGAGGATGACGTTTACCGGTTCGGCCTGTCCGGCACGGTCCATCCCGAACGGCAGCCCGATCTCGCGCGGCACGTGATCGAGGCGCGTCGGCGCCTGCGGGACAGGCTTGACGCCGAACGCATGGCCGACCTCGTCGAGCCGTTCGATGAGGCGCGCTACAGCCGCCAGGCCACGGTCGCCGAAAACCTCCTCTTCGGAGCCCCGACCTCCCGGGCGCTGATGGGGCGCGAACTCGCCGAGCACCGCCTGTTCCGGCAGGCGTTGGAGCGCGAAAGCCTGACCCGGCCGCTTGTCGCGATGGGCGCGCGCATCGCCGAAACCATGATCGAAATCTTCCGCGACGTTTCGCCGGGCCACCCGCTCTTCGAGCAGTTCTCCTTCATCGGCGCGGACGAACTGCCGGAATACGAGGCGATCCTCAGCCGCCGCGCCGGACGGGCCGGCGGGCAGGGCGGCGAGCGTCCGCCGGTCTTCGCTTTGCCCCATGGGATCACGCGGCTCATCGGCCTGTCCCTCGGCTACATCGAGCCGCGCCACCGGCTGGGCTTGCTCGACGACGGCCTGATGCTGCGCCTCGTGGCCGCCCGCGCGCGCATCCGCGCCACGCTCGGCCGCTCGCGCCACCCGGGGGTGGCGTTCTACGACCCGGAGCGGGTGTGCGCCGCGGCTCCGTTGCGCGACAACCTTCTGTTCGGGCGCGTCAACCAGGGCATCGCCGACGCGCCGACGCGGGTCGCCGCGGCGATCGCGGCCGTGATCGACGAACTCGGGATGAGGGATGAAATCGAAATCCTCGGGCTCGATCACCAGGTCGGCCCCGCGGGCCGGCTGCTCACGGCGCAGCAGCGGGCCAGCGTCAGCCTGATCCGCTGCCTGGTGAAACGCCCGGACCTTCTGGTGATCGACGGCGCCCTCGCTCCGTTCGGCGAGGCGCGCGCCCGGTCCTTGCTTGCGCTCCTGCGAGGGATGTCGGAGGAGCGAAGCCTCTTCGTCACGCTGCCGAACGACCGCGAGGCGGACCGTTTCGACGCGCTCATCCGCTTCCGTGACGGCAAAGCGCTCCTGGACGCCCCCGGAGAGGCGTCGCGCGCCGCGAAGGCCGAGGCGGCGGAATAGGCGGGACCGGGCAGGGCACGATGATGAAGGATTTGGAGGTTGCGGCATGACGCTTGAAACGGAAGTCCAGTCGCTGCGGCAGGTGCCGATGTTCCGCGATGTCGATCCGGCGCGTCTCAAGCTTTTGGCGTTCACGAGCGAGCGCGTTCAATTCGCCGCCGGACAGCGCTTCTTCGCGCAAGGCGATGCGGCGGACGCCGCCTACGTCATCCTCGACGGCCAAGCCGAGGTCCGGCTCAACGCGCCGGGCGGCGAAATCAAGATCGCGGACCTCAGCCGCAACGCGCTCGTCGGCGAGATGGGCATCCTGTCCGACGCCCCGCGCTCGGCCACCATCGTCGCGAGCGAGCCCACGACGGCGCTTCGCATCGACAAGCGCGTGTTCCTCGAGCTCCTGATTCAGTTCCCGCAGATGTCGATCGCGGTCATGCGCGAACTCGCGAGCCGCCTTGAGCGCACCAATGCGCAGCTCGCGGCTCTGGCGAGGTCGGATCGCGCATGATCGGAAAATCCGGTCCAGCGTCCAGCCCTGCGCCCATGCGCGCGCATGACGCCGCCAGTCTTTCACCGTGGACCAGACGGTTGCGGGCCGGCTGGCGCAGCCCCCGCTGGCGCGACGTGCAGATGTGGCGGCTCGGCTCCGGCCTCGTCTTATTCGTCTTCGTCCTGACCCATTACCTGAATCACGCGCTGGGCCTTGTCTCTCTTGACGCCATGGAGGGCGCGCAGGCGGTTCGGACCGCCGTGTGGCGGTCCTGGCCGGGCACGATCTTGCTTTACGGCGCCCTCGCGACGCATGTCGGGTTCGCGCTCGCCAGGCTGGTGATGCGGCGGACGTGGCGGATGCCGCCCTGGGAAGCGGCGCAAATCGGGCTGGGGCTGGCGATCCCGCCGCTCCTGGCCGGTCATATCGTGGCAAATCGCGGCCTCTCCGTCGTCGCGGATTACGAGGACGTCTACCGGAACACTCTGCTGCAGCTGTGGCCGGGAGCGGCGTGGCGGCAATCCCTCCTGCTTCTGATTGTCTGGCTGCACGGCGTGATCGGCCTCCATCATTGGCTGAAAGTCAAATCCTGGTACGCGCGCTGGATGCCGGCGCTGCTCGCCGCCGCCGTTCTCGTGCCGGCCGTCGCGCTGACCGGCTGGATCGAAGGCGCGCGACGCGTCGCCGCGATGCCGTTTGGGCCTCCCCTGACGGACGAGCAGGCCCAAATCCACGATCTTTTGATTGACCGAACCGACAAGGCTCTGTGGGTGGCCTTCGCCGTCGCGGCGGCTGCCGCGGCGGGGTTGCGGTTGACCGCCTGGCTGAGGGGCGGGCCTGTCGTCGCGTATCCGAACGGGCGCACCGTGCGGGGCGCGTCCGGGGCGACCCTGCTCGAGATCAGCCGCGCGGCGGGCGTCCCGCACGCCTCCGTGTGCGGCGGGCGCGGCCGTTGCACCACCTGCCGGGTGCTGGTGCTGGAGGGCGCCGAGGACCTGCCCCCTCCGGAGCCGACCGAGGCGTCGGCGCTGGCGCGCATCGGCGCGCCGCCGGGCGTGCGCCTCGCCTGCCAAGTGCGGCCCGCCGGAGCGGTGACGGTCCGACCGCTCGTGCCGCTGCGCGACGCCGCGCCGACGGCCTCGCGGGACGCCGCCGAGCGCTGGGGCGTCGAGCGGCGGATCACCGTTCTGTTCGCGGATCTGCGCGGGTTTACGTCGATCGCCGAGCGCCTCTATCCCTACGACGCCGTTTTCCTGCTCAACCGCTACTTCGAGGTCATGGCGCAGGCGGTCGAGCGCCACGGGGGCGCGGTCGACAAGTTTCTGGGTGACGGCGTCATGGCGCTGTTCGGCGTCGCGCCTGCCCGCGGGGCCGGCAGCCGGGACGCGCTCCTCGCCGCCCGCGACATGCTGGAGGCGCTCGACCGCCTCAACCAAGAGTTCGGCCCGACGCTGCCCGAGCGCCTGCGGATGGGCGTCGGCATCCACACCGGCCCGGCCGTGCTCGGGCGCGTCGGCGGGGGCCGGGCGGCCGGTCTGACCGCGCTCGGCGACAGCGTCAACATCGCGAGCCGGCTGGAAACCCTTAACAAGGAGTTCAACTCCGCCCTCATCGTCTCGGACGCGGCGCTCCGGGCTTCGGGGCTGGTCCTCGATGAGGCCGAGACGCACGAGATCGCGGTCCGGGGCCGCACGGAGCGACTGACGATCCACGTCGCTCGAAACGGCTGCGCCCTGGCCGAGGCTCAGCGGACGGTTGGGGCGGCGTGATCGGCAGGGGGCTCTCCAGGCTAGCCCGCATTCCGGGGCGGGCGTCCGGGCCGGGCAGTCCTCACCGCTCCGTCAGCTTCAGCTCGATCCGCCGGTTGCGGGCGTAAGCCTCTTCGGTCTGGCCGAGATCGAGAGGCTGGAACTCGCCGAAGCCGGCGGCGAGGAGATGCTGCGGCGGGACGCCTCTCTGGGCGAGGTATTGCACGACCGCGATGGCGCGGCTCGCCGAGAGCGCCCAGTTCGAGGGGAACTGCGCTCTTGCGATCGGGCGGGCGTCGGTATGGCCGTCGACGCGCAACACCCAGGGAATGTCGGGCGGGATCTGTTTGGCGAGGTTGAGGACGGCGGCGGCGATGCGGTCGAGTTCGCCCGCCGCCTCGGGGCGCAAGGCCGCCTGGCCGGGCTCGAACAGCACCTCGGATTGCAGCACGAAGCGATCGCCGACGATGCGGACGTCGGGCCGTTCGCCGAGGATCTGGCGGAGCCGCCCGAAGAAATCCGAACGGTACCGGGCGAGTTCCTGCACGCGCTGGGCGAGCGCGACGTTGAGGCGGCTGCCCAGGTCGGCGATGCGGGTCTGGCTTTCCTTGTCGTGCGCCTCGGACGCCGAGAGCGCCTCTTCGACCGCCGCGAGCTGGCGGCGCAGCGCCGCGATCTGCTGGTTGAGCAGCTCGATCTGGGCCACGGCGCGCGCGGTCGCTTGCTTTTCGGATTCGAGCGCCGCGCCGAGTTCACCCGCGCGGGCCTGGGCGGCCCCGCCCGACTCGATCACGCCTTGCAGGCGTCCCCGCTCCTGCTCGGTCGAGCGCAGGGTGCTTTGCAGGCCAGACAGATTGTCCTCCAGGCCCCGGCGGTTCGAGCGCTCCAGGGACAACAGTTCGGTGAGTTCTGCGATCTGCCGGTTCAGGCGCCCCAGCGCCACGTCGCGGCCGGAAATCTCCTGGCTCAGGAAGAATTGTCCGAGAACGAAGATCGACAGCAGGAACACGATGGCGAGCAGCAGCGTCGAGAGGGCGTCGACGAAGCCCGGCCAGTAGTTCAGCGCGCCGCGGTTGCGGCGGCGGGCGGCGGCGAGCGGCATGTCAGATGATCCTCTCGCGGGTCAGCCGCTCCAACACCTGCTTCAGATCCCGCTCGCGGGCGGATTGCGCCTCGACCCAGTCGCGGATCATCTGCTGCTCGGAGCGCATGTGCTGGACAAGGCCCTGGATGCCTTCGGCGAGACTCGCCATGGCCTGGATGGCCTGGGTGGCCCCGCGCCCGCCGCCGCCCTCGTCGATGGCCGTGGACAGGCGGTTGAGGGCGAGCGCGAGGTCGTTGGAGAACACCCCCGCGCGGGCGGCCTCGGTCCCGACGGCGTCGGCGACGATCGAACTGGCGAGCCAGTCCTCCAGTTCGGTGTAGAAGCGGTTCTGCGCCTGCCCGGCCTGAAGGTCGAGGAAGCCGAGAACCAGCGAGCCGGCGAGGCCGAACAGGGAGGACGAGAACGAGATCCCCATGCCCGCCAGCGGCTGCGCGAGCGCGGTCTTCAGCTCGTCGAAGAGCACGGCGGCATCCGCGCCCGTGCGGAGCGTCGAGATGATGCGGCCGATCGAGCCCACGGTTTCGATCAGTCCCCAGAACGTGCCGAGCAGGCCGAGGAACACGAGCAGGCCCGCGAGGTAGCGCACGATCTCGCGGCTCTCGTCGAGGCGGGCCGCCACCGAATCGAGCAGCGAGCGCGCCGTCGCCATCGTGAGCCCGAGTCGGCTCGTGCGGCTGGCGAGCAGCGCCGCCATCGGCGCGAGCAGCACCGGCCGGACTTCGGCGGCCGCATGCTCCGGGTCGCGGCCGAGCGCGTTGACCCAGCGCACCTCGCGAAACAGCCGCGAGACCTGGCGCAGCGCCAGCACGACGCCGATGAGAAGGACGCCGCCGATCAGCGCGTTGAGCCCCGGATTGGCCAGGAAGGCGGTCCAGATCTGACGATGGAGGATGAAGATCAGAAAGCCCGCCAGCGCCAGGAACACGACCATGCGGACAAGATAGATCCGCGGCCGGGTCAGAGGCGGCGTCGACGGCCCGGTATGGCTGCGATCCCTCGGCATCCTGCGCCCTCGCTGGCCGCGCCCACTCGCATCGGCCGCCATGCGGCAGGGTTGGGGCAAAGCCGCGTCGTCGTCAACGGTTCGCGTTCAGCGGTTCGCCTGTTTGAGAAGCGACAGAAGCTCGCGATGCAGCGCCTCGTTGCCGCAGGCGACCGATCCGGCGGCCAGCGGGTCCTCGCCGCCGTCGGCGTCCGAGACGAAGCCGCCCGCCTCGCGCACCAGGATGAGGCCGGCGCCCATGTCCCAGCTCCTCAGGTGGCGCTCCCAGTAAAGGTCGAGCCGGCCGCAGGCGACCCAGGCGAGATCGAGCGCCGCCGCGCCCATGCGCCGGACGCCGCTCGTGAGCCCCATGACGGCCGCGACCTCCTTGAGGAAGCGCGGATGCTCGGGACGGCCGAGATGCGGGAAGCCGCAGGCCACAAGCGCGTCCGGAATGTCGCGGCGCCCGGAGACGCGCAGGCGGCGGTTGTTCAGGTACGCGCCCTTGCCGCGCTCGGCGATGAACATCTCGTCCTTGATCGGGTCGTAGATCACGCCCGCGACGATCTGGCCCTCGCGCTCCAGCCCGATCGAGATCGCGAAATGGGGCACGCCGTGCATGAAATTGATGGTGCCGTCGAGCGGGTCGACGTGCCAGCGGTGGGTCTTGTCGGACCCCTCGAGGACACCTTGCTCCTCCAGGACGAGGCCGTAGCCGGGCCGCGCCTTTTGCAGCGCCTCGCGCAGAATCTGCTCGGCGCGGCGGTCGGCGGCGGTGACGAAGTCGCCGGGCCCCTTGCGCGACACCTGCAGGTTCTCGATCTCGCCGAAGTCGCGCTTCATCGGCCGCGCGGCCTTGAGGGCGGCATCGGTCATGATGGTGATGAGGGGAGAGCGGATCATGTCTGAGCGAATGGCGAATAGCGGATGGCGAATGGAAAACAAGTCCCTATTCGCCACGCGCCATTCGCCGTTCGCTCCTCATAATATCCCCGCCCGCTCGGCGGCGAGGCGTTCCGCCCGGGCGCGGTCGTCGGGCGAGACGTCGCGCAAGGCGGCGTCGAGCCATGTGTCGGCGAGGCCCTGGCTTGACGCCACGAGGTGCCAGGCGGCGGCCTCGACGAGGTTTTTCGGCACGCCGCGGCCGGCCGCGTAGAGGCGCGCGAGCCGGTTCTGCGCGATGGCATTGCCGTTCGCGGCGGCGTGGCGGAAATAGCGCGCGGCCAGGGCCTCGTTCTTCGGCACGCCCTCGCCGTTGAAGAGCAGGATGGCGTATTCGACCTCCCCCGCCAGGTTGCCGTTGCCGGCGGACTTCAAAAACCAGCGCGCCGCCTCGGCCGTGTCGCGCGTCACGCCGCGCCCGCGCAGGTACAACGCGCCGAGCGCATGCTGCGCGTCGGCCACCTCCGCCTCCGCAGCGGTCCGCAGCAGCGCGACGGCGCGCAACAGGTCAGCTTGCGTCCCGGTCGTCAGCAGCAGCAGGGCGAGGTTGTAGCTCGCCGCCGGCTCGCCCTTGCGGGCGGCGTCCTCCAGCCAAGCCTTGCCCTGGGCGGGATCCTTGTCCATGCCGCGGCCGTCGATCGCCATGAGGCCGAGCGCCGCGAGCGCCCGCGCGTCGCCGCGTTTCGCCGCAAGGCGATACCACTCGGCGGCTTTGGCCGGGTCCTGCTGCGCGCCGAGGCCCTGGTTGTGGAGCTCGCCCAGAAGCGTCATGGCGGCCGCATCCTCGGGATCGCGGGCGAGCCGCGCCGTCGCCTCGCGGAGCGCCGTGAGATAAAGCCCGCGCTGATAGGCGCCGTAAGCAAGATCCGGCTCGCGCGCCGCGGCAGGCGCGACGTCCCGGCTCAAGCGCAACTCGCCTGTTTGCGCCGCGGCCGCGCCGGCCAGAAGCGCGAACCCGAAGGCGAGCCCATGCAGCCGACGCATCAGCGGGCGATCTCCTTCGTCGTCAGACGCTCCAGGGCGGCTTTGACCGCCGCGGCCGGACCGTCCGGATGCGTCCAGACGGCGTCGCCCAGCGCAACGAACTCCGCGCCGGTTCCGGCAAGGCGCGCGACCGCCTCCACGCTTGGCGCGCAAGCCACGCACGGCGTCTCGAAAATCTCCGCCCACCAGGCGGCGCGGTCGGCCAACGACTCAAGCGGCGCGGACGAGCCGTCGGGCCTCGGCTCGCCGAACATCACGTAATCAACCCCGGCCTCGCCGGCCGTCATGGCGTCGTGCTTGGAGCGCAAGCCGCCGGTCCCCAGAATGCGCTCGCCCTTGAGGCGCTCGCGCATCGCGCGCAGGACCGCGAGATCGCCTGTCGCATGCACGCCGTCCGCGCCGCCGCGCGCCGCAACGCTGGCGAGGTCGCTTTCGCCGGGGGCCTCGATCAGCACCGCGGCGCCGGTCTCCTGCGCCGCCGGGGCGAGCGCCTTGATGCGATTCACGAGCGTGCGCGCGTCGGCCGGCTGCAGCCGCAGCAGCACCGCGGCGACGTCGCCCGCCCGACAGGCCGCAGCAAGCCGCGGCGCAAAGGCGTCCGCATCGTCGATCATAGGGCTGACGAGATAGAGGCGAGCGGCGGGCTCGGGCATCGGAGCAGAGTGCGGTTCAGGGCGCAATGCAACCAGGGCCTCGCGCGAGGCCCTGGTTATGGTTTCCGATTGCGGCAAAAGCCCGATCAGGCCGCCATCTTCTCCAGATCGGTCTTCCACTGGCCGAGCGCCGCGAGCCCGTTCATCCTGGCCCGGTGCGCGAAGGCGCGCTGCGCGGCGGCCACGTTCTCCGGCTTGCCGGACCACGCCTTCTGCGGCGCGGCCTGGAGCGCGCGTCCGTAGGAAAAGGTCATCTTCCATGGGAACCCGCCCATGCGGTTCATGGCGTCGAGGTGGGCGGTGGCGTCCTCGTCCGACTGGCCGCCCGACAGGAAGGCGATGCCCGGCACGGCGGAGGGCACGCAGCGCTTGAGCACCTGGATGGTCTTCTGCGCCACCTCCTCGACGGAGGCCTGCTTCGGACTTTCTTGCCGGCGATGACCATGTTGGGCTTCAGCACCGTGCCTTCGAGCACGACGCGGTTGTAGTAAAGCTGCTGAAAAACCTCCTTCAGCACCCACTCGGTCACGGACGCGCACTGGTCGATGCCGTGCGCGCCGTCCATCAGCACCTCGGGCTCGACGATCGGCACGATGTCGGCCTCCTGGCACAGGGCGGCGTAGCGCGCGAGCGCGTGCGCGTTGGCCTGGATCGCCGTGTAGCTCGGGATGTCCTGGCCGATGTCGATGACCGCGCGCCACTTCGCGAACCGTGCGCCGAGCTGATAATACTCGTTCAATCGCTCGCGCAGGCCGTCGAGGCCTTCGGTGACGGTCTCGCCGGGGCAGAAGGGCAGGGGCTTCGCGCCCGTGTCCACCTTGATGCCGGGGATCGAGCCGGTCGCCTCGATCAGCTTCGGCAGCGGCGTTCCGTCCTTCGCCTGCTGCCGGATCGTCTCGTCATAGAGGATGACGCCCGAGATATAGTTCCGCATGGCGTCCGTCGAGCGGAACAGCAGCTCGCGGTAGTCGCGGCGGTTGTCGGCCGTCGACTCGACGCCGATGGCGTCGAAGCGCTTCTTGATCGTCGACGAGCTTTCGTCCGCCGCCAGGATGCCCTTGCCAGGCTGCACCATCGCCTCAGCGATTTTCGTGAGTTGGTCCGAGATTCATTCTTTCGCCCCTCGTTTTGAAAAGCTCTGCCTTCGCCGCCGCGCAGCTACGGCCGTTCCTTCCGAAGCGCCTCGACTCCCGGCAGCGCCTTGCCTTCCAGCCATTCCAAAAACGCGCCGCCCGCCGTCGAGACATAGGTGAAGTCGTCGGCGACGCCGGCGTGGTTGAGGGCTGCGACCGTATCGCCGCCGCCGGCTACCGAGACAAGCTGGCCCGACCGGGTGCGCTCGGCGGCATGACGCGCCGCCGCGACCGTGCCCTGATCGAAGGGGACGAGTTCGAAGGCCCCGAGCGGGCCGTTCCAGACCAGCGTCGCGGCGTCGTTGATGGCGGCGTTGATGCGCTCGACCGATTGCGATCCGATATCGAGGATCATGCCGTCCGGGGGAACCCCGTCAATGCCATAGGTGTGGTGCGGGGCCATCGCCTTGAACTCGGAGGCGACCACGACATCCACGGGCAAGAGGATCGCGCAGTTGTGGTCGCGGGCCTTGTCGATGATGCGCTGCGCCGTCGCGGCCAAGTCCTTTTCGGCGAGCGAACGGCCGATAGCGATGCCGACGGCGTGGAGAAACGTGTTCGCCATGCCGCCGCCGATCACGAGCGCGTCGACCTTGGCGACGAGGGTTTCGAGAAGGTCGATCTTGGTCGAGACTTTCGCGCCGCCGACCACCGCGCAGACCGGGCGCTGCGGCGCCTCCAGGCCCTTGGACAAGGCGTCCAACTCGGCCTGCATGCCGCGGCCCGCATAGGCCGGCAGCAGGCGGGCAAGGCCCTCGGTCGAGGCATGCGCGCGGTGCGCGGCCGAAAAAGCGTCGTTGACGTAAAGGTCGCCGAGTTTCGCGAGTTCCTTGGCGAAGGCCGGATCGTTTTTCTCCTCACCTAAGTGGAAGCGGGTGTTTTCGAGGAGCAGCACGTCCTCGTCATTGAGGGCGGCCACGGCGTTCGCCGCCGACTTCACCGATGCAATCGTCTGTAAAAGCGACCGGCCTGCCGAGATGCTCGGACAACGCCTGCGCGACGGGCCGCAGCGACTCCTTCGGATCGCGGCCCTTCGGGCGGCCGAAGTGGGCGAGCAGGATAGCCCGGCCGCCCTGGTCCGCGATCTCCCGAATCGTCGGCAGCACGCGCTCGATGCGGGTCGCGTCGGTGACGCGGCCGCCCTCCATCGGCACGTTGAGGTCGACCCGGACCAGAACCCGCTTGCCCTTGAGGCTGCCTGCGTCGTCAAGGGTGCGGACGTTCATTGGGCCAAGACTCCGGGCAGGCCGTACTTGAGAAGGGCGACGGTGATCGCTAGGTAGAAGGGGGGAGACGCACCATCAAAGGAAGTCAGGCCAGGGAGAGGGAACGCGGAGAACGCCGCCACCTCTGACGGAGTGCGTCGAGATCGGTTGAGGGCGGCGTCGCATCCGGCCGCCGCATCGCGAGCTTGTCCTCGACCCGCAGCAGCAGCGCTCGGTGCGGGCGACTCTTGATGCGGGCGCTGTCTCGAGCGGGAGAGTGGTCGAGCGCGCGCGGGGAGAGGAGGCCGGTGGCTGGCGGCGTCGCGGCGGCGGCTCCACCGCGATCGTCGGACGCCGCGACGGGGACATGGGATCGATGAGGGAGACCTGGCCGGGGTCGCGGTGTCGATCAAAAACTCAGATGTGAGCAGCGGGGCGCGAGACCCCACAGCAGCTTCCCCATCGCCACGGCCGTGTCGGCCATGCGGTTGGAAAATCCCCACTCGTTGTCGTACCACGACATCACGCGAACGAGCGTGCCGTCCATGACCTTGGTCTGGTCCATGTGGAAGGTGGATGAGGCCGGGTCGTGGTTGAAATCGATCGAGACGTTCGGCTGGTCGGTGTAGGCGAGGACGCCCTTGAGCTGCTGCTCGGCGGCGCGCTTCACAGCCGCGTTGATCTCGTCCTTCGAGGTCGCCTTTCTGGCGATGAACTTGAAGTCGACCACCGACACGTTCGGAGTCGGCACCCGGATGGCGACGCCGTCGAGCTTGCCGTTGAGTTCCGGCAGCACGAGGCCGACCGCCTTCGCCGCGCCCGTGGAGGTCGGGATCATCGACAAGGCCGCCGCGCGGGCGCGGTAGAGATCCTTGTGGATCTGGTCGAGCGAGGGCTGGTCGTTCGTATAGGAGTGGATCGTGGTCATGAAGCCCTTTTCGATGCCGATGGCGTCGTTGAGGACCTTCGCGACCGGGGCGAGGCAGTTCGTGGTGCAGGAGGCGTTCGAGACCACGAGGTGGTCCTTGGTCAGCTTGTCGTGGTTGACGCCGTAAACGACCGTGAGGTCGGCGCCGTCGGCCGGCGCCGAGACGAGGACCCGCTTGGCGCCGGCGTCCAGATGCGCCTTCGCCTTGTCCTTGGCGGTGAAGATGCCGGTGCATTCCATCGCGATGTCGACGCCAAGCTCCCGGTGCGGCAGTTCGGCCGGGTTCTTGATCGCCGTCACCTTGACCTTGCGCCCGTCGATCACGAGGGCGTCGCCCTCGACCGTGACCTCGCTTGGGAAGCGGCCGTGCACCGAGTCGAAACGCAGGAGGTGGGCGTTCGTCTCGACCGGGCCGAGATCGTTCACGGCCACGACTTCGATGTCCGTGCGGCCGCTTTCCACGATCGCGCGCAGGATGTTGCGGCCGATGCGCCCGAACCCGTTGATCGCCACCCTGACCGTCATGCTCTTGGACTCCTGTTTCTTTCTTGGGCGCCTGCGCCTCAGAGGTTATGCGTTCTCAGCACCTGTTCGGCCACCGCCTCGGGCGTGATGCCGAAGTGCCGGTAAAGATCCTTATAAGGCGCGCTCGCTCCGAAGCCGTGCATCCCGACGAACACGCCGTCGGGGCCGATGAGGGCGTCCCAGCCGAACCGCACCGCCGCCTCGACCGCGACCCTCACGGGCGCATCGCCGACGATGCGGCGGCGCACGTCGGCGGGCTGACTTAAGAACAGTTCGAGCGAGGGGACCGAGACGACGCGCGCCGCCATGCCCCGCTCCGTCAAGATCGTTTGCGCCCCGAGCGCGACTTCGACTTCGGAGCCGGACGCAAAAATCGTCGCCTTAGCCCGGCCGTCGCGGGACGGGGATATCTCGTAGGCGCCCGCGGCGCACAGGTTGCCGCCGTCGCCTGCGGCTTTGCGGATCTGCGGCAGGTTCTGGCGGGTCAGCGCCAGCACGGTCGGACCCTCGGTGCGCTCCAGCGCCAGTTGCCAGCACTCCGCTGTCTCGACCGCGTCCGCCGGGCGGAACACACGCATGTTCGGCATGGCGCGCAGGGCCGCCAGATGCTCGACCGGCTGGTGCGTCGGGCCGTCCTCGCCGAGCCCGATCGAGTCGTGCGTCAGAACGTAGATCGCCGGGATGCCGGAGAGCGCCGCGATGCGCATGGCCGGGCGGGCGTAGTCGGAAAAGACCAAAAACGTGCCGCCGGCCGGAATGAAGCCGCCATGGAGCGCCAGCCCGTTCATGGCCGCCGCCATGCCGTGCTCGCGGATGCCGTAGTGGATGTACCGTCCGCCGTAAGACCCCGGCGAGACCACGCTGAGGTTCTTGGTCTTGGTGTTGTTGGAGCCGGTGAGGTCGGCGGAGCCGAGGACGAGTTCGGGAACGGCGCCCGTGACGGCGTCGAGCGCGATCTCGCTCGCCTTGCGGGTCGCAATCGTTTGCGGTTCGGCGAAAAGCTTTTGCTTGAGCTGCGCGATGGCTTGGCTGAGCCCTGCGGGGCGCTCGCAGGCCATGCGGCGCGTGAACTCGGCCCGTCGGTCGGCGCCCTCCAGGCGCTTCGTCCATGCTTCGCGCTCGGCGCGTCCGCGCCGGCCCGCCTCGGCCCAGGCCGAACGGATCTCCGGGGGCACCTGGAACGGCGCGTGGCTCCAGCCGAGCGCGGCTTTCGCGCCTGAAAGTTCGTCGGCGCCGAGCGGCTCGCCGTGCGCCTTGGCGGTGCCAGCCTTTTTCGGCGCGCCGTAGCCGATTGTCGTCCGGCACGCGATCAGCGTCGGCCGGTCCGCGGCTTTCGCCTCGTCCAGCGCGCGGCTGATCGCCTCCGGATCGTGCCCGTCGATGCGCGTCGTGCGCCAGCCCGCCGCCTCGAACCGCTGCGCCTGATCCACGGAGTCGGACAGCGACAGCGGACCGTCGATCGAGATGCCGTTGTCGTCGAACAGGACGATCAGGCGGTTGAGCTTGAGATGCCCGGCGAGCGCGATCGCCTCCTGGCTCACGCCTTCCATGAGGTCGCCGTCGGAGGCGAGCACGTAGGTGCGGTGATCGACGAGAGCGTCGCCGAACGCGGCGTTGAGCATGCGCTCGGCGAGCGCGAAGCCGACCGCGGTGGCGAGCCCCTGACCAAGCGGACCCGTCGTGGTCTCGACGCCCGGCGTCATGAAGTTTTCGGGGTGCCCCGGCGTCTTCGACTCCAACTGCCGAAAGCGCTTGATCTCCTCGATCGAGACCGCCGCGGCGCCGGTGAGATGCAGGAGCGCGTAGAGCAGCATCGAACCGTGGCCGGCCGAGAGGATGAAGCGGTCGCGGTCGGGCCAGAACGGATCGGCGGCGTCGTACTTCAGATGCCGGGTAAACAGCGCCGTCGCGATGTCGGCCGCGCCCATAGGCAGACCAGGATGGCCGGATTTCGCCTGCTCGACCGCATCCATGGCGAGCGCGCGCACGGCGTTCGCCAGATCGGCATGGGAGACGCGCTCGGACGAGGCGGCTTCGGGCACGGTTTTTTCCAAAATAAACAGCAGGGACGGCGCGTTGGCTGCGGGTTTCAGGGAGCGTCGGCTCCTTAGCACGGCATACCCCCAAGTCAAACGCAGCCGCGCCGCTTAAGCTTTGCCGCGCGCCGATTGGAAGCCATACTCGTTCGGAGCGATTCCGAGGACGACGCCATGCCGGAACAGCCGATCGACCGCCTGCGCGCAATCTGCCTGGCGCTGCCCGAGGCGGTCGAGAAGGAGACATGGGGCGACCCAACCTTCCGGGTTCGGGACAAGATCTTCGCCATGGAGAAGCGCGGCGATGGACGCGTCTCGCTCTGGTGCAAGGCGCCGGAGGGCAGCCAGATGGTGCTGGTCGGCGCCGATCCTGAGCGGTTTTTCGTGCCGCCCTACGTGGGGCACAAGGGCTGGGTGGGCGCGCGGTTCGATGGCGGGCCGGACTGGGACGAGGTGGCCGCGCTGGTGCGCCGCAGCTACCGGCTGATCGCGCCGAAGCGGCTCGCGGCGCTGCTCGCGTGACGGTTCTTGAACCCCTCGCATGGCCAGCATCCATTGCGGACGAATCTCACCCGCCCTAGTCTGGCGCGCGATTCCCGAGGCGGCGTGCGGACTGCAACGACAACCGGCGCGGCCTCGCTCGATGCTGCGGGAAGGGGACATGGCGGCTTCGCTTGAGGATGCGTTGAAGCGGCTTGAGGGGGCGATCGGCCAGATCGAGGCCGCAGTCAGCCGCCGGCTTGAAATCGAGCGCCGGCGCGGCGACCTCGAAACCGAGCTTCAGATCATGCAGGACGACCGCGCCCGCCTGGCGGTCGAACTCGACGGCGCGACGGCGCGGCTCAACCGCACCGAATCAGCCGCCCGGGACGTCGGCGAGCGCGTCCAGCGGGCCGTCGGCTCCATCCAGGACGTTCTGGCGCACATCGACGACGCGCCCCTGAAGGTGCGGGAGTAGGACCGGGCCATGCCGCAAGTGACCGTGACCATCTCCGGCCGCACATACCGCATGGCCTGCGGCGAGGGCGAGGAGGCCCATCTCGAACGTCTAGCCGCCCTCTACGACGGCAAGATCCAGGAGTTGCGCGGCTCTTTCGGCGAGATCGGCGACATGCGGCTGCACGTCATGGCGGCGCTTACGCTGGCCGACGAGTTCACTGAGACCAAAAGGAAGCTTGAGACGATCGAGGGCGAGGCCGGGGCGCATCGGGCGCGGGCGGCCGCCGGCGAGGAGCGCGCCCAGGCGAAGGAGGCGCAGCTCGCCGACGCGCTCACGAAAGCGGCCGAGCGCATCGAGCGGCTGGCGAAGAGTTCTCAACGCGCCGCTCGCCGCCGCGCCGCAGCCGGAGGCGTGAGGCGGCGAGAGACCTCAACAATCGCTATGCATCGCAAAAGCGGCGTCGGGCCCTACATAAAAGCCATGAACGAGCGCCGCCCCGGACTTCTCATCGGCCCCGATCCCGCCGACCCGCGGCTGACCCAGACGGTCGCGGGCGTGAACGAGCGCGGTGAGCGGATCGAGACGGCGGTCGTCGTCGAGCGGGCGCTGACGCTCTACCTCAACGCCCAGGAGATCGTCACCATGATGACGATCAACGACTACCCAGGATACCTGGCGGTCGGCTACCTGCTTAACCAGAACATGCTCAAGGCCGACGATGTCGTGACCGGGGTCGATTACGACGAAGACCTCGCGGTCGTGGTGGTGCGCACCGAGCGCCAGACCAATTTCGAGGACAAGCTCAAGAAACGCACGCAAACGAGCGGCTGCGCGCAGGGCACCGCCTTCGGCGACCTTTTGGAGGCGCTGGAGAGCGCCGACCTGCCCAAAACGCCCCTCAAGACCTCATGGCTGTACCGGCTCACCCACGCCGTCAACACCACGCCCTCGCTCTACCTCGAAGCGGGCGCGATCCACGGCTGCGTGCTGGCCCAAGAGGACCGGCCGCTCGTCTACATGGAGGACGTCGGCCGCCACAACGCGGTCGACAAGATCGCGGGCTGGATGTTCAGGCACGGCGTGAGCGGGGCCGACAAGATTTTCTACACCACCGGCCGCCTGACCTCCGAGATGGTGATCAAGACGGTGCGGATGGGCATCCCGATCCTGGTCTCGCGCTCCGGCTTCACGGCCTGGGGGGTGGAGCTGGCCCGCCAGACGGGCCTGACCTTGATCGGCCGCGCGCGCGGCAAACGCTTCATCGCTCTCTCGGGGGAGGAGCGCATCGTGTTCGACCAGGATCTGTCCTACGTCGAGGAAGAGGCGGCCAAGCACCGGCGCAAGGGAGCGGAGGGCGGGTAGCTCGGTCTGCCCGACCCAGGAGGGCATCTCCTCGCGTAGGGCGGCGACCAGACGCTTCCGAGCGGGCGTCCTGCTTGGGTCTCACCGCGCTCGGCTTCATCCTTGCCAAATTCTTGCCAAGCCCGTCCTCGTCGCTTGGAGGAAGCCGCTTGGAAGAACATGCCACTTGGCCAGGGCGGGAGTTTGTTCTCGTTCACCCCGTCGAGTTCGCTGCCGGCCTTCGTTGGCGCGCTGCGCCCAGCGAAGGCGGTCGCCCCGCTCGCGCGAAACCCTACTTCGGCATGGCGAAAATGTTGATTTCGAGGTTCGAGTCGTCGGCCGAGTTGAGGTCGCTCACGTACTCTTCGACGAAGGAATCCTTCACCTCGATGTTTTTGGCGTCGAGGTAGGCGGTCACGGTCTCGTAAGTGGAATCGATATCGTCGTAGGGTCCCTTGTGGACGAAGCGCAGCGCCCGACCCGACGGCGTCGTGCCGAAGCGGATCTCGGGCGTGAGGTTCGGCCGTCCCTCCGGAGCGCGCTCGATCGGGATCATGGCGTCGTAGCGGAAGCCGATGTCGTCCGTCTGCACGAACACGGCGATCGGACGCCCCGCGGGCGCGATCCCGGCTTTGGCGAGTTCGTCCTCGATGCGCTGGAATGCCTTTTTAAGATTCTCGAAGCCCTCGTCCCAGGTGCTCGTGCCGGACAGCACCGCCGCGGACTTCGCCGGCAGCGTCGTCTCGTCGACGTCCACCGGATCGCCCGCGTTCGGAACCAGCGTCGGCCGCTCCCCAGTGGCGGACGGAGCGGCCGGGCGTCGACTCGGCCGGGCCGCTTGGCGCCGTTCCTTGCGACCAGGCAGGGGCGTGCGCCAGGACGAGCGCCAGGACGAGCGCGAGGATGAGAGCGCCGAGGCGCGCGAAAAGCTTGCGTGTCATGGAGCCCGCTGTGTCGTGTTTGCGAATCACCAAGAAACCAACTTGAACCAGCATGGGTTCCTTTCAGGGCATCCGTGGGGCGCCGACGCGGGCACCCTCGCGAAGGGGACCGTTTTGGCCCATATACACTTTAATCCGCCGCAGACGAGACCCATGAGCCCCCTCGCGAACCGCCGTTTTTTGAAGATGAACGGTCTTGGCAACGAGATCGTGGTGCTCGACCTGCGCGGCGCCTCGGCCTGGGTGAGCGCCGCGGAGGCGCGGGCCATCGCGGCCGACCCGCGCTCGGAGTTCGACCAGCTCATGGTCGTCCACGACCCGCGCACGCCCGACACGGACGCTTACCTGCGCATCTACAACGCTGACGGCTCGGAGTCGGGCGCCTGCGGCAACGGCACCCGCTGCGTCGCTTGGGCCCTCATGGCCGACCCCGTCATGGGCCGCCCGGATGGCGAGGCCCTCTTGTTGGAAAGCAAGGCGGGTCTGCTTCCCGTCTCCCGCGTCTCCGAGCGCATGTTCACGGTCGACATGGGCCGGCCGCGGCTCGAGTGGAGCGACATCCCGCTGCGCGATCCCTTTTACGACACCCGCGCCATCGAATTGCAGATCGGGCCGATCGACGATCCGATCCTGCACTCGCCTTCGGCCGTCAACATGGGCAACCCGCATGCGGTCTTTTGGGTCGATGACGTGGCCGCCTACGATCTCGAAAAAATCGGGCCGCTCTTGGAGAACCACCCGATCTTTCCCGATCGCGCCAACATCTCGCTCGCCCATGTCGCGGCGCCGGACCGCATCGTGCTGCGCGTCTGGGAGCGCGGCGCGGGCCTGACGCGCGCCTGCGGCTCGGCGGCCTGCGCGGCGCTCGTGGCGGCGGCGCGCAAGCGCCTCACCGGGCGAGCAGCCACGGTGACGCTGCCCGGCGGCGACCTTTTGGTCGAATGGCGCGAGCGCGACGACCATGTCCTCATGACCGGGCCGGTCGAGCTGGAATGGGACGGCCGGCTCGCGCCCGAACTGTTCGCAGGGGCGGCGTGATGGGGGTCGACGTCGTCACCTTCGGCTGTCGCCTCAACGCCTACGAGTCGGAGGCGATGCGCGCCCAGGCCGAAGCCGCCGGGCACGACGATCTCGTCATCGTCAACACCTGCGCGGTGACGGCCGAAGCGACCCGCCAAGCGCGCCAGGCGATCCGGAAGATCGCGCGCGACAAGCCGGACGCAAGGATCGTGGTCACAGGCTGCGCCGCGCAGGTCGAGCCGCACGCGTTTGCCGCCCTGCCCCAGGTGGCGCAGGTCGTCGGCAACCACGAGAAAATGAAAGCGGAGACCTGGAGCGCCCTTCCCAGCTTTGGCGTCGAAGCAGCCGAAAAAATACGCGTGAACGACATCATGACGGTGCGCGAGACCGCCGTTCATCTCATCGATGGGATGCGGGGACGGGCGCGCGCCTTCGTGCAGGTGCAGAACGGCTGCGACCACCGCTGCACGTTCTGCATCATTCCGTATGGGCGCGGAAACGCGCGCTCGGTGCCGATGGGCGCGGCCGTCGAGCAGGTGCGGACGCTCGTGGAGCACGGGACCCGCGAGGCGGTGCTCACCGGCGTCGATCTGACGAGCTACGGCAAGGATCTGCCGGGCGCGCCGACGCTGGGACGTTTAGCGAAGGCGATCCTGCGCCACGTTCCGGACCTTCCGCGATTGCGCGTCTCCTCGATCGACTCGGTGGAGGCCGACGACGACCTGCTCGACGCGCTCGCCACCGAGGAGCGGCTGATGCCGCATCTGCACTTGTCCTTGCAGGCGGGCGACGACCTCGTGCTCAAGCGCATGAAGCGGCGGCATGGGCGCGCAGACGCCATCCGATTCTGCGGGAGCGTGCGGCGGCTGAGGCCCGACGTGGTGTTCGGGGCCGACATCATTGCGGGGTTCCCGACCGAGACGGACGACATGTTCGCCCGCTCGCTCGACATCGTGGACGACTGCGGCTTGACGCATCTCCACGTCTTCCCCTTCTCGCCCCGCTCCGGCACGCCGGCGGCGCGGATGCCGCAGGTCTCGCGCGAGGTCGTCAAGGAGCGGGCGCGGCGGCTGCGCGACAAGGGCGAGGCGGCGCTGCGCCGCCACCTCGAGAGTGAAATCGGCGCGCGCAGGAACGTTCTGGCCGAGACCGAACACATGGGGCGCACCGAAGGATTCACGCCGGTCCGCTTCGATGCGCCGATTTGCCCTGGCGATCTCCGCAAGGTCGACATCGCCGGCCATAATGGGCGGGAGCTGCTCGCCGCGTGAGATGCCTGGGACTGGGGCGGGCACACCTGACACGGGAGTTGCGCCAGCAGGCCCAAGCAGCGCGTCAGGCAATCTAAAGCCAAGTTTTGACGAACTATAGTGAAAGCTATCACTTTGGCCTTGATGAAGGCCGATGAATGCTGAATCGCATATAGCTTTATTATAGGTTCGTCCTATACGCCAAGCGCTTGCCTCTTACCAGAGCCTGATTTTGCCAGCAAAGGCTTCCTGTTCCATTCCGAGAAGGCATGGCTGATGTGTTTGCGAGCCGGTGACTCTGCGCCTTGGGGCACCCTTATGTTGCACCGCAGCAAGCGGCCGCCCCAAGCGGCCCGTTCATGCGGAGAAGAAAAAATGTTCGTCAGGAACTCACGCCTCTCCCCCATTCCGCCTCGCGGCGGTGCGGCGCAGACCGCCGCGCTGCACGGCAAGCCCAACTGGGCGACGCGGTTCACCCAAAGGCTGAAAACGATCAAAGGCGAGGGGCCCTCCTCTCGCCTCCCGATCCTTCGGCCTGAGGGCGAGGCCGAACCGGATCGAAACGAGCGTAAGCGTCTCTCGCTGGCCTTGCAGGGCGGCGGGGCTTTCGGCGCCTTTACGTGGGGCGTTCTCGACCGCCTGCTCGAAGAAGAGGATATCGCGTTCGACGCGATCAGCGGGGCGAGCGCGGGCGCCATCAACGCGGTCCTGCTGGCCTCGGGGCTGGCGCGCGGCGGCCGAGACGAAGCGCGGGCCAGCCTCGAACGGTTCTGGCGCGCCGTTGGCGACAGTTCGGTGAAGAACCTGTTTCTCCACCCGGAGATCGTCGTAGCGACCGCGGCGCAACTGTCGCCCTACCAGTTCAACCCGCTCGACGTGAACCTCCTGCGCGACCTTCTCGCGCGCGAGATCGATTTCGAAGCCGTCCGGACGCAGGCGCCCGTGCGCCTGCTCGTGTCCGCGACGCGCGTTCACGACGGCGCGCTCCGGGTCTTCCGCACCAAGGCCATCAGCCTTGACGTGGTCCTCGCTTCCGCCTGCCTGCCCCGGCTTCACCATGCCGTCAACATTCATGGCGAGCCGCATTGGGACGGCGGCTACGCGGCCAACCCGCCCGTGATCCCGCTCGTGGCCGCTTCGGAAACTCCGAACGTGCTGGTCGTCCAGCTCATGCCGACCGATCACGCCGGCCTGCCCGTGACCAAGGCGGAGATCGACAAGCGGCTTGGCCAGATCACGTTCAACGCCCCGCTCCAAAAGGATCTCGAAGCGATCGCCATGATGGGCCAGCTTGTCCGCAGCGAAGGTGAGCCCAAGACCTCCCGTCTTGGCCGCAAGATCCATGCTCTGCGCCTCCACAGCATCTCGGCCGAGGACCATGTGGCGGGGTTGAGCGAGTTGAGCGTTCTGAAGACCGACTGGGGGTTCCTGACGCGTCTGCGCGATCAGGGACGCGCAGCAGCCGAGGCATGGCTTGACGGCGCGTCGGAGACTTTGACGGCGCCCAGATCAGCCTGATCCGTCGTTGAAGGTCCAAGCAAAAGCGCCCCCGGCGGGTAAGCCGGGGGCGCGGGGCGACAACGCTCGAACCGATTTACGCGGCCCTGCGGGCGCGGTCCGCGTTGCTGTTCGCCTGAGCCTGGATGGTCCGCGCGGCTTCATCGGCCACCCGCAGCGAAACCTCCGCCACGCGACGGCTGGCGTCGATCGCCTGCTGCAGGTTGTCCCGCACCAGATCGCTCTGAACCGCCACGAAGTCCTGCACCGACCGGCAACCCGCGAGGCGGTTCAGGGCGTCGATGTTCTTCGTCACGCGCTCCTGAGCCGATCCGAACCACTCTTGCGAGACTTCCTGGAAGCCGCGCGCCAGGATCGAGCCGGTCTGGGTAATGGCGTCGACGTTCTGGGACGATCGGCGCGCCAGCTCTTCGGACTGCGGGCCGGAGAAGCTGAACGCTTTCAGAAACTGATCGGTCGTGCGCTGGACCGCCTCCGTCGCCGTGTTCAGGCCGGAGCGCACGTTGTCCCGCAGGGTTTCGGCGCCCCGGCTGGCCATGTCGGCGCCCGCGCGGGCCGTCTGCTCGCCGGCGCGCGCCGCCTCGTTGGCGACGGTGCGCGCCGTGCGGGCGGCTTCGTCGGCCGCGTCGCGTCCGGACTCTGCAGCTTTCGTAAGTTTATTGTCAGCCATAGTCTATTCTCCTCGAAGAAAAAGATATCTGATCTCAACAGTATAGCGCTTTTGACTCAACGGCGGATGTCGTAAAAGCCCCAATTCACCCGCACATCCGGAGCTAGTCTGATGACGCTTGTCGTCACGCTCCCTGTTGAGATGGTCAGAACGCTCTTGCTGGGCCAGGGTTTCAGCTTGACCATTCTTTTATTCGAGAGAATCGCAGCTTCCTGCGCCGTCCTTGAGCCCGTCCGGAAACGGGTGAGAGGGGGTTGAGTATCCGGGATGGGGGTGATTCCAGGCGGGTGCTGAAACCTGATCTGGAAGTGCCATGTGGACCCCGGCTACCCGGCGGCAGCATAGCCGCGCCGGCCTTCGTTACGAAACAGACCTGACAGATGCGGAGTGGGGGGTGATTGCCCCGCTCATGCCTGAGCCGGCCTCATGTGGCCGCCCGGCCATCTGGACCACCCGCGAGATCCTGAATGCCATCTTTTACGTGCTGCGCGGGGGCATCGCGTGGCGCCTGATCCCGAAGGATCTGCCGCCCAAAAGCACGGCCTTTGGCTACTTCAGCCGCTGGCGCGACGAAGGGCTGTTTGGCCGGATCAACCACCATCTTGTCATGGCTGACCGCGAGCGAGTGGGCCGGGAAGCCTCACCCACAGCGGTCGTGCTCGACAGCCAGAGCGTGAAGACGACGGAGAGTGGCGGACCACGCGGCTACGATGCGGGCAAGAAGGTAAAGGGCCGCAAGCGCCAGGTCATCGTCGATACGGACGGGCGCGGCTTGGTCCTCGAACCCCAGCCTGCGGACATTCAGGATCGCGACGGAGCAGTTGCGGTGCTACGCCTGTCCCGGCGCGCGTTCCCCTTCGTGGCCAAAGCCTTTGCTGATGCTGGTTATGTCGGCGACAAACCGGCCACAGCGACGATCATCACCATCGAGATCGTGCGTAAGCCGCCCGACCAGATCGGCTTTGCTGTCCACCCACGGCGGTGGGTCGTCGAACGGTTCTTCTCCTGGATCAGCCGCAACCGGCGTCTCTGGAAGGACCCCGAGGCAACACTCACGTCCGCAGAGCCTTTCTCTACGGCCGCCTCTGTAATCATCCTCATGCGCCGCATCGCACGCTCAATATGACCCGATGCCGGCCCATGTCGCTCAGCCAACAGGCGGTTTTGAGGGCCGCGGAGAACGATGGCCCCTAAATCCGCGCAGCCCGCCGCCTGAGCCACAGGGCCATGATCGGGATGCAACAGGAGCTCCGACCGTCCAGCTTATAGCCTCCGAACGCATCGCGCCTCTTAGGCCGCGAGCGTCCGTACGATCGCCGACTCGTGATAAGGTTTTGCAATGAAACGGGCGCTGCGCAGGTCGGGCGGCAGTTCGCTCCGCTCCGATGCCGAGACGAAGGCGAAGGGGATTTGCCGTTCGTTCAGCTTGGAGGCGACCTCAAAGCTCTTGCCGTCCGCTACGTCGATGTCGAGCAGGGCGAAGTCGAACGCCTCGGCCAGGCCGCGGCGCGCCTCGGCCAGGGAATCGCAGATGACGACCACCTCATGGCCCTCACCCTCGACGATCGCTTGCAGATCCCAAGCGATGAACGGATCGTCTTCGAGAATCAGGATACGCAACGACATGATTCACCCCTCACGGCTTCACGCAGCCGCCCTCGCTCCCACGCCCCGTGTGCGATCGAACTCCCGTCCGCCGCCGACGGCGGCTCGCTGGCAGTCGAGATAAGGAAAGAACAAAGCGCACGGATGTTGAGTTCCTGAAGGCCGGCCGATATCTTCAATTTGCGGTGGGGAAGTTAAGGTAGAGTTTACGATTCTGTTTACTGGCAGTTAACCATGCCTCGTACGTCAATAAGAGCGCTTTATTCAGGATAAAATACTGGCAATGACGAGACAGCCGCTCGCCGCCACGATTCGGAAGGAACCGCCCTGGAATGCGCCCCGGCGCGGGGCCAATGCAAAAGCGCCGGCTCGGGAGCCGGCGCCCTGCTGTAGTTGGATGGCAGATCCCTGGATCAGTGGTTCTGATACCGCCCCGGCCCGCCCGGACGCGGGCCGTCGCCGCGCCGCTCGTTTTCGTGGGTGGCGAAGCGCGCGTCGTCGTCGCTGAACGCCTCCTCGACGTATTCGCGGCCGCGCTGGGTCATGTCGCGGGCGTAGCGCACGCCCTGCTCGCGCACTTCGTCGGCCCAGCGGCCAAAGGCACGGTCTTCCTGCCGCGTGCGCGGCAGCAGCGCGCCGATCACGAGGCCCGCCGCCAGACCCATGACGCCGACAAGGACGGGGTTCTCATGGATGAAGCGCTCAACGCCATGCTGAGCGCGTTCCATTCCCTGCATGGCGCGGCGGCTCGCGTTGTCAAGGTTCCGCGAGGCGTTCTCGTACTGGTCGGAGGCCCAGGACGAGGCCTGCTCATAGGTGTCGCGAGCCACGTCGGACGCTTGCTCGTAAGCTTCGCCGGCCCTGCGCTGAACCTGGTCTGCCGTCTGCCGCGCCGTTTCACCGACGGACTGAGCGGTTTGCCGCGCGGTCTCGGCTGCGCCTTGGGCGGTTTGCCGGGCCGCGTCGGCCATGCTCTGAGCCGTGTCCCGTGCACCCTGCGCCGCGGAGTGGGCGGATGAGCTTGCTGCGTGGGCAGAGGAGCCCATCGTGTGGGCGGACTGACCCGCGTCGCTCGATCCCCCGAGCGGCCGCGAGGTATGGGACGCCAGCGTCGGACTCTGCGGCGCAGGGGATGATCCGCCGCCGGAGGACATTGCCGCGGCGGACGCCGCATCCGATCCGCTTCGCTGAGCCCCGGACCCGGAGCCCGAGAAGCCTTCGCCGGGCTTCGGCGACTGCCCGACGGCGCTTGCAGGGTTTTTGGCCGCGGAGACGGCGTCCGACCCGCTGCCCTGCGGGTTCGGCTTGGCGCCCGATTGATTCGACTGGTTTTTGTGCTCGTCCATGGCTCTCCTCCAGAATGATGAAGCGTTGGGTCAGGCTTGAGCGCTCAACTCCCGCCGGCTTTCCAGGGTGTCTTTCGCGGGGTGGAGCGGGGAAACATCGGGGTCGTAAGCGTGGACGTTGCCGGCGTTCATCGCCGGAATGCCCGCCTCTCTGGCCTGAAGAGCCCTCGCGCGCGGTGCGGGAAGCCTGTATCGGCCTTCCTTGCTCAGACGATAGACCAGCCAGCCGGCCCCCACCGCCAGCAGCATCACCGGCACGGGATTGCGGCGCACGACGGCGGCGGCGTGATCGTAGATCGAACCGAAGCGGTCGGACGTCCGCACTGTGCCCATTAAGTCGTCCACGATGCCGGAGACGGACAGCCGGTCCTGAATCTGGTCGATCGTTTCATCGAGGCGCGCCCGCGTCTGTTCGATGTCCTGCTCGAGATCCTTGATCGTGTCCGTCATCCCGGAGCCCTTTCGGTCAGAACCTCCGCATCCCGCTGGATCGACCGGGCGGTGCGCTTAGGGGCGAGCGACGTCTTGGACATGGCGCTGCGCCCATAGAGGCCGAGGCCGATGGCGACGACGGCCAGCACGCCGCCGACGATCAACGCGGCGAGCGCATGTGAGCCGACCTTCGTGGCGAGCCAATCGACCAGCGCCTGGGTGAGCCAAATCAGCGCCAAAATCGAAACCACCGCGGCGGCGATCACCATGACGAGACCCATGGCGATCGTCCGGACATTGTCGGACATCTCGGTGCGGAAGAGCGCGAGCTCCTTACGCGCGAGGTCGCTCGATTCGCGCAACGCGTCGCCGAGCAGACGCTGGATGCTGGGTCCTTGCGTATCGGACATGGCCGCTTCCCCTCATCCTACACGCGGACCGTAGCCGGACGATTCGATAGGCCGCCGGAGCGCTGGCCACGTGCGCCGCCCGTCCGACGCGGGCGATCCGCTTCGGCCTCGCGAAGGTTGTCGGCCGAGGCTTTGATGAGGCGGGAGATCAGGAAGCCCCCCGCCAGGGTGACGGCTGCGACCGCCGCGGGCCGGCGCCGCAGGATGTCTTCCACATCGCCGTAAATCTCGGCCACGCTGCGCGACCGGATGGTGTCGGCCAGTTGATCGAGGCCCCCGGCCGCGTTGTCGACGAATGTCTTGATGTTCGGGCGGTCGTCGAACGACTTGCATGCCTCGCGCAGGGCGTTCGCCAAGTCCGCGACCGACTGCGCCACGTCGCCCTTGCGCTGATCGACGTAACCTGTCGCCTGCGCCCGGGCCGAATCGACGAATTGACGACCCCGCTCCACGGCGGCTTCGGCCACTTGGCTCACGTCTTCCTTCAGCGCGCCCAGGTCCGGCGACGGCTCGCCGCCGTCCGGACTGCGCTGATTCGGATTCGTGTTGGCGGTGTTCTGCTGACCCACGCTCATGGGCGCGCCTCCTCGTGTCTCGCGGAGGTAACCGTCTCAAAGGTAAGGGGTTCCCAAACACTCGCGTCGAGACGGAATGCCGCCCGGACCTTCGGCGGACGGGATGTTCGCCCGCTGCGACGGTCGGCGCTCTTCGGCATCCCGCCGCATCCCGAGTCGAACGGCATGCGCGGGGCGGCCCCCCACATCAGGCTCGTCTTCGGGCGTGAGCCCGTACGCTTCATTGACGAAGGCGCAATACGCGCGCGTTGCGCGCCAAAAACCCTTAAAAATGCGACGGCGCGGGCCTTCGCCCGCGCCGCACGATCCGTGAAGGCTGAGAACGCCGTTTTAGTATTTGCGCACGAGGGGGCCCGGCAAGGGCGCCGGGATCGGCTCCGCTACGGCAACCGGGACCGGAGCGTTCAGCAGCCAGCGCATGCCGATCTTGATGTCGTGCGACTCAAGATTCTTGTAGGTGTAGGCCGTCGTGATATTGCAGGATTGGCAGACGGCAGCCTGAGCCTTGTCCATGTTGAGATAACGGTAGGCCAACTCCAGCTTCAGATTGGGGGTGACGGCATAGCCCAAGCCGGCATGGAGCGCCCAAGCGAGGCGGGTGTCGGTTCGATCAGGCCCGAACGAAATGATGGCGTCGAGATGAACCGATGCTCGGCACGCCTTCCGAGATGCCGTCATCGGTCACGCCTTTGATCCTTTGATGTGCGAAGCCGACACCGGCGCCGATGAAGGGCGTGACGCCATACCAGTTGCCGAGGTCGATGTAAGCATTCGCGAGTCCGACGAAGGATGAGAGGCGCGCAGTGACCGTATCGAATCCGCGCTGCTCCTTGAGATATGAATAGCTCTCGGTGGTCCGCAGATCCGTTCGCGTACGGTATTCTCCCGTGAAGTCGGCGCGGAACCAATTGTTGAATTGATAGCCGGCACCAATGCCGACGAAGACTTGATCCCCGGTCGACTTCGAATCCAGCCGGTAGCCGCCCGGCGGCTCCTGAAAGCCCGGAGGCGTGACGACGTTGACGCCCACGAACTTGTCGAAGTCGAGGATGCCGACGCCCACATCGCCGCGCAGATACCATCCGGTTCCGACTTCGACGACTTGAACGGGGACCGGCGGCGGAGGCGGAGGCGGAAGAAGATCGGCGGCGAGGGCCGGCGCGGACGTCGCGACCGCGACGAGGCCCGCCAGAGCGATACTCTTAATGGTGCCCATGACAGGGTTCCTTCGTTGGTGCATGGACCGACCCAGCAGGCCCACGCGGTTGCCACGAAGGAAGATTCGCAGGAATTGCTTAAATAGAGCTTAACCTTAAGCCTTAACCTTGCGATCTTGCATCAGAAAAGCCGGCCGCCCCTAAAGGCAAGGGAGGCGGGCCGAAGCAGATGGCGTGAAATCGTTCGAGGACTTTACGCGGCGGCTCGCGCGAGGGCGTCGACGACGTCGTCGACCACCCGCGCGACGAGGTCCCGGTCGTCGCCCTCGCCCATGACCCGGATGACGGGCTCGGTGCCGGAGGGACGGATCACCAGGCGACCCTGGTTCGCCGAGCCGCTGGCGCGCCGATTCGATCGCGGTCACGACGGCGTCGTTCTTGAGCGGCTGGCCGTCGGCGTAGCGCACGTTCTTGAGAATTTGCGGCAGCGGCTCGAAGCAGTGGCACACCTCGCTCACCGGCCGGCCGAGGCGCTTGACGACGCTGAGGAGTTGCAGCGCGGCGATCAGGCCGTCGCCCGTCGTGGCGTAATCCGACAGGATGATGTGCCCGGACTGCTCGCCGCCGACGTTGTAGCCGTGCTCGCGCATGTGTTCGAGAACGTAGCGGTCGCCGACCGCCGTGCGGACGAGACCTGAGGCCCAGGCCGCCCAGATAGCGCTCAAGCCCGAGGTTCGACATGATGGTGGCGACGATGCCGGGCTGCGCCAGGCGACCATCGTCGCGCCAGCTAGCGCGCCACGACCGCCATCAGTTGGTCGCCATCGACGAGGCTGCCCCTTCTCGTCCACGATGATGACGCGGTCGGCGTCGCCGTCGAGGGCGATGCCGACGTCGGCGCGCAACTCCCGCACCTTGCGGATCAGCGCCTCGGGCGCCGTCGATCCGACGTCGCGGTTGATGTTGAACCCGTCGGGCTCGACGCCCATGGCGATCACTTCGGCGCCAAGCTCCCAAAGCGCCTCGGGCGCGACCTTGTAGGCGGCGCCGTTGGCGCAATCGACGACGACGCGCATGCCTTCGAGGTCGAGCCGGCGCGGAAGGGTGCGCTTGGCGAACTCGATGTAGCGCGCGTGCACGCTCTCGATGCGCTTGGCGCGGCCGAGATTGGCGGAGCGCGCGAGCCGACGGGAGAAATCGGAGTCCATCAGGGCCTCGATCCCGCTCTCCACGTCGTCCGACAGCTTGAAGCCGTCCGGGCCGAACAGCTTGATGCCGTTGTCCTCGTAAGGATTGTGCGAGGCCGAGATCATGACGCCGAGGTCGGCGCGCATCGAGCGCGTCAGCATGGCGACCGCCGGGGTCGGCATCGGGCCGAGCAGCAGCACGTCCATGCCGACCGAGGTGAAGCCGGCCTGGAGGGCCGACTCGATCATGTAGCCGGACAGCCGCGTGTCCTTGCCGATCACGACCCGGTGCCGATGATCGCCGCGCTGGAACACAAGCCCAGCCGCCTGCCCCACCTTCAAGGCGAGTTCCGGCGTGATGACCCCGTTCGCGCGGCCGCGGATGCCGTCGGTCCCGAAATATTTGCGCACGTTTTACGTCTCCGCATCACCGGGCGGCCGAGCGCCCCAGATAGCCCTGAAGCAACCTCGGGCGACACGTCAAGCGTCAGAATAGCACCGCTGCGCCCGCAAGCGGCCAGCCAATGCGCCGCGCATCGCCCGAAGTCGAAGAGAAACGATTGCTTGGTAAACGAAAGCGCCCGCTTTAAGGCGGGCGCTTTTCATTACTCGGTTGGGCGGAGGAGCGACTGGGCCTGCGAGGGCTCATGCCTGCGGCTGCGGCTCCAGACCGCCGTCCGTCTCGCGCGGGCGGCCGCGGCCCGCGGACGGCACCGGCGAGGGCCTCGCCGGAGGCGGGGGCTCGCCGGTGTCGCGGATCGGCGGGCGGCCGTCGAGCAACCCGTGAATTTCGTCGCCGGAGAGCGTCTCGTACTCCAGCAGGCCCTGCGCGAGCGTCTCAAGGTCGGCCTGCTTCTCGGTCAGGATGCGGCGAGCCTCGTTGAGGCCCTCCTCGACCAGGCGCCTCACCTCGGAGTCGATCGTCTGCGCCGTCGCCTCGGACACGTTCTGCTGACGGGCCACGGACATGCCCAAAAAGACTTCGTCCTGGTTCTCGCCGTAGGCGACGGTGCCGAGTTCTGGCGAAAAGCCCCAGCGCGTCACCATCATGCGGGCGAGCCGCGTCGCCTGCTCGATGTCGGACTGCGCGCCGGAGGTGACCTGATCGGCCCCGAAGATCATCTCCTCGGCGATGCGTCCGCCCATCATGATAGCGAGGCGCGAGGTCATCTGGGCGTAGGTCATGGACAGCTTGTCCCGCTCGGGCAGTTGCATGACCATGCCGAGCGCGCGCCCGCGCGGGATGATCGTCGCCTTGTGGACCGGATCGGTCGCCGGAACGGTGAGCGCCACGATGGCGTGGCCGGCTTCGTGGTAGGCGGTGAGGCGCTTCTCGTCGTCGGTCATCACGAGGGTGCGGCGCTCCGCGCCCATCATGACCTTGTCTTTCGCGTCCTCGAACTCGTGCATGGTGACGATGCGCTTGCCGCGCCGCGCCGCCAGCAGCGCCGCCTCGTTGACGAGGTTCATCAGGTCGGCGCCCGAGAAGCCGGGCGTGCCGCGGGCGATCACCTTGAGATCGACATCCGGCGCGAGCGGCACCTTGCGGACGTGGACGCGGAGGATCTTTTCGCGGCCGACCACGTCGGGGTTCGGCACGACGATCTGACGGTCGAAGCGGCCAGGACGCAGCAGCGCCGGGTCGAGCACGTCGGGACGGTTGGTGGCCGCGATGATGATGATGCCCTCGTTCGGCTCGAAGCCATCCATCTCGACAAGGAGTTGGTTCAGCGTCTGCTCGCGCTCGTCGTTGCCGCCGCCAAGGCCCGCGCCGCGGTGTCGGCCGACAGCGTCGATCTCGTCGATAAAGATGATGCAGGGCGCGTTCTTCTTCGCCTGGTCGAACATGTCGCGCACGCGCGACGCCCCGACGCCCACGAACATCTCGACGAAGTCGGAGCCCGAGATGGTGAAGAACGGCACATTGGCCTCGCCCGCGACGGCGCGCGCGATCAGCGTCTTGCCGGTGCCGGGCGGGCCGACCAGCAGGCAGCCGCGCGGGATGCGTCCGCCGAGCCGCTGGAATTTCTGCGGATCGCGCAGGAACTCCACGATCTCTTGGAGATCCTCCTTCGCCTCGTCCACGCCGGCGACATCCTCAAACGTCACGCGGCCATGCGCCTCGGTGAGAAGCTTGGCCTTCGATTTGCCGAAGCCCATGGCCCGCCCCGCCCCGCTCTGCATCTGGCGCGAAAGAAAAATCCAAGCCCCGATGAAGACCAGAATCGGCAGCCAGTTGACGAGCAGCGCCACGAACCAGGGCGTGTTGTCGGACGGCGGGCGCGCGGTGATCTGCACGCCCTTCTGCTGCAGCTTCGTGACGAGGCTCGGGTCGAACGGAGCGTAGGTGGTGAAGGCGCCGCCGCCCGCATAGGTGCCGCTGATTTCGTTGCCGGAGATGACGACGCTGGTGATGCGGCCCGAGTCGGCCTCATTGAGAAGCTGGCTGTAGGCGATCTCGCCGCCGCCCGAGCGGTGCCCGGGATTTTGAAACAGGGTCACAAGCGCCAGAACGAGCAGAAAGATGACGACCCAGAGGGCGAAATTGCGGAAGTTCGGATTCATCGTGATCTATTCTGCCCCAGGGCGTTGGCGCGAGCGCGTCGACGCCCATCATCGCGCGATCAGCATGAATTTAGGGGCGCCCGCCATCCTTGCCAAGTGAATGCGGCGACCCTGCGGCATCAGGGTTAGCATTCCCGGTCGGCGCTGCGCCGGCGCGGCGGTTCCGGAGTCAGGACGAGACGGCCTCCGGGGCAAACATCGATTAGCGCGCCGCCAAGCGTCATCCGAAGCGCTCCGCCCCGGTCGAGCGCGGCTCGCAAATCGCCGAGAATGCGTGCTTCGAACCGCTCAAGGCGCACCGGGCGGGTCAGCGCCCCGGCCACGCCGACGATGGCGCGGGTCACGACGCCGAGCACGATCGCATCCGGCTCAGAGCGCAGGACTGTCCCGTCGATCTCGATCCGGCCCTCCCCGGCCGTGACGCAAGCCGCCGTCATCACGGTTGCGATGCGGGCTTCGAGCGCGTCCTCGGCCCGGCGCGCCCGCGCGGCCAGCAACCCAAGGCGTTCCGGCGTCAACCCCGCGCGCTCCATCAGCGGCGTGAGCCGGCGCAGGCGCGCGCGGGCGAAGCGCGGGTCGGCGTTCGAGGGGTCATCGAGGAAGGGCCAGCCCTCGGCTTGGCAGGTCGCGACGAGCCGGCTCTTGCGCAAGGACAGAAACGGCCTCGCGAGCGTCATTCCATTCCGTTCGCGACGTGGCCGCATGCCGGCCAAGCCGGCCACCCCCGTTCCGCGCCCCAGCCGCATCAGCACGGTCTCGGCCTGGTCGTCGAGGGTATGGCCGGTCAGGACGGAGGAGGCCCCGATCTCGCGCGCGAGCCCGAACAGCAGGTTGTAGCGCATGGTGCGCGCGACTTCCTGCACCCGCGTCTTCGGCTTCGCGCCCGCCCAGGTCAGGATCCGGTGCGGAAGACCTACGGCTTCGGCCCAGACCGCCACTTGCTCGGCCTCGGCGCGCGATCCCGACCGAAGCCCGTGGTCGACGGTGGCCACGAGCATCGGCCGGGCAGGCGCAAGCGTCCGCAGCCCCGCCGCGATCCGCATGAGCGCGACCGAGTCCGGGCCGCCGGAGACGGCCAGAACAATGCCTTTCGCGGCCTTCGATTCCGATTGGAACAGATAGGGCCCGAGGAGCGGCGCAGCGTCAGGCAGCGTGAGCGGAAGGGCCGCAGACTCGGCCATGGGAGGCGGGCCATCAGGCCGTGCAGCGGGCCCGCGTCCGCTCGCGCTCGACGCCCTGACGGACGTTCGGGGCGGCTTGGGGGAATTTCCGCTCCAGTTCCGCGAAGGTGGCGCAGGCCTGATCGCGGGCGCCGAGCGCGTTCAGCGCGACGCCGAGCTTCAACATGGCGTCCGGCGCCTTGGCCGATTTCGCGTACTCGGTCGAGACTTTCAAGAACTGCTCGGCCGCCTCGCGCGGCCGGTTGCGGGCGAGATAGCTCTCGCCGAGCCAGTACGTCGCGTCGGGCGCCAGCCGATCGCGCGGGTGCGATTGCAGAAATTGGCGAAGACTCATCTCCGCCTGCTCGTACTGCTTTTGCAGGATATAGGCATAGGCCGCGTCATAGTCGGCGCGCGCATCGCCGGTTCCGGTCGCGGCGACGCTCGGGCGCGGCGCCGACGGGGCGGCGGGGGCGCCGCGGGCGGCGGCGGCGAGATCGAGCGGGGCGCCGACGGCGGGCGGCGCGTCGTCATCCTCGATGATTTGACCGATGGTCGGCCCTGCGCCGGCGACGCCGGGCGGCGGCATATGCCCAGTGGACGGCGGGGCGGCCGCGGGACCTGGCAGCGGAGCCGACGGCATGGCCGCGCCAAGTTGGCGCGGCGCGCCCGGCGCATTGGGCTGAGCGGTCGGATCGAAGGCGTCGCCGCGCCGGGCCGGCAGGCGCGGCTGCGCCGGTGCGCCGGGCGTTTGCGACGAAGTCGCGCCCGGCGTCGTGGCGGGCGCTTGGGCGCGCGCGCCGCCGCGTTCCTGGAAGCGGAACTCCACATCCTCCTGAACCTTGCGCAGTTGCTCCTTCAACTGCCGGTTCTCGTATTGCAGTTGCTCGATGTGCCCGGACATTTGCCGCGCCTGGCCCTCAAGCCGGTTAAGGCGCACGACCATGTCGGCGGCGTCCTGCGCGGGGGCGGGCGCGGCGCTCGCAAGCGAGAGCACAAGAACGGGGGCAAGGGGACGGAGCATGACGGGCATGATCACAGACGCTTCGAGAGGCCGCCATCATGAGCGCCGCCGTGGCGAAAAGGTGGCGCGGAGGCGCTGTCCCTCATTTCGGGGCAAGTCACCCGAGAGTCCGGAACGTATGGACGCGGGCCCTGCCGGCTTGCAGCGTTGGCGTTTATGGGGTCGCACGCCTTCGCGCCCCTTCGGGTCGGGGTTCCGGCTTCGCCGGCCCCGGAATGACGGCGGAGGGTCAAGACCCCGCGCCCGTGTCGAGCACAGTTGTGGCGCGGCGGTTTTGCGACCAGCACGAGATGTCGTTGCAGACCGCGACGGGACGCTCTTTGCCGTAGGAGACGGTGCGGATGCGCGAGCCCGCGACGCCGCGCGAGGCGAGATATTCGCGCACTGTCTGGGCGCGGCGCGCGCCGAGCGAGAAATTATACTCGCGCGTACCGCGCTCGTCCGCGTGGCCTTCGATCAGGAACGTGTAGCGCGGGTAGCGCGAGAGCCATTGCGCCTGCTTGTCGAGCGTCGCGACGGCGGTCGGCGTCAGGTCCGTCGAGTCCGACTCGAAGAACACGCGGTCGCCGACGTTGACGACGAAATCCTGCGCGCTGCCGGGCGCCGCCGGTCCGCCCGAGACTCCCGCAAGGCCCGCGACCTCTTTGTTGGAGGAGCAGGCGGCGCCCGCGAGCGCAAGGCCAAGCACGGCGGCGTACTTCAGCGTCCGCGGCCAGGAGAGCAGCGTCATCATGGCGGAACTCCTCAAAACTCGTCTGCCCAACATCGCCCCCACCCTTAGGCCGGAGTGGTTAAGCGAAAGTTCCGTCAACCTTGACAGGAGGCTGCCGGAGCGCGCGCCGCAGTGAAGCGGATGGAAACGCGCGGCTAAGGTTACTGATGCGTGAATGCGGCGAAGCAGTGGCCTCGCGATTATGCAGAGTTCTGCGCCAAGCCGCGATAAATCTCCGCATAGCGCCGGGCCGGTCGACCCCAGCCCACGTCGGACCGCATGCCGTTGGCCTGCATGCGACTCCAGTCCTTTGGATTCCGCCAGAGGGTCTGGGTTCGATTGATCGCGGCTTCCAGCATGTCGCGGTCGACCGGATCGAACTGGAAGCCGGTCGCGACCCCCGCCGCGATCGCCATCTCGTTGGCGTCGATGACCGTGTCGGCCAGGCCGCCCACCCGGGAGACGACCGGCACGGCGCCGTAGCGCAAGGCGCAAAGCTGGGTCAGGCCGCAGGGCTCGAAGCGCGACGGCACGAGAAGCGCGTCGCTGCCCGGCCTGGATCAGGTGGGCCAGGGCTTCGTCGTAGCCGAAGACGACGCCGACCCGGCCGGGATGCGCGTCTGCGGCCGCCGCGAAAGCCACGTTCCAGGGTCGGCTCGCCCGACCCCAGGAGCGCCAGCTGAGCGCCGGCGCCGAGGAGAGACGGGCAGCGCTGCGAGCAGCAGGTCGAGGCCCTTCTGCCAGGAAAGGCGGCTCACGACGCCGAACAGCAGCGCCGCAGGATCGCCGTCGAGCCCGAGGCGCTCCTGCAGCGGCCGCCTTGTTCAGGCGCCTGCCGCCTCGGCGTGCCTGGCGGAGAAGGGCGCCGCGACAGCGGGTCGGCGGCCGGGTCCCAGACCGTCTCGTCGATGCCGTTCAGGATGCCGGACAGAACCGATGCGCGGGCGCGCAGCAGGCCGTCGAGGCCCATGCCGCCGCTCCGGGCGTCTGGATCTCCGCGGCGTAGGTGGGCGAAACGGTCGTGATCCGGTCGGCGTAGTAGCAGGCCGGCCTTCAGGAAGCCGATCCCGCCGTAATACTCGACGCCCTCGACGGCGAAGGCCGCGGGCGGCAGGCCGCAGCGCCGCGAGCAGCTCGGCGGGGAACGCGCCCTGGAAGGCGAGGTTGTGGATCGTCATCACCGCGCCCGGACGAGGCCCGCCGCGCGTAGTGCGAGATAGGCCGGGGCCAGCCCGCCTGCCAGTCGTGGGCATGCACGACGTCCGGCGCGAAGCCCGGAACCAGCCCGCGTCCGATCTCGGCCGCCGCCCAGGCCAGCGCCGCGAAGCGCTGCGCGTTGTCGGGCCAGTCCCGGCCGCCCGGCGTCGCCATAGGAGTCCGCCGGGGCGGACGTAGAGATGCGGCGCATCGAGCACGAAAAGGTCGAGACCGCCGGCGGTTCCCGACAGCAGCCGGGCCGGGCCGCCGAACAGGTTATCGTAACTGTACAACGGCCTCCGACGCCCTCAGACGCGCCGAGCACGGCCGGATAGCCCGGAACGAGCGTGCGCACTGCGACGCCCTCCCGCGCCAGCGCGCCCGGCAGCGCGCCGGCCACGTCGGCGAGCCCGCCCGTCTTGACGAGCGGAAAGATCTCGGAGGCGACCGACAGGACGCGCATCGACGCTCAGCAATTCGCCAGTCGGTCGATCATCGGCTGGGTGATCAGGCAGATCCCGCTTTCGGTGCGGCGGAAGCGCTGCGCGTCGAGCTCGGGATCCTCGCCGACCACCAGGCCCTCGGGAATGCTGCACGCCGCGGTCGATCACGACGTTCGAGAGCCGGGCGACCGCGGCCGATCTCGACGTAGGGCAGGATCACGGCGCCCTCGACATCCGCAGTAGGAATGGACGTGGACGCCGGTGAACAGCAGCGAGCGGCGAACGGCCGAGCCGGAGACGATGCAGCCGCCCGAGACCAGCGATGCCACCGCCTGGCCGCGCCGGCCGTCCTCGTCGTGGACGAACTTGGCCGGCGGCGTGATCTCGCCGTAGGTCCAGATCGGCCAGTCCTGGTCGTAGAGGTCGAGCTCCGGCACGACGTCGGTCAGGTCGATGTTGGCCTCCCAGTAGGCGTCGACCGTTCCGACGTCGCGCCAGTAGGCCTCGGCCTCGCCGCGTCGACCGCACGCAGGACTGCTCGAAGCGATGCGCCACGGCCTTGCCGTGCTTGACGAGGTAGGGGATGATGTCCTTGCCGAAGTCGTGGCTCGAGTGCGGGTCGGCGGCGTCGCGCCGCAGCTGGTCGAACAGGAACCCGGTGTCGAAGACGTAGATGCCCATGCTGGCGAGCGCCACGATCGGGGTTGCCGGGCATGCCGGGCGGGTCCTTGGGCTTCTCGAGAAACGACGACGATGCGGTCGGTCTCGTCGACGCGCATGACGCCGAAGCCGGTGGCTTCCAGGCGCGGCACCTCGAGGCAGCCGACCGTCACGTCGGCGCCCTGCTCGACGTGCTGCTGGAGCATCAGCTCGTAGTCCATCTTGTAGATGTGGTCGCCGGCCAGGATGACGATGTGCTCGCGGCGCGTAGCTCTCGATGATGTCGATGTTCTGGAACACCGCGTCGGCGGTGCCCTCGTACCACATGTCCTCCGACACGCGCTGGCTGGCGGGCAGGATGTCGAAGCTCTCGTTGCGCTCGGGGCGGAAGAAGTTCCAGCCGCGCTGGAGGTGGCGGATCAGGCTGTGCGCCTTGTACTGCGTCGCGACGCCGATGCGGCGGATGCCGGAGTTCAGCGCGTTCGACAGCGCGAAGTCGATGATGCGCGACTTGCCGCCGAAGAATACGGCCGGCTTGGCGCGCCTGTCGGTCAGCTCCATGAGCCGGCTGCCGCGCCCTCCGGCGAGAACATAGGCCATCGCGTGGCGGGCCAGGGGGGCAGAGGTGGTCAGCGTCGGCATGAAGCATGTCTCGCGTGATCGGATGGCGCCGCGGCCTTGACCGCAGAAGCCAAGCGCCTGCGCATCCGTACCGCGAAACCGAACGGCTCGCCACCGCCGCCAGGCCTGACGACGCGAAAGAGCCCCGCTGGCGCCTGCACCCCGCCAGACTCCCGTCTCAGGGCGGCATGAGGAGAACGACCAGGCCCTCGTCGGGCCGCAGATTGAGTTGGCCCTCTACGACCTCATCGTCCCGGTCGCCCATGGTCGAAAGGAGAATGCGTCCGTGCGGAGCCGCATCGAGCAGGGGGATCGTCCGCGGCTCGTGCCCAAGATTCAGCGCCATTAGAAGCCGCTCATCGCGATGGCGACGCTCATAGGCGAAGAGATCGCCGTCCGTCTCGACGGGATGATAACTCCCGACGCCGAGGGCCGGATGACGGCGCCGGAACGCGATCAAACGGCGATACAGGGTCAGGATGGAGGCCGGGTCCTGTTTCAACGTTTCGACATTGCGCGCCGCATAGTCCGGGGCGAGCGGCAGCCAGGGCTCGCCGGCGGTGAAGCCCGCGTTCCGCGAGCCGTCCCACTGCATCGGCGTGCGCTCCGGGTCGCGTCCCAGCCCGAGGCCCGGCTCGTTCTTCTCCCAAGGGTCCTGCACCCGGTCCGGGGGAATCTCGATTTTGCCGAGGCCGATCTCGTCGCCGCAGTACATGGTCGGCGTGCCGCGCAGCGTGAGGAGCAGCATCGCCGCGACGCGCGCTTGGGCGTCGCCGATGCGGGCTGCGATGCGCGGCTGATCGTGGTTGCCGAGCACCCAGTTCGGCCAACCGCCCTCGGGCAGGGCCGCTTCGTATTCGCGCACCAGCATCGCGAGTTCGCGGGCGTTCCAGGCGGTGTGGATGAGCTGGAAGTTGAACGGCAGGTGCGCGCCGGAAAGATCCTTGCCGTAGTAGGCGACGAGGCGCTCCAGCGGCAGGTAGATTTCCCCGATCAGCACCCGATCGGAGTACTCCTCCAGCACCCCGCGCATCTCGGCGATGACCTCATGCACCTCCGGCTGGTCGGCCGAGTGGACCTGGAGGAAGCGGTTGATTTCGGCTTGGCTGGGCTGATAGGCCGGGTTCGGCGGATTGTCGCGGAAGTCGGCGTCCTTGATCATGAGCCAGATCACGTCGACGCGGAATCCGTCGACGCCGCGGTCGAGCCAGAAGCGCAGAGCGTCGTACATGGCCGCGCGCACGGCCGGATTGCGCCAGTTCAGGTCCGGCTGCTCGCGCAGGAAGCTGTGAAGATAGAACTGCCCCGTCGCCGCATCCCACTCCCACGCACTGCCGCCAAAATTGCTGATCCAGTTGTTCGGGGGCGAGCCGTCGGGCTTGGGGTCGCGCCAGACATACCAGTCCCGCTTGGGGCTTTTCCGCGACGAGCGGCTTTCGACGAACCACGGGTGCTGGTCGGAGGTGTGGTTCGGCACGAAGTCGAGGATCACCTTGAGGCCGCGCTGGTGCGCCTCGGCCGCGAGCCGGTCGAAATCGGCGAGCGTGCCGAAGAGCGGGTCGACGGCGCAGTAGTCGGACACGTCGTAGCCGAAGTCGGCCATGGGCGAGGGGAAGATCGGCGAAATCCAGATCGCGTCGACGCCGAGCCAGGCGAGGTAGCCGAGGCGTTGGCGAATGCCTTCGAGGTCCCCGACCCCGTCTCCGTTCGTGTCCTGAAACGAACGGGGGTAAACTTGATAAACAATGCCGCGCTTCCACCAGGTGCTTTCCGGCATAGGCCCTCCGGTCGCGTCAACAACCGCCGGCATCGGAGCCGGACCCGTTCGGAATTCGCGGCGGCGCACGAAGTTCCATGAGGCGGCGCGCCGGGAACTCGCCTTGCTCCTCCTTGTTTCACCTGTCGCGACCTGGGAGGGCTATATGCAGGCGACGGGCGGGCCGGCGAACGCATCGGCGAGGCGTCACCCGATCGGGGCAGAGCCCGTCGGAGACGGCATGGCCTTCCGGGTCTGGGCGCCCGACCGGTCGTCCGTATCCGTGGTCTTCGAGAATGGCGGCGACCACCCGCTTGCCGCCGAGCCTGACGGCTACTTCTCCGGAACCATCGCCAAAGCGCAGGCTGGCATGCGTTATCGCTTTCGCCTCGATCAGGACGCAACGCTTTATCCCGACCCGGCCTCGCGCTTCCAGCCGGACGGCCCGCACGGTCCGTCGGAGGCCGTTGATCCGCACGCTTACGAATGGCGCGACCAGGATTGGCCCGGCGTCCGGATCGAAGGACAGGTGATCTACGAACTGCACGTCGGCGCCTTCACGCCGCAGGGCACCTGGGCCGCTGCGGTCGAGAAGCTGCCGCGCCTCAAGGCGGTGGGCGTCACATTGATCGAGATGATGCCGGTCAACGAGTTTCCGGGCCGGTTCGGCTGGGGCTACGACGGCGTCAACCTGTTCGCACCGACACGGCTCTACGGCGCGCCGGACGATCTGCGCCGCTTCATCGATGCGGCGCACGCGCTTGGGATCGGGGTGATCTTGGACGTGGTGTACAACCACCTCGGGCCCGACGGAAATTACCTCGCCTGCTTCGCCAAGGATTATTTTACGGACCGCTACGAGAACGAGTGGGGTCAGGCCATCAACTTCGATGGCCCGAACGCGCATGGCGTCCGTGCGTTCTTCGTCGCCAACGCCGCCTATTGGATCGACGAGTTCCACTTCGACGGCCTGCGCCTTGACGCGACGCAATCCCTCTTCGACGCCTCGGACGAGCACGTGATCGCCGCCATCGTGCGGGCGGCGCGGGAGGCGGCGCATGGCCGCGACATCGTGCTCATCGGCGAGAACGAACCGCAGCACACGAGGTTGGTGCGCCCCCCTGAGCGCGGCGGCCATGGCCTCGACGCGCTCTGGAACGATGATTTCCACCACTCCGCCATGGTGGCCCTGACCGGACGCAACGAGGCCTATTACGAGGATCACCACGGCGATCCGCAGGAGTTCATCGCCGCCGCGAAGTACGGCTATTTGTTTCAGGGCCAGGGTTACGCGCACCAGGCCAAGCGCCGCGGCGCGCCGGGCCTCGACCTCAAGCCGTCCGCCTTCGTCGCCTTCGTCCAGAACCACGATCAGATCGCGAACTCCGGCCGGGGACCGCGCTTCCATCAGCTCACAAGTCCTGGACGAGCGCGGGCCATGACGGCGCTGATGCTGCTGATGCCGGCGACGCCCATGCTGTTCCAGGGCCAGGAATTTTTCGCCTCGACGCCTTTCCTGTACTTCGCCGACCACAAGCCCGACCTCGCCAAGCTTGTTCGCCAGGGCCGGTGCGAATTCTTGAGCCAGTTCCCGAGCCTCGCTTCGGTCGAGATGCAGCTCTCCCTGCGCGCGCCGGAAGCGCTTGAGACCTTTGAGGCCTGCAAGCTCGATTGGTCGGAGTTCGATCATCATGCCGAGGCCGTCGCCCTCCACCGCGACCTCCTGCGCCTGAGACGCGAGGACCCTGTGTTCGCGGCGCAGCGGCCGCGCGCGCTCGACGGCGCGGTCCTCGGCCCCGAGGCGTTCCTTCTGCGCTTCTTCGGCAATGGTGGCGACGATCGTCTGCTGGTCGTCAATTTCGGTTGCGATCTTGACCGGCGCAGCATTCCCGACCCGCTCGTCGCTCCGCCCGAGGGCCGCGCCTGGACGGTGCTCTGGTCGAGCGAGCATCCGGCCTACGGCGGGGGCGGAACGCCCCCTATCGAGACCGACGCCGGATGGCGCATTCCCGGCCAAGCAGCCGCGGCCCTGAGGTCGTAGAGCCCGACATTCGGCGCAGACCCTCCACCATGCGGGCCGGCGAGGGCGCACGTTCTTCCAGCAAGCATAAGCATGGTCATCAGAGGGAAAGGTGTGGCGTTCGGAGCACAGCCTTCGCAAAAGCGACGCATCGAGCCCGATCTCTACTTAAGCTGCCCTGACTTGAACACAACATGGCGCTTGCGTCCCGTTTACCGATCCGCAATGGCTCGGCTGCTCTGATAACGCGAAGCAAACGTCGGGGGTCAAGAAAATGGGCAAACGCGCTCCGAGGCAGACCAACGTAGCCCCTTTTCCGCGCGCCGTCTCCGACGCGCCGGCTGATGAGGGGGTCGCCTCGATGATCGACCTTTTGCAAGAGCACCTGCGCCTGGCGCGCGCCGGCAAGCTGCGCTCCGTCGCCGTCGTGTCGGTCTCGGCGGATGGCGCCGCGATCGGGACCCAGTGGTCTTGCGCGCCGGGCGATCCCGCAAGCCTGATCGGCAAGCTCACCGTTCTGACCCATGACCTGATTGCGGCCCGCAAGTAAGCGGGACCGCATTCGGGACAAGCGTCGCAATCGACGCGGCGAATCCTTTCGCGCGGGGTCGAGCGCGCCGTGTTGAACGAACCATCAGCAGGAGACCGGCGCGTGATCGGACCAGCCGAGATCGAGGACATCCTTTCGGACCTGAGCGAAGCTCTCGCCCACACGGCAGGCGCCCCGCTGGAGCGGATGCCGGTCTGGCCCGTGCCGGCTGGAACGGTGGCGGGCGCGAACGCCCGCAACAAGACCCGTTCGCCCGCGCCGCCCCGCTCGCGCAACATCCCATGGCCTGACGAGCGAGTCCCCGGCCCCGTCTCGGAGACTTGAACGGGCTCCGCCGCAGGCGCTCTTAGGCCGCCAGGACCGGCGCGCCCGGCGGCGCGCCAAGGAACTCGAGCGCCGCTGGGCGCGCATCGCCTAGGCTGATTGACCCCTCTCACGGTTCGTCGTCGGAATACGGCCGAGCACTTACGCTCGTGCTCCTTCGATGCTATGTTCTTGCGCGGCCCGGCGCAGGCGTTTCGCGCCGGAACCTCTGCGTGGGGCTTTCCGTTGAATGCGGCGCGCCCGACGGCCGCGAGGTCGTCCACCGCCTGGAGATTCGCCCATGCTCGGGACCCCCGCCGACTCGTACCTTCGCAGAGCCACGGAGCGGCTGATCCGGGCGGCGAGCGAGAAGCCGGACCCGGCGGCCCGCGATCTGATCGCGGCCCTTGAGGAAGTCGTCAAAGCGGTCGAGCAGATCGACGCCCGGTTGACGGCCGTCGAAGCGAAATCGCGGGATGCGGCGGCCGGCAGCGCCGCCGTCGAGAAAGCGCCCGTCCAGGCGACCTGAGAAGCGAAGCCGATCCGGGCGGCTCGAAGCGCGCGGACAACTCCTTTGCTGCGCCCGATGAGGGTTCGCAAGGCGTGTCTCAACCTCCAGGACCATTCACCATCCTTCACGTGAGGGCTAGCCCAGGGCTGCTCAAAAGCGCAGCATGGCTTATGAGAGGCCGCAAAGCCCCTCCGGCGAATCCGGAACAGGCGGACGGCGTCCGGCAGAAAGGGGCGGGAGACACCGAGGCCGGAGATGGCCGAAGGAAAAGCGAAGATGAAGGTCACCATCGACATCGATTGCACGCCGGCCGAGGCCCGGCATTTCCTGGGCTTGCCCAATCTTGAGCCGATTCAAACCGCCGTCATGGATCGGATGCAGGAGAAGATGCTCGGCGAGATCGACCGGTTTTCGCCGGAATCGCTGATGAAGCAATGGCTGACGGTCTTCCCGCAGCAAGCCGAACGAATGCAGGAGCTGTTCGCCAGCATGTTCGCACGGGGGGTCGGTCAGCCTCAAGAACAGCGGAAATGACAAAGCGCGTCCTCCGCGCCGAACCGTCAGCCCTTCAGCCGTCGTTCTCCGCCGTCAACTGGTCCGGCCGCAAGCCTTCGTCGTGCCTTGTCTTGCGCAGCCGCACGCCTGGGCCGCCATTGACGGTTTCGTCCTCTTCGAAGAACACGGCGCCGCCCTTCTCCAGCGCCCGCCGGATCGCGGCGCGGCCGTCCGGCGGCAGCGCGGGGTCGCCGGACTCGAAGCGGTGGATCTTCGTCTCGTCGAGACCCGCCCGCGCGGCCAACTGATCGCCCGACCAGGCAAGAAGGGCGCGCGCGGCGCGGCACTGCGCTGGCGTAATCACGGTTGGGGGTCTCCCTGGTCGGCCTCTGGAAGTACGCTCCGGCCCGAGATAGTCATTCCCGCGGGCATCCGGAAGAGCGCCTTCGGCGCCATGCGCGGGCGCTATGCATGGCGTGCTGCGTCATGGATTGGCCCAGTGCGCGAAAGGCCGATCGCACCGGGCGCGGACCGGGCAGCGCAGCTTCAGCCCGTCCGCGAAAAAGCTTGACCGGCGTAAGGCCGCATCGGGAGGGATCGATGAAGATCGTCGTGCTCGACGACTATCAGGACGCGTTTCGAACGCTCTCCTGCTTCCCGCGGCTGGCCGGCCACGAGGTTCTCGTGTTCCATGACGCCGTGAAAGAGCCGGAGGCGCTGGCCGCGCGCTTGGGAGACGCCGAAGCCGCCGTGCTGATCCAGCAGCCTTCGGCCTTGCCGCGGGCGGTCGTCGAGCGGCTGCCAGGAGTTAGGCTCGTCAGCCAGACCGGGCGCAACGTCGGACACATCGACCTCGCCGCCTGCACCGAGCGCGGCATCGTCGTCTCGGCGGGGGGAGCGAGTTCGCCCAATGCGACCGCCGAACTCGC
>CAVSLO010000009.1:0-134100 GCA_963728675.1 uncultured Alphaproteobacteria bacterium | reverse complement strand
ACCCGTTCGGGCTTTGAGCAGCTACACTCCGCGAGGCGCCGCGCCGGCGCTGCGTGAGGCGGATCCGTGCGCATCGGCGTTCCGAAGGAAATCAAGGTTCTCGAAAATCGCGTCGGCCTCGACGCCGGAGTCGGTGCGTGAACTCGTCGCCCACGGCCACGAGGTGCTCGTCGAGCGCGACGCCGGGCAGCGGCATCGGCATGCGCGACGAGCGACTACCGGCGCGCGGGCGCGACGATCGCTGCCGACGCGCGGCCGACGTGTTCGACGCGGCCGACATGATCGTCAAGGTGAAGGAGCCGCAGGCGGACGAGCGGCGCATGCTGCGCCCGGGGCAGGTGCTGTTCACGTATCTGCATCTCGCGCCCGATCCCGAGCAGGCGCGCGATCTCATCGCGAGCGGCGCCATCTGCATCGCGTACGAGACGGTGACCGTCGCCGACGGGCGGCCTGCCGCTGCTCGCGCCGATGTCCGAGGTCGCCGGGCGCATGGCGGTGCAGGCCGGCGCCCATTACCTGGAGAAAGCCGCACGGCGGCAAGGGCATGCTGCTCGGCGGCGTGCCGGGCGTCGACCCGGCGAAGGTCGTCGTGCTCGGCGGCGGCGTCGTCGGCACGCACGCGATCCAGATCGCGCTCGGCATGGGCGCCGACGTCAGGGTGCTCGACCGCAGCGTCGATGTGCTGCGCCGGCTGTGGACGCAGTTCGGCCGTCCGCTCAACACGGTGTTTTCGACCCGGCGACGCGATCGAGCGCCACGTCGCGCCGCCGACCTCGTCATCGGCGGCGTGCTCATCCCGGGCGCGGCCGCGCCGAAGCTCGTCACGCGCCGATGATCGCGCGCATGCAGCCGGGCTCGGTCGTCGTCGACGTCGCGATCGACCAGGGCGGCTGCTTCGAGACGTCGCCGGCCCACGACGCACGCCGACCCGACCTACGTCGTCGACGGCGTCGTGCATTACTGCGTCGCGAACATGCCGGGCGGCGTTCCGCGCACGTCGACGTTCGCGCTCAACAACGCGACGCTGCCGTTCGTGCTGGCGCTCGCCGACAAGGGCTGGAAGCGCTGCGCCGCCGACCCGCACCTGCGCGCCGGCCTCAACGTCCATGCGGCAAGGTTACGCACCCCGCCGTCGCGGAGGCGCTGGGTTATCCTTTCGTCGATCCGCTCGCCGCGCTGGAGCGCGCCGCCTCCAAACCCATGCCGCAATGAAAGGGCGTTCCGGCTTGCGTGGAGCCCAGGGCTGCAGGCCGGATGCCGGCCCTTGTCGCCTTGCTTCAGGTCGTGTAGCCGAAGAGTGATGAGCCGGCGAGAGAGGCGTTCTTGACATGAAGAAACTTCGTTCGGATGCGCGGGACGCGTTAGCGGGGTTGCTGCGGGACGGCATGACCATCATGGCGGGGGGCTTCGGCCTGTGCGGCATCCCCGAGGCGCTGATCGCGGCCGCTGCGCGATTCCGGCGTCAAGGGACCTCACCGTCATCTCCAACAACGCCGGCGTCGACGGCTTCGGCCTCGGCCTGCTGCTCGAGACCCGCCAGATCAAGAAGATGATCTCCTCCTACGTCGGCGAGAACAAGGAGTTCGAAAGCAGTACCTCGCCGGCGAACTCGAGCTCGAGTTCAACCCGCAGGGCACGCTGGCCGAGCGCATCCGCGCGGGCGGCGCGGGCATTCCGGCCTTCTTCACCAAGACCGGCGTCGGCACCCTGGTCGCCGAGGGCAAGGAGGTGCGCGAGTTCGACGGCGAGACCTATGTGATGGAGCGCGGCCTCTTCGCCGACCTGTCGATCGTGAATGCCTGGAAGGGCGACACCGAGGGCAACCTGTCTATCGCAAGACCGCGCGCAACTTCAATCCCGATGATGGCCACCGCCGGCAAGGTGACGATCGCCGAGGTCGAGCAGCTGGTCGAGCCCGGGGAGCTCGATCCCGACTGCATCCATACGGCCGGGCATCTTACGTCAAACGCATCGTCCACGTGCCGCACCCCGAGAAGCGCATCGAGCAGCGCACGACCCGCAAGCGCGCGCCCGAGCCCGCCGCGGCCGCGGCGGGCGGCGGCGCGATCTGAGGAGGAGACGACCCATGCCCTGGACCCGCGACAGATGGCGGCGCGCGCCGCGCAAGAGTTGCAGGACGGCTTCTACGTCAACCTCGGGATCGGCATTCCGACGCTGGTGGCGAACTACATCCCGCAGGGCATGAGGTGCAGCTGCAATCGGAGAACGGCATGCTCGGCATGGGTCCGTTCCCGTATCGAGGGCGAGGAGGATCCCGACCTCATCAACGCCGGCAAGCAGACCGTCACGGAACTGCCGACCACGGCTCTTCTCGTCGGCCGACTCGTTCGCGATGATCCGGGGCGGGCACATCGACCTGTCCATCCTCGGCGCCATGCAGGTGGCCGAGAACGGCGATCTGGCCAACTGGATGATCCCGGGCAAGATGGTCAAGGGCATGGGCGGGGCCATGGACCTGGTGGCCGGCGTGAAGCGCGTCGTGGTGGTGATGGAGCACACCGCCAAGGCCAAGGACGGGTCGGAGGAGCCGAAGCTGTTGAAGCGCTGCACGCTGCCGCTGACCGGCGCGGGCGTGGTGGACCTGGTGATCACGGACTTGGGCGTGTTCGCGATCGACAAGAAGGGCGGGTCGGGCATGCGGCTGATCGAACTGGCGGACGGCGTCTCGGTCGAGGAGATCAAAGCCAAGACGGAGGCGGCGTTCACCGCCGACCTCAAGACCCGGACCGCCGCCTGACGCGCCGGGGACGCCTGTTCGCCCGAACGAACGGCCTCCGCCCATAAGGGCCGCCCGAGCCCAAGCGGCGGGCTCACGCGAACGCGGGCTTCGCCGCGGGATGATGGGACGATGAGCTTCTCCGCCCTCGACTCCGAACTTCTCGGGCCGCTGTTCGCCACGGGCGCGATGCGCGCCGTGTTCTCCGACCAGGCGCGGCTTGCCGCCATGCTGCGCGCCGAGGCCGCGCTGGCGCGGGCGCAGGCGCGCTGCGGGCTCGTGCCCGAGGCGCTTGCCGCGGCCATCGCGGCGATCCCGGCCGAGGATCTCGACCTCGCAGCTCTGGGCCAGGGCACGGGGCTGGCGGGCGTCCCGACGATCCCGTTCGTCAAAGCCGTGCAGGCGCGGCTGCCGAAAAAGTTAGAGCGCAGCTTCCACAAGGGCGCGACGACGCAGGACATCGTGGATACGGCGCTCGTGCTGCAGATGCGCGATGCGCTGGCGCTGATTGCGGACGACCTCACGGCCGTCGTCGCCGCCCTGGCGACGTTGGCCCGCCGGCATCGCGCCACTCCGTGCGTCGGGCGCACCTACGGCCAGCACGCCGCCCCGGTCACGTTCGGCTACAAGGCGGCGGTGTGGTGCATGGGCGTCGCGGAGGTCGCGGACCAACTGCCTTGGCTGAGGTCCCGCGCGCTGGCCGCGGCGCTGGCCGGGCCGGTCGGCACGCTGGCGGGCCTCGGCGATCAGGGCCCGGCGGTGGCGGACGCGTTCGCCGAGGAACTGGGATTAGGGACGACTCCGATCGCCTGGCACGCGCGCCGCGCCCGCATGGCCGAGGCCGGGCGCTTGGCTCGCCACCCTGATCGGCGCGCTCGCCAAGATGGCGAACGGACGTCGCTCACCTCGCCTCGACCGAGGTCGGCGAGGTGGCGGAGCCCTATGTCCAAGGCCGGGGCGGCTCCTCGGCCATGCCGCACAAGCGCAACCCTGTGTCCTCGACCGTGATCCTGGCCGCGCAGGCGGCCGCGCCGGGCCATGTCGTCACGCTGCTGAACGCCATGGCGGCGGCGCACGAGCGTCCGGCGGGTCTCTGGCACGCCGAGTGGCATGCTCTGCCGCAGCTCTTTGGGTTGGCCTCCGGCGCGCTGCACGAAGCCCGAACCCTGGCCGAGGGGCTCGAGGTCCACGCCGACCGGATGCGCGCCAACATTGACGCCACCCGCGGCCTCCTTTTCGCCGACGCCGTCGCGGCGCGCCTGGCGCCGCAGCTGGGGCGCGAGGCGGGGCATGCCCTGGTCGAACACGCCGCCGAGGCGGTGCGCGCCACCGGCGCATCGTTGCGCGAGGTTCTGGCCAAAGATCCCGCTCTCGCGAGCGCGGGCGGCGCCCTGGACGCGGCCTTCGACCTCACCCCGTCGATCGAGGCCGCCGCCGTCTGGACCGACCGCGCCCTTGCGGCGGCGGACCGCATCCGCGAGCGCCTTTCCTCCTCTGATCGGTGAAGCCATGCCCCTGATTTCCGCCAATGGCGTCGAGCTGTTCTACGATCTCGCTGGACCGGAGGGCGCGCCTGTTGTCGTGTTCTCAAACTCGGTCGGCACCACCCTGGAGATGTGGGACGCGCAGGCGCGCGCGTTGTCCGACCGCTATCGCTGCCTGCGCTACGACGCGCGCGGGCATGGCCGCTCGCAGGTGCTCGACCAGCCGATCACGATCGACGATCTCGCCGACGACCTTGCCGGCCTTCTGGACGCTTTGGGCGTGGCGCAAGCCCACATCGTGGGCCTGTCGCTCGGGGGCATGACGGCCCAGGCTTTCGGTGTGCGCCATCCCGATCGGGCCGAGAGCCTGACCTTGATGGCGACGGCCGCTTACCTGCCGCACGGCTATGACAAGCGCGCCGAGACCGTGCGGGCGCAGGGCATGGGCGTGATCGTCGACGCCGTGTTGGCGCGCTGGTTTACGCCCGACTTCGCCGCCGCGCACCCGGAGGTGATCACGCCGATGCGCGAGCGCTTTCTGCAGCTCGACCCCCGCGGTTATGCAGTCTGCTGCATGGCGATACACGACATGGACCTGCGGGCGAGCAATGCCGCGATCCGAGCGCCGACGCTGATCATCGCGGGCGCGGACGATCCGGCGACGCCGCCGGCGATGCTGGAGGACATCCGCACGCGCATCCCGCAAGCCGAACTCATCGTTCTGCCGCGCGCCGCCCACATCCCGGCGGTGGAACAGGCGGATCGCGTCAATCGCCACCTCGCCGCCTTTCTGGACGGGCTGATGGGGGGAAAACCTCCCGCGCCGGCGGGGTGAGCTTCGAGGCGGGGCTCGCCAACCGCAAAAGCGTGCTCGGGGCCGAGCATGTGGAGCGCTCGCTGAAGAACGCCGGCGCGTTCGCCTTGCCCTGGCAGGATTTCATTACCCGCACGGCCTGGGGCGAGATTTGGGGCGACCCGACGCTGCCGCGCAAAGTCCGTTCGCTCGTGACGCTGTCCATGATGGTGGCGCTGCATCGGGAGGAGGAGTTCAAGCTCCACGTCCGCCCGGCCCTGCGCAACGGCGTCACGATCGAGGAGTTGCGGGCGCTGCTCCTCCAGACCGCCATCTACGCTGGCGTGCCCGCGACCAACGCCGCCTTCCGCTGGGTCAAGGAAACCCTCGGCGACGAAATCGCGTGAAGCGGCGGCTCATCGGCTGACGACCGTCCGCATCCCCATCCGCGGCAGCAGGTAACGCCTAAGGCCAAGATAGCCTCGGCGATGCGCTGCCCGACTGACGGTCAGGATTTCATGCGGCGCTCCTCGCAGCGCAGAATCCGGGCTCCGTCGGCGTCTCGGCTATCCCGTTACTCGGCATACAAAAAAGACCGCACGCGCGGTGCGGTCCAAGTCTCGGGAGAAAACGCCCATCCAGACGGGGACAAGACTAGGCGTTTATCATCTCAAACACAATAGGCTTTTGTGAAAGATGTATACGATCGCGAGCAACGGAACAGAAGGAGCCTCTCACATATGGGGGCCGCTCGTCCACTTTGGTCGGCGATATGCCCCAGCGATGCCGGCGTCCTCGCGGCGGCGCTGGCCCCGGCAGATAGCGAAGAAAGAGAGTTCCGTGGATTGCGGCGCTTGCCGCGAGGGTATCGAAGCATGCGCGATCGAGCCCGAACAGGCGATCTCGCGCTCAAACCCGCCGATGATGCGGAACCCGCGTCGCTTCGCAGCCGCCGGCGACTCGGACATGGAAAACATCTGCAAGAAGCCTCCGGGGCAAGCTGCTTCGCATCTCGCGTCCAGATGCACCCCGACCGGACCCCCCGCGCTACTTGACTTTTTTCCACACGAGAATGGACCGGCCTTCCTTTCCATCGAAGTAGCTCTTGTAGGGAGCCGTCGTGATCGACAGCATATCTCCGTCGAGATTGTAAAACCGAACCTGGTCGGTTCCGGTCCAGGCCTGATTCCAAGAGATGTCGATGTGGTGCGTCACCTTTTCGGCCTCGAGGGTGAACGTCCCGGCGTAGGCCACCATGGTCCCGAGCAGTTCGACGCCTTCCTCTTCGGTTGGAACGGCGTCAGCCGGCGTAATGCGGTCTTTCCGCGTGAAAATCGCGTACATGCGGCCATCGGGAGAGTAGCCGATGTAACCGTCCGGGTCTTCGCCGAACTGATTGTACCGCTCGCCGGTTGCGAGCACCTCCCGAACGTAAGACTGAAGCCTCCAGGTGCCCAGAACGGCGTTGACGTCTGCTGAGTGGGCCATGAGCTATTTTCCTCCGGTTTGGTCTTTCGCGATCTTGCACGTTGCAGGACGACAAGCCTGCTTGATTTTCTCGTCCGCGGACGACGGCGGTTGAAGTGGAAGGGGGCTCTGAGACGACGCGGAAAGGCATACCATTTCGCTTTGCCTCTGGCCAGAATGAGATCGGTCTCTGTGGAGCCCTCATGCGGCCTCGCGCCGAAGGCATGGCTGACTGAATTCCCGAAATGCAAAACGGCTCTGCCCATTTCTGCGCCGAACGGGTCGGTTGACAGGCAGTCGACGCTGTATTCAATTCAGGCGCTCGCTTCTCCGCAAGATCCTCGTTGCCGTGCCGCCAGCCGCCGAGAGGGCCGCCTCATGACGCAAGCCGATCACCATCCCTTCGAGACCGGGCTCGATCGGACGGGCGCCAACTACGTCCCGCTGACGCCGGTGAGTTTTCTGATGCGGGCCGCGGAAGCTTTTCCGGACAAGACGGCCGTTATCGACGCCGAGCGGCGCACCACCTACCGCGAACTACTTGATCGCTGCCGGCGGCTCGCCTCCGCGCTCGAAAAGCGCGGCGTAGGGCGGCTCGACACGGTCGCGATCCTCGCCTCGAACATTCCGGAGATGATCGAGGCTCACTTCGCGGTCCCGATGCTCGGCGCCGTGCTCAACCCGCTCAACACGCGTCTTGACGCTCCCACCATCGCTTTCTCGCTCAACCATGGCGACGCCAAGGCGCTGATCGTCGATCAGGATTACGCGCCGCTGGTCAAGCAGGCCTTGGGAGATGTGCGACAGCCGCTCCTCGTCGTCGATATCTCGTCGCCCGGTTCAGCCAACGCCCCCATCGGCGAGATCGGCTATGAGGCTCTTCTGGCCGAAGGCGATCCGGGGTCCGCCTGGAAGGGCCCGCAGGACGAGTGGCAATCGCTGTGCCTCCTCTACACCTCGGGCACCACGGGCGATCCCAAGGGCGCAGTCTACAGCCATCGCGGCGCCTATCTTCAAGCCCTCGGCAACGCGCTCACCTTCGGCCTGAGCTACGACAGCGTTTATCTCTGGACCCTGCCGATGTTCCACTGCAGCGGCTGGTCCTACCCGTGGGCCACGGTTGCGGTCGGCGGCACGCAGGTCTGCCTGCGCAAGGTCGAACCCGCGCAGATCTTCCGTCTCATCGCCGAGCACAAGGTCACGCACCTGTGCGCCGCGCCGATCGTGCTGACCATGATCGTGAATGCGCCCGCCGAGCAGCGCGTCCCCTTCGACCATACGGTGCGCTGCGCCACCGGCGGGGCCGCCCCGTCCTCGACGGTGCTGCGCGACATGGAAGACATCGGGTTCGAGGTCACGCATCTTTACGGCGCGACCGAGACCTACGGGCCCGGCTCGACCTGCGTGTTCCAGCCCGAGTGGAACGAACTTCCGCCCGAGCAGCGTTACGCCAACATGGCGCGCCAGGGCGTCGCCTTGCCGACGGTCGAGGATCTCATCGTGGGCGATCCCAACACCATGGTCCCTGTGCCGCGGGACGGACAGACCGTGGGCGAGATCATGATGCGCGGCAACACCGTGATGAAGGGCTATCTCAAGAACCCGGACTCGACGGGCAAGACCCTGGTGGGCGACTGGTATCTTTCGGGCGACCTCGCCGTCTGGCACCCGGACGGTTACATCGAGATCAAGGACCGCTCCAAGGACATCATCATCTCCGGCGGCGAGAACATCTCCAGCCTCGAAGTCGAGGAGATCCTGACCCAGCACCCGGCCGTGATGATCGCCGCCGTGGTCGCCCGACCCGACCCGACCTGGGGCGAGACGCCCTGCGCCTTTTTGGAGCTCAAGCCGGATGCGCCTTCGGTCACGGAAGCGGAGGTCATCGGCTTCTGCCGTGAGCGCATGGCGCGCTTCAAGGTGCCGAAGAAAGTGGTGTTCGGCGCCCTCCCCAAAACGTCGACCGGCAAAATCCAGAAATTCGTTCTTCGTGAGCAGGCCAAGCAGCTGTGAGCACAGGTCCCGATCCTAAAAACCCTCCGGCTCAGGCCGGCCCCGGCGCGGCGGCGAATCCCATGGCGGGGCTGTTGCAGCAGCTCGGCGCTTCATGGACGACTTCGCTCGGCATCTGGTCGGCCTGGGCGGACACGTGGCAATCGATGCTGCAGAAGCGCGGCGGTCCGGCCGCCGAGGCGATGCTGAAAACGCTGTACAATCCTGCCGCCTGGTCGGACGGCGTGGCGCCGCTCGTGGACGAGTTGCAGGACGTGCTCGCGCTGCCGCACTTCGCCGATCTGCCGCGCCTGGACGCCTCCGCCCTGCCCTCGCCGGGACCGATGGTCGAACTGATGCTGGTCGCGCAGCAGTACCTGGCCGCGGCGGCTCCGGTCTGGGTGCAGGCGTGCCAGCGCTTTCAGGCCGAGGTGGCGGAGCGCCGCGGGCAGGGCGAAAAGCTCGACAGCGCCGGGGCGGCGATGGACCTATGGAACAACGTGCTCGACCGGACGCTCATGGAGTTCAACCGCTCGTCCGACTTTGCCAAGGTTCAGCAGCGCTTCTTGCATGCAGCCATGCGGCAGCGGCGCGAGGTCCGGAAGACGTTCGAGCGGGCCGCGAAGGCGGTTGATCTGCCGACCCGCACGGAGATGAACGACGTCTATCAGCGCCTGCACGATCTCGTGCGCGAGGTCCACAGCCTGCGCCGGGAGGTTCGCGCCTTGCGGGAGGCCCAACCAGCGAAGGCTGCGCCCGCGCGAGCGGCCCAAGACACGCCGGCCGCGCGGGACGATAAGGCGGCTCCGGACGAGGCGCACAAGCCGGCTCCCGCCAGGAAGAAACAGTCAGGATGAAGGAACAGTCATGAATACGCCGCTCCCCCTGCCGGGGCTCGACGAACTCGCCCAGTTCAGCACGCGGGCGGCCAAAGCCGCGGCGCTTCTCAGCGAGGTGCGCGACGAGGACGTGGACCTCGCGGCCACGCCGCGGGAGGAGGTCCACCGGATCGGCGGACGCACGCTCTACCGCATCGCGCTCGACGCGCCGAAGCGCGTGGCGACGCCGGTTCTGGTCATTTACGCCATGGTCGGGCGCTGGACGATCCTCGACCTGCAGCAGGACCGCTCGTTCCTGCGCAGCCTCGCCGAGGGCGGCTGCGAGGTCTACATCCTGGACTGGGGGCATCCCACGCCCGCCGATCAGTTCGATGACTTCGACGACCTGGTCAACCTTTACCTGGACAGCTTCGTCGACGTGATCCGCGACCGGCACAAGGTCCCGGCGATCAACCTTCTGGGCATCTGCCAGGGCGGGGTGCTGTCGCTATGCTACACGGCGCTGCATCCGGACAAGGTGCGCAACCTCGTGACCTGCGTGACCCCGGTCGATTTTCATGCCGACCGCGGCGACGAAAAGATCGACCGCGGCTTCATGAACGTGTGGACGCGCAACCTGGAGCCGGAGGACATCGACCTGCTGGTCGATACGGTCGGCAACGTGTCGGGCGAGGTCGGCGGCGCGATGTTCTCGCTGATGACGCCGTTCCGGAGTCTCGCCAAGTACAATCTGACGCTCCTGGAGGTCGGGCAGGACCGGGACAAGCTCTTGAATTTCCTGCGCATGGAGAAGTGGCTCGCCGATCGGCCGGATCACACCGCCGCCTCGGCGCGGCAGTGGCTCAAAGACCTGTATCAGCAGAACAAGCTGGCGACGGGCGAGTTGGAGATCGGCGGCAAGCGGGTCGATCTGAAAGCCATCGCGATGCCGGTGTTGAACATCTACACCGAGACGGACCACATCATCCCGGCCCCGGCGAGCAAGGTCTTGCGCGACAAGGTGGGCAGCCAGGACTACACCGAGGCCCCCGTTCCGGGCGGGCACATCGGCGTGTTCGTCAGCCGCTCGCAAGCCAAGCTGCGCGAACAGATCGTCGGCTGGCTGGAGAAACGCTGACGCCGCGGCGCCTCGCACCGTTTACGGGGTTCCCGCTTCTTTCTGCTGCTGATCGCGTCGGGTGCGATCGGAGCGGCGGAGACGCCCGTCTCAAAGAGACCGGCGGCGTCTCTCAAGCGCTCTCAGCGACGTTGGACGGCTTTGCGAGCGAGGGCTTCCAGATCCCCGCCGCGACGACGGCGGTCTCCAGGAGCGCGCTGTGCAGGGCGGGGTCGGCGTCGTGATGGCCGTTGCGGATCGCCTCCACGAGCCGGCTGGCCGAAGCCTCCAGATTGCCGTCCTGGTCGACGCGCGCGAGGGCGCGATCCCAGGCCTTGGCGACCGCGACCTCCTGCTCGATCTCGCGCGCCACGATGCCGATCGCGTTCGCCACCATGAGCACCACGTAGCGCTGCTGGCCTTTGAGTGCGGGTGCGATGTCTTGGGTGAGGGCTTGATGGGCGACGTCGAGCAGGGCCGCGCCGAAGGGCTTATCACGCATGATGGGGTCTCCAGGCATCCGGTGCGGTGGCCCGCAAGATGGCAAGTTCGAGTTCGGGCGCGATGCGGCCCGTCAGCGCGAGTTCGAGCGACGGCTCCAGGCCGGACAGATGGCGGTGCCCCTGCTCCAGGGCGATCACGGCCCAGCGCAGATGGGCGACGACCTCCCAGTAGCGGACCGCCGCATCGTCGATGCGCACGCCGCTCTCGGTCTCATATCCCCGATAGAACGCCGCGCGCGGCGCGATGCCGCCCGCTTCCAGCTCCGGCCGCCCGAAACGCCAGCACTCGGCGCAGAACCAGCCGATATCCGACATCGGATCGCCCCAGCCGGCGAACTCCCAGTCGAGGACGGCGGTGAGTCCGTGTGCGTCGACCATGTAGTTGCCGGTGCGGAAATCCCGATGCACCAGGGTCGGGGCCGAACACGGCGGCGCGTGGCGTTCGGCCCAGCGCAGGCCCCACTCGGTCGATGGCCGCGTGACCTGCAACCCGTCGAGCGTGTTCCGGAGCGAACGGACCTCCGCGAGGGCGGGCTGCGGATCGGGCTCGCCCAGAAAGGCCAGATCCTCTTGAGGCGGGCGAATGGCGTGGATCTTCGCCAACTCGCGCCCGAGCCGCTCGGCGAGGCGGGCGCGGTCGCCGCCGATCGTTTTGTCCTTGGCGATGCGCGGCCCCAAGCCGACCCCCTCGACCAAGCCCATCATGGCGAACGGCGCGCCGATCACATCGGGATCGGCGCAGAAGCCGATGGGCTCCGGCACACACACGCCGGCGCGGTAGGCGGCCGCAAGGATCGCGAACTCCTCGGACCGGGGGCGGCTCGACGCGATGGTCGCGGGGGCGTCCTTGCGCAAGACGAACTCGCGAGATTGTCCGCTCGCCCTCAGGGTCGAGGACGCAGCGGACGCGCCAGTTCTCCTGGATCGACCCGCCGCCGAGCGGGTGGACCTCATCGACGATGACGTCGTCGGTTCCCAGTCGTTGGGCGATCCAGGATCGCAGCTTCGCTTTATGGTGTTCATCAAGCATGAAACGGGGCTCGTCGATTCAAGGAAGGTTCAGCGGGGTGAAAGCCGGTCGAGGCCGTGCTCTCGTGCGAGCGTCCGTGCGGTCCGTGCAGGAAGAGGAGCTTACTCCTATCCGCGGCCTCGGGTGGGTTAAGCCAAGCCTCGGCTCAGCTTCGCGAGCGAGCGTGAGCCCTCTGCCTTTCGCTGGGCGGCACAGGCAGCCGCGTCCGACGACGCACGCGTCAGAGGCTCGACACCAGATGACCGCCGTCGACCGCGATCACGCTTCCGGTCATGTAGGTGCTGGCGTCGGACGCCAGGAGGAGAAGAGCGCCATCGAGTTCCCGCGCTTCGCCGAGCCGGCGCTGCGGGACGCGCTTGATCAGCGCCTTTCCGGCGTCGCTCTCGAAGAAGTCGCTGTTCAGCTCGGTCTGGACGTAGCCGGGGGCGATGGCGTTGACCCGGATCTTGTAGCGGGCCCATTCGAGCGCGAGGCTTTTCGTCAGCTGAATGACGCCGGCCTTGGATACGGCGTAGGGCGCGACGCCGCCCGCCACGCGAAGCCCCAGGATCGAGGCGACGTTGACGATGCTGCCGCCGACGCCGTGGCGCACCATGCGCCGCGCCGTGCTCTGGGCGGCGAGCCAGACCCCCTTGAGGTTGGTGTCGACCACCTGGTCCCAGTCGCGCTCCTCCAATTCAAGCGCCGCGCGCGTCACCGTCACGCCGGCGTTGTTGATGAGGACCTGGACACGGGCCGAACCGCGCCTCGGCGTTGTCGAGCGCCCGCTCGATGCTGGCGGCGTCGGTCACGTCCATGACGACGCTGTGCGCTTCGCCGCCCGTTGCCGCGGATCTGCTCGACGGTTTCGGCGAGCGCGCTCTCGCGCCGGGCCGCGAGCGACGTCTTCGCGCCCGCGGCGGTCGAGCGTTCCGGCGAAGTGGCGCCCGAGCCCGCTCGAGGCTCCGGTGACGAGCACATGTTTTCCATTTAGGTCGAAAATACTGGCCACGAACCCTCTCCCTCATTCTGCTTCGGCAGCAGGCCTTCGACCGTCTGCGGCTGAAGACCTCTGGGTGCTGCCGGCGTTTCGCCTGACTGGCCATGCGCACGGCCGCATTGACGACGCCGAAGTCCTCTGGTAGCCGCGCCGCTGCACGGCCTCAAAGAAAAAGCGGCCCTCGAACGCATCGGTATAGGCGTGCAGGAACTCGCCCTGCTCGTCGCGGTCGTAAAGCAGGCCGAGCCGCTGCAGGTCGGCGAGCAGCGCGTCGTCCAGAGCCGACCGGGCGGACAGGTCGTCGTAGTAGTTGGCCGGAACCGGCAGCAGCGGCGCGCCGAGCCGCTTCAACGCCTCCGCGGTCCGGACCATGTCGTCCGTCGTGAAGGCGATGTGGTGCACCCCGGCCCCGGAATACGACGAAACGGAGCGGCCCAGCGCGGTCTCGCGGCTCTCGGAGACGTTCAGGGACAGGCGCACGCTGCGGTCGGGGCTGATCATCGCCTTGCTTTGGATCAGGCCGTAAGGGTCGGGCGACACCCATTGCTGCTCGGGCTCGAAGCCCGAAGAGGGCGCGCCAGAACAGCACGTAGGTGTCCATCCGCCCGAAGGGCAACGCCTGGGCGACGTGATCCACGGCGTCCAGGCCCGCGTCGCCCCTGACCGGGGCCGCCGTCCCGGAGTTCGAAATCGTCCTCCCAGATGCTGCGGCCCGGACGCGTCCGCCTGACCAGGTAGACGAGCGTGCCGTCGGGGGCGCGCACGGCCGGGATGTGGCGCTCGCCTTCTCCGACCCGCTCCTGCCAGTCGGGGTAAAGCAGGGCCTTGGCGCGGGCTGACGACGCGCTCGGCGTCGTCCACCCGCAAGGCCATGGCGCAGACCGAGGGGCCATGCAGCTGGAAATGCTCCGCGGCGGCGCTGTCCTGCTCGCGGTTCAGCACCAGATTGATGCGGCCCTGGCGATAAAGGTCCACGGCCTTCGACCGATGCCGGCCGGCGTGACGGAAGCCCGAGCGCGCGCACGAAGCCCGCGAGGGCCTCGCCCGTGGTCTCGTCGACGGCGAACTCCAGGAACTCGACGCCGCCCAGCACGGGCGGCGGCGGCAGGCCCGCGCCGCCGCGCGCCATGGCTTCGACGTAGATGAGCGAGCGCAGCCCGTCGCGCGCCGTCATCCGGGCCGGGGCGGCGCGGAAGTCGTCGTTGAAAATCTCCAGCGACAGCGGCCCGTCGTAGCCGGAGGCGAGGACCGCGCGCACGAAGCCGGTCACGTCCAAGTCGCCCTGGCCGGGAAAATTGCGGAAATGGCGTCCCCAGGTCAGGACATCCATGTTCGAGCCGCGGCGCATCGGCCAGTTGCACGAAGAAGATCTTGTCGCCCGGCACCTCGGCGAGGCCCGACGGGTCGTCGCCGAAGCGCCAGCGTGTGGAAGCTGTCCACGATCAGGCCGAGCGCCGGATGGTTCGACCTGGCGCACGATGTCCCAGGCTTGCCGCCACAGCGTCACGTGGCGGCCGAAGGCGAGCGCCTCGTAGCCGATGCGCAGGCCGCGCCGCGCCGGCGCGCTCGGCGATCGCCGCGAGGTCCTCGGCGGCCCGCGCGGAGTCGTCGATGGCGGCGGGCTGCATGTTGCTGCACACCAGCACGAGGTCCGTGCCGAGCGCCTGCATGACGTCGAACTTGCGCTCGGCCCGGTCCAGATTGCGCGTGCGCTGCGGCTCCGGCATGCACTCGAAGTCGCGCAACGGCTGGTAGAGCGGAATGGCGAGGCCGAGCCCGTCGCAGATGCTTTTCACGTCGGCCGGGGAGCCGTCGAAGGTCAGGAGATCGTTCTCGAAGATTTCGACGCCGTCGAACCCGACCGCGGCCGCGGCCTGCAGCTTCTCCGGCAAGGAGCCGCTGAGGCAGACGGTGGCGATGGCTTTGGGGAGAGGCGTGAAGGATATCGTCATCGTCTGCCCGGCCCTCGTCGATGGCCCGATCATCGAAGATCGGCGCCCGTCAGCCCTTGCCCATCCGTGAGGCGGAGGCCGTTCCGGCCTCTCCCTCGGTCCAACTTAAGACAGCCGCACCATCCCGCCCGTTTCCGCGGCCTCCTTGACCGCCAAGGTCGTTTCGAGCGTCCGCGTCCCACCGCGGCCGTCCAGGATCGGCTTCGCCTCGCCGCGGCACGACTTGGCAGAAGTGGCGCATTTGCAGCGTGAGCGGAGTCCTGCTCCGGCACGATGCGCCGCTCCGCCTCGATCGGCGTCCACCAGCCGTCGCCGCTATGGCGCCAGACATCCAGGCGCGGAACGGTGAGCGAGCCTCCGGTGCCGGCGAAAAGGTAGCAGAACTGGTCGGTCTGCGGGTAAACCTTATTCTCGCCCGCCGTGAGTTCCCAGCTCCACGGCGCGTTCGCGGCGTCCGAGATGTTCAGCGTGCCGAGCGCGCCGTTGGCGAAATGCAGGATCATCGCCGCCGTGTCCTCGACCGGGAAGCCTCGCGCCGCGCTCGACTCCGCCGCCTGGATGGCGACGATGTCGCCGCAGATGTTGCGCAGGTCGTCGATGACGTGGATCAGGTTGATCAGCACGACGCCGCCGCCCGGCTCGCGCCGCCAGGAGCCGGAGCCGTTGAAGTAGTCTGCCGGCTTGAGAAACAGGCACAGCCCGGAGACGGCGGTGAGCTTGCCGAGGCGGCCCGACTCGACGATCTCGCGGGCGCGCTGGATCAGCGGGCTGTGGCGGCGGTGGTGGCCGACCAGGATGGCGACCCCGGCCTTCTCCGCCGCTTCGACGAGTTGAAGGGCGCTCTTTACGTCGCCGGAAACGGGTTTCTCCAGCAGCATCGGCACGCCCGCCTCGACGGCCGTGAGGCCGTTCGGAACGTGAAGCTGATTGGGCGTGGCGATCACCACGCCGTCAGGCTTGACCGATCGCAGTCCCTCCTCAAGGTCCGCAAAGGAGGGCACGCCCAGAGCTTCGGCCTGCTCCTTCGCCTTGGGCGAGGGGTCGATGATGCCGGCAAGCTCCGCCTGCGGTTCTTCGCGGATGCGCTTGATGTGCGCCTGTCCGATCATGCCCGCTCCGGCGACGGCGATGCGAACGGATTGCGTCACGTCATTCTTTCGATGGCCGACAGGGGTTCGCCTTCGCCGGTCACGCGGGAGCTTCCAGACGTGCGCAACTCGGGGCAGAGACCGAGGAGTCGCCCGGCCGATCGTACCCGGCCGGGCGACGCGTGGTTCAGTTGCTTTCAATACTGGCCCCGCGCGCTCACGCCTTGGCCAGCCCTGGGCCAGCAAGGCTCTGCTCCCGCAGCCGGTCGTATTCCTCCTTGGGAACCGGAACCGCGCCCTTCTTGCCAAGGTCGTTCATGTGGATGCGGTAGGTCTCCCGCGCGGTCATGGCCGCGACCGCCGCGATCACCGTGATGCCCGAAGGCGATCGCCCCGACCGTGAGCGGAATGTTTTGCGAGCCGGGGGGCGCCACGGCGGCGAAGAGCGCCGGAAGCATGGCCGTGATGAGCCGTCCCGAGATTCTGGGAGATGGCCATCGCCGAAACCCGGATCCGCGTCTGGAACAGCTCGGGGTAGAAGGCTGAGAAAACGGCGTTGTAGCCCTGGTAGACGACGCCCCACATGAGCAGCGACATGACGATCGCCAGCGGCACGCTCTTGATGCTGATGGCGTAGAGATAGCCGAACGACGAGCAGCCCCGAACCGATCGCGCCGACGATGATGCAGGGCCGGCGGCCGATCTTGTCCGACAGGTTGCCGACAAAGGGGATGACGAGCACCGCCAAGATGTTGCCCAGGACGGGAATCCACAAGATAGATGTCCTTCGAGAACCCGATGCCGTAGGCCGGCTGAACCGCGTAGGCCGCGCCGAAAATCGTGGCGATCACCGGGATGACGTTCATCAGGGCCATGCAGATGACCCGCAGCATGTCGGGCCAAGCGGTCGTGATGGCTTCGATGATCGGCGCCTTCGGAACCTCGCCGTGCCCCCTCTTCGGCGAAGGCGGGCGTCTCGTCGACCTCTTTACGAATGATGTAGCCCGCAATGATGACGACGATGCTGAGGAGGAACGGAATGCGCCAGCCCCAGGAGTTGAACTGCTCGGCGGGCATAAAGGCCGCGAGCGGCAGGAACACCGCCGCGGCCATGATCTGCCCGGCCTGCACGCCCTGGAGGGTGAAGCTGGTGAAGAAGCCGCGCCGGCCGAACGGGGCGTGTTCGAGGGTCATCGAACTGGCGCCGGCGATCTCGCCGGCCACCGCGAAGCCCTGGACGAGCCGACAGATCACGAGAAGGATCGGGGCGAGGATGCCGACCTGCTCATACGTCGGCAGGAGCCCGACGGCGATGGTCGAGAACCCCATGAGGAACATGCACAGGATCAGCACGTACTTGCGGCCGTAGGTGTCGCCCCAGTGCCCGAGGAAGAAGGCGCCGATGGGCCGGCTGACGTAGCCGACGCCGTAGGTCGCCAGCGACGCGACGATGGCGACCGTGGGGTTCCCCGAGGGGAAGAAGAGCTGCGGGAAGATCAGGGACGCCGCCGTGGCGTAGATGAAGAAGTCGTAGTACTCCAGCGCCGAGCCGATCCAGGCGCTGGCGGCCGCTTTCTTCGATTGGTGTCTGCCATGCGGCTCATGTTCCGTAGGGCTCAGCCATTGAGGGGTTCCTCCAGAATGTGGCCGGCATACGGCCGGCGTTTCGAAATTAACGTATCCGTTTACGGGGTCGAGTCTCACGCCGATCATCGGCCTCGTCGTCAGTAGTGCAGGTGCCTGCCGCCATCGACCGGGATCGCGGCCCCGGCCGCCATGGCGCGCCCGCCCGACGTCCTCTGGCGTGCCCACCGATTGACCGGTCGGTGACGACAACGTCGAAGCCGCGCTGCGTCAACGCCGTGACCACGCCCTCGCCGATGCCGCCCGTCCCGCCGGTCACAAGCGCCACACGGCGCGGAGGCGCAGCAGTGCTGGTCATGGCTGCAGACCTGCCAATGGGCTTCTCTCGATCCCTGGCGTAAGTTGCATCGGTCATTGACGGGTTGAAGGATCGCTGGATCACTTTTTCTCTCCGGCGAGGCGAGCCACATGCCGGATGGCGAGCTGGTAGCCGTGCGTGCCGAAGCCGGCCAGGACGCCGGTCGCCGCGAGCGAGACATAAGAGTGATGCCGGAAGGCCTCGCGCTTGTGGACGTTCGAGATGTGGCACTCGATCACCGGCACCTCGCAGGTGTTCAGCGCGTCCAGGATGGCGACCGACGTTGGGTGAAGGCGCCGGGGTTGATGATGATGCCGGCGGCGGTGACGCGGTATTCATGGATCGCGTCGATGATCTCGTACTCGCGGTTGCTCTGGCGGAAGTCGATCTCGAATCCGAGTTCGCCCGCCACGCTTCGGCATTGGGCTTCGACGTCGGCCAGGGTCTCGTGCCCATAGATGTGCGGCTGGCGCTTCCCGAGCAGGTTCAGGTTCGGCCCGTTGAGGATGAGAATGGTCTGACTCACGAACGTCCTCCGTGGCGCAGGCTGAGCAGATTCATGGCGCCCGCATTTCAGCGAAGTGGGCGAGCATGCGGTCGCTGTCAGGCTCAAGGCCGGTGAAGTGCCGGAACGCCGCCACGGCCTGGAACACCGCCATGCCGCCGCCGTCGATCGTGCGCGCCCCGAGCGCGCGGGCGCGCCGCAGCAACTCGGTCTCGAGCGGGAAGTAGATGATCTCGGCGACCCACAGGTCCGGGCGCAGCAGTTCGGCGGGAAGCGGCATGCCGGGATGAGCGTCCATGCCGATGGGCGTGGCATTGATGATCCCGTCGGCCTTCGCGACCGCGCTCGGCAGGTCGCCGCCAGCCTTGGCGCGCCCGGCCCCGAAATGCTTCGACAGATTTTGCGCCACGCTCTCGGCGCGCTTGGGGTCGATGTCGACGATCGTGAGTTCCTTGACGCCGAGCATGAGCGCCGCGTGCGCCACCGCCGCCCCGGCCCCGCCCGCGCCGATCTGCACCACTCGGTCGAGGGCTACGTCGCTCATCTTGCGGCGGAACGGCTCGGCGAAGCCGGACCAGTCGGTGTTCTCGCCGATCTTCTTGCCGTCTTTCAGGATGACCGTGTTCACGGCCCCGAGCGCGCGCGCGTTCTCGGACAGTTCGTCGAGATGCGGGATGATCGCCTGCTTGCAGGGGTGGGTGATGTTGAGCCCGTTGAAGCCCATGCGCTGGGCCGCCGTGAGCAACTCCGGCAGGGCTTCGGCGCCGAGGCCGAGCTTGGTGAGGTCGATGAGGCGGTAGACGAGGCGCAGGCCCTGCGCCTCGCCCTCGCGCATATGCATCTCGGGCGTGCGGGAGCCTTGGATGTCCTGGCCGATCAGGCCGAGCAGGACCGAGGGTTTCGAGGCATATTGCGTCACGGCTTGTCTCCCATGAGGGGCTCGCCTGGCTGGCTGCGCCCCTCTCCCGCGTCAGATGTCGAAGAACACGGTTTCGCGCTCGCCCTGCAGGCGGATGTCGAAGACGTAGACGACCGCGCCGTCCGCGCTCCTCGCGCTGGGCGATCAGCGTCTCGCGCCGCACCGCCGGCTCGATCATGTTCAGCACCGGGTCCTCCGCGTTCGCCTCGGCTTCGTCGGCGAAGTACATGCGCGTGGTGAGCCCGATGTTGATGCCGCGCGCCACGAGCCACAGGTTGACGTGCGGCGCCATCGGCTTGCGCCCGGTCCGGCCCGCGACCGCGGCCCGGCTTGATCGTCTCGAACGAGTAGACGCCGGTCTGGAAGTCGGTCCCGGTCCGGCCCCAGCCGCGGAAGCCCTCGTCGATCGGCTTGTCGTCCTGCCGGTCGGCGGGATGGTTGTAGCGGCCGGCCGCGTTGGCCTGCCAGATCTCGACCAGGACGTCCCTGCAGCGGCGATGCCGAGGCCGTCGAAGACACGGCCTTCGATGCGGATGCGCTCGCCCTGCGTCTCCGGGCCGACGAGCACGTTGCTGAAATTCTTCTCGAAGATGTCGAAGCCGGCCTGGTGCGGGATGAGGCCGATGTGGACGTAGGGGCCGGCAGTCTGCGAGGGCGTTTCCTTGAGGTAGGGCAGCGGCGCGATCATGGCTCAGTTCCCCTGCAGCTTGTTCTCGAACATGGTCTGGCGGCGCCCGCGCAGCACGATGTCGAAGCGGTAGGCGAGGCTGTCGAGCGGCACCGACGCGTTGAGGTCGAGCGGCGCGATCAGGCGCTGGATCGCGGCCGGGTCCGGGATGGTGCCGATGATCGGGTCGTGGGGGATCAGCGGGTCGCCCTCGAAATACATCTGCGTGATCAGGCGCTGGGCGAAGCCGGAGCCGAACATCGAGAAGTGGATGTGGGCGGGCCGCCAGGCGTTGACGCAGTTGCGGAAGGGATAGGCGCCCGGCTTGATGGTGCGGAAGGCGTAGTAGCCCTGCTCGTCGGTGAGCGTGCGGCCGCAGCCGCCGAAATTCGGGTCGATCGGGGCGAGGTAGGTGTCGTTCTTGTGCCGGTAGCGGCCGCCGGCGTTGGCCTGCCAGAACTCGACCAGCGTGTTCGGCACGCCGCGGCCGTTCTCGTCGAGCACGTGGCCGTGGACGATGATGCGCTCGCCGATCGGCTCGCCGCCCTTGGCGTAGTTGAGGATCAGGTCGTTGTCGAGCGGGCCGAGCTCGTCGGGCCGGAAGATCGGGCCGGTCACCTCGGAGAGCGAGTTCTGCAAGGACCAGAGCGGGATGCGCGGCGAGCGCAGGACGCTGGTCTTGTAATTCGGCGTGAACGCCGGCGGATGCATGGTGCGGTCGCGCTGGATGAACTCGCTGTCTGGGTTCATGCTGTCCTGACCTCCTTATGCCCGATTGGGATGCTCAGTTCGCCGCTCCTGCCGGAATGCGGCGGCGCCTCAAGCAAAGCCGAAGAAATATGAAAGAAACGATCCGTGCAGCGCCCGTTCCGGCAAGCCCCGAGCCAGGACGCGCAAGGACACCGGGCTCCCCGCATCGCGAGCATGGCCGTTCGGTTGAAGGACGCGCGCCCTGGCGACCGGCGCCTGGCCGGCGCCGTCAAGCGCGCCGGCCCGGCCTTCCGCGCGGCGGAGCGGGACCCCGGGTCGGCCGACCGGGGCGGCGGCGAGGCGGTCGCGGAGCACGACTGGCTCGCGACCCTGGACCTGGTTCGCCAGGCGTCCCGACAGATCCGGCAGACGGACGAAACCGCCAAAAACCTCGCCCGCAACGCGCAGGCTTTCATCCATTACGCCAACCAGATGTTTGAGGAGGGGGCCTCCGAGATGACCGCCAAGCCGTCCGCTGCCTCCTTGGCCGGGCTTGCCGGAATCGCCCTGTCATGGCTCGCGCTGCTGTGGTTCGTTCTGGCGGAGGACCCCTTCTTCGGCTTGAAGGCCCCGGCGCCCGCGCTGACGCGCCACCACCTCATCACGTTGGCGCAATGCGCGCTGTTCACCTCCCTGACGCTGGCGGTCATCGGCATCCTCCAGCGCGGCTTCGGCGCCTCGTTAAGCTTCTACGAAGCCGTGCTGAAGCGCGCGGCGCGGCATGACCCCGGCGCCGCGGGAGGCGAGGGAAAACACGCGATCCGGGAAGGCCATCTGGACGGCCGTCCCTACGTCCTGTTCAGCAACGGGGCCGTCGAGCTTGAGACCGTGTTCGGGGTCCGGTCGTTCGGCTCGCTCGACGAGGCGCGCGAGTTCATCGGCGAAGCCAAGCCAGGACTCACGCTGGCTCACTGACGCCAGCCCATCATTCCGCCGCCACGGTCGCCGGGTCGCCCGTGAATTGCAGGCGCGCCAAGCGGGCGTAGAGGCCGCCGCGGGCCAAAAGACTGTCGTGCGCGCCTTCCTCGATGATGCGGCCCTCGGCCATGACCAGGATGCGGTCGGCGGAGCGCACGGTAGCGAGACGATGGGCGACGACCAGCGTCGTGCGGCCTTCCATCAGTTCGTCAAGCGCCTTCTGGACGGCGCGCTCGCTGGCGGCGTCGAGGGCCGAAGTCGCTTCGTCGAGGAGCAGGATCGGCGCGTCCTTCAGGATCGCGCGGGCGATGGCGATGCGCTGGCGCTGGCCGCCGGAGAGCGTCACGCCGCGCTCGCCGATCTGCGTCGCGTAGCTCTGCGGCAGCGCGCGGATGAAGGCGTCGGCGTGGGCGAGTTTCGCGGCCCTGGCAACCTCCGCCTCGCCAGCGCCGGGTTTGCCGTAACGGATATTGTCGAGCACGCTGGCGGCGAAAATCGCCGGCTCCTGCGGCACCAGCGCCAAGCGGCGGCGCAGCGCGACCGGATCAGCCTCCTCGACCGGAACGCCGTCTACGAGCACGCGGCCGGCCTGCGGGTCGTAAAAGCGCAGCAGCAATTGCAGGACGGTGGTTTTGCCCGCGCCCGAGGGCCCGACCAGCGCCACCCGCTCGCCCGCTCTGACCGAAAACGTGACGTCGTCGAGGGCTCCGCCCTCAGGTCGAGCCGGATAAGCGAAGCGGACGTCCTCGAACGCGACCGTCCCGAGCGGCGGCTCGGGCAACGGACGCGGGCTCGATGGCGGCGCGATGCTGGGACGGGCGGCCAGAATCTCGCCGAGCCGTTCGGCGGCCCCGGCGGCCTGCGCCAGTTCGCCGTACACCTCCGAAAGCTGCCCCAGCGCGCTCGCCGCGAGCACGGCGTAGAGGACGAACTGCGATAGTCGTCCGGCGGTCATGTGCCCGGCGAGCACGTCCTGCGCGCCGTACCACAACACCCCGACGACGCTTGCCGAGGTCAGGAATATCGCGATGCCGGTCAGGATCGCGCGGGCCGTGATGGAGGCTCGCGCGGCCCCGTAAGCCTCCTCCGAGGCGGCGGCGAAGCGCCCAGCCGTGAACCGCTCCATGCCGAACGCCTGCATGGCGCGCACGGCCCCGACCGCCTCCGCCGCATAGGCCGAAGCGTCGGCGAGTCGGTCCTGCGCGGCGCGCGCGCGGCGACGCACGCCGCGTCCCGCCAGCACCAGCGGCAGCACGATAGCCGGAATCGCGATCAGCACGAGCGCTGACAGCTTGGGGCTCGTGAGCACCATCAGCGCAATGGCGCCGGTGAACAGCACGAGGTTGCGCAGCGCCAGCGAGACGCTGATCCCGAAGGCCGACTTGACCTGGGTGGCGTCCGCCGTGAGGCGGGAGATGATCTCGCCGCTTTTCGACGCGTCGAAGAAGGCCGGGTCGAGCCGGGTCAAGTGGCCGAACACCGCCGCGCGCAGGTCCGCGACGACGCGCTCGCCGAGCGTGACCACGAAGTAGTAGCGCAGCGCGCTCGCGAGCGCGAGCGCGGCGACCACGACGATCAGAACCTCGAAGTAGGCGTTGACGAGGTATCCGCTCCCCTCCGAAAATCCGTGGTCCACGACGCGCCGCACGGCAATCGGCAGGACGAGGGTCGCCGCGGAGGCGACAAGAAGCGCGCCCATCGCCGCCGCGATCCGGCCTTTGTAGTGCAAAGCATAGGGAACGAGCGGCCGGAGCGCGCCCAGCGCCGCCTTCGGGCGGTTCGAGGTCGAGGACGGGGCGTCAGCCATCAGACATCCTGGATTGGGTCGGCGCGGCTTGTCTCGGGGCAGCGCCTGAGGTATAGGCGCGGGCTTTCACGAAACACCCGACCAAGCGCCGCAGGCCATACGGGGCCGCCCGGCCCCAAGGGCCGGACGCATGAGGATTTTGTCATGGCACGCAACCAAGCGACTGACCATCCCGACTATCACTTCATCAAGGTGGTGATGACCGACGGCACCGAGTACGTGACGCGCTCCACGTGGGGCAAGGAGGGCGACACCCTCAACTTGGATATCGATTCCAAGACGCATCCGGCCTGGACGGGCGGTCAGCAGCAACTCCTCGACCGCGGCGGGCGCGTGTCGCGCTTCAACTCGCGGTTCGGGAATCTGTCGTTCGGGAAGAAGTAAGCCCCGCGGTCGCAGGCTCCCGTGGATCGGCTTCCGATCGGATGTGAAGGACCCCGGCCACGCCGGGGTTTTTCTTGGCCTGACGCCAACGTCCGCGCGGTGTAGACTGTGCGCTCGGGACGAGCCCATGAACGTCATCGACCGCGAGCGGCGCTTCCGCGTTCCAGACCTACCGCCCCCGCCTGCCCCCGTTGAGCAGGCGGCGTTTCTGCGTTGGGCGCAACGGCAGGAAGGCCGTTACGAACTGGTCAAAGGTCGCGTCGTCATGATGACGGGTGTTTCGCGCAACCACGCGAAAGTGGCCTTGCGGATTGCCGCGCTGCTCTATGCAAGCCTGGATCGGACCCTCTTCCAAGTTTCAAGCGCCGATTTCGGCGTCCAGACTCCAGCCGGCATCCGTTATCCCGACGTGATGGCCGATCCCGCGGGCCGGGACGGGTCGGAACTGACCACCGACGCGCCCATCTTCATCGCCGAAGTGCTCTCGCCGTCGAGCATCGCCATCGACATGGTCGAGAAGGCGGCGGAGTATCGGCAGATCGAGAGCCTGACGGCTTACGCCGTCTTCGCCCAGGACGAGCCGAGGGTCTGGGCCTGGATCAAGGGCGAGAACGGCTGGCCCGGAAACCCGACCATGATCGAAGGGCCGGACGCCGCGTTGGAGATCCCAGCCCTGCGCGCCTCCGTCCCACTTCGCGCGATCTACTGAGGTTCGGTCAACTCACGGGATCGAAGGCCGAGCGGATCAGCCATTGCTGCATCGCGACGGGGTTCGCGCGAGGGACTGAAGCGGGCGCATCGTGGTTGGTCAGGCGATCGAGATGCAGCATGCGGGCGTGCAGCCGCAACGAGAGGCCGACCAAGCTCCTAAGGCGCTCCGGCAAGAGGTCGAATTCGCAAAGCGGGGTTGCGACCTCCTGCTTCGTGAGGCGAACCCGGCGCCGTTCGGAGGCGGCTTGAGCCGGGGTGATTTCGCCTTTGGCGACTGCGCGCTGAACGAGCAGCCATGAGGCGATCTGCATGAGCCGCGTCGTGAGGCGCATGCTCTCGCTGGCGTAAGCGAGCGCCGCTTGACGCGGGAGCCGCCGCGACTCGTCCCGTCCCGGCCCATCCAGGTAGGCGGCCGTGTCTTCGATGAGCCCCATTCCTTCGCGAAACACGATTTTGAAGGCGTCGGACCGGACGAAGGTCGTTCCAAATGCAACGGGATCGCGTTCACTCTTGTTTCTATTCCGCAGCAGGTCGGGTTCGCTCACGGCCGTCTCCCATTGCCCGGCCGCGTTCCATTCCGGAACACGGTCCTCGCTTCCGACGAGCATGGGGCAAGTCTAGCGCCGTTGGGGCCAAGCCGCGCAGGTGACGATTGATCGAGGTTAACGGGCGCGCGGTCCGCCGAAGGAATGGGCGAACGCGGAGGCGGCCAGCTCCCGACATCAGCGGGAGCGCTTGAGCGAGGCTTCGTCGGGTGCCCGCTCCAGGTCGCCCGGACCATAAAAAAGAGCCGCCCGGCGGGCGGCTCGAAAGTCGTAACAGGGAGGCGTCAAACAGAGTGGACAGGAACCACTCGGCATCCAGAAAACTGGATGCCCTTGGTTATGAATCAGAAGCCTTACGAAACCGTTAACGCCGCGCCGCAGCTCTGGGCGGCCATGCCCTTTCGGCGCAGCCGAAGCGCCTCATGGCTTGAAAAAGGCGCTTGCTGCAGCCTTGGACGCTTCCTTGCGGGTCCGCGCTTCGCGCAGCCGTTCGATCTCGCGCTCCAGCAATGCGATCCGTTCGTCGAGATCCGCAACCGAGAAGGTCGAGAGATCCTGGCCCATTTCGTGCGCCGGCGGCTTCGGGCGCGGCCTCTCGTCGGCGAGGGAATCGATCGCCATGGCGTTATCTCCTCCATGCTGCGCGCGCAAGCGTAAGCGCTTGCCCCCGCGTTGCCAACGGCTGTCCCGGGCGCGGCGCGGACGCGCTTCGCATCCGCCGGCGCCGGGGTTTGGATTTGCAATGACGCCCTGGCGACCTTATAGTTTCCGTGTTTCCCTCACATCGTGAGATGAGACGCTCCGGTTCACCGCCGGGCCGGAGCGCGACATGATTTTGTCCTGCGCGCAACTGACTGCGCGGACGCCGCCGAGGAGTTTCCCATGTCCGAAGGACCGCTCATGCCCAAGGCGACCGCCGTCTGGCTCGTCGAGAACACGTCGCTCTCGTTCGATCAGATCGCCGACTTCTGCAAGCTCCACCCACTCGAGGTGAAGGGCATCGCCGACGGCGAGGTCGCGGTCGGCATCAAGGGTCTCGATCCGGTGGGAACCGGGCAACTCACCCGCGAAGAGATCGAAAAAGCCCAGGCCGACCCGAACTACCGGCTGAGGCGAGCCCCGCCGAAGGTCAAGCTGCCCGAGATGAAGCAGACTCGAAAGGGGCCGCGCTATACGCCGGTGTCGCGTCGCCAGGATCGCCCGAACGCGATTCTCTGGCTTCTGCGCAACCATCCGGAGTTGAAGGACGCGCAGATCATGCGCCTGGTCGGCACCACCAAGACGACCATCCAGCAGGTTCGGGACCGGACGCACTGGAACTCGCCGACTCTCGCGCCTATGGACCCGGTCACGCTTGGGCTGTGCTCGCAGATCGACCTCGACTTCGAGGTGCAGCGCGCCGCCAAGGAACGGCCGCCCGTGGAGCCTGCGGAGGCCGGCCAGACCCTGCTTCCCGCCGAGGTCTCGACCGCTCCAGCTCCCCCGCCGGAGCCGTTCGCGAAGTCGGAACCCTCGCGCCGGCCGCAAGAGGACAAAATCGACGTCGACTCGGTGTTCGCCAAGCTCAAGCAGCTCAAGCGTCCGGCGGACGACGACGAGTAAGCCTGGCTCGGCAACCAATCTCCTTTCCCCGCCGTGCGGGAGAGGGCCTTGCGCGGGAGCGCGAGGCGAGCGGAGCGAGGGTGAGGGCGCTCGGAAGAGGCTCGTCCTGCAAACGCCCCCTCACCCGCCCTCGGATCACAGTCCGGGGTCGACCTCTCCCCGCGTGCGGGGAAAGGTGAAACAGCGCCTGAACCGCTCAACCGCCAAGTCCCTTTCCCTTCAGAGCGACGGCGATCTCATCGAGGATCACAGGGTCGTCGATCGTCGCCGGCATGCTCCATGGGTCGCCGTCGGCGATCTTTTTCATTGTCCCGCGTAAAATTTTGCCGGAGCGCGTCTTCGGCAGGCGCGCGATGGTGATGGCGAGCTTGAACGCCGCCACCGGCCCGATCTTTTCGCGCACCAAGCCGACCAACTCCCGCTCCACGTCGGGCGCCGCGCGATCGACCCCGCTTTTCAGGACCACGAAGCCGCACGGCGCCTCGCCTTTGAGCGCGTCCTTGACGCCGATGACGGCGCATTCGGCGACCGCCGGATGGGAGGCCAGCACCTCCTCCATGCCCCCGGTCGAGAGGCGGTGCCCGGCGACGTTGATGATGTCGTCGGTGCGGCCCATCACGAAGACGTAGCCGTCCTCGTCGACGAAGCCGGCGTCCGAGGTGTTGTAGGAGCCGGGGTACGCCGCGAGATAGCTGTCCCGAAAACGGTCGTCCGCGTTCCACAGCGTCGGCAGGCAGCCGGGCGGCAAGGGCAGCCGGATCGCGATGGTGCCCATCTCGTTCGGCGCGACCGGCTTGCCGCCTTCGTCGAGGATCTGCACGTCGTAGCCCGGCATGGGCACGGTCGGCGAGCCGTGCTTTACGGGCAGCGGCCCAGACCCAACGGATTGCCGGCGATCGGCCAGCCGCTCTCGGTCTGCCACTAGTGGTCGATGACGGGCTTGCCGAGGATGTTTTCGGCCCAGGCGATGGTGTCGGGATCGGCCCGCTCGCCGGCGAGAAAGAGGGCGCGGAAGCCAGACAGGTCGTAGTGCGTCAGGAGCTTCTCCGGGTCCTCCTTCTTGAGGGCGCGGATCGCCGTCGGCGCGGTGAACAGGGTCGAGATGCCGTATTCTGCGACCATGCGCCAGAACGCGCCGGCGTCGGGGTGCCGATCGGCATGCCCTCGTACATGATCGTCGCCAGCCGGCAGCAGCGGCCCGTAGACGATGTAGCTGTGGCCGACGACCCAGCCGATGTCGGTGGCGGCGAAGTAGGTCTCGCCCGGCTGACGCCGCAAAAGATGTGCTTCATGCTCGCCTCGAGCGCGACCGCGTAGCCGCCGGTGTCGCGCTCGCACGCCCTTCGGCACGCCGGTCGTGCCGCTGGTGTAGAGCATGTAAGCGGGTCGGTGGCGTCGACCGGCACGCACTCCGCCGACCGGCCGTCCGCCCGCGCAGCGGCGACGGCCTCGGCCCACTCCTGGTCGCGGCCGGGCGTCATCGCGGCGTTGGCCGCGGCCGTTGCAGGAGAGGCAGCGCTCCGGCTTGTGCCGCGCGATGCTCGATCGCCTCGTCGAGCAGCGGCTTGTAGGCGATGACCTTGCCGGCGCGGCTGCCGGCCGTCGGGCGCTGACGATCGCCTTCGGGCTCGGCGTCGTCGATGCGGTTCGCCAGGCTTGCGCGGCGAAGCCGCCGAACACGACCGAGTGGATCGCGCCGATGCGGGCGCAGGCCAGCATCGCGAACGCCGCCTCGGGGATCATCGGCATGTAGATCAGGACCCGGTCGCCGTTTCCGACGCCGAGCCCGAGCAGCACGGCCGCCAGCCGCTGGACCTCGGCCATGCAGCTCGGCGAAGGTGCAGACGCGCTTCGGTTCGGTCTCGGTCGAGATCGTAGATGAGCGCCGCCTGCTCGCCCGCGCCCAGCCGCACGTGGCGATCGACGGCGTTGTGGCAGAGGTTGCATTCCGCCGCCGACGAACCAGCGGCCGTAAACGCCGGCATTCGGCGTCGAACACTGTTTCGGCGGGCTTGACCCAGTCGATCTCGCGGGCCGGCTCGGCCCAGAAGGCGGACGGATCGGCCTTCCAGGCGGCGTAGGCTTGCGGCGTAGCGGCTCTGCGCGTCGGCGTCCATCGGTCTCCTCCTCTGTTTTGGCTTTTCGAGTGCGCTGACCCGCGCCCATTCGGCGGCCTCCGGCAGGCTCGGCGCCTCGCAGCCGGTGGCGCAGCAGCGGCCCGGCTGCTTGCGACGACGCGGCGCGCCCTCGTCGAGCACGCCGCGCTCGAGCAGGCGCTCGACCAGCTCGACCTTTTCGCCGACCGGGTAGTTGCGCCAGATCTCCCGCTTCATCGCCTCCGGCGAGCCGCCGCCGTGCAGGCTAGATCACCGAATACCAGCCGCCCTGGTGCGAGGCGGTCAGGTCCTCGATGAAGCGCGCCACCTCGATGCGCTTGCTCGGCCGGGATGTCCGGGCGTCCGCGCGCAGCACGGCGGCGAGCGAGGCGCGCGGTCTCGGGGTTGTGGTCCTCGTCCGGCCCGGGCAGGGCGACGATCAGGCCGCCCGAGACGTAGTGGGCGAGCCGGTGCATGTCGTAGATCTGGGTGGCGAGCAGCAGCTTGCCGATGTTGGCGAACACCGGCTCCGGCATGATCGACGCCGGCCGGGTCGTCGCTGGCCGTAGACGCGACGCCGCGACGCCGCAGGCGAAGAAGCCTTCGATGATCGTGATCAGCTCGACCATCGGCTCGCGGATGTGGCCGTGGCGCTCCGGGTCGAGGCCGTTCGCCTCGATCATCAGCGCGCCGGCGCCGATCAGCAGGTCGCCGAAGCCGGCGCGCGCGCCGATGCAGGAATGGCGGTGGTGGGTCGCGTAGCTCGTAGGTGAGGAAGCCGCGCCTCCTCGCACTCGCCGGCGAGGAACACGCGCTCCCACGGCACGAACACGTCGTCGAAGATCACGACGCCGGTCGACTGGCCGTATTTGCCCGAGAACTTCGCGGCCGCTCTCGCCGGGGCGGCCCGCCGGCCGCGCGACGATGGTCACGCCGTCGGCGCATCGACCGGCACGGCGCAGCAGACGGCGAAGTCCGCGTCCTCCGGCGTCATCGTCGCGGCACGGCATGACGAGGAACTCGTGCATGTAGGGCGCGCCGGTGACGATCGCCTTGGTGCCGCGAGATGACGATGCCGTCTGGCCGTGCGCTCGACGATGTGGACGTAGACGTCGGGGTTCGCCTGCGCGCGCGGCCGCTTGCGAGCGGTCGCCCTTGGCGTCGGTCATGGCGATGCCGAGCGTCAGGTCCTCGTCCTGGACGTCGTGCAGGTAGGCGAGGAAGCGCTGGCTGATAGTCGCGTGCCGTGGTCGTCGTCGGTGCGCTGCGTCGCCTGGAAGAGGCGCGTTGAGCGCGTCGTGGGCGAGGTAGCGCTGGGCGCAGCCGGATCTCGCTGGCACACCAGCCGCACCGCCTCGAGCTTGTTGAGCAGGTCCGTCGGTGGTCTCGTTGATGTGCAGCATCCGGTTGACGGTCTTGCCGCGATGTCGCCTGGCGCGCGCGTCATCAGCGCCGCGTGCTCGGGTCGCAGGGCGAAGTCGTAGGTCACGCCGACCGCGTTGATGCCGGGCGCGAGCAGCGGCTCGTCGGCCACGCTCTCGACGCGCCTGCCCGTCGACGAAGACGCGCGGGCGATAGCGGCGCAGCGATTCGCGGTAGTCGGCGCCGGTCATCAGCATGGGCGTGTCCCCTCTCTTGCTTTGGTTATGGTGCTAACATCAATTTTTCAGGCGGAGAACCGGGATGATCCTCGCCGCGACGGACTGCACGCTGCTTCTGGTCGACTTCCAGCAGCGGCTCATGCCGGCCATCGCCGACGGCGACGCGGTCGTGAACAACGCAACACGGCTCGCCGAGGCGGCCCGCTTGCTCGATATCCCGATGCTGGCGACGGAGCAGAATCCTGAAGGTCTCGGGCCGACAGTCGCGGCGCTGGCGGGTTACCCGCACCGGATCATGCGCAAAACGCATTTCGACGGCACGCGCGAAACTCCCTTCGCGGACCTCCTGCCGGCCGAACGCAGCACCGTCGTCGTCGCAGGCTGCGAGACGCATGTCTGCGTCCTCCAAACGGTGCTGGGGCTCTTGTCACGCGGCGCTCGGGTTGCGCTCGTGCGCGACGCGGTCGGCTCGCGCCGTGTCGAGAACCGCGACGCGGCGCTTGACCGGGTGCGGGCGCACGGGGGCGAACTCGTCACCACCGAGATGGCGCTGTTCGAGTGGCTCGGCGCAAGCGACCACCCCCGCTTCCGCGACGTCCTCCAGCTTGTGAAGTGAAGACCGGCCTTGTTCGGCAGACTATTCGCAAACCCGGTTCGTCCAGAGCACCCACTGCCGGCGATAGGAGTCCCAGATGCGCAGGCGCTGCATGTAGCAGGTCGGCGGGGCGGAGGCGCACGGGTAGGCGGCTCGCGGATCGGCGAAGGGCCAGGCCGGCCCGTTCGGGGGCGCGGAACACGCAAAAACCGGGCAGGGGCCGCCGGGCGGACAGGCGGCGGGTTGCGCGTGGGCGACGCCCATCGCGGTCGCTCCGGCGATGCAAACATCGGCCGCAAAGCATCGCCCTGGCTGCGCTTGCCCTCCTCCTGCTGACCGGCATCGCCATGCTGGGTTCGTCGTTCGCGGCGCGCATGGAGGCGATCGCGGAGCTGGCCGAGAGCCGCGAAGCGCTTCTGTCCGCCTGGAGGGCCGCCGGCCCGGCGAGGGCGCGCGTGCCGGCAAGACGACCGCGCGCGCTGCGCCGGACGCCGCCTTCATCGAAGCGACCACGCCCGGACTCGCGGCGGCGCAGCTCCAAACCCATGTCGCGCAGGTGGCCTCGGCGCAAAACGCGAAAGTGCTGTCCCTCGGTCTCGAAGCCGCGGCCCGCGATGGCCCCGCCGATAACGTCACGGTACAGGTAACCCTCGTCACGTCCCTGAATGGCCTTCAGTCGTTCCTTTATGATCTCTCGAAAGCGGCACGCCGTATGTGTTCGTCGATGCGCTCACGATCCAGCTTCAGGATGCGCACGTCCAACAAGAAGCGGTTGAGCCGATGCTCCGAGCGATGGTGAGCTTGCGCGCCCTCCTCCGCCGAGGGACGTCATGACGGTTCCATGCTCTGGCACCTTTTTCGGCCTGCTCGTCGCGTGGCCGCTCGTTTCGCAAACAGCCCATGCGCAGCTCCAGGGCCAACCGCCCGCGCTGCGCAATCCGCTCGAGGCGCAAGCCCTGGAGCTTCTGACAGGAACACGCGATCGGCCTCTTTTTACGCCCGGCCGGCGCCGCTCGGTCGATCCGCCGCCGCCCGTTCTCGCTCAAACGCCGGGTGAGCCAACTCCCCCGCCCACCTCGTCCTTGCTGGCGTCGTGGTGGATCAGGATGGCGCGCGCGCCATCGTGCGCGACAGCGAGGCTAACCAGACCATGAGTCTGCGGACCGGCGACACGGTGAAAGAGTGGCGTGTCGAACACATTGAGCCTCGCAGGCTTGTGCTCGTGCTGGGGGACAGGTCAACGGAATTCAGCCTCTTCCGCGGGGACGCCGCGGCGGCGCCGTCCGGATCCGTGCCCGCGTCATCAGCGCTCCAGACAAAACGGAATAGCATCCGCGACCTTTTGGCTGCGGATCGCTGATCGACCTTCAGGTCTTGCCGCCCCCCAATGAGACGCTGGCCCTCCCGTGTCGGGCGGCAGGAGCCTGCGCGGCGGCCCCGCGGCGCGGTCGGACGAGGAAACTCCCGTTCAGAAAAGGGCTCTGCCGAGCAGAGCCCTCCATGCGTCTCAAACCATGACGCGTCTTACTGCCTCGGCGCATTCGGAGGGTTGGCCGTGCCCGGCATCGTGCCGGTTCCCGCGCTCCCCGGCGCAGTCGCGCCGGCGCCGGTTCGAGCCGGAGCATTGGTCGTCGTTCCGGTGTTGGTCGAGCCTGCATAGCGGAACGTGGGCGCGTTCTCCAAGTCGGCCTTGGTCATGCGCAGCACGGCATGATCGGGGTAGCCCCGGTTCACGTCGGACATGTCCGCGGTCCGGCCGGCGGCCGTCCCCGACGCCGATCCGGTCGTGTTCGCGGCGCTCCCCGGAGGAGGAGCCGCCGTGCTCGTCGTGGTGCCGGTCGTGCCGGTGCCGGGGCCCGAATTCGTGCGGGCGGTCCCCGCGCCGGTATTGGCCGCGGTTCTGTTCGCGTCGGAGGTCATCATCCATTCGACGGCCTTGAACGGCACGGCGACATCCTTCTCGCCGATCCCCAAAAAGCCGCCGACGCCGATCACGACGGCTTCGGCGTTGCCGTTCCGGTCGATGAGAACCTCGTTGACGTCGCCGATCCGCTCGTTGTTCGCGCCGTACACCGTCACGCCGACGAGCTTCGAGGCGCGCCAATGGTTGGCCGCCTGCTGGGTTACGAATTTGCCCGAGGCGGCCGACGACGCATTCTGGGGGGCCGGCGCTGTGTTCGTTTGCGCGAGGGCTGGGATCGCCATAAGGGCCGTGGCCGTCAGGCACGCAGCCATGTGCTTGCGTAACATCTCGTTCTCCTCTCGATGCTGGTGCGCCTTGGAAGGCGCATGCGAAGAGAACGGATTGAGGCGCGCCTTGGTTCGATGCCAAGTGGGAAAGGGCGCTCGATCATGCGCTCAAAAGCGGAGCACCATCATTGCTGAAAGAGCGCGACAAAGCGGTCTTGCGGTCTGGATTCCAGGCCAGGAGACAGCTTCGACGGCGAAACGGCGGCCAATCCGGGGCCCTTCTCGATCACTGGCTCAGCAACACCATGACCGTCGAGGTCAGGGCCGTGCTCAGGATGAAGCCGACGAAGGCTGCGCCGAGCGAGAGGGGCGGTCCTCGACGGTGGGCGGGATCTGTTCGTCATGCCGATCGGCTACCGTCGGCAAAAGAGCATTGGGGGTCATTGTTGATCTCCGAGTCCTCGCATGAGGTCGAATGCAAAGAGCTTGGGGCAACATGCCGGGAAGCGATGTGCGGCAGCGCACAGGGAGCGCCGGTGGGCGAGCGCTTCGCGGCGTGGGTCGCCCAGCTCCGTTGCGGCGGCTGCGCCCGCGTGTTAGCGCCCTCGTCTGAAGAGCGGAATGATGGCGCGAAGGGGCAAAGGCCGGCGGCTGAAGGGGGACGCCCTCCCGCTGCTCGGGCGACTGTGGCGGGAGTGGGCGCGCCCGCACGCGCCGGCGCTTGCGCTCGTCCTGCTGTTCGTGGCGCTCGCCTCCGGGGCGACCGGGCTCTACCCTCTCCTCATCCGCGAGGCCTACGACGCCTTCACGGCGCGCGATCCGCGCGCCATCATGCTCGGGCCGCTGCTGGTGATCGCGGTCACGATGACGAAGGGGTTTGCGCTCTACGGGCAGACGTTTTTCACCAACCGCGTGGTGACGCGCATCGAGGCCGACATGCAAACGGCGCTCTACGCGCACCTGATCGACGCCGACCTCGCCCAGGTCGGGCGCGAGAGCCCGGCGGCGCTCACGCAGCGGTTCACCACGGACTTCGCCTTCATCAAGGAGGCGCTGACGCGGCTCTCGACCGTGCTGCTGCGCGAGGCGGCGAACGTCGCGGCGCTCGTCGTCGCCATGCTGTGGATTGATCCCGTCCTCACCCTCATCGCGGCGGTCGTAGCCCCGTTCGTGGCCCTGCCGGTCGGCCGGATCGGCCAAAGGCTGCGGCGCGTCGCAACCTCGACGCAGGAGCAGACCGGCGTCATGGCGAGCCTCGTCTCCGAGAGCCTCCAGGGCGTGCGGGTCGCCAAGACCTACGGCATCGAGGACTATCTCAAGCGCCGGACGGCGGACGCCTTCGACCACATCCGCAAGCTCAAGATGAAGTCCGCCAACGCGCGCGGGCGGCTCGACCCGCTGCTCGAGGCGGGCGGCGGGCTCGCGGTCGCGGGCGTGCTCGTCTTCATCGGTTGGCGCATCCTCGACGGACGCAGCACGGTCGGCGATTTCACCGGTTTCCTCAGCGCCCTCATCCTCGCCGCGCAGCCGACCCGGTCGCTCGGCAACCTCAACGCCATCGTCCAGGAGGCGATCGCGTCCTTGCAGCGGTATTTCGCCATTATGGATGAGAAGCCGGCCATCCGCGACCGTCCGGGCGCGCGCGACCTCGTCGTCCGCACCGGCGAAATCCGCTTCGAGCGCGTCCGCTTCCGCTATCGCGGCGATGCGCCGGCGCTCGAAGGCGTGGACCTCGTCGTGCCCGGCGGCCGCACGACGGCGCTCGTCGGCCGCTCCGGCTCCGGCAAGTCGACGCTTCTGTCGCTCGTGCCGCGCCTTTACGACGTGACAGGCGGAGCCGTGCGCATCGACGGCCAGGACGTGCGCGACGTCACCCTGGAAAGCCTGCGCCGCCGCATTGCCGTGGTCAGTCAGGAGGTGGTGCTGTTCGACGACACCATCCGCGCCAACATCGCGTTCGGGCGGGCGGGCGCGAGCGAGGCCGAGATCGTGCAAGCCGCCCGCAACGCGGCGGCGCACGCGTTCATCACGAAGCTGCCGGAGGGCTACGAGACGCGTGTCGGGCCAGGGGGCGGGCGCTTGTCCGGCGGCGAGCGGCAACGCGTGTCGCTGGCGCGCGCTTTTTTGAAAGACGCGCCGATCCTGCTGCTCGACGAAGCGACGAGCGCGCTCGATGCGGAATCCGAGCGCCTCGTCCAGGACGCGCTCGCCATCCTGATGCGCGGCCGCACCACCCTCGTCATCGCCCACCGGCTCTCGACGGTGCGCCAGGCCGACCTCATCGTTGTGATGGAGGAAGGGCGGATCGCCGAGACTGGAACCCACGACTCGCTCATGGCGCGGGGCGGGCTCTACGCCCGCCTGCAGCGGCTTCAGATCGTGGAGGAGACGCCGGCGGAGCCCATGGCCGCTACTCGCGGCGCATGACCCCGTCGACCAGAAGGTTCGACCAGAACCTCGGCTTGAAGCTCCGCTGGAGCGCATCGGGGTCGTAGACGCGCTCGGCCCATTCGAGAAAAGAGAGGCCCTTGGCTTCGCCCTCCGTCCGGTAACGCTCCAGGAAGGCGTCGAGGATGCCGGTCTTTGCGAAGCGGAAATGGCCGTAGCGCGGCGCGAGCTGCCTCGTCGCCTCGGCGGCGCTGCGGCCTTCATGCACGAGAAGGTAGAGCGCTGCGAACAGCCCCGCCCGGTCGGCGCCCGACTTGCAGTGCACGAGGGCGGGGTAGCGCAGACCGTCGAAGAAGTCTTTGGATTTCAACAATGTTTCGCGATCGGGCGCCTCGCGCGAGCGCAGGACGAAGTCGACGAGGGCGATCCCGTGCCGGTCGCACGCCTCCTTCTCCAGCGGCCACGAGCCGTGCTCGCGCCCGCCGCGCAGGTTGACGATGGTGCGCACCCCTTGCGCCGCGAACCACGCGATCTGGTGCGGCGCGGGCTGCGCCGAGCGCCACAGGCGCCCCGACACCCGGTGCCGGTTGAGATAGGCCAGGCGAAAAACGCCGTGATCGGTGAGAAGCATGTTGGCCCACGCCTTGAGCCGGCGCGCCGGTCCTCCGATGGGGCGATCCCAACGGGCGATGCGCGCCATACGGCGCGCGTAGCGGACCTCGGGCTTTAAGAATCTGTTCAGCACACTTGCTCAGGCTTGGACAGCGGACACGAACGCATCGGCGGCGCAGATCGGAACGCGCCCTTAGCAGCGATGGCCCACGGGAGCAACGGCGGCCCGATCCGGCGCTCTCCCCAAGGCGGTCCGACCTCGGCGAGGGTCGAGACGACGGACCCCAATGGCCCAGACTTGGCCCGCGCTTTGCTAAATCCTCCGGTCGGACCAAACGTCGCATTTTGCAAGCTCGGAAGGTTTCCGATGGTGGCGTCGTGAGCGAACTCGTCATCAGCATTCGTCATGCGCGGTCCAAGGACGCAGCCGCCCTATCGGGCGTGTTCGATGCGGCTTGGCGTGAAACGTATCAGGGCATCATTCCCGCCCTCGCCTTGCGCAAGATGATCGCCCGACGCGGCCCGCGCTGGTGGCTCTCGGCCATCAGCCGCGGACGCCCGCTCGTCGTGCTCGATGTCGGCGAGGCGATCGCCGGCTATGCGTCCTACGGCCGCTGCCGCGACCGCTCCATCGCGGCGGAGGGCGAGATCGATGAGCTTTACCTCGCGCCCGAATATCAGGGGCTTGGCTTCGGCGCGCGCCTGTTCAGGGCCGTGCGCAACGATTTGCGCGACCGCGGCGCCCGGCGCATCGCCGTCTGGGCGCTGACCGACAATGATCGGGCCTGCGCCTTTTATCGGCGGCTCGGGGGCCGCCCCGTCGCCCAGGCGACGGAGCGCATGACCGGCGCCGCCCTCGACAAGGTCGCCTTCCTGTTCACCTGACGTTTTTCGAGCATCGGCCCGTTGCCTCTCCGCCAAGCGCGAGAGATGATGCGCCGCCTCGGGCGCGGGCGCGCCCACTCTCTCGGAAGCGGAGCCGCCATGAATTTCGACGCGATTTCAATCGGCAAGAACCCCCCGCATGAGGTCAACGTCATCATCGAGGTCCCGATCGGCGGCGAGCCGATCAAGTACGAGCTGGACAAAGCCGCGGGCACGCTCGTGGTCGACCGCTTCCTCTACACGTCCATGCGCTATCCCGGAAACTACGGGTTCATTCCGCACACGCTCTCGGACGACGGCGATCCCTGCGACGTGCTGATCGCCAACACGCGGGCGATCGTGCCGGGCGCGGTCATGAGCGTGCGTCCGGTGGGCGTGCTTCTCATGGAGGACGAGGCGGGCGGGGACGAGAAGATCGTCGCCGTGCCGGGTCCCAAGCTCACGCAACGCTATGCCGGCGTCCAGAGCTACAGCGACCTGCCCGACATCACAATGAAGCAGATCGAGCATTTCTTCGAGCACTACAAGGATCTCGAGCCCAACAAATGGGTCAAGATCGTGCGCTGGGGCGGCCCCGAGGAGGCGCACCGGCTGATTTTGGAGGGCGTGGAGCGGGCGAAGGCGAAGGGCGGTTAAGCGGGAGACTACAACGCCTCGCCTTGCATCAGCCGCGGCGTCGCACCGGTCAGCCCGGCCGCCTCGCGGATGAAGACGCGTTTGAGCGCCGGGAGCCGGTCGACCAAGCCGAGGCCGAGGTCGCGGAGGAGGCGGATCGGCAGCGCATCGTTCGAGAACAAGCGGTTGAGGCCGTCCGTCACCATTCCCATCGCGACCGTGTCGAAACGGCGCGCGCGTTCGTAAGCCGCGAGCACGTCCGCGCCGCCCGGATCGAGGCCGAGCCGGACCGCATCGACGATGCTCTCCGCCAGCGCAGCGGCGTCCTTCAGGCCGAGGTTCAAGCCCTGGCCGGCGATGGGATGGATCACATGGGCCGCGTCGCCGAGCAGCGCCAACCGCTCGGCCCCGAAACGGCGGGCGACGCCGAAGGCGAGCGGGTAGGCCCGCAAATCCGTTTCGAGCGCGATCCGTCCGAGTTGCAGGCCGAAGCGGCGCTCGACTTCGGCCAACGCCCCCTCCCGGTCGAGCGCCAGGAGGTCGGGCACAGCCTCGGCGCGCTCCGTCCAGACGATCGAGGAACGGTGGCCGAGCGGCCCGCTAGGCGCGAGCGGCAGCATGGCGAAGGGACCGGACGGCAAGAAATGCTCGACGGCGCGGCCCTCGTGGTCACGCTCGTGGGCGACGGTCGCCACGATGCCCGATTGCGGGTAGGACCAGCCGACCCAGCCGATGCCGGCCTCCTCTCGCAGTTGCGAGCGCGCGCCGTCGGCGGCGACGAGAAGAGCCGCCTCGGATCGGGTTCCGTCGGCGCGCTCGATACGGATGACTTCGGGCCCGAGCATGAAGCCGCGCACGCCGACCGGATGCAAGCCCACGCCGGCGGCGCGGCAGGCGTGCAGCAGCGCCGCCGTGAGCGCGCCGCTCTCGACCATATGGGCGAACGGTTCGCCCGGCTCGACCGCGCCCTCGAAGGTCAGGAACGTCGGTCGCACCGGGTCGGCTAGGCGGCTGTCGGTCACGACCATGTCGAGAATCGGCTGCGCCCCCGCGTCGATGCCGTCCCAGACGCCGAGCGCCTGGAGCATGCGCCGGACCCCGGCCGCGAGCGCAAAGGCGCGCCGGTCCCCCCCCGGATCGCGCCCGAGCGCGGGATCAAAAACATTGGCTTCGACCGCGTCGCCGAGAGCCTGCTTCAGGGCCAGCGCCAGCGACAGCCCGGCGACGCCGCCGCCCGCGATGGCGATCCGCCACGGCGGCGGCTGCGATGGCAGTTTCAGGCGGGGGTCGGGCGGCATGAGATGTCCTCGATCCGTCGCCGGGCGGGGAACGCCAACACGGCGCCGGCCTTGCGCGATGTGTTCTGCTCACCAACACGGCACCAAGCCCCGCGTCACGCGTTCTGTTCCAGACCGCTCTCGTCAGCCCGGATGAACCATGTCGCGCGCCGTCGACGATCTTCTCGCCATCCTCGACCTCGAACAGCTTGAGCACAACCTGTTTCGCGGCCGCAGCCCCCAGGTCGGCTGGCAGCGCGTGTTCGGCGGCCAGGTGATCGGCCAGGCGCTCGTCGCAGCCTGCCGGACCGTGGACGTGCAAACCTTCCATCCCCATTCGCTCCACGCCTACTTCCTGCTTGGCGGCGATCCCAAGGTGCCGATCATCTACGACGTCGACCGCATCCGCGACGGGCGCAGCTTCAGCACGCGGCGCGTCATCGCGATCCAGCACGGCCGGCCGATCTTCGCCATGTCGGTGTCGTTCCACGTCGCCGAGCCCGGTTTCGAGCACGCCGCCCCGATGCCGCAGGTCCCGCCGCCAGAGGACCTGCCGACGGAGCAGGAGATGAAATCCGGCGTCCTGCCCCTCATGCCCGATCCGGTGCGCGCCTACTACGAGCGCGAGCGGCCCATCGAACTCAGGCCCGTCGAGTTCCAGCGCTATCTCAGCCGCGAGCCGATGAACCCTGTGTTCAACGTCTGGATTCGCGCCACGGGGCGGCTGCCGGACGATCCCGCCATCCATCAATGCGTGCTGGCCTACGCCTCCGACATGACGCTGCTCGACGCCTCCCTGGTCGCGCACGGCCGCACCGTGTTCGAGCGCTCGATCCAGCCGGCGAGCCTCGATCATGCGCTGTGGTTCCACCGTCCCTTCCGGGCCGACGAATGGCTCCTCTACGCGCAGGACAGCCCGAACGCGAGCGGCGCGCGCGGTTTTTCGCGCGGCCTGATTTTTGCCCAGGACGGCGCGCTGGTGGCCTCAGTCGCGCAGGAGGGCCTTATTCGTGAGCGTGATGATCGACGTTGAGGCAAATCGGCGTCCAGAGAAGCCGCTGCTTAATTATTGGAAGCTTTCGCCGCAAGATTAGGCAGCACTCGCCCGCTCAGGGCTGTTTTCTCGCCTAAAAAGCTGGCACAGGCCCTCAAGACAGTCCGCTTGAACGCTGGGCTGATCCATCGAGAGGGCTCTTCATGAGGTTGCGCTTCCCGCGCCGGGCGCTGCGTGCGCCGGCGCTTCGATGATCCTGTTCGCCGCGCCGGCGGCGGCGCAGGACACCCTGCGAAAGATCGACCCGGCCGACACCGCCTGGATGATCGCCGCCACGGCTCTCGTCCTGATGATGACCATTCCGGGGCTGGCGCTGTTCTACGCCGGCATGGTGCGCAAGAAGAATCTTCTGGCCACCATGGCGCAGTGCTTCGCCGCGACCGCGCTCGTGTCGCTGCTGTGGGTCGCCGCCGGCTACAGCCTCGCGTTCACCGGCGACAGCCCGCTGATCGGCTCTCTCGATCGCGCCATGCTGACCGGCATGGGCATGGATGCGATCAGCCCGCTCGCCAAGACCATCCCGGAAACGCTGTTCATGACCTACCAGATGACGTTTGCCGTCATCACCTGTGCGCTCGTCGCCGGCGCCGTCGCGGATCGGATGCGCTTCTCGGCCTTCCTCCTGTTCACGATCGCTTGGCTCTTCATCGTTTACGTCCCGATCGCCCACTGGGTTTGGGGCGGCGGGTTTTTAGGCGCGCTGGGCGTGCTCGATTTCGCCGGTGGAATCGTGGTTCACATCAACGCGGGCGTCGCCGGGCTTGTGGCCGCGCTGGTCTTAGGGAAGCGGCGCGGGTTTGGCGAAGAAAACCTTGCGCCCTATGACCTTACGATGGCGGTGGTCGGCACGGGCCTGCTCTGGGTCGGCTGGTTCGGGTTCAACGGCGGCTCGGCGCTCAGCGCGGGGCCGCGCGCCTGCATGGCGATCCTGGTCACGCATCTCGCGGCCTGCGCCGGCGCCTTGACCTGGATGGCGATCGAATGGCGGGGCCGCGGCAAGCCTTCCGTGCTCGGCATCATCTCCGGCGCGGTCGCCGGGCTCGGCACCATCACCCCGGCCTCCGGCTACGTGCTGCCGTGGCAGGGCATCGTCATCGGCGCGCTCGCCGGGGCGGTGTGCGCCTGGGCCTGCATCGGCCTCAAGCCCCGGCTCGGGTACGACGATTCGCTCGACGTGTTCGGGGTGCACGGCGTCGGCGGCCTTCTCGGCACCCTGCTCGCGGGCGTCTTCGCCGTCGGCGCGGTGTCGGCAAGCCCCGAGACGCCGGGCGGATCGCCCGGCCTCATCGACGGCAACCCTGGGCAGGTCCTCGTCCAGCTCGCCGGGATCGGGGCGAGCGCGCTCTGGTGCGCGGTGGCGACCTTCGCGATCCTCAAGGTCGTGAACGCCCTGGCGCCGTTGCGCGTGAGCCAGGAATCCGAGATCATGGGCCTCGATATCGCCCTGCATGGCGAAGCCGTGCAGTAGCCGCTTTCGGCTCCCACGCCCTCGCGCGCACTGCGTCTCACGACGCATCCTTGAGCCGGCCCTCTATGTGGCCGGCTGTTTTTTGTGCGCCGCCAAAGCAATTGGCACGGAGCTTGTTTCCCGGGCTCCGAACCGTGGCGTTCGCGCCACTTCGTCGAAGTCCGCCGCGCGGATCGGGCCGCGCGCAAGCAAAGGGGGCGACCTCGCATGAAGATTGTGATGGCGGTCATCAAGCCGTTCAAGCTGGAGGAGGTGCGCGATGCGCTGACCTCCCTTGGCGTGCACGGGCTCACGGTGACGGAAGTCAAGGGTTACGGCCGTCAGAAGGGGCATACCGAAATCTACCGCGGCGCCGAATACGCCGTGAGCTTCCTGCCCAAGATCAAGATCGAGGTCGCCGTCGCCGCCGACCTCGCCGGCGAGGTGGTCAACGCGGTCGCGTCCGCCGCCCGCACCGGCCAGATCGGCGACGGCAAGATTTTCGTCTCGCCGATCGAACGCGCATTGCGCATCCGCACCGGCGAGACCGACCGGGACGCCCTATAACTTCCTTCACAGCTAAGAACAATTCGGAGTTCGACGATGATTTCTCGTTCCTTGCTCGCGGTGGCCCTCGGGGGACTCGGCGCCGCGTTTCTCCTGGCCGATCCGGCCTTGGCGCAGACCGCAACCGCTCAGGCTGCGCGGCTGCGCCCGTGCCGAACAAAGGCGACACCGCCTGGATGCTCGTGTCCACCGCCCTCGTCCTCATGATGTCCGTGCCGGGGCTGGCGCTGTTCTACGGCGGTCTCGTGCGCTCCAAGAACATGCTCTCCGTGCTGACGCAGGTGTTCGCCATCGTCTGTCTGGTCGGGCTCATCTGGGTGTTCTTCGGCTACAGCATGGCCTTCACGAACGGCGGCGGGCTCAATCCCTTCGTCGGCGGGCTCTCGAAGGCGTTCCTGCGCGGCGTCACGCCGGAGTCGACGGCGGCGACCTTCTCGAACGGCGTCGTCATTCCGGAGTACGTCTACATCTGCTTCCAGATGACCTTCGCGATGATCACGCCGGCCCTGATCGTCGGCGCCTTCGCCGAGCGCATGCGGTTCTCGGCGCTCATGCTGTTCATAGCCCTGTGGGTGACCTTCGTGTATTTCCCGATCGCCCACATGGTCTGGTACTGGGCCGGTCCCGACGCGATCGCCGAGGCGGCCCGCGCCGTGGCGGCGGCGACCGATGATGCCGCGAAGACCGTCGCGCAGGCCAAGCTCGATGAGGTCAACGCCGACGCCGGACTCGTGTACCAGTGGGGCGCGCTCGACTTCGCGGGCGGAACGGTCGTCCACATCAACGCCGGCATCGCCGGCCTCGTCGGCTGCCTGCTGATCGGCAAGCGCGTCGGCTACGGCCGCGACCTTCTCGCGCCGCACTCGCTCACCATGACGATGATCGGCGCGTCGCTGCTCTGGGTCGGCTGGTTCGGCTTCAACGCCGGCTCGAACCTCGAGGCCAACGGCACGACCGCGCTCGCCATGGTCAACACCTTCGTGGCCACCATGGCGGCGGCGCTCGCCTGGCTCTTCGTCGAATGGGCCGCCAAGGGAAAGCCGTCGCTGCTCGGCATGCTGTCGGGGGCGGTCGCCGGCCTCGTCGCGGTGACGCCGGCCTCCGGCTTCGCCGGTCCGATGGGTTCGATCGTCCTCGGCCTCGTGGCCGGCGGCGTGTGCTTCGTGTTCGTATCGACGGTCAAGAACGCGTTCCACTACGATGACTCGCTCGACGTGTTCGGCATCCACTGCATCGGCGGCATCATCGGGGCGCTCGCGACGGGCATCCTGGTCAACCCCGCCCTTGGCGGCGTCGGCATTCCCGACTACGCCACCAAGCCGGGCGAACTCACCGTAGCCGCTTACGACTTCGGCCCGGCGATGTGGGCGCAGCTCAAGGCCGTGCTCCTGACGCTTGCCTGGTCGGGCATCGGCTCGGCGATTCTCTACAAGGTCGTCGATCTGACCGTGGGCCTTCGCGTCACGGTGGAGGAGGAGCGCGAGGGGCTCGACCTCGCCGATCACGGCGAGCGCGCCTACAGCTACTGAACGGTTCGCGCCGCCGCGTAGAGGAGCCCCGGCCAGCCGGGGCTTCTTGCGTTTCGCAGCCGGAAAACACGAAGTTCAGAGGGGTAATGGACTCTACCCGTGTGTTGCAGCAGTGCAACGCTCAGGGCGGACGATCAGGCAGCCCTGAGCTTTTGCCTAAAAAGGCGGCAAATGCACAATCAATAGCGTTGTGAGCGGACGAGGCATTCGCCAGCGTGGCTAATCGATTTGCGGCTTTCGCCGGCTTCAACGTTGCCGACTGGAGATCCTGAATGTCCCGCCTCGCCATCGCCCGCCTCTCCCGGATCGGGCTTTCGTCCTTGTTGCTGGCCGCCGCGCCCGCGATCGCGGCCGATGTCGCCGCGCCGAAGGAGCTGCCCGCGGAAGCCAAGGCGGACAAGACGGAGTTGATCGGCCTTGCCTTCGGGGCGCGGTTGCAAAGCGATTACAACTTCCGCGGCATCACGCAATCGAACCACGATCCGAGCCCGCAAACCTATCTGGAACTGCAGCTCTTCGACAACTTCCTCTACGGCGGCATGGCGATCTACAAGGTCGATCTGCCGACGCGGCCGCCCGTCGAGATGGATCTCACCGGCGGCATCCGGCCGAAGCTCGGCCCGCTCCAGTTCGACTTCGGCTTCATCTACTACAACTATCCGCACGAGCGGCGCCTGCTGAACCCCTTCTCGACCACGGATTTCACGCTGCCGGACGGGACCGTGCTGTTCACGGGGCCGTCGATTCTGACCCCCAGGAACACCGACTTCCTCGAAGGCGCCGCCAAGGTGACCTACAGCCCCACCGACGCCTTGACGTTCGGGGCCAACGTATTCCACACGGGCAATTACCTCGGCACGCATGCGACGGGGACCTACGCCTCGGTGACGGGCAAGTACAATCTCCCCACGGGGCTGTTCGGATTCCTGCCGGAAGGATTTTCGATCTCGTCCGAGTTCGGGCGCTATTGGCTCGGCACCACCTCGGCCCAACTCGGCCGCGTCCGGCTGCCCGATTACTATTACGGCAACATCGGGCTGTCCTACACCTACAAAAACTTCACCTTCGACATCCGCTACCACGACACCGACCGGGGCAAGCGCGACTGCTTCACGATCACCACCGATCCGCGCGGGGTGTTCACGGGATCGGGCCGCTCGAACTGGTGCGACTCGCGCGTGATCGGGACGGTCTCGTTCGACTTCACGACCAAGGAGCCGGGGATCTTCGCGGACAGCAGGCGGCGCCGCGCCTCCGGCCCCCGCCAAAGAGGCTGGCGCAGGCGGCGAGAAGCTGCGCTAGGCGATCCTCAGATGCGGCAACGCCTCGTCGCAAAGAAGCCCCGGTTCGTCGGGGCTTTTCTTTGACCCGCATCGGCCGATGAGCGCCCGTTGGCGCACCTGGACGGCTTCAATCCATACTCTGTATCTGCTTGAGCGATCAGCATCTGATACGGCCCTGAATGCTCTGACCTACCCTCATCAGCGGCTCACCGTGATCATGCGACCCTGAATCCGGCGGATGGGCCGATATCCTTGCTCGGCGGCATGATCCAACCCCATGCTTATCGCGCCGACATGCCATCGTGCGGCTCCTCGCACGGTCAATCCGGTCCATCACAAAACTCTGCCTATTGGTCCTGTTGAAAGGCTGTCTCCATGATTCGCGTCACGCTGCTGGCGATCATCGCTGGTTATGCAGATACGATCGGATATTTGCACCTTAACGCCTTTGCTGGCCTGATGACAGGTAATACAATATTCATGGGCATCGAGTTGGCGACCTCTAAATACAGCCAAGCCGCATCTCATGCGGTAATAATTTTGATGTTTTTGATTGGGGTCATATTGGGCCGTCTGATGATCCGCATGGGCGCAAAGGTTTGGTTGGCGCTCACGTTCACAAGCATCTTGCTGGTCATTTGCAGTTTTGCCGGTACATTCTGGGGAGCGCTGCTTCTCGCGCTTGGGATGGGTATCCAAAATTCGGCCGCCAACCGATTTGCTGGCATCACCTTAAATCATGTTTTTATTACGGGGAACCTCCAGAAACTTGGAGAGGAACTCGCGTCTTGGATCTGGCCCGCTTCCGGCAAACAGATGAAGAGAGAAAGCATCATCTTCGCTCTTGCTTGGCTCGGCTACGCTATAGGAGCCGCAGCGGGCGCTCTGGCTGCTGACCTTGTTAACAAGCCTTTGATTGTTGCGGCATGTATCTTGCCCTTTATTATGCTCAATCACGAAGCCAAGGATTAAACGAACAGTGTCGCAGCTGAGTAGTGCTGCCTTTCCCTATATGGGCGCACTCTCCTCAGAGGCATGGATTGATAGGCGCTCGTAGATAGATCTGACGCTTGATGCGGCCCCTTGGGGCCGTCGGTTGCTTTATCCGGCTGTGTCGGAGCGGACTCGAAGCGCGAGCCCGATTTCGATCCATGATTCCAAGGCGGTCGTTGGCGACGGCGGGGCCGGAACCAACTCTCTTCAGGCCGGCCTGTTCGCCGGAGCCGATGGGAAGGTTAATCGGACCTTTACCGCGCCCTCTTAGCGTCGCGCGTGATCCTGCCGCTGTCTTCGGGCCGTCGCTCATGCGCACCATCCGCCGTTCCGCCTCGCCCCTCGATCACCTCTCCGAGGCGGCCCGCGCCTTTTTCGCGCGGCGGGCTCTTGAGCTGATTGGCCTGAGCCTGGCCGCTCTGGCCGGAGGGCTGACGGCGGCGCTCGCCACATGGTCGGTCGCCGACCCCAGCCTCAACCACGCGACCGATGCGCCGGTTCGCAACCTGCTGGGGTGGCCGGGCGCGATTGCGGCCGACCTCGCCATGCAGATGCTCGGCCTCGGCTCCCTCGCGCTGATCGCGCCGCTGGCCCTGTGGGGCTGGCGGTTGCTGCGGCGGCATGACCTCGGGCGCCTGCCGCTGCGGCTCGCGCTGTGGATCGTCGGCACGGGCGCGGCGACCGCGGTTGCGAGCGCCTTGCCCCCAACGGCGCGCTGGCCATTGCCGACGGGACTTGGCGGAGTGACGGGCGACGCGCTGCTGCGAGCCGCGAAGGCGGTCACGGGCCTGTCCGGCGGCGCCGGCTCGGCCCTGCTCGCCTTCGCCTTCGCCGGCGTCGCGATCCTGGCGACCACCGCGGCCTGCGGCTTCGCCTTCGCCGACGAGGCCGCGGCCGGGGCGTCGCCGCCGCGCCGCGCCGGCCGCCCCCCCGATCGCGAGGATTCCGAGGATGCGCTGCGCGATGACGAGCCGGGCTGGGGCATCGTTTCGCTCGGGGCGCTCGCCCACCTCTCGATGAGCCTGAAGAGCGCTGTGGTCCGGCGGATCGAGGCCCAGCGCGCCGCCCGCAGCTTGCCGCAGGGGGCTTGGCCCTGGCCGGGAGCGGCGATGGACGCCAAGACGCACGCCCCGCGCGACGCGAGCCGGCGTTTGATGCGTCCGCCTTCGCCCCGGCGCCCGCCCCAAGACCTGCTCCTCCTGCTCCTGCGCCCGCCTTTGCCCCCGCGACCAATCCCGTCGTTCACGACGAAGACGAGGATGAGATCCTGGCGTTCGCCGATCCGCCGATGCAGCCCGCCTCTGCCCCCATCGCGACGATCGAGCCCGCCCCGAGCCGCGTCGGCCCGCCCCCGGCGGCGGCGAAGCCCGGCAAGCGGATGGTCCAGGAAACCCACGCCCCGCCCCGCCAGGAGGGCGATTACCAGCTGCCTCCGCTCGGACTTCTGACCGAGCCCAAGAAATCGAGCGCCGCGGCGGTTTCGGCCGACGCGCTCGAACAGAACGCGACCCTGCTCGAATCGACGCTCGAAGACTTCGGCGTGCGCGGCGAGATCATCAACGTCCGCCCCGGCCCTGTCGTCACCCTCTACGAGCTGGAGCCGGCGCCCGGCACCAAATCGTCGCGCGTCATCTCGCTCGCTGACGACATCGCCCGCTCCATGAGCGCGGTCTCGGCCCGCGTCGCCGTCGTGCAGGGCCGCAACGCCATCGGCATTGAACTGCCCAACCTCAAGCGCGAGACGGTCTATCTGCGCGAACTGCTGGCGGCCGAGGACTTCGAGGCCACCAAGCAGAAGCTGGCGCTGTGCCTGGGAAAAACCATCGGCGGCGAGCCGGTCATCGCCGACCTCGCCCGCATGCCGCACCTGCTCGTCGCCGGCACCACCGGCTCGGGCAAGTCGGTCGCCATCAACACCATGATCCTCTCGCTGCTCTACCGCATGAAGCCGGAGGAGTGCCGTCTCATCATGGTCGACCCCAAGATGCTGGAGCTGTCCGTCTACGACGGCATCCCGCACCTGCTCTCGCCGGTCGTGACCGACCCCAAGAAGGCGGTCATCGCGCTCAAATGGGCCGTGCGCGAGATGGAGGAGCGCTACAAAAAGATGTCGAAGCTTTCCGTGCGCAACATCGACGGCTTCAACGCCCGCGTGGCCGAGGCGAAGGCGAACGGCGAGATCATCACCCGCACGGTGCAGACGGGCTTCGACCGCGACACGGGCGAGGCGGTGTACGAGGACGAGATGATGGATCTCGACCTCCTGCCCTACATCGTGGTGATCGTGGACGAAATGGCCGACCTCATGATGGTGGCCGGGAAAGACATCGAGGGCGCGATCCAGCGCCTCGCCCAGATGGCCCGCGCCGCCGGCATTCACCTCATCATGGCGACGCAGCGCCCGTCCGTGGACGTCATCACCGGCACGATCAAGGCCAACTTCCCCACCCGCATCTCGTTCCAGGTCACCTCCAAGATCGACTCGCGCACGATTTTGGGCGAGATGGGGGCGGAGCAACTGCTCGGCCAGGGCGACATGCTCTACATGGCGGGCGGCGGGCGCATCACGCGCGTGCACGGGCCCTTCGTCTCGGACGCCGAGGTCGAGAAAGCGGTGGCGCACCTCAAAGCCCAGGGCCGGCCGGCCTACCTCGACGCCGTCACGGCGGGCGATGACGAGGACGGCGGCTCCGCCGGGGGCGGGAGCGGGGACGCGCCTGTGTTCGACAAGGGCGCGTTCGGCGACGAGGGCGGCGACCTGTACGATCAGGCGGTCGCGGTGGTCCTTCGCGACAAGAAGGCGTCGACCTCCTATATCCAGCGCCGGTTGCAGATCGGCTACAACCGCGCGGCGTCGCTGATGGAGCGCATGGAGAAGGAAGGAATCGTCGGACCCGCCAACCATGCCGGCAAACGGGAAATCCTGCTCGAAACAGCCGGCGGCGGCGCAGGGGACGACGATGCGTGAGACCTTCGCGGGACGCGTCCTCTCTTTCGCCACAGGACGGCCTTAACGGCTCGTCCGCCGCTGATCTTTGACGTCCATTCGAGGAGTTCGCTTCGTGTCCGTTCGCTCCCGCCGCCTCGTCCCGCTCGCCAGCGTCGCCGCGATGATGATGGCGGCGGCCTCGCCCGCAGCGGCGCAAAACTGGTTCGAGAAGCTTTTTTCGGGCGGCGAGGCGCAAGCCCCCGCCGAGAGCGCGCCTGCGCCCGCTCCTTCGAGCGCGCCGCCCGCGCCGCCCCGCCCTCAGCCGCCGAAGCGCCCCGCCGCCGCGAAGCCCACGCCCGCCGAGGCCCAGGCGGCGCAGAAGCCGGCGCAACACCCGGCCCAGCCGGTCGTCGCCGCCGCGACCGCCCCGGCCGCCGCGCCCGCGCCGCTCACGGAGCGGCAGATCGTCGAGAAGGCGAACGCCTACTTCAACGGCCTGTCCACGCTCGTCGGCGATTTCACGCAGATCGGCGGCGACGGGCGCAAGCTCACCGGCAAGCTTTACCTGTCGCGCCCCGGCAGGCTTCGCTTCGAATACGATGCGCCCGCGACCCTGGAGGTCATCGCCGACGGCAGTTCGGTTGCCGTGCGCGACCGCAAGCTCGCCACCCAGGATCTCTATACGATCGGACAGACGCCGCTCAAATTCCTGCTCAGCGACCGCATCGACCTCACCCGCGACCTGACGGTCACGGGCGTGACCAAGGAAAGCGATGGCGTGCGCATCCTCATGGAGGACCGCTCGACGCTCGGCGGCACGTCGAAGATCGCGGTCTCCTTCGATCCGTCCGTGGAGGCGCTGTCGCAGTGGCGCGTGGTCGATCCGCAAGGGTTTCTGACCACCGTCATGCTGTCGAACGTCGAGCGCGGCCGGCGCATGGATCCGAAGCTGTTTTCCATCGAATACCAGCGCATGGACGCCAACCCGCGCTAGGCGCGGCGCCCGCCGGCTCGCCGGTTCCGGATTCTTTCGCCGCCGTGCGCCTTACCGTCACGACCTGGAACATCAACTCGGTCCGGCTGCGCATCGAGCAGGTCGGCCGCTTCCTCGCGGCCACGCGGCCGGACGTGCTGTGCCTTCAGGAAACCAAGTGCCCCGACGACCGCCTGCCGCTGAACGACCTTCGCGCCTTCGGCTACCCGCACGTCGCCCACGCCGGGCACAAGGGTTTTAATGGCGTCGCCATCCTGTCCCGGTTCCCGTTCGCGCGCGTCGACGGCCTGGACGTGTGCGGCCGGCGCGACGCCCGCCACATCGCCGTGACGCTCGGTCCAGAGGCGAACGGCGCCGCCGGCGTGGCCATCCATAATTTCTACGTCCCGGCCGGCGGCGACATCCCCTCCCCGAGCCTCAACCCGAAATTCGCCGCACAAGCTCGATTTCTTGGCCGAGATGCGCGCCTGGGGCGGCCGCGACCGCCCAGCCCGCGCGCCGGCGATTCTTGTGGGCGACCTCAACGTGGCCCCGCTCGAACACGACGTCTGGAGCCACAAGCGGCTCCTCGACGTGGTGAGCCACACGCCGGTCGAAACCGAGGCGCTCGAAACGCTGCGCGGCGAGGCCGGCTGGGTGGACGCCCTACGCGCCCTGCGCCCCGAGCCCGAGAAAATTTTTACCTGGTGGAGCTACCGCGCGCCCGACTGGGCCGCCGTCGACAAGGGCAGGCGGCTCGACCACATCTGGGTCTCGCCCGACCTCGCCGGAACGCTCCGCTCGGTCGAGACGATGCGGGAGACCCGCGGCTGGACGCGCCCCTCCGACCATGTGCCGGTGACAGCGGTGCTGGAGGGTTGAGGCGCGTTCGGCAGGTCGCGCGGCTCCGGCCGCCGTCATTCCGGGGCGCTGCGAAGCAGCGAGCCCGGAACCCATGAGCACGAGTGGCTCAGAACGGAGGGGAACGGGTCCGCTCTTTCCGGCTCCAGTCATGTTCATGGGTTCCGGGCTCTCGCCTTCGGCGAGCCCCGGAATGACGGGGCGTGCGATCCGGCGCATCCATTCAGCCGTCCGACCGCTCCCGGCTCTCCCGGTCCATGGCCGCGCGCAAGGCGCCGTTGATGCGCGTCTGCCAGCCCGGTCCCTGCGCCTTGAAGTGCTCGACGACGTCGCGGTCGAGGCGGAGACTCACGAGCCGCTTCGTGGGCGCTTTCTGCGGGCCGCGGGTGCGCTTGGTCAGCGCGGCGTAAAGCTCGGGCGGCAGGACTTCGCTCGCCGGACGGAGCTGAGCCAACTCCTCGTCCGTGAGTTCCGGGTTGTCGCAGACCTCGTCCCAATCCTCTGGCGTATAATGAGGGTTTGACGCGTATTCGGGAGCGTGCATAGGCGCTCCTTTCCTTGTTGTTGGCCCGGCGTTAGCTGACGATGGCGATCGCTTCGGACCCGAGCGGCGCGATCACCGCCACCACGACCGTCTCGCCGAAAAGGCTGCCGACGAGCTTGAAGCGCCGACGGCCGGTCCGGCTCGGGCGGGCCGGGAAAGCATCGAAGCGATCGAAGCTGAACTCAGTTTCGAAATCGGCGAAATCGAGCCCGTGCTTGTCGAGGTTCGCCAGCCGTTTCGGCTCATCCAAACAATAGTCATGATGGCAAATCGTAGCGATCGGAAGAATCGCTGTCGAGCTTTGTCCTCCTGAATAAGCTCAAACCCGTTCGCCCCGCATCTTCTCAGCCGTCCGCGCCAAATCCTCCGCCGTCGTCACCGGCAGCGAACATCGCATCCCGGCGCACACGAGGGCGTGCGGGCCGCCTTCGGCCAGCGCCTGCGCTTTTGCGGGGTGGTCAGGAGCGAGCGCGGCTGGGTCGCCCGCGACCGCGAGCCGGTCGAGATAGGGCAGCCGCAGGGCGGCTTGGCGGAGCGCGCCCGCATCGTCTCCCGCGACGATCACCGTGAGGCCGCGCAGGTGCAGGTCGAGGGCGTTGAGGATGGAGGCGTGGCCGGCGGGCGCGGTCCAGGCGATGGCGGACAGCCGAGCCACGGTCTCGTCCGCCAGCCGGCGGTCGTCCTCCGCTCCGGTCAACGCGGCGAGCCGCGCCAGCGCCTCGGCGAACACGCCGTTGGCGTTGGGAACGGCGTCGTCGTGCGACGGCTGCGGCCGGACCAGAAGCGGGTCGACGGTATCTTGGGCCGTCATGGCCAAAAGGCCGGTCTCGGGAACGAGATAATCCGAAAGCAGCGCATCACGCCATGTTTTCGCATAATCGAGATACGCCGCCGCGCCGGTCGCCTCGTGCAGCGCCAGCCCCGCCCGCATCAGGGCGGCGTGATCGAGCGCAAACCCCGGAAAAATCAGCGCGCCCGCGCGCCAGGAGTGGCCGAGGCGGCCGTCGCGCGTCATCGTCGCGGCGATGAAGCCGAACGCCTGCTCGGCCAGGGACACCCAGGCGGGGCGGTCGAGCGCAAGCCCCGCGCGCACCAGCGCCGCGATCATCAGCCCGTTCCAGTCGGCCAAGACCTTATCGTCGCGGCCGGGCCGGACGCGGGTCGCGCGCCGCGCCAATAGGCGCTCCCGCAACGGCGCGAGCTTGGCATCCGTCTTCGGATCGGGCTCGCCGGAGCGCAGGAGGTTGAGGATGTTGGTTCCCTCCCAGTTCCCCTCTTGCGTCGCGTCGTAGACGCGGGCGAACAGGTCGGCGTCGGCGCTCAACGCCTCGCGGATTTCGCCGAGGCTCCAGACATAAAATCGTCCCTCGACGCCCTCCGAGTCGGCGTCGAGGCTCGAGGCGAACGCGCCGCCCTCGACCGTCATCTCGCGTTCGAGCCACGCCACGATGCCGTCGGCCGCGGATGCGAACAGGCGCGAGTCGGTGTCCTGCGCCGCAGCCGCATAGAGCTCGAGCAGCTGCGCGTTGTCGTAAAGCATCTTTTCGAAGTGCGGCGCGAGCCAGCGCGCGTCGACCGAATAGCGGGCGAAGCCGCCGCCGAGATGGTCGCGGATGCCGCCGAGCGCCATTTTTTCCAGGCTCAGCCGGACGCGCGCCCCCGCCTCCGGATCGCCGCCGCGCCGGGCGTAGCGACCCAAAAGTTCGAGGAGAGGCGGGTTCGGGAAACTTGGGGGCGCCCTGCAGCCCGCCGTCGACCGGATCGAACGCGCCGACCAGCTTTTCGCCCAGGCGGTCGAGGTCGGCGAGGCCGGGGCTCGGTCCGTCGGCCGCCGGGCTCCGGGCCTGCCGCAGGCGGTCGAGGAGGACCGTGCGGTTTTGCGCGATCCGGCCCGGCTCCTCGCGAAACACCCGCGCCACCTCGCGCAGCACGGTGACGAAGCCGGGCCGGCCGAATTTGTCCTCCTTCGGAAAGTACGTGCCGCCCCAGAACGGCTCGCCCTCGGGGGTCAAAAACATGGTGAGCGGCCAGCCGCCGCGCTCGCCCAGGGCTTGGAGCGCGCTCATGTAGACGTGGTCGACATCGGGCCGTTCCTCGCGGTCGACCTTGATGTTGATAAACAGCTCGTTCATCGCCGCGGCGGCATCCGGGTCCTCAAAACTCTCATGCGCCATGACATGGCACCAGTGGCAGGCGGCATAGCCCACTGAAAGAAGCACCGGCCGGTTCGACCGCTTCGCCTCGGCGAGCGCGTCCGGCCCCCACTCCCACCAGTCCACGGGGTTGTCCTTGTGCTGGAGAAGGTAGGGCGAGGTGGCATGGGCGAGCCGGTTCATTGGCCAAAATCCTGAGAACGACCCGTATGGACCCCGCAAGACGGCGCCGTAGCGGGAATTTGAAGAAAACCCGCCTCGGACAGGTTAAGTTCAAAAAGCGAATATGCGCTCGGACGACACCATCTTCGCGGCGGCCTCCGGATTCGGACGATCGGCCGTGTGCGTCATCCGCGTCAGCGGACCGCGCACCCGCGCGGCGTTGGAGGCGATGGCCGGCGGCCCGCCCCCGCCGCGCCGCCTCGCCCTGCGGCGGCTCGTCGAGCCGGGCACGGGCGAGCCGCTCGATCAGGCGCTGGTCGCCTGGATGCCGGGCCCCAACAGTTTTACGGGCGAGGATCAGGCCGAACTGCATATCCACGGCGGCCTGGCGACGCGGGCGGCGGTGCTGCGGGCGCTCGGAACGGTCGCGGGCTGCCGCGCCGCCGAGCCCGGCGAGTTCACCCGCCGCGCTTTTTTGAACGGCCGCATGGACCTTTCGAAGGTCGAGGGCTTAGCCGACCTCATCGACGCCGAAACCGAGGCGCAGCGCCGCCAGGCGCTGCGCCAGCTTGAAGGGCGGCTCGGCAGCCTGGTCGAAACCTGGCGCGCGCGGTTGATCGAGGCGCTCGCCTTGCTCGAAGCCGCGCTCGATTTTTCGGACGAGGGCGACGTGCCGGCGACGCTGGAGGGCGAGGCGGCCACGATCGCGGACGAGGTCGCCGCCGCCATGCGAAAACACCTCGCCGACGCGCGGCGGGGCGAGCGCCTGCGCGACGGTTTCACGGTCGTGCTGGCGGGTCCGCCGAACGCCGGGAAATCCACGCTTTTGAACGCGCTCGCCCGCCGCGACGTGGCGATCGTGTCGCCGGTCGCCGGCACCACGCGGGACGCCATCGAGGTGCGTTGCGACCTCTCGGGTCTGCCCGTAACCTTCGTCGACACCGCGGGCTTGCGCGACAGCGCCGATCCGATTGAACGCGAGGGCGTGGCGCGCGCGCGCGCGCGGCTCGGCGCGGCGGACCTCGTGCTGTGGCTGGTCGCGCCGGACCTGCCGGGCGAAGCCGGACCAGCCGGACAATGTCCCATGCTGCGCGTCGGCACGAAAGCCGACCTGGGCGGCTCGGACGAGGAGGGGGTTGATCTCACCGTCTCGGCCGCCGTCGGCGTCGGCCTCGCCGAACTTTTGGATCGGATCGGCCGCGAAGCTGAAAAGGCTCTAGACGGCGGCGACGCCGTCATTACGCGCGAGCGCCATCGCCGGGCGCTCGAAACGTCCGAGGCGGCGCTTGTGCGCGCCCAAGCCGCCTTGGCCGACGAGCCGTATGCGGAACTCGCCGCTGAGGACGTGCGGCTGGCTTTGCGCGCGCTCGGCGCCATCACGGGCCGAGTCGACGTCGAAGAAATCCTGGATCGCTTGTTCGCGACCTTCTGCATCGGCAAGTAGGCGCATAGCCCGGCGCTGCAAAAATCAAGCGGCTCGGGTCATCCGACGCAGGGTCGGCACGAGGTGGCTCAGCAAATACGGCTTGCTGATGAACTCGGCGCCGGTGGGAACCGGGCCGGAGGACGCGTCCGAATGGCCGGACATCATGACCACCGCGATGTGCGGCCAGCGCGAGCGCGCCACCTCGGCCAATTCGAAGCCGTCCATGCAGCCGGGCACATGCGCGTCGGTGACAAGCGCGCGCACGTCGGCCCGCTCTTCAAGCATAGCCAACGCCTCGTCGCAATCGGATGCGCCAACGACTGCGAAACCCGCATGCCCGAGATGCTCGGCATACGCTTCGCGCTCGATCGTTTCCTCCTCCAAGAGGACGACGACGACACGCTCGCCGAGCTCGCCAGTGTGATTCATCGCGTGACCTCCCCTGCGTTGATCGCCTCAACGCTTTGCCCCGATCGAGGCGTCGGTAAGGCAGCGTGGCCGTGCTGCCGCGTTCGGTGTTTCACGTGAAACATCTTCTTGAGCCGTCCTCGTAGTTCGATGAGACGGACGGTGAGAGATTTGACCCCGCTGGCGCGGCTTCCTATGTGTGCCGAGCGATTCCGGAATTTCCCATGAACGACAGCTTCGATGTTGTCATCGTCGGCGGCGGGCACGCCGGCGTAGAGGCGGCTGCGGCTGCGGCGCGAACAGGCGCGCAGACGGCGCTCGTGACGCATCGCCTTGCGACTGTTGGCGCGATGTCGTGCAACCCGGCCATCGGCGGGCTCGGCAAGGGGCATCTCGTGCGCGAGGTCGATGCGCTGGACGGCCTGATGGGGCGCGTCGCCGACCGGGCCGGCATCCAGTTCCGGCTGCTGAATCGGCGCAAAGGTCCGGCCGTGCGCGGACCACGCACCCAAGCCGATCGCAAGCTCTACGCCAGCGCCATGCAGGCGGAGATCGCGGCGACGCCGAATGTGACAGTCGTTGAAGGTGAGGCTGACGACATTGCGGTCGAGGATGGCCGCGCCGCCGCGCTCGTGCTCGCGACGGGCCGCCGCCTCGCCGCGGGCGCTCATCGTCCTCACCACCGGCACGTTTCTGCGCGGCCTGATTCACATCGGCGAGACAAAGATCCCGGCCGGGCGCGCGGGAGAGAACCCGTCGCTGGGGCTGTCCTGCACCCTGGAGCGGTTCGGGTTCGCGCTCGGACGCCTGAAAACCGGCACGCCGCCGCGCCTCGACGGCCGCACGATCGATTGGGCCGGCGTGGACAAGCAGGCCGCCGACGACGAGCCGGTCCCCTTCTCGGCCTTGACCGAGCGCATCGACACGCCGCAGATCGAGTGCGGCGTCACGCGCACGACCGCGCCAGGGCACGATCTCATCCGCGCCAACCTGCACCGCGCGCCGATGTATTCAGGCGACATCCAGAGCCGGGGACCGCGCTACTGCCCCTCGATCGAGGACAAGGTGGTGCGCTTCGGCGATCGCGACGGCCACCAGATCTTCCTGGAGCCCGAGGGCCTCGACGACCCGACCGTCTACCCCAACGGCATCTCGACCTCGCTGCCCGAAGAGGTTCAGCGGGCGCTCCTGGCCCACATCCCCGGCCTGGAACGGGCGAAAATGCTGCGGCCCGGCTACGCCATCGAGTATGATTACATCGACCCGCGCGAACTTCTGGCGACGCTGGAGACCAAGCGCATCCGCGGCCTTTTCTTGGCCGGGCAGATCAACGGCACCACCGGCTACGAGGAGGCGGCGGCGCAAGGCATCGCCGCCGGCCTCAACGCGGCCCTGCGCGCCTCGGGCGCGGACGGAATCGTGTTCGATCGCGCCGAGTCCTACATCGGCGTGCTCATCGACGACCTCGTCACGCGCGGCGTGAGCGAGCCTTACCGCATGTTCACCTCGCGCTCGGAGTACCGCCTCAGCCTGCGCATCGACAACGCCGACGAGCGGCTGACGCCGAAAGGCGAGGAGGTCGGCTGCATCGGGTCGGATCGGGCGCGAACGTTTCGGGCCGCGCAAGCGGCCCTGCGCGCCGCGCGCGCGCGTCTCGACGCCTTGAGCCTGACGCCGCGTGAAGCGGCGCGATGCGGCCTCGATCTCAACCAGGACGGCATCCGCCGCACGGCGTTCCAGCTCCTGTCCCATCCAGGCATGTCGCTCGGAAAACTGGCGGCGATCTGGCCCGAGCTGGACGGGCTTCCCCGCTCCGTGGCGGATCGGATCGAGACCGACGCCACCTACGCGGTCTATCTCGACCGGCAGAGGGCCGACATCGCCGCGCACCGCCGGGACGAGGGGGTTGTCCTTTCGGACGGGCTGGATTTCCTGGCCCTGCCCGGCTTGTCGAACGAGATCCGCGCCAAGCTCGACCGGGTGCGCCCGCGCACCTTGGGGCAGGCCGCTCGGATCGAAGGGATCACGCCGGCGGCGATCACGCTGCTCGCCGCCCATGCCCGCAGGCAGGCCCGCGCCAAGCCGAGGCCGAGCGATGCGGCGTGGGCGAGCGCCGGTGACTGAGCCTGCTGCGCTCACGGCCGACCGCGGCAGGGCCCTCGAACTCTGCCCTGTTTCACGTGAAACCGAGGACCGTCTGAGTCTCCTGGTCCAGGAGCTCCGGCGCTGGCAGCGGATGAAAAATCTCGTCGGGCCTGCCACGCTCGACCATGTCTGGACTCGCCATATCGCCGACTCGCTGCAGCTTTTGGACTTGGCGCCTATGGCGACAACATGGGCCGACCTTGGGTCCGGCGCCGGATTTCCTGGGCTGGTCCTCGCGATCGCGGCGCGAGAGCGGTTCCCTGCTGCGGCGGTCCATCTTGTCGAGAGCAACGGCCGCAAATGCGCTTTCCTCCGCCACGCCGCCCGGCTCACGGGCGCGCCGGCGGTCGTGCACGAGGGTCGGATCGAAGACGAGGCGGCGCGGCTCCCCGGCGGTCGACGCCGTTACGGCGCGGGCGCTGGCGCCGCTCGCGCAGCTGCTCGCCTGGTCGCAGCCCTTGTTGATGACCGGCGCCGTCGGGTCTCTTCCCGAAAGGGCGCGAGGTGCAGGCTGAATTGACCGAGGCGGCGAAATCCTGGACATATGCCGCGGACCTTCTCCCCAGCCGGACCGATTCGGACGGGCGCATCGTCCGCATCCGCTCCTTGCGCGAACGCTAGATGACCACCGACGGACCCGACCGAGCTTCGCACGCGCCTGCCCCAGCCGTGAAGCCGCCGCGCATCTTGGCGCTCGCCAACCAGAAAGGCGGCGTCGGCAAGACCACCACCGCCATCAATCTCGGAACGGCGCTCGCCGCGATCGGCGAGAAAGTGCTGATCATCGATCTCGACCCGCAGGGCAACGCGTCCACCGGGCTCGGCATCGACCGCAAGCAGCGGCGTGTTTCGACCTATGATGTGCTCAGCGGGGCCTCGGACCTGAAACGGGCGGTCGTCGAAACCGCCGTGCCGCAGCTTGTTCGTCGCGCCGTCGACCCTCGATCTGCTCGGCCTGGAACTGGAGATCGCCGCCCAGCGCGACCGGGCTCATCGCCTGCGCCGCGCCATCGAGGGATTGACCGCGGCGTCGCCGAACGAACCGCCTTCACCTATATTCTGATCGACTGCCCGCCTTCGCTGAACCTCCTGACCGTCAACGCGCTCGCCGCCGCCGACGCGGTGCTCGTGCCCCTGCAATGCGAGTTCTTCGCGCTGGAAGGCTTGAGCCAGCTGCTCAAGTCGGTCGAGCAGGTCCGCGCCGAGCCTCAATCCGCGCCTGAGCATCCACGGCGTCGTGCTGACCATGTTCGACCCGCGCAACAACCTGTCGGGGCAGGTGGTCGCCGACGTGCGCCAGTTCATGGGCGAGAAGGTCTATCGAGACCATGATCCCGCGCAACGTGCGCGTCTCGGAGGCGCCGTCGCACGGCAAGCCGGTGCTGCTCTACGACCTGAAATGCGCCGGCTCGCAGGCTTATCTGCGCCTCGCCTCCGAGATCATCCAGCGCGAACGCGCGCTTCAAGCGCGGCCTGAACCGCCGACAGCAATAAGGGACACGACGATGGCCGAGGAAGCGGCCAAGTCCCGGCTCGGGCGCGGCCTTGGCGGCCCTCATCGGCGACGTCGACGAGGCGGGCGGTCGTCGAGCGCGCGCGCAGGCGCAGCGCAAGGTGCCGGTCGAGTTCCTGCGCCCGAACCCGCGCAACCCGCGCAAGACATTCGCAGAGGACGAACTCGGCGATCTCGCGGGCTCGATCCGCGAGCGCGGCATCGTCCAGCCGATCGTCGTGCGGCCGCTGCCCGACCTGCCCGACGCCTACGAGATCGTCGCCGGCGAGCGGCGCTGGCGGGCCGCCCAGATGGCGGCCTGCACGAGGTGCCGGTCATTGTCGTCGAGATCGACGACAAGACCTCGCTCGAATACGCCATCCTCGAGAACGTACAGCGCGCCGACCTCAACGCCATCGAGGAGGCGCAGGGCTACCAGCGCCTGATGGACGAGTTCAGCTATACGCACGCCGATCTGGCTCGAGATCCTCGGCAAGAGCCGGCCCCATCTCAACAACATGATCCGTCTTCTCTATCTGCCTCGGAGATGCAGAGTCTCGTCATCGGCAGCCGGCATCACGGCCGGACATGCCCGCGCCCTGCTCGCCGTCAGGACCCCGAGGCGGTGGCGAAGCGGATCGTCGACAAGGGCTCTGAGCGTCCGCGACGTCGAGGAGATCGCCCATGCGGATCATGGCAATGGCCGAGCCCAAGCCGAAGCCCGGCGGCCGAAAGCCCAGAAGGATCCCGACACCCGCGCCGTCGAGCAGGCGCTCGAGGACGTGCTCGGCCTCGCGTCACGATCCATCACCGGGGCCAGGCCGGGGAAGTGCGGATCCGGTATAAAACCCTGGATCAGCTCGACGGCCTGTGCCGCCGACTGCGGGACTCAACCCTGAGCTGAGCGCTCGCTGACGGCTCCGGCGATATCGAGCAGCGCTCGCGAAACCGCAGCCTCGCCCATCGCAGGCGAGCGCCGGGTCTCCAAGGCATCGGCTTGCAGGCGCGCGATGGCGCGCCGCAGGGCCGCGGTCGGCCAGACGCGCAGATGCGCTTGACGGCGGGCTTGCGGCTGAAATGAAGTCCGCGCCAGGCTGCGGCCACGGACGCAGCGGACTTGCCGCTCTCGATTTCGACGCGAGCGGCAAGAAGCGCGATCGCGTGACGAAGGGCGGCGCCGAGGACCGCGAGCCGGCGACGTCCCTTCGGCCACAGCGCGCCGGATGCCGGCGTCCGCCGGCCCGCGCTGCCCCGCAAAGGCCGCGTCAACGACCGAATCGAGCGCAAGGCCCGACACGTCGCTGATGCTCACCTCGATGTCGCCGACGGTCACCTCCCGCTGCCCGTGAGCATAGAGCGCGAGCTTGGCAATCTCCGCGCGCGTCGCCAAGCGGTCGCCGCCAAGGCTTGCGAGCAGGAAGGCGCGCGCCTCGCGATCGATGGACAGGCCGGCTTCGCGAAGCGTCCGGTCAATCAACTCTCCGAGAACCTTGCCGCGGTCGGCGTAGCAAGGCAGCGCCAAAGCACGCGGCGAGCGCTCGCATAAGGTCCGCAGCGGCGACGAGCGGCTCAGGTCGGGCGCTTCGATCACCACCAAAGCGTCCCGCAAGGGCGGGGCCTTGAGCAGCGGGTCGAGAGCCGGGGCGAGATTGCGCGTCGTCGGCCTGACCCAGATCGCCCGGCGTCCGCCGAACAGCCCGATCGTGCCGGCCTCGTCCATGAGGCGCGCGGGGTCGGCGGCGAGCGCGTCGCCGTCGAGGCGGACGAGTTGGAAGGGGTCGGCCGGGTCATCGACCGCGCCCGCGGCCGCGGCGCGAGCCCGCTCGGCCGCAAGGCCGGCATCCGGGCCGTAGAAGAGCAGAACGTCCGTGTCGTGGCTGCGCCGGCGCAGCGCGCCCTCAACGTCGTGCGCCTTCACCGCAACCATGCGCGACCCGTCAAGGCGTAGGATTGGTGGCGAGAACGGACGCGAGGCGGATTTTGATTTGCTCGGCCAGAAGTTTGCCGAGCCGGATCTCGGCGTCCCGCGCCGCACGCACGCTGGCGAAGCGTTGCGGATTGCGGTCATAGGCAGTCGATGCCGACCGCCCTTCCCGTCGTCACGATCTTGCCGCCGTCCAGCAACGAGAGGATATAGGTCGCGGCCCCATTGACGGTAACGGAATCGGCGCGACCTGTCGTCGAGTCGGTCAAGGGGAGGGACAAGCCGCCGTAGGCGGTCACGATCAGCTTATAGCGCTTCGGATGCGGCTGGCCCGAGCCGTTGAGATCGAAGACCAGTTCGCTGCGCAGATAGTGGCCCAGGCGCTCTTGACCGGCTTGGACCGAGACCGGCTCGACTCTGAACGGCGGCCAGCACGTCCGCGAGCGGCGCTCCCGATGCGGTCGGGCCATAGAGCGGCCGCAAGCACGCGCTGAGGCCAAGCGCCAGGGCGGCGGCGGTCGCCAGGCGCACGGCCCGGCGGGGTGTGTCATGCGACGACATTCACGATCCTCTGCGGAACGACGATGATTTTTCGGACCGGGCGGCCCTCGGTGGCGCGCCGGACGGCGTCGAGCGACAGCACCGCCGCCTCGATCGCCGCCTGGTCGGCGTCGCGCGCCACCGTCACGTCGGCGCGCTTCTTGCCGTTGACCTGGACGGGCAGGGTGATCGCGTCCTCGACGAGAAGCTTGCGATCAAGGGTCGGCCAGGGCGCTTCGGCGGCGAGCCCCTTGCACGCCGAGCGCCTGCCAGCATTCCTCGGCGAGATGCGGCATCATCGGGGCGATCATGTGCACCAGCAAGACGGGCCGCCTCGCGCAAACAGCGTCGGACTCCGCCGCCTTCGCTGCATGCGGGTCTCCTGCAACGCGGCCTGGAGGGCGTTCGCCAGTTCGTAGATGCGCGCGACCGCCACGTTGAAGCGCAGGGCCTCGATGTTCTCCTCGACGGCGGCCAGCGTCTTATGCGGCCGCACGGCGCAGCGCGGCTGTCGCCGGTCGCGGCCTCCGCCGGGGCGGGCCGCTCGGCGACCTCGCTCACCAAGCGCCACACCCGCTGGACGAAGCGGGCCGCGCCCTGCACGCCCTCCTCGGTCCAGATCACGTCGCGCTCCGGCGGCGAGTCGGACAGCATGAACCAGCGCGCGGTGTCGGCGCCGTAGCTGGCGATGATGTCGTCCGGGTCGACCGTGTTCTTCTTCGACTTCGACATCTTCTCGATCGGGCCGATCGTCGATCGGGATTCCCGGTTTCACGTGAAACGCACGCCGCGTCCCGCCCTCGCTCTCGATGCGGACCTCGGCCGGCATGACCCATGAGCCGTCCGGGGCGCGGTAGGTCTCGTGGACGACCATGCCCTGCGTGAACAGCCCTGCGAAGGGCTCACCGTCTCGCACGTTCGCGTGGCCGGTGCGCGTTCATGGCGCGGGTGAAGAAGCGCGAGTAGAGCAGGTGCAGGATCGCGTGCTCGATGCCGCCGATGTACTGGTCCACCGGCAGCCAGCGGTCGACGGCGGCGAGGTCGGTCGGCTCGCCGCGCGATCCACGGGTCGGTGAAGCGCGCGAAGTACCAGGACGAGTCCACGAAGGTGTCCATGGTGTCGGTCTCGCGCCGGGCGGGCCCGCCGCACTGCGGGCAGGGGACGTGCGTCCAGGTCGGATGGCGGTCGAGCGGGATTTCCGGGCATGTCGAACGAGACATCCTCCGGCAGCACGACGGGCAGGTCTTCGCGCGGGACCGGAACCGCGCCGCAGGCTTCGCAGTGGATGACCGGGATCGGGCAGCCCCAGTAGCGCTGGCGCGAGATGCCCCAGTCGCGCAGGCGGAAGTTGACCTTGCGCTCGGCGACCGGGCGGCCGCCGCGGATCTCGCGTTCGAGCCGCCGCGCCACCTCTTCCCTGGCGTCCTCCGATGGTCAGGCCGTCGAGAAAGCGCGAGTTGATCGAGCCGGCCCTCGCCCTCGTAGGCGGTATCCGTGATCATGAAGCCGGCCGGGTCGACGCCGGGCGGGCACACGACCGGGGTGACGCCGAGCCCATAGGCGTTGACGAAATCGAGGTCGCGCTGGTCGTGCGCCGGACAGCCGAAGATCGCGCCGGCGCCGTACTCCATGAGGACGAAGTTGGCGACGTAGACCGGCAGCCGCCACTCGGGGTCGAAGGGGTGCAGGGCGCGGACGCCGGTGTCGAAGCCGCGTTTTTCGGCGGTCTCGATCGTCTCCTGGGCCGTCCCGGTGCGGCGGCAGCCTTCGATGAACGCGGCGAGCGCCGGGTTGTTCTCGGCCGCCGCCTTGGCGAGCGGATGATCGGGCGCGACCGCCATGAACCTCGCGCCGAACAGCGTGTCGGGCCGGGTCGTGAAGATGTCGAGGTCGCGTTCGCCGGCCGGCGTGGTGGCGGGGTCGAGCGCGAAGCGGACCACAAGGCCCTCGGAGCGGCCGATCCAGTTTTTCTGCATCAGCCGGACCTTTTCCGGCCAGCGCTCCAGCGTATCGAGTTTGTCGAGCAGATCCTGCGCGTAGTCGGTGATCTTGAAGAACCACTGCGTCAGCTCGCGGCTCTCGACCGGCGCGCCGGAGCGCCAGCCGCGGCCGTCGATGACCTGCTCGTTGGCGAGCACGGTCTGGTCGACCGGGTCCCAGTTGACCTTGGCGGTTCTTCGCGTCACCAGCCCGGCGTCCCAGAAAGTCCAGGAACATGCGCTGCTGGTGCGTGTAGTAGGCGGGGTCGCAGGTCGCGATCTCGCGGCTCCAGTCGAGCGACAGCCCCATCGACTTGAGCTGCGCCCGCATGGCGTCGATGTTGGCGTAGGTCCAGGCGGCCGGATGCACCTTGTTCTGCATCGCCGCGTTCTCGGCCGGCATGCCGAAGGCGTCCCAGCCCATCGGGTGCAGGACGTTGAAGCCCTTGGCGCGCCTGAAGCGCGCGACCACGTCGCCCATGGCGTAGTTGCGCACGTGGCCCATGTGGATGCGCCCCGACGGGTAGGGGAACATTTCGAGCACGTAGTATTTTGGGCGCGGGTCGTCGTTGCGCGTGGCGAACAGGCCGCGCGCATCCCAGGCCGCTTGCCACTTCGGCTCGGCTTCCTTGGCGTTGTAGCGCTCGGGCCGCATCGGGAGAGTCGATACCGGAATTCGTTTAAGAAAGGCGTGGCCTGCACCGCGCGGGCGGACTTGGACACCAAAGCGCGCGCGGGGTCAATCACTTCGCTCCGCGCTTCTAAGGCCGGCCCTGAACCTTGGGCGGCAGCGGAAACAAGGTTACGAATCGGTCGGCCAGCGCGCGGTCGCCCTCGATCCGCAACGCGCCTGCGGCCTCCAGCGCTTCGAGCGGCTGCCCGCCGTAGATCGCGGCGGCGAGCACCGGCGGCGTTCCGGTGACAGATCAGATCGGCCCGGTCCGGCCGCGCCGCCCGCGATCGCGATCCGGCCGTCGGCCAGATGGGCCAGAAAGGTTTCGCGTCCCCAAGCCGGAAGCCGACCTTCGCGTCGATCCCCTCGGCCCGCCCCGGATCGAGCATCGTGCGCAGCGACAGCAGCAAGGAGGCGGCGCTGAGCGGCAGGCTCGGGTCGTGGGCCGGCGAGCGCGCCGCCCAGCGGCCGAGCGCCTGGAAGATCGGCTCGCTCTCATAGCCCCAGTCGGTCAGTTCGTAGACCTGGGCCGCCGCCGGCGGCGGCAGCCTGCGCCGCGCCAGCACGCCGGCCGCCTCCAGCCCTTCGAGGCGCTGGGTCAGCACGTTGGCGCTGATTCCGGGCAGGCTCGCGCGCAAATCGCTGAACCGTTTCGGCCCGAGCATCAGCTCGCGCATGACGAGCAGCGCCCAGCGCTCGCCGACCAGATCGAGCGCATGGGCGGCCGCGCAGGCATCCTCGTAGCGGCGGCGCTGGCGATTTTCGGGCATCTCGGTTATTTTTTCTAACTTCATGGTTGCTATTTATAACCCGATCGGGCATCACGGTCAAACAACAACCGGAGGGAACAGCCGATGTCCAAGCTGATTTTCGTCAACCTGCCCGTCACGCGACCTGCGCGCGCGCCACCGCCTTCTACGAGGCGGTCGGGCGCCGAGAAGAACGAGCAGTTCTGCGACGACACCGCCGTCCTGCATGGTTTTTTCCGAGACCATCCATGCGATGCTGCTGACGCACGACAAATTCCGCCAGTTCACCCCCAAGGCGATCGCCGACGCGACGAAGACCAGCGAGGTGCTGATCTGCCTCTCGGCCGACAGCCGCGCGGCCGTGGACGAGATGGTCGGCAAGGCCGGAGCCGCCGGCGGCGGCATCGACCCCGGCCCGAAGCAGGATTACGGCTTCATGTACGGCCGCAGCTTCGAGGACCCGGACGGCCATATCTGGGAGGTGATGTGGATGGATGTCGCGGCGGCCGAGGCCGCCATGACGCCCCGGGAACGGGCCGACGCCTGAGCGCCCGCAAACCCGAGGACGCCGATCTCGGATTCGAGCCTCGGCCGAGGGCGGTGACGGCGCCGGACGACGCGGACGGGAGACAAAAGCATGAACGTCAGCTTCCCGGGAGAGTCCCGGCAATACAGGGCGGCTCGCAACCGGCTGCTCGATCAGGAAATTGCGCTGCGCCGCGCGATGGAGAGGGTGGCGGCGGCGCGGCGCGCGCTTCCGCCAGGCGGGATCACCCCGGAGGACTACCGCTTCCAAGGGGTGCGGCCCGACGGCTCGCTCGGCGACGTGCGGCTCTCCGAGCTGTTCGCGCCCGGGAAAAACTCGCTCGCGATCTACAGTTTCATGTTTCCGCGATCGCCGCAGGACGACCGACCGGGTCCAAGCGCCGGCTCCACCTCACGCCTGACGCTGGAGGAAAGCCCCTGCCCGTCCTGCACGGCGCTCCTCGACCAGTTGGACGGCGCGGCCGAGCACGTCGCTCAGCGCCTGAACTTCGTCGTGGCCGCGAAGACGCCCCTCCCGCGCCTTCTGGCCTTCGCGGAGGAGCGGGGCTGGCGCCGGCTTCGCCTGCTCTCATCGGCGAACAACAGCTACAATCGCGACTATTTCGGCGAGACGGCGGATGGGATCCAGCAGCCGATGCTGAACGTGTTCCACCGCGACGACAGTGGGGTCCGCCACTTCTGGGGCGCGGAACTCCTCTATGCGCCAACCGACCCCGGTCAGGACCCGCGCCATGTGGGAACGCTTGAGCCGCTCTGGAATCTGTTCGACCTGACGCCCGAAGGGCGGGCGCCGGCTGGGATGAGCAGTTGAGCTACTCCTGCTGCCACGGACGCGCGGGCGACCCGATGAGTAACGGGCTTTCTGGCGGAACCGCGCCGACTTGCAACAAGAGGGGTGAATCATGACGGCGACCGCCAACCATGAGCTGTCGATCACCCGCCTGATCGATGCTCCTCCCGAGGTGGTGTACCGCGTCTGGACCGAGCGGACCGGCGAATGGTGGGCCCCGCGCCCCTACACGACGCCGGTGGTCGAGCTCGACCTCAAGCCCGGCGGCCGCGGCCTGATGGTGATGCGGGCGCCCGACGGGACCGAAATGCCGAACGAGGGCGTGTTCCTGGAGGTCGCGAGGAACGAAAAAATCGTCTTCACCAACGCCTTCACGGCGGGGTGGATTCCGCAGGACCCGTTCATGGTCGTGATCGTCACCTTCGAGCCGGAGGGGTCCGGAACCCGCTACGCCGCGCGGGTCCGTCACTGGACCGCGGAGGCGCTGAAGCGCCACGAGGCGATGGGCTTCCATGAGGGGTGGGGCATTGTCGCCGGCCAGCTCGCCGAGCTGGCCGAAGCCGAAGCGAAGTCGAACCCAGCGGTCGCCTGAGCGCCGCGAAAACTGAAGGAGAAGCAAAATGAGCTACATCGACGGATTCGTGATCCCCGTGCCGGCCGACAAGAAGGAGGCCTATCGCGACGTGGCCGCCAAGGCGGCGCCGATCTTCAAGGAATATGGCGCGACCCGGATCGTGGAATGCTGGGGCGACGAGGTGCCCGACGGCAAGGTCACGGACTTCAAGCGCGCGGTGAAGGCCGAGGCCGGAGAGACCGTCGTGTTCTCCTGGATCGTCTGGCCGTCCAAGGCGGCGCGCGACGAGGGCAACCGCAAGGTCATGGCGGACCCGCGCATGAAGATGGGCGACGACATGCCCTTCGACGGCAGGCGTCTCATCTACGGCGGGTTCGAGCTCCTGCTCGACACCGCCGAAGGCTGACGGGGACGGCTGAAACGAAAATCCGAAACGCGAGGAGAACCACGATGCAATCCGCCGTCGCAGCAACAATGGATAACGCCAGCAACCGCGCCCTTTGGGCGGGACGGATCTTGAGCGGCCTCGTGGTCCTCTTCCTCCTGCTGGACGGGGCCATGAAGCTCGTGCCGCTTCAGCCGGTGATCGACGCGTCGGGCCAGCTCGGCTTGCCGACCGACGCCGCCACCGTGCGCGCGATGGGCTTGATCCTCATCGCCTCGACCCTGCTCTACGCCTACCCGCGAACCGCGGCGCTCGGGGCGGTCCTGATCACCGCTTACCTCGGCGGCGCGGTCGCGACCCATGTCCGGGTCGCCAGCCCGCTGTTCAGCCACACGTTCTTCGGCGTCTATCTCGGCGTGATGGCCTGGGGCGGCCTGTGGTTCCGCGAACCACGCCTGAGGGCGCTTCTGCCGATGACGCGCTGAGGCCCGACCGGCGCGGCTTCACAGTCCCGATCCGATTGAAACCAAGGATTGATCCCATGTCCAAGATCGCACCCTGCCTGTGGTTCGACGGCCAAGCCGAGGACGCCGCGAACTTTTACGTCTCCACCTTCCGCCGCTGCGGGCAGGACGCCGCCATCGGACATGTGATGCGCTACGCCGCGGCAGGCGGCCCCAAGCCGAAGGGAAGCGTGCTGAGCGCGACCTTCACGCTCGCGGGCCAGGATTTCATCGCCCTCAACGGCGGCCCGCACTTCACCTTTTCCCCCGCCATTTCGCTCTTCGTGACATGCGCGGACCAGGCCGAGGTGGACCGGTTCTGGGACGGGCTGTCGGAGGGCGGCCAGCCGGGACGATGCGGCTGGCTGACGGATCGGTTCGGCGTCTCCTGGCAGATCGTGCCCAAGACGCTCGGCGCCATGCTGCAGGACGCCGACCCGGCCAGGTCTGAGCGCGTCATGCGGGCGCTGATGCAGATGACCAAGCTCGATCTCGACGCTCTCAACGAGGCTTATCACGGCGGGTCGGGCGCCTGACCCGCCATGACGGCTTGCGCGACGATCCGCACGGCCGCGCGCCACACGGCTGAGCTTCCCCTCCGACCGGCCGAAACACGATGAACAGCCCCGACGAGACCGTCGCCCGCCTCTCCTCCATCCGCGCCGCCATCGCCCGCGCGGCGCGGGATGTCGGGCGCGGCCCGGAGGACATCACGCTGGTCGCGGTCTCCAAGACTGTTCCGGTCGAGGCGATCGAGCCGGCGCTGGCCGCCGGGCAGCGCGCGTACGGCGAGAACTATGTCCAGGAGGCCAAGGCCAAGTGGCCGCGCTTGCGCGAGCGCTACCCCGATGCGGAGTTGCACTTCATCGGCCCGCTGCAATCCAACAAGGCGTCCGAGGCCGTGCGGTTGTTCGACGCCATCCACTCGCTCGACCGGCCCTCGCTGGCGCAGGCGCTGGCGAAGGAAATCGACAAGCGCGGACGCGCCCCCCGGCTCTTCGTCCAGGTCAACACCGGCGAGGAGCCGCAAAAGGGCGGCGTGCCGCCGCAGGGAGCCGATGCTTTTCTCGCGCGCTGCCGCGACGAATGGGGGCTCCGGGTCGAAGGGCTGATGGGCATCCCGCCCGCCGACGAGCCGCCCTCGCCGCATTTCGCGCTCCTCGCCAAGATCGCGGCGCGCAACGGGCTGACGCGGCTCTCGATGGGCATGAGCGCCGATTACGAGGCCGCGATCCAGCTCGGCGCCACGCACGTCCGGATCGGGAGCGCGATCTTCGGACAACGCGAGCAGGCCGATGCTGCGTCCCGTGGCCGGCTCACCGGCTGACCTTGAGGCGTTGCCGCAAGGAGGCGTCGCCCTTGGCTTTGGCGTCGTAGATGCGCCAGCCGTCAGCATTGCGGATCAGCTCGAAGTCGATCACGACCGGGTTGGCGAAATTCTTGAGCCGCGCGCGCACCACGGCCTTGCCGTGATTCTCGCCGTGCCGAGAGACCTGGACCGGGGTGAGCGCCCAGTCCTGGCCTTGAATGAAGTAATCGTAGTCCAACGCGGCCTCGGACGCCTGGTGAGCGCGGTCCCAGCCGCTCAAGAGACTGGCGTCGAGGAAGCGCTTGACGGCGCTTCGGTCGGACGGGAAGCCGCGCATTTCGTTCTGGCCGACCCCGTAGTGCGCGTACACCGCCAGAACCACAGCCTCCGGGGTCGCGAACTGCGCGCGCGACGGCGCCGCAGGCGCGATCGCCATCGCGGCCGATCCGGTGAGCAGCAGCAGGCGTGCGGCGAAGCGCATCGGCGCTCTCAAAGATGATGGGCCTGTCGCGGGCAAGGTGACGAAAGCGCCGATGCGTTGCAACGAGAATTTTGTGAGGTTCCGCCAAGCTGTGCCCTTTCGGATACAGACTCGGGCCCTGCGTCGTGTAAGCTCTCTCCCATCGGTCATGTGCCTCAGCCGGCAAGCCTGATCACCTTCGCCGGCGAGCGACCCGAAGCGGGACAACCCCGCCCGTGCCCAAATAAAGAATACAACCTGGAAACGCCTTCGCCCTGCGCCGCTTGGCCGGGGCGCTTCGTTTGCGGCCGACGCCGCTCCCACGGCCCGCTTCACCCCACGATCTCGATCCGCGTTCGCGGCCCGAGCCGCTCCAGCAGGCGCGCGATCTTTCGCGGCTCGACCGCCACGCAGCCCTCGGTCGGCGAGAAGCCGGGCCGCGCCAGGTGCAGAAAGATCGCGCTGCCGCGCCCGCGCACGATCGGGCCGCGATTCCAGGCGATGTCGATCACCACGTCGTAGACATGGTCGTCGCGCCACATCCGCTCATGGCGCGCGCCGTAAGGCAACCGGACGGGCCGGTTGTAGCGCCGATCGCCCGGATCGTCGCACCAGCCGTCGGTGGGCCGAAGCGCCCGCACGGGCAGCCGGGTGCGCGGGCGGGGCAGGCGGTCCGCGCGGTAGAAGGCCCCGAGCAGGCGGAAGCGCCCGGCGGGCGAGGCGCCGTCGCCTTCCCGCTTCGCGTGCGTCACGCCCGCGCGTCCCAGGGCGCAGGGCAGCGCGAGCGGACCCGCGACGAGGACGCCGCGCCGCGGATCGATCGGGGAGCGACGGACGCGGATGAGATCAAGGGCCGCGCGGTTCACGGGCGAAGCACGGGCCTCAAGCCGGCGCGTGTTGTCAAGGGGCGGATGACTGGGCTAGAGCGGGTTCGCTCTGTATGGAAAACGCGCTGCTCCGTTCGCCGCGGGCGAACATGTGGTCCCATCGCCCGAGAGTGACTGAACCCCACGATTCCGGCGTTCCTGCGCAAGGTCGATCCCGCCATGTCCAATGCGAGCCGCCTCCTTGTCGTCGACGACGATCGGGATTTGCGCGACACCCTTTGCGAACAGCTCGGCCTCTACGACGAATTCGAGGTCGCGTCCGCCGGCACGGCGGGCGAGGCGATGGCGCGGGTGCGGAGCGAGCGGATCGACCTCGCCATCATGGATGTCGGCCTGCCGGACATGGACGGGCGCGAAGCCGTCAGAGCCATGCGCCGCAACGGGTTTCGCGGGCCGATCATCATGCTGACCGCGCAAGGCGGCGACGCCGACACCGTGCTGGGGCTCGAGGCCGGCGCCAACGACTATGTGGCGAAGCCGTTCAAGTTCGCGGTGCTGCTGGCGCGCATCCGGGCGCAGCTCAGGCAATACGAGGCCAGCGAGGACGCCATCCTCCAGATCGGGCCCTACACGTTCCGGCCCGGCGCCAAGCTTTTGGTTCACGAGAAAGGCTCGAAGCTGAAGCTGACCGAGAAGGAGACGGCGATCCTGCGCTATCTTTACCGGGCCGGGCAGCGCGTGGTCAGCCGCGACGTGCTCTTGCAGGAGGTCTGGGGCTACAACGCCAACGTCACGACCCATACCCTGGAAACCCACGTCTACCGCCTGCGGCAGAAGATCGAGACCGATCCGGCGAGCGCCCGCATTCTCGTGACCGAGCCCGGCGGCTACAAACTGCTGCCCTGACGCGAACCCGCATCCGATATGCCGACGCCCTGAACGGGACCCTGCCGCATGGCTCTTGAGACCGATATCGCCGTTCTGGCCGGCGCGCCGCTGTTCAGCCTTTTGGACCACCAGCCGCTGCGCCTCTTGGCCTTCGCGGCCGAAACCCGCCTGGTGCACGACGGCGGCGTCCTCTTCCGCAAGGGAGACCGCTCGGATGGCGGCTACGTGGTGACGGACGGCGCCGTCGCGCTCGACGCCGGCGACGGGTCGCCGGTTTTCGTCGCCGAGCCCGGCGCGGTGATCGGCCGAACGGCCTTGTTCATCCGGACGGTTCGCCCCGCGACCGCCACGGCGCGCGGGCGCGCGGCCGTGCTGCGGATTTCGCCGGCGCTGATGCGCCGGGTTCTGGAAGAGTTCCCGTCCGCCGCCGCCGCCCTCCATGAAGCGATGGCGGCGGAGGTGTTGAGCCTGACGAGCGGCCTCGAGCGCGTGCGCGAACGCTTTCTGGCCCTCGACGCGATTGAAGGCGCCGTCACGCCGGATGAACCGTTCCCGATCGGCAACGCTCTGGCGCACGGTTAGGGCGCGGGCGCGTTCGCCCGTTGCGCCATCCGGCGGCATGGGCCACGACTGAACCAACGCCCACCGGCAATTCGGAGGTTTTCCATGCGCACGCTCGCCGTTCTTGTCCTGACAGGCGTCTCGCTCGCCGCCTGCTCGTCGCCCCAGCAGACCGCCGGCACGGCCGCCGGCGTGGCGGCGGGCGCCGTCGTCGCCGGCCCGATCGGCGCCGTCGCAGGCGGCGCGATCGGGGCGCTGGTGACGGCGCCGGGCCGACCCGGCTATTGCTACCGGACGGATTATTACGGCCGCGTGATTTACAACCGCTACGGCCAGCCCCGCGTCGTGCGCTGCTGAGGGCGCGGGCTTCGGATTGAGAGACGCGGGCGGCGGCGCCCTCGGTGCGGCGATGACGCGGAGGCGTCAGCCGCCGCTCTCGCGCCTGTCGGCGCGGACAGAGCAAAGCAAAGGGCTTGACGCCTGGGGCGTCCATCGCGGCCCAGGCGGGATTTGCGCGTGGTCCGTAACCGCTCGGGGCGTCGATCCAACGCCCGTCGGACTTCAGCGCCGACCCGATGCCGGGCGCTCCCCTCGGCAGCCCTGAATCAAGACGCTCCGCAACCCCCTGTTCAGGGTCCGAACCCTACTTGATCTTGGCTTCCTTGAATTCGACGTGCTTTTTCGCGACCGGGTCGTACTTCTTCATCGCGAGTTTTTCGGTCATCGTGCGCGAGTTCTTCTTCGTCACGTAAAAATAGCCGGTGTCGGCGGTCGAGACGAGCTTGACTTTGATCGTGGTGGCTTTGGCCATGGCGGCGCCTCGTCGTTGCTGCGTCGGCTCACGCCGAAACGCGAAGAGCCGGGCAAGCCCGGCCGAAAAACAGGACCGTTCCCATGCCCGATCGACCCCGCCGCGTCAAGGCGTGGGCTGGTCGCGAGGGCAACGAGTTCAGGTTAACGGACCTCGATGGCGGAGGGTGTCGTTGGTGCTTTTGGATGTGCTCCGAAGATCTGGACCCGCAACGGTTGTGCGATCCTGCTCCGAAATGCCATTATTCCGTCCAGGAAACGCTCCTCGGAGCGCGATGGGAAGCATCCCAACCAAATCCGTTAACCTGAACTCGTTGCCCTGCGTCGCGCCCCATCCGCCAAATCACGACGGCCGTGTAAAACGCGAAGAACGCGGCCAATGACCACGCAAAACCGTGCGGCGGGAAAAGGTCCATGCCGCCGCCGACCACGGGCGGGCCGAGGGCGAGACCGGCGTTGTAGAGAATGACGAAGGCCGCGTTGGCGCTGGCGAGGTCCGCGCCCGTGAACCGCGCCCCAAGGTGCGCGAGGCCGACGGTGTAAAGCGTCCCGATCAGGCCGCTCCAGACGAACAGCGTCGCGTAAAAAGCCCAGCCGCGTCCAGCCGCGAACGGGATCAGCGCCGCGCCCACGATTCCGGCGAGGCCGGCGGCGAGCAGCATGAAGCGGCGATCGATCCGGTCGGACAGGAGGCCGATCGGGATCTGGAACGCCATCGTGCCGAGCGCCAGCACGCTGACCAGGAACGCCGCGCTGTCCGGCTCAAAGCCGATCCGCAGGCCGTAGACGGGCAGGAGCGCGAAGCCGCCGGTCTCGGCCGCGCCGAACACCAGCGCCGCGAGCGTTGCGATCGGGGCCGCGAGAATGAACGAGAGAACGCTCCGCGTGGCGCGGCCGTCCAGCGCCGGGGAGAGGCCCCGCGCCGCCAGGAGGGGGAGGGCGGCCAGCGCATAGAGGGCGGCGCCCGTGAGATACGGCGGCCAGCCGCTCGTGCCGACGACTTTCAGCGCCGCCGGGCCGATGGCGAAGCCGAGCGCGAGGACGGTGGCGTAGATGCCCATGACGAGCCCACGCCGATGGGGCGGCGCGGCGGCGTTGATCCAGTACTCCGAGAGGACGAACAGGGTCCCGAACGCCGCCGCGAACAGGAAGCGCAGCGGGAACCACCAGGAAAAGTCGAAAAAGAGTTTGAAGCCGAGAAAGGCGACGATCGCGACGGCGATCGCCAGCCATAGCAGGGGAAGCACGCCGAGCCGCGCGGCCAGCCGCGGCACGAACGGCACGACGGCGATGCAGGCTGCGCCCGAGAGCGCGGTGTTGAGGCCGATCATCGCGCCCGACACGCCCATGCGCTCCATTTCGAGCGACAGCAGCGGGACCGAGAGGCTGAGGCCGATGCCGACGGCGGTCACGCAGGCGATCGCGGCCGCGATGGCGGCGATTCCTTCGCGGTCGAAACGGGCGCAAGGGGCCGCGGCGGCGGGCGAAATCTCCGGCATCCGCTGAGAGCGAACGTTACAACAGCTCGCGCACGAAGCGGCCGTGGCGGAAGGAGTAGAACGGCACGGGCAACTCGTGCGCGAACCCGCTCGCGAGGCGATGGTCGAGTTCCTCCAGCATCACGTCGGGTGATGCGGGGGCAGATCGAGCCGCCGCGCCTCGGCGAGGCTGACCCAGGCGAGTTCGTCAGTTCGCACTCCGGCCCGGTGACGCCCTCCACCTCGCCGGCGATGAGGGAGCGGTCGAGGGCGAAGAAGCGGGTATCGAAGCGCCGCGGCCGCCCTGGCGGGGTGATCGCGCGGGCGACGAAATGCAGCGCGCTCGAGGTCCGGGGAGACGCCGCGGTCGCGAAAGCCGTCCAGGAGCCGTCCGGCACGCGCCCCGGGCGCCGTGCTCGTTTGTCGCCGAGCAGCAGGCCGGTCTCCTCGATAGGTCTCGCGGATGGCGGCGAGCGCCAGCGCGCGGCCGCGGCGCGCCGAGGCGCGCGCGTCACGCGCGCCGCGAGCGCGGCCTCGGCGCGCGGGTGAAGCGCGCCCGCCGCGGGCATGCGCGGTCGCCGAGGCTCGATGCGCCCGCCCGGAAACACGAATTTGCCCGGCATGAAGTGTGGCCCGGATGCCGCCGGCCCATCAGCACCTTCGGCAGCGTCCCCTCGCGGTCGATGATGATGAGCGTGGCGGCGTCCTTCGGGCGCAGGCCCGCGTAGCGCCGCTCGCCCTTGAGGGTGGGGCCGAGGTGCTGTTCGATGGTCTCTTGCCAGGCCTCGCTCAATGACTGTCCTCGCCCGTCGTCCGGCGGCTTCGTCGCCTCGGCGGCGCCGAAGCCGTGCATGCGCAAGCGCGTATTGCAGGCCGACGACGGCGCCCTTCACCGGCTGCAGCAGCGCGAGGCAGAGCACGAGCGTCAAGCGCCGGCCAGGCTGTCAGTGGAACCAGAGCGGCACGTCCTCGAACCGGGTCTCGGCCGTGTAGATGCCGTAGCCGACCACGTGCCCGACGATGATGATGACGATGTAGGGCGGCAAGTCGTCGGCGCGGTGGTGGTGGAACGCTCGGCCCGCAGGCATCGCAATGGTCCGCCGACCTTCAGGAAGCGGCCGAACAGCCGCCCCTGGCCGCAAGCCGGGCAGCGGCCCAGGAGCGCCGCGCCGCACGGCCTGCAAGGCCGGCACGGCGTCCGGCTTGGAACCGCTGACTCGTCCAGCCGGAGTCCATGCCGGCTCCTTCTGGGCCACGGCTGCTTGCGTCGCGGCGCTGGACGCGAGGCGCGGCGTCGTGCGGCGGCGTGTGCGTCCGTGCCGGCCGCCCTTGCGCCGGTTCGCCGCGGCCGGCGAGGCGTCCTTCGGAGACGAGCTCGAAGCGCAGCGCGCCGGCGACCGGCGCCGCCTCGACCAGCTTGACCTCGACGCGGTCGCCGAGCCGGTAGGTCTCGCCGGTGCGCTCGCCGATCATGGCGTGCGTGCCTTCGTCGTAGCGGTAGTAATCGGCCCCGATCGGTCGCGGCCGGCACGAAGCCGTCCGCGCCGGTCTCGGCGAGCTTGACGAACAGCCCCGCCCGGGTCACGCCGGAGATCCGGCCCTCGAAGGTCGCGCCGATGCGGTCGGCGAGGTAGTGGGCGATGAGGCGGTCGATCGTCTCGCGCTCGGCCGCCATGGCGCGGCGCTCGGCGGCCGAGATGCGCGCGCCGATCTCGGCCAGCTCGCTCGCGGCGTGATGTCGGCCGGCAGGCCGTCGTCGCCGAGCTTCAACGCCCGGATCAGGGCGCGATGCACGATGAGGTCGGCGTAGCGGCGGATCGGCGAGGTGAAATGGGCGTAGCGGCGCAGGTTGAGGCCGAAATGGCCGTAATTCTCGGCCGCGTATTCGGCCTGCGCCTGCGAGCGCAGCACCACCTCGTTGATGAAGGCCTGGTGCTCGCGTGCCCGTCGACGTTCGCGAGGATGCGGTTGAACAGCGCCGGCTTGCAGCGCGCCCTCCTTCGGCAGCTTGATGCCGATCGAGGCCAGAACCTCGCCTAAGCGCCCGCATCTTCTCCAGCGAGGGCTCGTCGTGGACGCGGTAGATCAGCGGCGAGCTGCGCCTTCTCCAGCGTCTCGGCGGCGGCGACGTTGGCGAGGATCATGAACTCCTCGATCAGCCGGTGCGCGTCGAGGCGCTCCGGCACCAGCACCCGGTCGACCGTGCCGTCGGGCTTGAGCAGGATCTTGCGCTCGGGCAGGTCGAGATCGAGCGGCTCGCGGACGTCGCGCGCCCGCTTCACGCAGCGCGTAGGCGGCCCAGAGCGGGCTTCAGCACCGGCTCGAGGAGCGGGCCGGTCGTCGTCGTCCGGCCGCCCGTCGATGGCGGCCTGCGCCTGCGCGTAGGACAGCTTCGCCGCCGAGCGCATCATGACGCGGTGGAAGCGCGTGGCGCTTCTTGCGCCCGTCGGCGCCGATCATCATGCGCACGGCGAGCGCCGGGCGGTCCTCGCGCGGGCGCAGCGAGCAGAGATCGTTCGAGATGCGCTCCGGCAGCATCGGCACGACCCGGTCGGGGAAATAGACCGAGTTGCCGCGCTCCAGCGCCTCGCGGTCGAGCGCCGAGCCGGGCCGCACGTAGGCCGCGACGTCGGCGATGGCGACCGTGACGATGAAGCCGCCGGGGTTGCTCGGGATCCTCGTCCGGCGCGGCATGGACGGCGTCGTCATGGTCCTTGGCGTCGGCCGGATCGATGGTGACGAGGGGCAGCGTCGCGCCAGTCCTCGCGGTCCTGCGAGCGTGGCGGGCTTCGCGGCCTCGGCCTCCGCCAGCGCGTCCGGCGGGAACACGTGCGGGATGGCGTGGGCGTGGATGGCGATCAGGCTGACCGCCTTCTCCGACTTGAGCGAGCCCAGCCGCTCGCGCACCTTGGCGTGGGGCAGGCCGTAGCGGCCGTCCTTCGTGGTCGTGGCCGCGACGAGATCGCCGTCCTGCGCCTCGCCCTCGTCGCCGGCGGCTGATCGAGGAACTCGCGCCCCTGCGCCTTCTTCTCGACCGGCACGATCCGCCCGCCGCCGTCCGGCAGCGCGCGAAAAATGCCGAGCGACCTGCGCCTTCTGCTTGCCGATGACTTTTGATGACCCGCCCGGCATAGGCGTAGCCCGTCGCCGTCGGTCAGTTTCTCGACCCGCAGCAGCACGCGGTCGCCGACGCCGGGCGTGGGCGCGCCCGGACGCGGCTTGCGCGGCAGCGTCACGATGATCTTCGGCGTGGGGCCGTGCTCGTCGGCGTCCCACTCCTCCGGCTCGCCAAAAAGCTCGCCGTCGCGGTCGCGGCCCGTCGATGTCGGCCAGCACGACCGGCGGCAGTTGGCCGGCCTTGTGGACGCCCTTGCGGCGGCGGTCGACCACGCCCTCGGTCCTTCCAGCGATCTTAGCATCTGCTTCAGCCAGATGCGGTCGCCGCCCTGGATGCCGAAGGCGCGCGCGATCTCGCGCTTGCCGACCTTGCCGTTGGCGTCGGCGATGAAGGCGACGATATCCTCCCGGGAGGGGAGGGCGGGCGCGTTAGGGGCGGCTTTGGAACGTCTGGCCAAGAAGCGACTCGCTCCCGACCGGCCCGAGAGATCGCACAGATGCGCGCCGGACAGCCGAGTCGGACAGGTCATTAGGTGGTGAGAAAAGGCCAGGAAGCAACCATCGGCCTTGGCGCAGCCGTCCGCCGGCGGCTGATCGAGCCGGATCGGAATCTCCTGGGCCACGGGCAGCGCTTCCCGGACAAACCACTCGCGCGGCGGTTAAAGCCATGCTTCTATACGCGCCATCCGTGTGCAGTCTGGTCGTGCTGAGGAGGGAACCAATGACCGACAAGCATTCGTCCGATTCCGCCGTTCCGACTCGCGGCCCGCAGCCGATCATTCTCATCAGGGGGTTTGGCGGGCTTGGGGTCGAAGACGAAAAGAAGATCGCCTACCAGGGCTTCAACGACGGGACGGTGTATCCGCAGAAGCGCGGGGAAAACTACATCTACGAGGGCCTCACCCTCCGCTTCATGAAATCCCGCTGGCGCTATCAGGATGCAACCAACGTCGTCGGCTATTATGGCGAGGTTCAGAAGGCCAGTGCGGCCGTTGCGGAGCAGCTCTCGGATCTCGATCCGAAATTCTTTTCGGGAAGCAAGGTCGTCATTGATCCGGGGATGGCCGTCAGTCTTCTGCGGGCAAAGAACGATCCGCTCCAGATGCTCTGGGTCTTCCGCTATTACGACCTCAACGATCGGAGTTTCCCGATCTACGGCGAGATGCTGGTCCAGTTGATCGACTTCATCCGTGCGCTCGCCGAGTGCAAGCCCAAGTTCGATCCCAGCTATCAGCTCAAGGCCAGGCCGAAGGTAAACGTCATCGCCCATTCCATGGGCGGTCTGATCGTCCGGGAGGCCGTGCAAAGAACCTATCCGGCGAAGGGTCGGAAAGCGGCGGAGCACATCAACAAGATCGTCACGCTCGGCACGCCGCACAAAGGAATCTCGTTCCAGGTGTTCAAGAACTGGCTTCCGATCGGCGCGGAAAAGGAACTGGAGCATTTCAATCCGGACATCCAGGACAATGGAGAGAACCCGGCGGGGTGGAAAAAATTCGAGGAGTTCTTCCCGCCCTCCCGCGTGCTCACGGTGGTCGGGACCAATTACCGGACTTACGGTCCGGTGGTCGCGAGCTGGCTCAACCGGGTCTTCTCGGTTGGGGGCGAGTTCGGGCCCAACTACAACCGCAGCGACGGCTTGGTGAAACAGGAGTTCGCGCAATTGCCCGGCGCGCCGCGCACCTTCGTCCATAAGTGTCACGGCGGCCCGGATTCGCTCGTCACCTCGCGCGAAGCGTTCGAGATCGCCACCCGCTTCTTCTTCGGCAACATCCGCGTGCGGCTCCACCTCGTGAAGGCGAAGGTGACGCGCGGCTTTGATCTCATCGGCAAGAGCGAGTTCTTCTTTGGCGTCAGCATCAAGCCGCGGGGGGTCGACTTCGATCTGTTCCACCAGAGCGCCGAAGCCGAGAACTGCTACGGCCCCTTCAGCACGCCGGACTTCAGCGATCCGGACCTCGCCTTCGGATGGGCGCGCGAAGAACCCGGCCTTGTCTGGGAGGGCTGGCTCGACACGACGGCCAAAACGCTGGGAACGGACAACCCGCAGAATAGGGATGGCGGCGCGCAGGACGGCGATCCGCCGGACATCGTCATGCGGCTCGATTTCTACGTGGGCGAGCGCGATCTGTTCGGTCTGGGCTTTTCCGACAATGTCGTGTTCCGCAAGCAGTATTATGTCAGGGCCGTGTTCGGCGACATCGCCGATCTCTCCACATTGCAGGCCATTGAACTGCACAACAAGGAGCAGTTCACCCATCCTGATCCGTCGATGCGGCGAGTCGCTCCCGACAAGTGGGAGTTCGAGGTCGGCGGCACCGGCTTCAAGGCGACGATGCGCTTGAGCTTTGCCGAAGTTCCCCCGGACGGCGAGCCTGACGAGCAGGTCTGAACGGAGGGCGCGACAACGCCATCGTTCCCAGCGCACCGGACCGGAGCGGTCACCAGCGTGGAAGCGCCCGTGAAGCGCCCGTGGAAGCGCCTCTGTGGCCGGAGGTCTATGGGTCCAAGAAAAGGCTCCAAAAACGGGTACGCTCGGACAGGGCGCGCGAGCGGACATCAACCCGTGGCGGTGGAGATCCTGATCCGCGCCGCCGCGGCCTCGAAGCTGAAGTCCGGAGCCATCAACTCGGGCAGGGTGAAGAGGCATTTTGACTGCAGAATAGGCTTCACGTTCTCCTCGGCCCGAACCAACCCGTCGTTCTGGGCCTCGTGTCGGGCCTGGACCCACAGGGCGTCGAGGTGGACGGCGTGGTCAGCCAGCAAGGCCAGGCGGCTCCTCAGCCCCTCGCGAAGCGTCATGGCGTCCTCGCGCCAGCGGGTGACGGCGGCCTCATCGATCGAAACGAGAGCGGCCTTGATCAAATCGACCAGGAAGCGTCTGAGGTCGGCCTGGGCGGCGCGCAGTGCGGTTTTCTCAAGGTCGTCGTTCGGGTCCATCGCGGCCTTCAAGAGTTGCTCAGGTTGCCTGAACGCTTGATCCTGGAACGTCCGACAGAGGCATCTCGCACCTGCGAAGCAAAGGCCGCGCCAACACAGGCCGGAGGTCGAGAGCCTGGCGCTCCACCAATCAGGGAGGATTACGGGAGACGGCCGGGCTCGCTTTCTAACCGGCTCCTGCCTCTCGCTGAGGCGCGGCCAAGCGCTCTTGCCGATCCTCCGACGCCTCTTCCGGGCTCTTCTCGTGCGGTTTCACCGTCGAGCGGACGACAACGAACTTGTTCAAGACATCGAACCAGAACGGCGCCCCGAGCATGATGGCGAGCGCTGTGACGAGCCAGCCGAGCCCGATCTCGATCCACTCAGTGAGTCCGGGGGGGCGAAAATTCTTGCACTCGTCGGGCGCCGTAGCCGCCGGTCTCCCGTTTTGGTCGGCTTCCGGCCTGCCGCAGGCTTGTGGAGCCGGGACAAGCCTGAAGTTACTCCAGTCCTTCCACGGAGAGCCTTTCACGTACCAGCCAACCGGGAAGCCGATCTCGTCCAGGTTGGTGCGCAACTGCGTATACGTTCGCTCCTGGAGGCTCTCGATGGGGGTTTTGAGAGCGCCCTGACCGTTCGCGCCCTGACCGGCGTTCGCGCCCTGACCGGCGTTCGCGCCCTGACCGTTGGCGCCCTGACCGTTGGCGCCCTGACCTCTAACAACAGCTCCTGCCTGCGCGACTGCCGCTTGGCGCAGCGCCTTATCGTTATTCAGTCGTTTCGCAATCGTGATTGCATCGACATTCAACGCGGCGGCAGCGCCCAGCCCGATGAAGAACAGGATTGTTTGTGTCCGCCGCCTGTACCACCCGGACACGCGGTCCATCGTTCCATTATACCAGTTTTCAATGTTGGCTCTTACCTTGTCCAAATCCCCCTGCGCCATGTCGATGGCGGACAGCACGGCGCGTTGGACGTGGTCATTCTGAATGGTTGCGGCCGAAGCCCGCAAGCTCTCGATCGAGATAACCACGCCCGCGCCCTGACCGGCGTTCGCGCCCTGACCGGCGTTCGCGCCCGCCTTATTGTCGACCGAAACCGGGCCACGCACCACGCGATCCAGCAGCGCTTCGGCAAACAGAGATGCTGGGATGTAGGAGGGCAGCTTGCGGCCGGCGATGAGCCCCATCCTCTTTGAACGTATCGGATTTCTACTGAGATCTTTTGGATTGTAAGAACCGTTGAAGAGACCATAGAGGAGAGGATGGTCGAATAGGTCTTTGGTGAGTCCGGCGCCTTCTTCATCCTTCAGGAGTCCGCGAATCCCCTGTTCGAGATCTTTCGCGCGGCTTTTCAGGATCCCTTCGATGGCTTCCCTGACCGCGGTGCATATCAAACTCATGAGCAGGAAGAGCAGGCCAAGGCCGACCCCGACCTCCAGCATATCCGACCCAAACATCGCAACCTCATGTCATACAAAGCGAATCAGATTGCAACTTGCAGGATCAATCGGACGCGAACGGTTGTCCAGAAAATCGAGGAGCAGCCATCGCAAAAAGGGCGACAAAAAAGCCGGAGCCTTTTGGGCTCCGGCGCAGTGACCACTCAGGACGGACTTGGAGGAACACCCGCTCGGCGCTTCAAGTCGAATAGTACATGTCGAACTCGACCGGGTGCGGCGTCATCTCGAAGCGCGCGACCTCGGCCATCTTCAGCTCGATGTAGCTGTCGATGAAGTCGTCGTTGAACACGCCGCCGGCCTTCAGGAAGGCGCGGTCCTTGTCGAGGTTGTCGAGCGCCTCGCGCAGCGAGCCGCAGACGGTCGGGATCTTCTTCAGCTCCCGCGGCGGCAGGTCGTAGAGATCCTTGTCCATGGCCTGGCCGGGATCGATCTTGTTCTGGATGCCGTCGAGGCCGGCCATCAGCATCGCCGCGAAGGCGAGGTAGGGGTTGGCGGCCGGGTCGGGGAAGCGGACTTCGACGCGCTTGGCCTTCGGGCGAGGTCGTCCACGGGATGCGGCACGAGGCCGAGCGGTTGCGGGCCGAATAGGCCAGCAGCACCGGCGCCTCGTAGCCCGGCACCAGGCGCTTGTAGGAGTTGGTCGACGGGTTGGTGAAGGCGTTGAGCGCCTTGGCGTGCTTGATGATGCCGCCGATGTACCAGAGGCACTCCTGGCTGACAGGTCGGCGTACTTGTTGCCGGCGAAGAGCGGCTTGCCGCCCTTCCAGATCGACTGGTGCACGTGCATGCCCGAGCCGTTGTCGCCGAAGATCGGCTTCGGCATGAAGGTCGCCGTCTTGCCGTAGGTGTGGGCGACGTTGTGGATGCAGTACTTGTAGATCTGCAGGTGGTCGGCCATCAGCGTCAGGGTGTCGAACTTCATGCCGAGCTCGTGCTGGGCGGAGGCCACCTCGTGGTGGTGCTTCTCGACCTTGACGCCCATCGCCGCCATGGCGGCCAGCATCTCGCCGCGCATGTCCTGCGCCGAGTCCTGCGGCGGGACCGGGAAGTAGCCGCCCTTGGTCTGGACGCGGTGGCCGAGGTTGCCGCCCTCGTATTCCGTGTCGCCGTTGGTCGGCAGCTCGGTGGAGTCGAGCTGGAAGCCGGTGTTGTACGGATCGGCCGTGAACCGCACGTCGTCGAAGACGAAGAACTCGGCCTCGGGGCCGAAGAAGACGTGTCGCCGACGCCGGTGGACTTCAGGTAGGCCTCGGCCTTCTTGGCGATGCCGCGCGGGTCGCGGCTGTAGGGCTCGCCGGTCGCCGGCTCGAGGATGTCGCAGACGATCGACATCGTGGCGGCCGAGAAGAACGGGTCCATGCAGGCCGTTGCCGGGTCCGGCATCAGGGTCATGTCGGACTCGTTGATCGCCTTCCAGCCGGCGATCGACGAGCCGTCGAACATGGTGCCGTCGGCGAAGATGTCCTCGTCGACGATCGAGACGTCGAAGGTGACGTGCTGCCACTTGCCGCGCGGATCGGTGAAGCGGAAGTCGACGTATTTGACGTCGTTGTCCTTGATCGCCTTGAGCACGTCGTTGGCGGTCTTCATTATGGCGGTCCTCTTCTGCCCTCATATGGAATGGCCGCGGCCGTGACGGCTGCGGCGTTGCGGAAGTCCGAGCGGTCAGATCGCGTCGGGCCCGGTCTCGCCGGTGCGGATGCGGATCGCTTCCTCGACGGTCGAGACGAAAATCTTGCCGTCGCCGATGCGGCCGGTCTGGGCCGCCTTGCGGATCGCCTCGACGGCGCCCTCGACCATGTCGTCGGCGACGACGATCTCGATCTTCACCTTGGGCAGGAAGTCGACGACGTATTCGGCGCCGCGGTAGAGCTCGGTGTGGCCCTTCTGGCGGCCGAAGCCCTTCGCCTCGATCACGGTGATGCCCTGGAGCCCGACCTCCTGCAGCGCCTCCTTCACCTCGTCGAGCTTGAACGGCTTGATGATGGCTTCGATCTTCTTCATCGTCGGTCCCGCCTGTCCCGTCGACACGTCCGCCTCTCGGACGCGCGGCCGCTCTTAGCACCAAGCCGACCGGGTTCCATGCGCGAATTCGGCGTCGCCGGGCACTGAGATTGGCTAAGAAGATGAGCAGATGTTGCATAAAAAGCGAGCGCTGGCCGCTCCTGCGGTTCGGCAACCGCCTCGGGTGGCCATCGACCCGGCTTGAGTGACGAATGAACCGTCAGCTTCTGACCACCGGGGAGATGCGCGAGGCCGACGCGCGCACGATCGCGGCCGGGACGCCCGGCTATGAGCTGATGGTGCGCGCCGGCGCGGCCGTCGCCGGACGCGGCCGGGGCCATGGCCGGGACCGGGTCGCCGCGTCCTCGTCGCTGTGCGGCCCCGGCAACAACGGCGGCGACGGCTTCGTGCGCCGCGCGTCTCCTGGCCGAGCGCGGCCATGCCGTCGTCCCTCGCTGCTTCTGGGATACGCGCGCGAGCGCCTGGAGGCGACGCCGCCCTGGCGGCCGCGCGACTGGACGCGGCCCGGTCGGCGACCGTCTGCGGCTCGTCCGGCCCGATGAAGCCGATCTGATCGTCGACGCCCTGTTCGGCGCGGGCCTGGCGCGCGACCTCGACGGCGCGGCGCGCGCGCGCGGTCGAGCGCATCAACGCCGCCGGGCCGGCCGATCCTCGCCGTCGACATCCCCTCCGGCATCGACGGCGACACGGGCGCAGGTGCGCGGCGCCGCGGTCCGGGCGGCCCGGACCGTGACCTTCGCGCGGCGCAAGCCCGGCCACCTGCTGCTGCCCGGGCGCGCGCATTGCGGCCCGCGTCGCGGTCGCCGACATCGGCATCGCCGACGCGACCATCGCGGCGCTCGGCGCGAACGACCTTCGCCAACGCGCCCGCGATCTGTGGCGCGCGGCCTTTCCGCGTCCGGGGCTGGAGGCGCACAAATACGCGCGCGGCCACGCCGCTCGTCGTCTCCGGCGGCGCGGCGCACACCGGCGCGGCGCGGCTCGCCGCGCGCGGCGCGCTGCGGGTCGGCGCGGGGCTCGTCACGGTCGCCTCGCCGGCCGAGGCGCTGGCCGTCAACGCCGCGCACCTCACCGCCGTCATGCTGCGCCGCTGCGACGGTCCGTCGGACCTGCGCGCGCTTCTGGCCGACGCGCGCTTCAACGCCGTCGCGCTCGGGCCGGCGCTCGGGGTCGGCGCCGCGACGCGCGCGATGGCGGCGCGCGGCGCTGCGGCGCGAACCGCGCGACGGTGCTCGACGCCGACGCGCTGACGAGCTTTGCGGGCGATGCAGCCGCGCTCGCCGCGTGCGGGCAGGCGCAGGTCGGCGCGCCCGGCGTCGTGCTGACGCCGCACGAGGGCGAGTTCGCGCGCCTGTTCGCCGGGGAGGACGCCGTCCTGAACGCGCCCTCGAAGCTCGAGCGCGCGCGCGCCGCGCCGCCGCGCTGATCCAGGGCGGTCGTGGTGCTGAAAGGGCCGGATACGGTGATCGCCGCGCCCGACGGGCGCGCCGCCATCAACGAGAACGGCACGCCTTACCTCGCGACCGCCGGCTCGGGCGACGTGCTGTCGGGCATCATCGCCGGCCTGCTCGCGCAGGGCATGCCGCCGTTCGAGGCGGCCTGGCGGGCGTCTGGCTCCACGCGGAGGCCGGCGCGCGGTTCGGGCCGGGGCTCATCGCCGAGGATTTGCCGGAGGCGCTGCCAGGAGTGCTGCGGGAACTTCTCGGGCTACACTGACCCTGACGCCTCACGTCACCTCGAACCAGGTCCACAGGCCCGTGTCGAACCGCTCCAGCACCGTCGAGGCGAAAGCCCACTTGCCCGGATTGTCGGCGATGAAGGCGATCTGGACGGTCTTGTTCTCCGGAATCTGCAGGGTGTCGAGCAAATAGGGCTCCCAGCCGTCGTCGCGGGCGTGCAGCAGCCGGAATGCGTGGCCGTGCAGGTGCATCGGCTGGATCGTGGGCGTCTGGTTGGCGATGGCGAGCACGACGGGCGAGCCGCGTTTGACGCTCAACAGCGGCGGCGAACCGGCCGCGCCGCTCGCCCCGTTGATGGTCCAGATCCGCGCCGGATCGCCCTTGAAGGCGAACTTGCCATCCGGCTCCCGCGTCGCGCCGCCGGCGATGACCGCGTCCCGGCGCACGGCGTACTGGAGCTTGACCTCGGGCGGCAGCAGCGTGTTCTCGGGCAGGGGCGCGATCGGCGGCAGGGCCGGGCGCTTGAGAGGCTCGCCGGAGGCGGCGAGGGTGACGAGCGGGGTGTTTTGGGGGCCGGGGCCGAGGAGCGCCGCGATGCGGCCGGCGCCGCGGGCCTCGCCCGGCATGTCGAGCAGGAGGTCGTAGCGGGTTCCCGGCGAGAACGGCAGGATCGAGCGCAGCGGCTCGAAGGTGTCGGTCGGCTGGCCGTCGATCGCCGCCACATAGACCTTCATGTCGTCGAAGCGGATGCGCATCGAGCGGGCGTTGCAGGCGTTCGCCAGCCGCAGCCGAAGGCGCGATCCCGGCGCGGCCTCGATCGTCTCGGGCGCGCGCCTTGGCGTTGATCGTCGAGCCGGTTGCCGAGCCGGCCGCTCGTCGAGGCTTCGGCCAGGACCCCGAACGGCGCCGGCGCACCGTCCTCGCCGAGGCGCCAGTCGTCGACGACGAGCGCGATGTCGCGATCGACCTTGGCGGGCTCGCGCTCGTCCACGATCAGGAGGGCGGAGAGCCCGCGCCCCGCCGGCTCGCTCGATCCGCCGATCACGCAGCGGCCGGACGAGGAAGGTGCCGGGTCGGGCGGCGTGAAGCGGTAATCGAAGCTTTTCCCGGCGCGACCGGCTCCTGCGTCAGCCCGCCGACCCCGTCCATGGCGGCGACGTTGCGCACGCCGTGCCAGTGCAGGGACAGCGGCCGCTCGGTCCGGTTGACGAGGCGGACGCGCGCCTCGTCGCCGTGCCGGACGCGGAGCACGGGTCCGGGGAGACGGCCGTCGAAGGCCCAGACCGCGGTTTCGGGCGCGGGCTCCGGCAACAGCCGCGCCGTGGCGGGCGCGGCCGTGAGCGTCCGCCAGGCGTCGTCCGGCGGCGCGGCGGGCGATTCGCGCACGGGCTGCGCCCCGACCGTCCGGGGGAGAGGGATGAGCGTGGCGGCGAGGCCGGCCGCCACGGCGCGGCGCGTCGGGGCGGGGCGGGATTGGGTGTCGGCCATGTCCAAAGCCTCGTGGGGGCGTCCGCCCCCTGCATAAGGCGCGAGCGCCGGATGGCCAAGCCGGCAGGCGGAGCCGGCGCGGGGTCGTTAACCGATCCGAAGCGTCGGTGCTCCTCGGCAGGTCGGGCGGAACCGATCCGCCGCCCCGGCGTTGTCCCGCGGTATACGGCCAAGCTGGGACCGCCATGAGCCCGTCGCCTTACCCCTCCGGATCGGGATCGCGCCTCAGGACGATCGGCGTCTGCTGCGGCGCCCTCGCGCTGCTGTTCTACGTCACGTCGTTCTACACGCGCGACTGGCGGGCCGCGGTTCCCCCTGTGGGGCAGCGCGCGGCCGAGCCGGCTCCGGCGGGCGCCCGCTCGGCGCCGCGGCTGGCGGAGGCGCGGCTCGCCAGGCCTGCGGCCCGCGTCGATGTCGCCACGACAGGTTCGGTGACGCCAGCGGCCGAACCGCCCGCTCCACCGCCGCCCGCTCCGCCGCCCGCTTCTTCGCCGGCCGCTCCCGCGCGCCGGTCGCGGCGGCGCTCGACGGTCCGCCGGCAGAGACGCCGCAGGCGCGACCCGCGGCCGCCGTGAACGAGCCTGACCCTGTGCACGTCCGGGAGACGCCGCGCGCAAAGGCGCGGCCGGCGGCGCGGCTGGCCGCCCCGCGGGCGCGGATGCGGCATCGGTCGACGGACGTGCGGACGGCCGTCCTTCGCGCGCCGCGCGCGCCGGCGCGCCGCATCCGGTTCGTGGCTCGGCCTCAGCCGATCCAGTTCTATCTCGCCGAGCGGGGCAACTGACGCGGCGACGCCGAGGCTCGCCGGAGCGTTCGAAGCGCCCGGTCCGGTGCTGATCAATGGCGGTGGTGCCCGGCGAGGGACTCGAACCCCCACGCCTCGCGGCGGCAGGACCTAAACCTGCTGCGTCTCCCAATTCCGCCAGCCGGGCCGTTCGTCCGATATAGCGGCAGTCGGACGGGGAATGAAGAGACCCGCCCACCTCTTCCCTTGGGAGAGGTCGCCGGGCTCGTCCCCGCCGCCATGACAAGGGCGGCGCTTCTCGCATCGGGATCGCCGGGCCGGGCCCGGCGACGGCGAAGAAGCGTTCATGGATTTCCGCCTGCGGGAATGACGGGCGGGGCGAAGCGCCCTATGCCCCGTGTCAGGCCCGCTCGAACAAGAAGTTCAGCCGCGTCTTGACCACCAGGCGATATCCCTTGCTCGCGAGCAGGCCCGGCAGATCGCTCTCCCACTGGCGGCTGCCGTCCTCGATGATGAGAAACGACGGATGGAGATCGGGCGGCGCATCCCGGAAGAACGGCTCAAGGATGATGTCTTCGGCGCCCTCGACATCGAGCTTGATGGCGTCGACGTGCGTAAACCCTTCGTCCCGGATCAGGTTGAGAAGCGTCGTCGCGGGGACGCGGACCATCTGCGTTTCGCTGGAGGCGACGATCTTGACGCTCGACTCGCCCGAGTTCTTGGGGTCCAGGAACATGGTGAGTTCGCCCGGCTTGTCGGCGATGGCGCAGGCGATGGCCTTGACGGTCCCGAACGGGTTCAGCCGGATGTTGTAGGCCAGCCGGTCGAAGACTCTCGGCTGCGGTTCGACGGCGAGAATGCGCGCGGCCGGCCCGGCGCGCGACGCCACGAACAGCGCGTAGGCGCCGATGTTCGAGCCCACGTCGATGAAGGTGAAGCCGTCCCGGATGCGGGTTTCGAGGAGCGCCAGTTCTTCGGGATCGAAGAACTGCGGCGTGAACAGCACCTTCTTTTCGCAGATGTTGTTGTAGGGGTAGAGCCGCATGCGCGCGCCGAGCCGCTCGACGTCGACCGGGGCGCCGTTCAGGCTGCGGGCGGCCAGCCGGCGCAGAACGCAGAGGCAGACGCCGCGCCGGCCCAGAAATCCGGCAGCGCGCGCGTGCGCTCGATGGCCCAGCGGACCAGACCTGTGGGCGCATAGGCGCCGAACGGGGCAGCATCGTTCATGCGTTCAAACCGAACCCGCGCGCGAGGCGCAACCAAGCCGGCGCTCTTGGCATTCCCGGGCCGCTTCCGCAACCCTGCCGACGTCGCTTGCGCCGCCTGCCCGGCCCCCTACATTCGACCCACGAACCGGAACGCTCCATGACTCAGACCGACATCGCCCTCCTCGATCGCCGGCGCGGCGGCGAGGCTCCGATCCACGGCCCGGAGGCGTTCGAGGGCATGCGCCGGGCCGGCCGCCTCACGGCCGAAGGGCTCGACCTCCTCGTCGAGACACGTGCGCCCCGGCGTCACGACCGAGTTCCTCGACCGGCTGGCCTTCGAGTTCGCCATGGACCACGGCGCCTATCCGGCGACGCTGCATCTATCGCGGCTACACGAAGTCGATCTGCACCTCGATCAACCATGTCGTCTGCCACGGCATCCCGAACGACAAGCCGCTGCGCGAGGGCGACATCCTCAACATCGACTACACGCTGATCCTCGACGGCTGGCACGGCGATTCGAGCCGGATGTATCTTCGTCGGCGAGGTGCCGCGGCGCGCGGCGCGCGCCTGTGCGACATCACCTACGAGGCCATGATGCGCGGCATCGCCGCGATCCGGCCCGGCGGCTCCACGAACGATATCGGCGCCGCCATCCAGAGCCTCGCCGAGAGCGAGCGCTGCTCGGTGGTGCGCGACTTCTGCGGCCACGGGCTCGGCCGCGTGTTCCACGACGCCCCGACGATCCTGCACTACGTCGAGCCGTCCTACGACGTGCCGCTGCAGGCCCGGCATGATCTTCACCGTCGAGCCGATGATCAACCTCGGCCGATCCGCACGTGAAGGTGCTGTCCGATGGCTGGACCGCCGTGACGCGCGACCGCTCGCTGTCGGCGCAGTTCGAGCACACGGTCGGCGTGACCGAGCACGCGGCGTGGAGATCTTCACCCTGTCGCCGAAGGGCTACGACAAGCCGCCCTACCGGATCGCGGTTGAAGCAAGCCCCTTGCGTCCTCTACGCTCAAGGCCGCGCTATGGGCCGTCCAGGCCGGCGAAGCTGCGAGCATCGGCCGGGACGGGGCGTGGCGATGACGCGATGACGGGCCGCATGAGCATCAAGCGACGATGGACATCGCCGCATTACCACGGCCACCGCGACCGGCTGCGCGCCCGCTTCTCGGAGGTGGGCGGCGACGCCGCTCCCCGATTACGAGCTGCTGGAGCTCGTGCTGTTCCGCTCCATCCCGCGCCGCGACGTGAAGCCGATCGCCAAGGAGCTGATCGAGCGGTTCGGCACCTTCGCCGAGGCGCTCGCCGCGCCGCCGAACCGGCTGATGGAGGTCGACGGCGTCGGCGAGAGCGTGGTCACCGATCTCAAGATCGTGGAGGCGGCGGCCCGGCGCATCGCAAAGGGCGCCGTGGCCAAGCGTCCGGTGCTGTCGTCCTGGAGCGCGGTGCTCGACTATTGCCGCACCGCCATGGCGTTCGCCGAGAAGGAGCAGTTCCGGCTCCTGTTCCTCGACAAGCGCAACGCGCTGATCGCGGACGAGGTGCAGCAGTCCGGCACGGTCGACCACACGCCGGTCTATCCGCGCGAGGTCGTGAAGCGGGCGCTCGAACTCTCCGCCTCCGCCCTTATCCTGGTCCACAACCACCCGTCCGGCGACCCGACCCCGTCCTCCGCCGACATCAAGATGACCCGCGACATCGTCGACATCGCCAAGCCGCTCGGCATCACGGTCCACGATCACATCATCGTCGGGCGGGACGGGCATGCGAGCCTCAAGGGGCTGCGGCTGATCTGAGGGAACGGACCGCTCCCGCGCGATGTCAACGGGGTGAGCGCGCATGCGTCCACCGGTCGACCGAGAATGCGGCCGCGCTGACCCCGATGCTGAGCGCGACGAGCACGAACCCGAGCCCGAGCGCAAGCGGCAGGTCGCCCTTGCTGGTCTCGAGCACGATCGCCGTCGTCATGGTGCGGGTCGAGCCGCGGATGTTTCCTCCCACCACGATGATGGCGCCGACCTCCGCGATCGCCCGGCCGAAGGCCGCGAGGAACGCCGTGACGAGGCCGGCGCGGCTCATGGCGAGAAGCATGGCGATCGCGCGCGATCGCGAGGCGCCGTCGACGCGGAGCGAATCGCCGTACTCGGCCCAGAGCCCTTCGGCCAGGCGATGCGTAAACGCGATCACGATCGGAACCGTGAGCACGGTCTGCGCCGCGACCATCGCGGCCGGCGTGAACAGGAGGCCCAAGGCCCCCAGAGGACCCGATCGAGACACAAGCAGGTAAACGACGAGGCCGACCACGACCGGCGGCAAGCCGAGGAGCGCATTGACGAGGATGAGCGCGATGCCCCGGCCCCGGAAACGGGTCATCGCCAGCGCCGCGCCCGTGGGCGCGCCGAGCGCGAATCCGACGGCGGTCGCGGTCAGACTGACCTTGAGCGACAGCAGCACGATGCCGACGAAGTCGGGATCAAGCCGAACGATCAAGTCGAGCGCAAGGGCGAAGGCGCGGCCGAGATCATCCATGCCGCCCGTTACCACGCCCGACGCCGAAGTTAGGCCGGCCTCAATCGAAAACCGAAACCAAGGCCGCGACGATCGCGTAAACGAACCCCACGTTCAGGGCGATGCCGACGGAGCCGACGACGAGACCCGCGATCACCACGAGGCCATCCCTCTCCACAAGGCCGAGACCGAGGAGGCAGACGGCGAGGCCGAGCGGAATCTGCCCGACGATCGGGGCGGCGACGATCAGCCCCAGAGCCAGCGTCAACAGGACGAACCCGACCACCCGCATGGCCAGCGCGGAGTGGAACACCGTGACCCGCGGGCGCGACCAACGCTCCAGCCGGCGCAACGTCGGCAGCGCGCGCGCCACGGCGCGGCTCATGTCGTCGCGGGGGATCGAGCGCCGCAGAAGGGCGCGCGGCAGCCACGGCGCCGACCAGCCCGCGGCGATCTGGGCGGCCACGAGAGCCAGCAGCAGACCGCACACGAACGGGATCGGCGGCGGCATCGGCAGGCAGTTCGGCAAGCCCAGCAAGACGATGAGCAGCGCGAAGGCCCGGCCCCGCAGGACCAGCAGAATGTCGCCGACGGTCAGCCGCTCGCTCGGCTGCATCGCGAGCGAGGACAACACCTCGGATGTACGCGCTTTTGGAGACAAGAGAGCCTTCGGTGGGCTGCGGGACGGGAGGCTGGGGCGCCTCGTCTAGCCCAGATGGCGCTCAGAACCAAGATCGGGTTGAGACCTGCGCGCTTGAATGCGGTCTAGTGAAGCGTCAGGACGCCGTCGACGGCTTGGAACTCGGCCGGCTTGATCAAGCGCGAATGGGCGACCGTGACGGAGTGGAGCGGCCCTTCCAGCTCACGGGTCCAGAAATTCAGGAAATCCAGGAGCACGGGGAAATCCGGCGCGAGATCGTACTCTTGCCAGACATAGGTCTGAAGAAGACGCGGGTGGTCGGGCAAGCGATAAAGGATTGTCGCCGTTGTCAGCCCGTACCCTTGAAGCTGACGGATGAACGCCCGTGAGACCATGAGACCTCCCTTCCGGCGGGGGCTGGAGCCCGCGTTCGGATCATAGGGACAACATCGCTCCCGTCCTTAAGTAAAATGCTGAATTTCCCATTTCGTTCCAGGGGCTTAGCAGCCCTGCGCGGATCTGCTGCCAAGCTTTGAAGTCACCATCGACTTCCAACTTTTTCCGGCGAAAGCCTGCCCCGGACGCGATCCGGGGTGGACCCGGTTCGCCGTCGAACATGCGACAAACGACCAGCCGAGAGCCGGCCTCCCGTCAGGGGACCGGCTCTCGGCCGCAATTGGTCCGAACATCGTCAAAAGGCGCGGGGGATAACCCGCGCCTTTTTCGTTGGCGCGCTATGCGCTCGTGAAGCTCGGCTTATAGTCCTCCCGTCCATGGGGTTTCCAGGCTGCGATGCGTTCGGGTGCGTTTCACGAGTTGTGCATGGCGATGGCCAATGCCGTGCTGATCTGGATTCTGGGCGCCGGGCCGTCTTGGGCGCAGGCGAAAGACGAACATCTCTTCGTCAGCGGGACCGACCTGAAGACCGTCCTGTTCGGCAGCCTCGACGCGGGCCGGTCCAGCTTCGTCACGCTCGGCGCCAAGCAGACGTGGTCCGGACCGCTCGATCGGAGCGGCTTCGTGTCCCTGGCCACGGTCGGCTACGGGGGAAATCCCGCGCGGACCGATCTGGGCGCGGCTTCAAGCACCGTCGTGCGGCCCACGGTACAAGCCAGCACGATGATCGGCTATCAATGGGCCCTCGATCGCCTCTTCGTCGCCGGCTTCATCGGGCCTGAGGTCGATGCGCAGCAACCTGCCACCATTGGCGAGATCCCCCGGTTGTCGCAGCCCCGCCTCGGCCTTCGCGTTCAAGGCGAAGTCTGGGCCCATCCGACCGAGAACACGCTGCTGGCCGCGACCGTGGTCGCCGGCACGGCGCGCAGCCAGCTCTGGGGCCGGACCGCGTTCGGCTACCGGATCTGGAACGACGTTTTCGTGGGGCCGGAGGTCTCGCTCTCCATGAGCGAGACCTATCGCGAATGGCGCGTCGGCGCGCACGTCACCGGCCTGCAACTCGGCCGCCTGATCTTCGGCCTCTCGGGCGGATGGCGGAGCGAGGAGGACAGCCCGCATCGCGGGGCATACGTCAACGTCTCGGCCTATGTCCGGATGTGACAGGCTCGCCGGCCGGTAAAAGCGCAGAGACTGTGGAGCCGGCGTATTCCCGTGTTGCGGAACTCCATGGGGGCCGGGGCATGGAATTCGGCCCTGGAAGGTGTCGATGGCGCCTGGGGAGAAGGGGCGGCGTCACCCGTTGAGCTTCGCCGCAACCTGCGCGACGTGGCGGCCCTGGAAACGCGCTCCGTCGAGTTCGTTCCGGCTCGGCTGGCGCTCGCCCTTGCCGCCCGCGATGGTGGTCGCTCCGTAAGGCGAACCGCCCGTGATCTCGTCGAGCGTCATCTGGCCCTGGAATGAATAGGGCAGCCCGACGACCACCATGCCGAAGTGCAGGAGGTTGGCGATGCCGGAGAACAGCGTCGTTTCCTGGCCGCCGTGCTGCGTCGCCGTCGAGGACATGACGCCGCCGACCTTGCCGTTGAGCGCGCCTCGCGCCCAGAGCCCGCCGGTCTGATCCAAAAAATTCGCCATCTGCGAACTCATGCGGCCGTAGCGCGTCGGAATGCCGAGGATGATGGCGTCGTAGTCCGGCAATTCATTGACGGTCGCGACCGGCGCCGGCTGGTCGAGCTTGAACCCCGATTTCCGGGCGACCTCCTCGGGCGCAAGTTCCGGCACGCGTTTCACCACAACCTCGGCCCCGGCTTCGCGCGCGCCCTCGGCGGCGGCGTTCGCCATCTGCTCCATGTGACCGTAGGACGAGTAGTAGAGCACAAGGACCTTGGTCATGGTGGTCTCCCAAGGCGCGAGAGGGTTCTAGAGCCGTTTCCCCATGCGTGGACTCGGCTCGTTTCGGTGTTGTGCCGCGGTTTCGACAGCGGACCGGGGCCAGGTCGCCTGAAACCGCTCTAAGCGATCGCCACGATCTCGGCGTCGGAGGCGCCGACGTGAACCACGTCGCCGACCCCCTTGCCGGTCAGGGCGCGGGCGAGGGGCGAGACGTAGGAGAGGGTGCCCTTGGCGGGGTCGGCCTCGTCCTCGCCGACAATCCGGAACGTCTGCCGCCGGCCGTCGCGCTCGATGGTCACGGTCGAGCCGAAGTGCACCTCGGTCGCGTCCTGCTGCGATTGAACCGCCTGAGCCGTGTTGCGCCGCGCCGTCCAGTAGCGCAGGTCGCGCGCCGTCTTGGCGAGCGCCGGCTTGTCGTCGGCCGCTTGCGCGGCCGCGTGCTCCTGATGCAGCCGGTCGAGTTCCGCCTCGATTTGGGCCAGGCCCTCGGGCGTCACGAAATTCGGGTGGGGCGAGATCGGCCTGTCGGGCAGATCCTCGAAGGCTTCGCCGCCCTCCGGCTCCTTGACGAATGCGCTGCTCATGCGAAGGCAATCCGAATCATCGGTCCGAGGTTCCGACCCATCGGTCAACCGATCTCGACCACCGTCCGGCCGCGCACCTTGCCGTCCAAGATGTCGCGCCCGGCCTCGATCACCCGGTCGAGCGGAATCTTGGTCGTCATGGCGGCGAGTTTGTCGTGATCGAGGTCGGCCGCAAGGCGGCTCCAGGCTTCGAGCCGCAGCGCCTTCGGGGCCATGACCGAGTCGATGCCGAGGAGAGCCACGCCGCGCAGGATGAAGGGCGCGACCGAGGTCGGCAGGTCCATGCCGCCCGCCAGGCCGCAGGCCGCGATGGCGCCGCGGTACTTCGTCATCGGCGAGCAGGTTCGCGAGCGTATGCGAGCCGACCGAATCGACGCCCGCCGCCCAGCGCTCCTTGGCGAGCGGCTTCGCCGGCTGGCTCAGTTCGTTGCGGTCGATGATCTCGGCCGCGCCGAGCCCCTTCAGGTAATCGGCCTCCTGCGGCCGGCCGGTCGAGGCGATGACGTGCCAGCCGGTCTTGGCGAGGAGCGCGATCGCGACCGAGCCGACGCCGCCGGCCGCGCCGGTCACGACCGCCGGGCCGTCCGTCGGGCGTCAGCCCGTGCTTCTCCAGCGCCAGAACGGCCAGCATGGCGGTGTAGCCCGCCGTGCCGATCGCCATCGCCTGCTCGGGCGACAGCCCCTCGGGCAAGGGGATCAGCCAATCGCCCTTGACGCGCGACTTTTTCGCCGTAGGCGCCGAGATGGGTCTCGCCCGATGCCCCAGCCGTTCAGCACGACCCTGTCGCCCGGCTTGAAGTCCGGATGCGAGGAGCTTTCGACCACGCCGGCGAAGTCGATGCCGGGGATCATCGGGAAGCGGCGCACCACGGGCGCCTTGCCGGTGAGCGCGAGGCCGTCCTTGTAGTTGAGGGTCGAATGCGTCACGCGCACGGTGACGTCGCCTTCCATCAGGTCGTTCTCGTCGAAGTCCCTGACGCCGACGCTCTGCCCGCCCTCGCCCTTCTCGACCACGACCGCCTTGAACGTTCCCATCCCGGCCTCCTGTTTTCTCTTACGCTGGTTGTGCCGCGCCGGCGCTCGCCGGGCAAGTCTGGTGATTGGGTCGCCTCCCCGCCGTCATTCCGGGGCGGCCCGAAGGGCCGAGCCTGGAACCCATGAACACCAACACTGACGAGGAAGGCGGATGGGTTCACGCTCTTCCTGCTCCCGCGGTGTTCTTGGGTTCCGGGCTCCTCGCTGCGCTCGGCCCCGGAATGACGGCGGGGTGGCGCAGTCACTCGGCCCCGCGTCAAACCTTCCGCTCACTCCGCCGGCACGGGAACGGCCGGGCGCTCCACCGGCCGCTCCACGATCGGCAGGTTGATCGCCGCCGAGGCCAGGCCGAGCGCGACCGAGAGCCACCAGACCAGGTTGTAGCTGCCGATACGCCTCGTAGAGCACGCCGCCGAGCCAGACGCCCAAGAAGCCGCCGAGCTGGTGCGAGAAGAAGGCGAAGCCGTAAAGCATCGCCATGTAGCGCGTGCCGAACATCAGCATGACCAGCGACGAGGTCGGCGGCACGGTCGACAGCCACAGGAAGCCCGATGCCGACGCCGAACGCGATGGCGCTCGACGGGCGAGGCCGGGATCAGCGACGAAGACGGCGATCGCGAAGGCGCGGCCGAGATAGATCCAGGCGAGAAGCCAGCGCTTCGACATGCGGCTGGACAGCCAGCCCGACCCGAGCGACCCGAAGGCGTTGGCGAGTCCGATGACGGCCAGCGTCCACCCGCCGACCGCCGCGGACAGCCCGGCGTCCTTGAGATAGGCCGGCAGGTGGCGGTGATGAAGGCGAGCTGGAAACCGCAGGTGAAGAAGCCGAGCACCAGGAGCACGTAGCTGCGGTGCCGGAACGCTTCCGACAGCGCCTGCGCGATCGACTGCTGGGGCAAGGCCGAGGCTGCGGCCGCCGCGTCCGGGGCCGTCTTGCGGGTGGCGAGCGCGATCGAGAGCGGCAGGACGACCAGAAGGCTGGCCGCGAAGACGACCAGCGCCTGATGCCAGCCGAACGCGTCGATGAGGACGTTGGCGATCGGGGGAAAGAGGAATTGGCCGAACGAGCCCGCCGCGGTGCCGGCCCCGAAGGCGATCGGCCGCCAGTCTTCGGGCAAGAGCTTGCCGAAGGCGCCGAGCACGAGATTGAACGATGCGCCCGACAGGCCGAAGCCGACCAGAACGCCGGCGCCGAGGTGCAGCAGGCCCGGCGTCGTCGCATAGGCCATGACCACGAGCCCGAGCGCGTAGAGGAGCGCGCCGGCGCACAGCACGCGCGTCGCCCCGAAACGGTCGGCGACCGCGCCGGCGAAGGGCTGGCCGAGGCCCCAGAGCAGGTTCTGCACCGCGATGGCGAGGCCGAACACGTCGCGGCCCCAGCCGTACTCGGTCGTGATCGGGATTTGAAACAGGCCCGCCGCGGCGCGCGGCCCGAAGGTGACGAGCGCGATGGCGCAGCCCGCCGCCACGATCAACTCAGGCGAGACGCGGGCGGAAGGGGCAACGGCCATGGTGAGGTCCCGCTCGGGAGGGAACGGGCAGATTAGCCGGCGCGGGGCCTCAAAGAAACCATTCGTTGCGCAAAGCCGCCATGCGCGTGGCGGATGACGGCCGGTCTGCGGCCTGCCGGATTCGGCGGCGCCATTGGCGCCGCCGCTCATTCTTTGAAATTCGTCAGAAACCCTCGTAGCCGCCCGCCGCAAAGCCGGCGCCGACGCTCACGTTGGCCAGCCCGCCGTAACCGACCCCGACGGGACCGATGCCGTAGCCCGCCCCATAGCCTCCGCCGATCGGCTCCCAGCCGGACCGCGCCGGCTGCACCAGCACCTTGCGATGGAAGGTCCCGTAAACGCCGGGCGTGGTCTCCTGGACGACCTGGGGCGGACGCACCATCACGCTGCGGTGCTGGACGGCGTATTGCGCCGGCGTCGTCACCCAGCAGCCGATCGCCTCGCCATGAGGGCCGCGCGTCACCTGCCAAACCTTGCGCGGCGGCGCGACCAAGACCTTTTCGGAGAAGGACGCATACTCGCCCGGAATGGTCCGGGCGAAGGCCTGCGGCGGCTGCACCAGCACGTTTTCGGACACGACGCCGTACACCGGAGGCTGGACGACGTGGCGGTAGCAGGCGGCGCCGTAGCAGCCCCCCGCCCAGGCGGCGGACGAGCCCAGCGCCGCGGCTCCGATTGCGACGGGGAAGAGAAGCGAACGAAGAATCATGACAAGCTCCCTGCGGATTGCGGGCTCCCCCATCCGTCTGGAGCGCCCCTCGCCCTGAACAAACGTCGTTCCGGCTCGGGGTGCAATAAAAACCGGGTTTTAAGGTAAAATTAACCTCAGCCGCCGTCGGCGGTTTGCAAGTATATCCACGACTTCACAGTATCCTTAACGCGCGGACGTCGGCGAATACCTTGCCCAGGATCGGATTTCCTGCGGGCGGCTGATCCGAGCCGTCAGGCGCACGTCGGCCGATGGGCGGCCGAGTCGTCGATCAGGTCTGGCCGGGGCGCAGCTTGTAGAAGATGTGGCGCCCGATCACGTCCATTTTCTTGAGACGCCGCGCCCAGGACGGCCGGACGTAGTTGGCGTGGTAATGCGTCGCCGCGCCCACCTCGGCCAGATAGGTCTTGCCTTCCAACACCTCCTTGGCGATGCGGCTCGCGGTCTGCCAGGATTCGGGATCGATGATGCGCAGCGATTTGCCCTCGCAGGTGAAAGTGAACTGACAGGCCTTGTAGCGGTGCCGGTTCTGGAACACGACGCCGCAGACCGAGGTGGGGTAGAGCCCGCTTTTCACCCGGTTGAGGATGACCTGCGCGACGGCGGCTTGCCCCTCCTCCGGCTCGCTGCGGGCCTCGAAGTAGACGGCTTGCGCGAGGCAGTGCTGCTCGCGGTCGAGCTTGTCCGGGTTGATCAGGTCGGCGTAGCGGGGTTTTTCGTCCGGGTCGGACCGCGAAGCGGTCGTCACGCCGAACCCGCCCCCCCGGTCGAGCCGGATCGACAGGCTGGGCGCCACGGGCGCGGCGGCGACCTCGATCGGCGTGGCGTCGGCGGGCGCGGGCGTCGTCGAGGACAAGGCCATCGCGCGCGGCACCGAAGGCGTGGCGCCGTCCATCGCGGGTCTCGGCCCCCGCCCCGGTCCGGTCGAGCCCGCGGCCGCCGCGGCCGGCGACTGCGCGGACGTGGCCTGCCGCGTGGTGGTGGGCTCATCCCAATGCCACGGCTCCAGCGCCTGCGCGGCGTCCAGATCGGGCGCGTGGACCGATCCGGGCATCAGCACGGTCGGCGGGAGCAGGGTTTCGTCGCGGCCGAAAATGAGACGCGAGGCGGTTACGCCTAGGCTGTGGCGCAAGTCGCTTCCGCGGCGGCTGAGCGTCGCGCGCAGCGCCACGAGCGGATCGCCCTTGCGCGTGCGGTCGACGGCCGGATAGGCGCTCCCCGTCGTCTTGAGGTCCGCGCGCGGGGTCAGATCGAGGGCGGAAGACGCCTCCGCGAGCGGCGGATCGACGGTGAGACGCGCCTCGACGATCAAGCGATCGAGCCGCAGGTTCGGCAGCGTCGCGCTGGCCGAGGCGAACGCCGTCGAGGGCGGCACGAGGGCGGCGTCGACGAGCCCCGCGCCGACCGGCGTCAGCGCGGCGGCGCTGATCCCGGCCTGCGGATCGTAGCCCGCCCCCGCCGTGAAGGACACGAGAAGGCCGGCGGCCAGCGCCCAAGGCGCGACCGTCGCGCAGGCCCACTTCACTCCCGAGCGGCGATGGCGCATCCGCACGCCCCCATGTCCGACGATCCATAGAGCGCCGAAGACGCTCCGGCTTGGAATCGTTATCTCGGCCTATGGTTGAGAGAGGGTTAAAAGCCCGCGCGCCCCAGCCGCGCCGGCGACCGCCCATCCTCTGCGGCCCTCCGGAACCGTTGCTCACGGTAGACAGATGGGAGCCTCCCCCATAGGAGGGGGCCTCATCGACGAGGATGGCGCCCGCAGAGAGCCCGTGCCGCACGACATTGACCATACGGTTCCCTCTTGGGGACCGCCTGGGGCGTTGGGGCTGCATCGGGCCGGGCAGCGCGCCGGCTCCAGGGCGCACGCCGCTTCGCCGATGGCTTGGCGGCGATTCGGGGCGGTCTTTCTGGCAGGGGCGGCCGCGCTCTTCGCGCTTCTGGTCGCCTTCGCGGCGGCCTGCGACCCCTACGATACGGGCCGCTTCGCGCTCCTTCCGCCGCGGCCGCGGGAGGCGATCTCGCCGCGGTTCGATCTCGCGAGCCGCGGGCGGGACCCGCGGTTCGAGGCCGTCATCATCGGCAATTCGCACGCCGCGCCGATCTCGCCGACGCGATTGACGGAGGCGGCCGGGGGAGTCCCGTTCGCCTCGCTCATCGCGGCCGGAGGGTCCGTCGAGCCGAGTCTGGCGCTCCTTCGCTGGTTCCTCGCCCATCGGACGCGGCCGGCGCAGGCGGTCGTGATCGGGATCGACGAGGTCTGGTGCCAGGAAGACCCGCGGTTCCCCGGCGAGCCCCCGTTCCCGTTCTGGCTCGTCAGCCCGAACCCGTGGACTTACGCGCGCGGGCTCGTTCGCATGGCGAGCCTGCAACAGGCTCTCGACCGGGTGGCGAGACCCGGCCGGCGGCATTTCCGGCCAAGGCCGGCCGACGGCTTCTGGGATCTGGAGTTGGACCTTGCGTGGGAGCCCGCCCGGGTGCGGCGGATCCTCGAAACGCCGTCCTGGGCCGGAATCAACCTGACCGGCCGCTACCCTGGATTGGACGCGCTCAAGGCGGCTCTGGCCTCCGGTCCGGCCGTCGTCCTGGTTCTGCCGCCCGTCTGGGCCGGCCGGCTCGCCGTCCGGACCCCGGACGGCATCGCGTCCGACGAGGCCTGCAAGGCCGCCATCCGCGCCTTCGCGGCAAGCCGGCCCCGGACCGCCGTGGTCGACTGGCGCCAGGACCGGGCCGAAACGCGGGCCATGGAGAATTTCTTCGACCACACGCACTACCGGGAGCCGCTGGCGCGAAAGGTCGAGGCCGACATCCTCGCCGCGCTCGTCCGGATGCAGGGGACCCGCTAGGTCCTGGCGCCCCCGTCGTGCGATCCGGCGAAAGCCCCGTTCGGCGTCCGCCGCGGGCTCGGATCAAGCCCGACCGGGCCATTGCGCTTGCCGATCCGGCGGCACACATGGTAGCCAACAGGGCGCCGGGGCATGGCGGGGCGTAGCGCAGTCTGGTAGCGCATCTGCTTTGGGAGCAGAGGGTCGCGGGTTCGAATCCCGCCGCCCCGACCATCCGCCGCCCGGCGAAACGAGGCGATCCGCGATGACGAGCGCACGCATCTACAAGCCGGCCAAGACCGCGATGCAGTCGGGCGCCGCGCGCAGCCAAGCAGTGGCTGCTGGAGTTCGAGCAGGATCGTCCGCGCGAGATCGAGCCGCTGATGGGCTGGACCAGCTCCAGCGACACCCGACAGCAGGTCAGGCTGCGGTTCGACACGCAAGGAGGAGGCGATCGCCTATGCGGCGCGCGACGGCCTCGCGTTACCGCGTCGAGGAGCCGAAGGAGCCGACGCGCAAGACGATGTCCTACGCCGACAATTTCAAGTTCAACCGCGTGGGGCCGTGGACGCATTGAGCCGACGCGCCGCCTGTCACGCCGGCCTTCGCACGGCCCCGTAGCTCAGCCGGATAGAGCAACTGCCTTCTAAGCAGTAGGTCGCAGGTTCGAGCCCTGCCGGGGTCGCCATCGCCATGGCGATTGGGCGCTACGCCGCGCGCCTCAGCTCGTTGCGAACCCTTTCAAGCAAGTGGCGGATATTGCGCGCCGGCATTGGCCGGCTGAACAAATAGCCCTGCACCTCCGTGCAGCCCTCCTGGCGCAGATACCTGAGCTGCTCCTGTGTCTCGACCCCTTCCGCGGTGGTCGCCATGCCCAGGTTCTTGCCAAGGCCCGCAACGGCCCTGACGATGGCGATCGAGTCCTCCTTGCCGGACATGTCGCGGACGAACGACTGGTCGATCTTGATCTTGTCGAAGGGGAAGCTGCGCAAGTAGCTCAGGGACGAGTACCCCGTGCCGAAATCGTCCATCGCGATCCGGACGCCGAGCGCGCGAAGCTGGTGCAAGGTGGTCAGCGTCAATTCGCTGTCCTGGAGCAGGACGCTCTCCGTAATCTCGAGCTCAAGACGATGCGGCGGCAAGCCCGAGGACGCGAGAGCCGATATGACGGCCAGCGCGAGCGTTTTGCTTTTGAATTGGACCGGCGAGAGGTTCACCGCCACCTTGATGTCGTCCGGCCACCCTGCGGCCTCGGTGCAAGCCTGCCGAAGGATTTTCTCGCCCAACGGCACGATCAGGCCCATCTCTTCGGCGACCGGGATGAACTCGGATGGGGGGACAAGGCCGCGCGTCGGATGGTTCCAACGCAACAGGGCTTCGAAACCGCTGACCGCGTCCGACTGCAAGTTGACGAGAGGCTGGTAGTAAAGCTCGAATTCGTCCTCCACCAGGGCTTTGCGCAGATCGATCTCGAGCGTCCGGCGGGCCTGCATCTTCGCATCCATCTCAGGCTCGAAGAAGCGGGACACGCCGCGGCCATCGGCTTTGGCGCGATAAAGGGCCATGTCGGCGTTCTTCATCAGCTGGTCGGTGTCGAGGCCGTCTGAGGGAGCCAGCGCAATGCCGATGCTCGTCCCGATCACAACCTGATGGCCGTCCAGGTCGAAAGGCTTCGCGAGGGTCTCGATCAAGCGGTCCGCCAGAACGATCGCTCCCCGGGGCTGCTCCGCCGCGACCTGCACGACCGCGAACTCGTCGCCGCCGACCCGGGCCACGATGTCCGTCTCACGCACGCTCTGGCGCAATCTCTCCGCGACTGTCCTCAGGAGGCAGTCGCCGGCCGGATGGCCGAGGGTGTCGTTCACGCTCTTGAAGTGATCGAGATCGAGGCACAGGACAGCGATGGTTTCGCCGCGTTGCACGCGCGCGAGCTCATTCTCCGTCGCCTGGCGCAAGCGCAGCCTGTTCGGCAGGTCCGTAAGCGCATCGTGGTGGGCCATGTGCTCGAGCCGCTGCTCGAGGGTCTGCCTGGCGCCGAGATGCTCGATCAGGTCGTTGAATGTTCGGGCAAGCGTCGCGACTTCGTCCGACCCCTTCGCGACCAGCCTGTTCGCCGCATCGGAAGGGCTCCCGTTCGCGATCGCGACGACGTCCCGGGTGAGTCGGGTGATGGGATTGATGACGATGCGCTCGATGAGGAGCATGATCACCAGCATGAGCGTGCCGGCGATGAGCGCCGGCTCCCCGACGGCGGAGCCGGAGGAAACGCCCTTGCTGAGTCCAAGGATCGTGACCACCAGGCCAATCAACAAGACAGCCGCAAACTTCGCTCGGATTGTGTTCAGCATGAGGGTCTCGCCTGTCATCCCGAGCCATGTCGGGTTCGGAGCAATCCGCCTCACGGGAACACGAAGAAGATAAGATTGGGCTAAGCGGGGTGGTTAAGGTTTACGCCTTGGGCTTGCCTCGATCCTCTGATCGGATTGCAGGTATGTGGCTGGCGCCGGCTCCATGAAGCGGGCCGCATCTGGAGATTGCGGGCCGCCTCTGCTTATACCGGCGGGATGCAAACCTGGTCCAGTTCTTCTGAGAACCAGGGTCGCAGAAGCATGATCGTGGACCGCGAAATCGGGCGCCGGTTCGATCGGAGCGCGCCGGTTTGACTTTGTCGCGAAGATGCGTGAGACGGGCGCCCATTCGACTCGGCTCCGGCTGAAGCCCGCCAGGGCTCGCCCGGCCGGGTCAGCCCACGGGCCAGCCCGCGGATTTCGCTATCCGGCCGGCGATCGGCTCGTCGGTTCGGAGCCTTCTTGATGACGAGCCCTGCGGTCGCTGAGCGTACTCCCCTCGACGGTTTGACGGCGGCCTCGCTGTCCGAGCAACTGCTCGGCTTCGTCGCGCGCAGCCACGCGCGCGCCTGCGCGGCGCTCGTGCTGGTCTCGCTCGCCTGCTTTCTGCCCGGCTTCGCGTCGCTTCACCCGATGGACCGGGACGAGCCGCGCTTCGCGCAGGCCTCCAAGCAGATGCTGGAGACGGGCGACTTCGTCGACATCCGTTTTCAGGACGAAGCGCGCCACAAGAAGCCGGCCGGCATCTATTGGCTGCAAAGCGCCGCCGTCGCCACGGCCGAGGCGCTGGGGTCGCCGAGGCGCGCGCCGCCATCGCGGCTCTACCGCATTCCGTCGCTTCTCGGCGCCGTCGCCGCCGTGCTGCTGACCTATTGGGCGGCGCTGGCCTTCGTCGCCCGGCGCGAAGCCTTTTTGGCCGCCGCGTTCATGGCGGCCTCGATGATCCTCGCCGGTCGAAGCGCATCTCGCCAAGACGGACGCCATGCTCGCCGCCTGCTCCGCGGCCGCGATGGGCGCGCTGGCGCGGGCCTGGCTCGCCCGCGGCGGGACGCGCCTTCCGACCGCGACCGTTCTGGTTTTCTGGGTCGCGTTCGCGGTGGGCTTCCTGATCAAGGGGCCGCTCGTGCTGATGTTCGCCGGCCTCTGCGCCGTGGTCCTCTCGATTCGCGAGCGGTCGGCGCGCTGGCTGCTGGCCTTGCGTCCGGCTCTCGGCCTCCCGTTGACGCTTCTCGTGGTCGCGCCCTGGTTCGCCGCCATCGCGATCAAGAGCGGGGGAGCCTTCTTCCAGGCTTCCGTCGGGGACGACATGCTCGGCAAGGTCGCGACGGGGCAGCAGCAGCATGGGGGTCCGCCCGGCTTCTATCTCGTCGCCTTCTTCGCCACGTTCTGGCCCGCGGCGGCGTTCGCGGCCCTTGCGGCGCCTTACGCGTGGCGGCATCGGCGCGAGGACGGCTTCGCCTTCGCGCTCGCCTGGGTCGATCCCGTCCTGGCTCATCTTCGAGGCGGTTCCGACCAAGCTGCCGCATTACGTCATGCCGCTCTACCCGGCCCTCGCCATCGCGACCGTGATCGCGATGGCCCGCGGCGCCATCGGCCCGCGGCATCGGGGGGCGAAGGCGGTCGCGCTCCTGATCCCGCTCGTCCCGCTGGGCTTGACGCTCGGCCTCGCGGCCGCGGCCTGGCGTTTCGAGGGCCGGTTGCCGCTGGCCGGCCTGGCGCTTCTCGGCGCGGCGACCTGTCTCGCCGTGCTGGCGTGGCGGGCGTTCCTGCGAAGCGACATCGCCGCCGCGGCGCTGGCCGGCGTCGCCGCCGCCATGCTGGTCGCCGTGGGCGCGCTCGGGCAGGTGCAGCCGATGCTGAGCGCCCTCAAAATCTCGCCGCGGCTGGCGGCGGCGGCGCGCTCCGCCGGCTGCGAGGAGCCGAAGCTCGGCACGGTCGGCTACCGCGAGCCGAGCCTCGTGTTCCTGACCCGCACGGATTTGCAGATGTTCGAGAACGGGCGCGAGGCCGCGGCCTTCGCGGCGGCCGGCGGCTGCCGCCTCGCCTTCGTCGAGAGCCGCCACGAGGCGCTGTTTCGCGAGGAGCTGGCGCGGCGGGGCGTCGAGGCCGCGCTCGCGGCCCGCGTCGCCGGGTTCAACATCAACGGCGGCCGCCCCGTCGACCTCGGCGCCTATCTCGTGAAGCCGTGATGGCGGATGCGAACGGCGAGGCCGGCGCGCCCGGGTGAGCTTCGTCGTGCCGGCGAAGAACGAGGCCCCGACGATCGAGCCGCTGCTCGACGACATCGCCCGCGAGTGCGCCGGTCTCGCGCCCTTCGAGGTCGTTTACGTCGACGACGGCTCGACCGACGACACGCAAGGGAGGCTCGCCGCCGCGCGCGCGGCCCGGCCCTGGCTGCACGTCCTGCGCCACGCCGAGAGCTGCGGCAAGAGCGCGGCCCTGCGCACCGGCGCCCGCGCCGCCCGGGCGCCCCTTCTCGTCACCCTCGACGGCGACGGCCAGAACGATCCGAAGTTCGCTCCCGCGATGGTGTCGATCCTGGAAGCCGACCCAGGCGTCGCCCTCGTCGCCGGCCAGCGGCTGCGGCGCGGCGACAGCGGGTTCAAGAAGCTCCAGTCCCGCATCGCCAACGGCGCGCGCAAGGCGCTGCTCAAGGACGGCACGCGGGACACCGCCTGCGGCCTCAAGGCGATCCGCCGCGACGTCTTCCTCGCGCTCCCGTACTTCGACACCATGCACCGCTTCTTCCCGGCCCTGGTGACGCGCGAGGGCTGGCGCGTCGCTCACGTCGACGTGGTCGACCGGCCGCGCCTGGCGGGCCGGTCGCATTACGGATTGATCGACCGCCTGCTGGTCGGCGTCCCGGACCTGGCCGGCGTGTGGTGGCTGATCCGGCGGCGGAAGCGGGCGCCTCGCGCCGAGGAGATCCGGTGAGATGCTGATCCGCCTGTCCAGCGACCTCGGCGCTTACTTTTACGACGTGTTCGTCACGCGCTTCGATTTCTGGCTGGGGTTCGGCGTCATCGCGCAACTCCTGTTCGTGTTGCGCTTCGTCGTGCAGTGGATCGCGAGCGAGCGCGCCGGCCGCAGCGTGATGCCGCTGACGTTCTGGTTCTTTTCCATGGGCGGCGGCGTGCTGACGCTGATCTACGGCATCGCCCGGCGCGACGGCGTCATCATCCTGGGCCAGGCCCTGTCCATCTTCATCTACGCCCGCAACCTGATGCTGATCTTCAAGGAGGAGCGCGAACGGCGGGCGAAGGAGTCGACAGCCTGAACGCGCCCTTTTTCTGGCGGCTCGAAAATCGAGCCGCCCCGGAACGGCGGTTCAGGCGCCGGCGCGCAGCCGGGCGAACCCGGCGTCGAGATCGGCCTTCAAGTCGTCGATGTCTTCAAGGCCGACGTGGAAGCGCAGGGCCGGGCCGGCCGGCTTCCATGGGGTCGCGGTCCGGTAGGAGGCGCAATCGAACGGGATCACCAAGCTCTCGAAGCCGCCCCATGAATAGCCCATGCCGAACAGCTCCAACCCGTCGAGCATCGCGGCGACCGCCCTCTGGGGCGTAGGCTTGAGAATCGCCGAGAACAGGCCGGACGAGCCCAGAAAATCGCGCTTCCAGATCGCGTGGCCGGGGTCGCTTTCGAGCGCCGGATGCAGCACCGTCTCGACCTCCGGACACCGGCTCAGCCACCGCGCCAGGTCGAGCGCCTGACGCTCATGCTCCTTAAGGCGCAGCGCCAGCGTGCGAAGGCCGCGCAAGCCCAAAAAACGTCCTCGGGGCCGGGGCACATCGCGAAGGCGTCGTAGGCGGCGCGCAGCGCGCGCCAATGCGCGGCGTTGGCCGACACGAGGCCGAGGAGCAGGTCGGAGCCGCCGCTGAGGTACTTCGTGCCGGCTTCGATGGCGAGGTCGACGCCGCGCTCATGGGGCGGGAAGAACAGGGGCGTCGCCCAGGTGTTGTCCATCAGCACCACGGCTCCGCGCGCGTGGGCGACGTCGGCGATGGCGGGGATGTCCTGCATCTCGAACGATTGCGAGCCCGGCGCCTCGGTGAACACCGCCGCCGTGTTCGGCCGGAACAGCGCCGCGATCTCAAGTCCGATCGTCGGGTCGTAATACTGCGTCTCGACGCCCATGCGCGCCAGCACCGTGTCGCAGAAATGCCGCGTCGGCCGGTAGGCCGAGTCGGTCATCAGCAGATGGTCGCCGGCCTTGAGGCACGAGAAGAGCGCGACCGTGATCGCCGCGAGGCCCGAGGGCGCGAGCACGGTTCCGGCCGCGCCGGCGAATTCGGTCCAGGCGGTCTCGAGCGCCTCCGTCGTCGGCGTGCCCTTGGTGCCGTAGCTGTAGCGCCCGCGCCGGTGCAGCAGGTCGTCCATGGTGGGATAGAGCACCGTCGAGCCGCGGTAGACCGGCGTGTTGACGAAGCCGTGCTGCTCCCACGGGTCGCGCCCCGCATACACGAGCCGCGTGCGGGCGCCGAAGCGCTTGTTCTGGGATGGGTTGGACGTGCTCATGGCCGGAGGCGTTTCAGGACGGCTGCGCGATGTGCGCCGCCGCGCACGGCTCCGTCAAGGCGGACGCGGCTCGGCGCGCGAACCGGACGGGCTTGCAACGGCCGCAGCCTCGGCTACGTTCCCTGGAGCGGCAGAACGGCGTCGCGGCTCCGCGGGCCGCCAACGGGCGCCAGCGCAGGAATAGGGAGACCATGGAGACCATGATGAAACGCTCAGGTATCGCACTCGCGTTCGGCTTGGCCGCGAGCCTTGTCGCGACGGCGGCGTCGGCTCAAGCGACGCTGAACAACGTGAAGCAGAAAGGGTTTCTGGCCTGCGGCTCGAACCCGGCGCTGCCCGGCTTCGGCCTGCCGGACGCGCAAGGCAACTGGACCGGGTTCGACGTCGATTACTGCCGGGCCTATGCGGCCGCGATCTTCAACGATCCCGCCAAGGTGCGCTTCATCCCGCTCTCGGCCAAGGACCGCTTCACGGCGTTGCAGTCCGGCGAGGTCGACGTCCTGGTGCGCAACTCGACCTGGACGATGTCGCGCGACACCCAGCTCGGCCTCGATTTCCCGGCCGTGAACTACTACGACGGCCAGGGCTTCATGGTGCGCAAGAAGCTCGGCGTGTCCTCGGCCAAAGAGCTGGACGGCGCCACCATCTGCACGCAGCAGGGCACCACGACCGAGCTGAACCTCGCCGACTTCTTCCGCGCCCAGAACCACAAGTACGAGGTCGTCGCCTTCGCGACCGCGGACGAGACGTTCAAGGCCTACGACAGCGGCCGCTGCGACGCCTTCACGACCGACGCCTCGGCGCTCTACGCCGAGCGCCAGCGGGCCTCGAACCCGGACGAGCACATCATCCTGCCCGAGGTCATCTCGAAGGAGCCGTTCAGCCCCGTCGTGCGCCATGGCGACAACCAGTGGGGCGATCTGGTCCGCTGGGTCCACTACGCGCTGGTCAACGCCGAGGAGTTCGGCGTCAACAAGGCCAACGTCGACCAGATGACGAAGTCGGACAACCCGGAGATCAAGCGTCTCCTCGGCACGGAGGGGAAATTCGGCGAAGCCGTCGGCCTGACGAACGACTGGGTGGTGCGGATCGTCAAGCACATGGGCAACTACGGCGAGATCTTCGAGCGCAACATCGGCGAGGGTTCGCCGCTCAAGATCAAGCGCGGCATCAACGCGCTCTGGACGAAAGGCGGACTGCAATACGGCATCCCGATCCGTTGATGGCTGGGGATGACGGGCGTCCGCGCTTCCGCGGGCGCTTTTCATCCTTGCGGGCGCGGGCCGCCGGGAGGACAATCCCCGGCGGACCTTCAGCGTGAGCCGCGGCCGCATGGATCGTTCGGCGCCAGCAGATCTGAACCAGGCCCCGCCGGCGCGCGGGTCGTGGTTCTACGACCCGAAGGTGCGCGGCGCCGCCTATCAGGCCATCCTCATCGCGTTCATCGTCTTCCTCGCCTACGAGGCCGCCACCAACGCCCTTGAGAACCTGCGCCGGGCGCGCATCGCCTCCGGGTTCGGGTTCTGGAACGTCACGGCCGGATTCGACATCAGCCAGAGCTTGATCCCGTTCAGCGCCGCGGGCTCGACCTACGGCGAAGCGTTCCTGGTCGGGCTCCTGAACACGCTCGTCGTCTCCGCGATCGGCGTCGTGCTCGCGACGATCCTCGGCTTCGTGATGGGCGTGGCGCGGCTGTCGAAGAACTGGATCGTCGAGAAGCTGGCGACGGCCTACGTCGAGCTGATCCGCAATATCCCGCTGCTGCTGCAGCTCTTCTTCTGGTACTACGCGGTCATCGGCTCGCTGCCGCAGCCGCGCGAGTCGGTCCGGTTCGGGGCGGGCTTTTTCCTCAACACGCGCGGCCTGTTCATGCCGAAGCCGATCCTCGCGAGCGGCGCCTGGCTCGTGACGGCCGCATTCGCGGCCGGCCTCGTCGGCGCGATCGCCTTTCGACTCTGGGCGAAGCGGCGGCAGGAGCAGACCGGCCGCCAGTACCCCGTCGGATGGACGGCGCTCGCCCTGATCGTCGGCCTCCCGGCGCTGACCTGGCTCGGGCTCGCCCTGGCCGGAGCGAATCCGATCACCTTCGACGTTCCCGAGCAGAGCCGCTTCAACCTGCGCGGGGGGATGCAGCTCGGCCCCGAGTTCGTGGCGCTCGTGCTCGGGCTCGTGATCTACACGGGGGCGTTCATCGCCGAGGTGGTGCGCGCCGGCATCCTCTCGGTGTCGCGGGGGCAGACGGAGGCGGCGTCCTCGCTCGGCCTGCATCCGGGACAGACCCTGCGCCTCGTGGTGATCCCGCAGGCCATGCGGGTCATCATCCCGCCGCTCACCAACCAGTACCTGAACCTGACCAAGAATTCGTCGCTCGCGGTCGCGATCGGCTATCCGGACCTCGTGCAGGTGTTCATGGGCACGGTGCTGAACCAGACCGGCCAGGCGATCGAGGTCGTCGCCATCACGATGGCGGTCTATCTGACGATCAGCCTGGTCACGTCCGCGGTGATGAACATCTACAATCGCCGCGTGGCGATCGTGGAACGATAGGGCCGGGCCATGGACACCGCCGCCGGCGCGCTCCGCTACGTCCGCAACGAGCAGGTCGCGGCGCAGCCGTCGCCGCGGCTGGCGCGCGGCCCGATCGCCTGGGTGCGGGAGCGCCTGTTCTCGGGTCCGCTCAACATCGCGCTGACGCTGATCACGCTCTTTCTGCTCTACCTCTTTCTCCCGCCGCTCGTGAAATTCCTATTCGTCGACGCCGTGTGGAGCGGCGCGGACCGGGCCGCCTGCCGCGATGAGACGGCCGGCCAGTCCGTCGGGGCCTGCTGGGCCTTCGTCCGCGATCGCCTGGGCTACTTCGTCTACGGCTCGTACCCGGTCGCGGAGCGGTGGCGCGTCGACGTGGTCTTCGTGCTGTTCGCCGTCGGCCTGGCCTGGATGCTCTGGCTCGACTCCCCGCGCCGCGGCCTCGGCGCGCTTTATTCCTTCGTCGTTCTTCCAATCGTCGCCTTTCTGCTGCTCAGCGGCGCGACGTGGCTCGGGCTCGAACCCGTGCCAAGCTCCCTCTGGGGCGGGATGCTGGTCACGTTCCTGGTCGCGATCGTCGGCATCGTGTGCGCGCTGCCGCTCGGCATCCTGCTCGCGCTCGGGCGGCGCTCGAAACTCCCGGTCGTGCGCCTGGTCTCGATCATCTTCGTCGAGTTCTGGCGCGGCGTTCCCCTGATCACCGTCCTGATCATGGCGAACACCATGCTGCCGCTGTTCCTGCCCGACACCATCACCATCGACCGCCTGCTGCGGCCCCTGGTCGGCATCGCGCTGTTCACGTCGGCGTATCTCGCCGAGGTGGTGCGCGGCGGCCTGCAAGCCATGCCGAAGGGCCAGTACGAGGGGGCCATGTCGCTCGGCTTGAACTACCGGCAGATGATGGCGCTCATCATCCTGCCCCAGGCCCTGCGGATCGTGATCCCCGGCATCGTCAACAGCTTCATCAGCCTGTTCAAGGACACGTCGCTAGTGGCGATCGTCGGCATCTTCGACTTCATCCGCACCATCGAGGCCGCGCGCATCGACCCGGTCTGGGCGGCCCCGACGGTCAACTTCACGGGCTACGCCTTCGCGGCCCTGTTCTACTGGGTCTTTTGTTTCGGCATGTCCCGCTACTCGATCATGGTCGAGCGGCGGCTGGCGGCGGGTCAGAGGCGGTGACGATGGCGACCACGACGACATTCGCGACGGCGCAGCCCTCAGGCGCGACCGCCTCGCGCGATCCGAACGCTCAGTCCGCCGTTCAAATGATCGGCGTGCATAAGTGGTACGGCGAGTTCCATGTCTTGCGCGACATCAACCTTGATGTCCGGCGCGGCGAGCGGATCGTGATCTGCGGGCCGTCCGGCTCCGGCAAATCGACCCTGATCCGCTGCATCAACCGCCTCGAGGAGCACCAGCAAGGACAGATCGTCGTCGACGGGATCGAACTCACCAACGACCTCAAGCGCATCGACGACATCCGGCGCGAGGTCGGGATGGTGTTCCAGCACTTCAACCTGTTTCCCCACCTCACCGTGCTGGAGAACTGCACGCTCGCGCCGATCTGGGTGAAGAAAATGCCCAAGAAGGAGGCCGAGGAGGTCGCGATGAAATACCTGCGCCGGGTCAAGATCCCGGAGCAGGCCCAAAAATATCCGGGACAGCTCTCGGGCGGTCAGCAGCAGCGCGTCGCCATCGCGCGCAGCCTGTGCATGAGCCCGAAGATCATGCTGTTCGACGAGCCGACCTCGGCGCTCGACCCCGAGATGGTGAAGGAAGTGCTCGACACGATGGTCGGCCTCGCCCAGGAGGGCATGACGATGCTGTGCGTCACGCACGAAATGGGCTTCGCCCGCCAGGTCGCCAACCGCGTCATCTTCATGGACTACGGCCAGATCGTCGAGATGAACACGCCCGACGAGTTTTTCACGCAACCCGCAGCACGAGCGGACGAAGCTGTTTTTGAGCCAGATTTTGCACTGACCTGAGTCATGTTCGCGCCTTGAAAGGGGGGACCCGAGGACCTCGCGCGGAACGCAGCTTTTCACCAGCCCCGCTCGCGGCTTGCGTGACGAACGTGAAGGATCGAAACCTCCTGTCCCGAAATCCGGTAGAAGATCAGGTAAGGGTAGCGTCCGATCGGAAGTACGTAGACCTCCGCGTCACTGTCGGTCCTGCGGCCCAAGTAGGGGAAGCCCGCAAGGCTTGAGGCCGTGTGCCGAATGGCAGCCACAACGGCGCGCGCGGCGGTGGAATTGCGCTCGCGAATGTACTCGGAGATGTGTCGCAGGTCGGACCGGGCGCGGGGCGTATAGCGCACCCTCACGCGGAATGCCGCTCGAAGAAAGCGGCCATGTCCTCATCGCTCACGAACGCGCCGCGCTCGGCCTGTGCGAGTCCTTCCTCGATTGCGGCGCGCTCCTCGGGGCTCAGGCGGTAGACCCCCTGGTGCCGGTTCGCGATATCGACAATCGATCGCACGATCTCCGCCTCGGCCTCCGGCGACAGCCCCTCGAGACGGCTCAACAAGACAGCGATCTGTTCCTTGCTCATCGCGCAAGCCTAGCACGCTCGGGCCATGAGGTCATCGCATGCAGGTTCGCCGCCTCAATCGGCTTATTTCACCGCCTTTGCCGACCCCGTCGTCGCCGGCAAATCCTCCCTGGAACCCCACTCCGCCCAAGCCCCGTCATAAAGCGCCTTGGCGGGTTTCCCGATCTCGTCCAGCGCCAGCGACAGGATGGCGGCGGTGACGCCCGAGCCGCACATGGTGATGATCGGGCGGCTTCGGATCGACGCCGGCTTTGTCCAGCGCGGCGCGGATCGCCGTCGGGGGCCTTCAGCCGGCCGTTCTCGACGATCTCCGGAAACGGCACGTTAAGGCTGCCCGGAATGTGGCCCGAGCGCACGCCCGCGCGCGGTTCGGGCGTTTCGCCCCGGAAGCGGTCGGCCGGACGGGAGTCCACGACCTGAGCGGCGCCGGTCTCCAGCGCCCGCTGAACGTCCTTCAGGTCGGCCACCACGCCGTGGTCGAGACGCGCCGTGAAGTGCCGCCGCCCGCGCGGCCGGGCGGGGCCTTCCTCGACAGGAAAACCCGCCGCCGTCCAGGCCGGAAAGCCGCCTTCCAGGATCGCAACGTCGCGCGCCCCATAGGCGCGGAACGTCCACCACACCCGCGGCGCGGAGAACAGGCCGGCGCCGTCGTAGATCACGATCTTCATCCCGTCGCCGATCCCGAGCGCCCGCACGGCCGAGGCGAAGGCTTCCGGCGCGGGCAGCATGTGCGGCAGGCTGGACGCGTGGTCCTTGACCGTGTCGATGTCGAAACGGATCGCGCCGGGGATATGCCCCGCCCGGTACTCGGCCTCCGGATCGCGGTTCATGGTCGGCAGGTACCAGGAGCCGTCGACCACCACGATGTCCGGCGCGTCGAGCCGCTCCGCAAGCCATTCGGGGGTGACGAAAGGGGCTTTGGGCATGGCGAAACTCCGTGTCGCCCAAGTCCTAGGGGCCGGGCCTGCGGACCGCAAGGGGCAGGCCTCCCGGCGCGGATTCTCCGCGCCGGGACGATCGGCCGACGCCCACGCTGCGTTCGCCGATCGGCGGCCGGGCACGCTCCGCTCGGAGCGGCGAACGGGACGGCAGGGAGGACCGCGCCGAGGGGGCGGGACCGTCTACTCGGCCGCTTCCAGCATGGGCCGGTCGCCCGGAACCATGCCGAGGGCCTGCATGTAGAGGTCGAGGATCGTCTCCTCCTCCTCGCGCTCGGCGGCGTCGCGCTTGCGCAGCGAAATGATCTTGCGCATCACCTTGACGTCGAAGCCGACGCCCTTGGCTTCGGCGTAGACGTCCTTCACGTCGTCCTGCAGCCCCTTGACCTCTTCCATGAGGCGCTCGATGCGCTCGATGAACGACTTGAGCTGGGCGCCCGCCACGCCGCTGACGTCGGAGGGCTCGTCGGTGTTCTTTGCGGCCATGGAAAACCTCTTTGGCTGTGAGCTTGCGCGTCCTGCGGGCGGAGCGCCCGTCAAGCCACCTGATAACCGAAACGCGGTTAGCCGGCCCTTAATGCGCCGGCTTGCCCGCCTCGAAGGCGGCGCGCTGTTCGGGGCTCGCCTCGCGCTGGTGGCGCGCCTTCCATTCCTCGTAGGGCATGCCGTAGACATGCGTCCGGCTCTCCTCCTTGGTGAGCGGGACGCCGCGCGCGTCCGCCGCCTCCTTGAGCCAGTTGGACAGGCAGTTGCGGCAGAACCCGGCGAGGTTCATGAGGTCGATGTTCTGCACGTCCGTGCGGGCGCGCAGGTGCTCCATGAGCCGGCGCAGGACCGCCGCCTCGAGTTCAGTCCGGGTTTTTGGATCGATGTCGTTCATGACGGTTTTTGGCGGTTTTTCTTCCGTCCGCGGGCCAGGCCGGGCCGAAAAGGGTTACGATACGTGACGCGGGCCTTATCGCGCCGGCGGCGGTCCGGCAACGGCGTGAAGGCCGCAATCCTCATAATCCACCGCCGGATCGCGCCGGCGTCGCCTCGATCGGAGCGGAGCAAAGCGCCGCGTCGGCGGTTTGGCGCGGGCGAGCCGGCGTCGCCGTTTTTCAACCCGCCAACGCCCGCGCCTTGCGGTGGTGCGCATGCGTGATGGCGATGGCGAGCGCGTCGGCGGCGTCGGCGCTCTTCGGGTCGGCCTTCGGCAGCAGCATGCGGATCATGGCCTGAACCTGCTCCTTCTCGGCGTGGCCGACCCCGACGACGGTTTTCTTGACCTGGTTCGCCCCGTATTCGGCCACCGGCAGCCCGGCGAGCGCCGGGACCAGCAGGGCGATGGCGCGGGCCTGGCCGAGTTTGAGCGTCGCCTGCGCGTCCTTGTTGACGAACGTCTCCTCGACCGCCGCCTCGTCCGGCGACCAGGCCCGCACGACCTCGGCGAGGCGATCGTGCAACTGCTTGAGCCGGAGCGCCAGCGACAGGCCGGCATCCGAGGTCAGGACCCCGCAGGCCACGTAGCTGAGCCTCGCGCCCTCGATTCGCGATCAAGCCCCAGCCGGTGCGGCGCAGGCCCGGATCGAGGCCGAGGATGCGAACGACGTTCGTCATGTCGTTTCTGAATGGTTGGGCCGGCAGCTTGCTCCGTCATTCCGGGGCCGGCGAAGCCGGAGCGCGGCCCCGGAATGACGCCGGAGGCGCTCGAGATGTGGATCAGCGCGACGCGCGGCCATGACGGCGGATGCGCCTATGCCCCCATCCGGGCCATCAGCGCGTCGGAAATTTCAAAATTGCCGTAGACGTTCTGCACGTCGTCGTGGTCTTCCAGCATCTCCAGAAGACGCAAAAGCTTCTCGCCCGCCTCGTCGTCGACCGCGACCGTGGTTTGCGGCTTCCACACCAGCGCCGATTTTCTGGGCTCGCCGAAGCGCGCCTCCAGCGCCTTCGTGACCTCGGCCAGCGCGCCCGGCGCGCAGTAGACTTCGTGCCCGGCCTCGGAGGACGCCACGTCGTCGGCGCCGGCCTCGACCGCGGCCTCCAGCATGGCGTCGGCGTCGGCCGCCTTAGGCTCGTACTCCACCACGCCGACATGGTCGAACAGGAACGAGACCGCGCCGGTTTCGGCGAGGTTGCCGCCGTTTTTCGTGAACGACGAGCGCACGTCGGAGGCGGTGCGGTTGCGGTTGTCGGTCATGGCTTCGACGATCAGGGCCGCGCCGCCGGGACCATAGCCTTCGTAGCGGATTTCCTCGTAGCTCTCCGCGTCGCCGCCCTGCGACTTCTTGATCGCGCGCTCGATGTTGTCCTTCGGCATGTTCTCGGCGCGGGCCGCCAGGATGGCGGCGCGCAGGCGCGGGTTCATGGCCGGGTCGGGCGCGCCGAGCTTGGCCGAGACCGTGATCTCGCGCGCGAGCTTCCCGAACACTTTTGAGCGCACCGCATCGACGCGCCCTTTCCGGTGCATGATGTTCTTGAACTGCGAATGTCCGGCCATGCCTCACCTGCCCTGGCGCGAGGCGGAGGGCCGCGCGGCGGCCCTCGACGCCTGAAATGGATGGATATGCGCCTTATAGAACTCGCGAAACGGGAAAGGAAGGGAACGATCCGAGCCGCCGCCGCCTCTCCCCGCATGCGGGGAGAGGGCCTGGCGCGGGAGCGCAAGGGGAGCGCCGGATCACGTCCGGGGTAAACTCCGCAGGGGTGAGGGGGCTTGGACGGGAGAGGCTCTTCCGGAGACGCCCCCTCACCCGCCCCCGGATCGCAGTCCGGGGGCCGCCTCTCCCCGCCCGGCGGGGAGAGGCGGCGCTCAATCCCAGAACCGCGGCCAGCTCTCCTCGAGCGTTTGGCCCGAGCCGCACGGCGGCGACGCGGAGGGCGAGGCCGGTGCGGTCGTCGGTCTCGACCGCGAGGCCGCACAGCGTCCCCTCCCCGCCCGCCGCTTCGAGGCGCGAGCCCGGCGTCTTGTGGATGAAGCGGCGCACGGCCTCGTCCTTCTTCATGCCGAGAATGGAATCGTAGTCGCCGCACATGCCGGCGTCCGACTGGAACGCCGTGCCGCCGGGCAGGATGCGGTGATCGACGGTGGGGGCATGGGTGTGGGTGCCGACGACGAGGGAGGCGCGGCCGTCGCAATGGGCGGCGAGCGCCTGTTTTTCGCTCGTCGCCTCGGCGTGGACATCGACCACGATGGCGTCGGCGGCGAGGCCGAGCGGGCAGGCGTCCAGCTCGCGGTCGACCGCCGCGAACGGGTCGTCGAGCGGGTCCATGAACAGCCGGCCCATGACGTTGACGACGAGGACGCGCGCGCCGGCGCGGGTCTCGAACAGGGTCGCGCCGCGCCCCGGCGTCCCGGGCGGATAGTTGGCCGGGCGCACGAGCCGCGGCTGGCGCTCGATGAAGACGAGCGCCTCGCGCTGGTCCCAGGCGTGGTTGCCGAGCGTGACGGCGTCGGCCCCGGCCAGCAAAAGGTCGTCGCAGATCGCCTCGGTGATGCCAAAACCGCCGGCCGCATTCTCGCCGTTGATCACGACGGCGTCGAGCCGCCAGCGCTCGCGCAAGGCGGGCAGGCGCTCCGCCACCGCCGTGCGGCCGGGCCGTCCGACGATGTCGCCGAGGAAGAGAAGGCGCATCCTGAAGAGTCCGGTTGGGGGCGGATCACCTCCGCCTCCGTCACGATAACATCGAGAGGGCGGTCGTGGTCCTCCACCGGCACCCGCTCGATCGCCTGCGCCGAGAACGCCAGCCCGACCGTCAGCACCGGATGCATTTTCGACAACGCTGCGATGGCGCGGTCGAAGTGGCCTTTTCCATAGCCGAGCCGGCCGCCCGAGCGGTCGAAGGCGGCGAGCGGGACGAGGAGGGCGTTCGGAAAGCATTCGGGCGCGTCGGGGCCGGGTTCGCGCACGCCGAAGCCGCCCTTGACCAAAACGTCGCCGGGCCGCCACAGGCGCCAGCTCAGGTGGGGATGGCGGATCTGCGACAGCGCGATCTCCTGCCCGCGTCCCAGCAGCGCCTCCATGAGGGGTGTTGGATCGACCTCGCTGCGGATCGGCCAATAGCTCCCGACGGGGGTCGCATCCCGGAGTTCAGGCAGGGCCAGCGCGCGCTCGGCGATGGCGCGCGACGCCTGGCGGCGCCAGCCCCGGTCCAGGGCGTCGCGGCGCTCGAACACCTCCTGCCGAAGCGCATCTTTGGTTTCGGCCGGGGTCGGTGAAGGCATGAGAAAGCGCGGAGCCACGAAAGCCGTTGGAGGATCGATCCCGGGAACCTACGGACGTAGGTGGGCGCCGTGTGTCCCGGTCCACGGACCGGGTCAGGGACAGCTCCCTTGAGGATCGATAAGGCCCCGGGGATTGTGTCTCCTGACGCGCCCCGCAGCCCCGCCCCTCTTATGTAGCGAGCGGCGTGCGGTTGCGCCAGAGGGAGCCCGCCCGCAAAGGCCCGCCGGCGCGAAAACGGCAAGCCGCACAGAGCCTTCGCGGCAGGCCGGATACGAAAAATTAAGGTTAACCGACCATGTTCGACCCGCAGGCGCAAGGTCCTGCGTGATGAGGTTTGTCCATGCGCGCCGTCGCCCTCGCGATTCTCGCCACATCCCTGTCGCCGGCGGCGGCCCTCGCGGCGGACTTCGATCCGGGCCCCCTGCGCGGGACGGAGTACGTCGAGCCCGCGGCCGCGCCCATCGCCGTTTGGGAAGGCGTCTATTTCGGCGGGTTCGGCGGGATCTCCCAGAGCAACTTTCAGATCAAGGGAGACCCGAAGGCGATCGTCGCGCCTGTTGTGTACAACACGACTCTCGAGACCGAGCATGGCGTCTCGAGCTGGCTCGCGCCGCTGACCAAGAAAGCTCACGGCGAAAACTTCGGCGCGTTCGCGGGTTACAACTCCCAGTTCGAAGAGGTCGTCCTCGGGTTCGAATTGGACTACACGCACACGGGCATCAAGAACAGCGGCTTCGATCAGGTCGACCGCATCGTCGGCACCTCGGACGGCTATCAGAACATCGTCAAGCTGACGGGCGTCGCCAAGACGGAGATCAGCGATCTTGCGACCCTTCGCGCGCGCGCCGGCTACACCGCGGGCGCCTTCCTCCCCTTCGTTACGGGCGGCGTCGCGCTCGGACGATTCCTCGTCACCGACTCTGTGACCACGCAGATCGCCCGGTACAACGCGGTCGGCGCAAACGACGGGTACGCGGTCTTCGATCCGCTCGCGCCAATCACGTTCGACGCGACGCACAGCATCCTCAAGGACCCTGTAGCCCTTGCGTCCCACAAGAGGGACATCGTCGCCTTCGGCCTCACGGCCGGCGCCGGCCTCGACATCGCGCTGACGCAAAACATCTTCCTGCGCGGCGAGTACCAGTACGCCTGGTTCGACGACCTCAACGGCCACAAGTTCAACGTCAACACCGTTCGCGGCGGGGCCGGCGTGAAGTTCTGAAGGCGCGGCCAGGCGCGCCGAGGCGCTCCCGCGTCCTGTTGGGCGCGAGGGGGAGGGCGGCGCGGGAGGTCGGGCCGCCACCCTCTCCGGGGGTGGAGGCGGAGAACGGAGACGGAGACCGGAGACCCGGAGCCGATAACGGCTTCGACCTCCCGCGCGCGACGCGCTTCGGCTTGCTCGCGATGGACCCCGACGGCGATCCAGTCTAGTCGTCCGCTAGCCCGGGACGGCGCTTTGAGCGCCGCCCAGGCATCCGCAGGTGTCGTGCGGATCGGGCGCACCGCGCTTGGGCCGCCGCCGCCGGCGAGGGCGTGACGCTCGCCTGCGGCGGTTGTCGCTTCCGAACCCGCATGAGCCACGCTGCGCACACGCCCCTCTGGGGCTCGGAATGGACAGCGATGTACGCCTTTTGTTCCCGCGTGTCAAGAAACTTTTCACAATTATATACGCTAGTTAACGAGTGGGATGATTCACTATAACGACGGAAAGTTAGCTCACTGACCTTGAGTAGCTGCATCACCGACGAAAGGCGTTGCGATTGCCGTCCTGGCGCTAAGCGGTAGTGAAGTAGCGCAAAAAGAAAAACGCAAACGAATCAAACCTGAGCCACGGCTCTCGGCTTACAGTCAAAAGCATACTCAACATGACAGCATCGGCTACTCCCTTGGTGGTTGCGGCTTTCAGACAAGCCAACATCCGTCATGCATCACTCCATCAATCTTGGGTCGAGATATCGCACAGGGTTGGCGGGCTACTCCCGCGCTCACTCTTGGGAGCCTCAATCCAACGCTTCGGAGAACTTGATTTGCTTATCCGATGCATGGAGGATGAATTCCACTCCCTCCCTGGGGATAACGAAGCGATAGACCTTTTTTAAGGCCCATTATCTACTCATTTTATCGGAATTATGGATCGGAAGCGTTTACGAAGCTTTCAGGCTCATCAAGGAAAGAAAGCTGATTGCTCAAGAGGAGCAGTTTATCAATATAGAACACGACTTAAGAATTCTCCGCATTCCGCTTGAAAAACACCAGATAGCAGCAAATTTAAAACTCTCTCAACCGCTGCAAATGCAGTCGATCCCGCCAAACAATGACGACAGACTTGTACGAATACTCCAAAGGAGATCCGAAGCGAACACATATCATGCCGACGGGCATCTCCGCTCGCGTGCTTGCAATGTGGCAGGTCATTGACTTGATCCGCAATGACAATCGTTGGATCGAAAGGCGAGACCTATCGGACAGGGTGCTCTCCCTTTGGCGCGTTCGACCGGAGCCAGCATGAGGCGAGCGTCCATTTCCAGGGCCTGAAAGCGAACCTGGACCGGCGGACGGCTATTCCGCCGGCGCAGGCTGCGGCGGCGCTTCTTCGCTCCCCCCGGGCCGTGACGCGCGCGCAGCTTCTCCAGAAGCTCCGCCGTATAGTTGGCCGGGCGCGTGTAGCCGCCGATCAGCAGGTAGATCGACGGCACCACGAGCATCGTCAGCAGGGTCGAGAGCGCCGACGCCGCCGACGATGACCCAGCCGATGGCGTTGCGCGCCTCCGCGCCCGGCGCCGGTCGACCAGGCGAGCGGCATGGCGCCGCCCATCGTCGCGATCGAGGTCATCAGGATCGGGCGCAGGCGCAGCACCGAGGCTTCGACCACGGCGTCGCGGATCTTGAGTAGCCGCGCTCGCGCAGCTGGTTGGCGAACTCGACGATCAGGATGCCGTTCTTGGTCATCAGGCCGATGAGCAGGATCATGCCGATCTGGCTGTAGATGTTGAGCGATCTGCCCGGTGAGGCACAGCGCCAGCAGGCCGCCCGTGACCGCGAGCGGCACCGTCAGCATGATGATGAACGGGTTGATCCAGCTCTCGAACTGCGCCGCCAGCACCAGGAACACCACGAGCAGCGCCAGCGCGAAGGTGATGTAGATGGCGCTCGAGGCGTCCTTGAACTCCTTCGACTGGCCCTGGTAGCCGATGCGCACCTCGGGCGGCAGGTCGTCCCGGACGATCCGCTCGAGCATCGTCGAGCCCCTCGCCGATCGAGACGCCCGGCGCGAGCGACGACTGGATCGTGATCGAGCGCAGGCGGTCGAAGCGGTTCAGGGTCTGCGGCGCGGCGGATCTCGGTCAGCGTCACGAAGGCCGAGAGCGGAACGAGGTCGCCGTTCGTCGGCGCGCACGAAGGTGTTGGCGAGATCGTTCGGCGTCGCCCGGTCCTGGGCGCGGGCGCGGATGATGACGTAGTATTCCTCGCCGCTGTTGACGAAGGTCGAGACCTCGCGTCTCGCCGAACATCAGTTCGAGCGTGCGGCCGATGTCCTCGACCGAGACGCCGAGGTCCGCGGCGCGCGCGCGGTCGATCTGGACGCGCAGGTCCGGCTGGTTCTCCTTGTAGTCGGAATCGAGGTTGACGAAGAGGCCGGTCGCCTGCGCCTTCCGCATGACGGTGTCGCGCCAGCCGCGCAAGGTCTCGTAGTCCGGCCCGCCGAGCACGAACTGGATCGGCTGCTGGAAGCCGCGCTGCCCGAGCGAGCCGCGGGTTGACCGGGAAGGCGCGCGCGCCGGGGAAGTTGGAGACCTTCGCCGAACAGTTGCCGGACGATGTCCTGCTGCTTGACCGTGCGCTTCTCCCAAGGGACCAGGCGCACGATGACGAGCCCGGCATTGACGGGCGACGGGGCGTGCGAAGCCGGGCGCCACGTGGCTCAGCGTGGCCTCGAACGACGCCCTTCTCCTGCAAGGGCGCGAGCGCGCGCTCGACCTCCTTCACCCGCTCGCGGGTGTAATCGAGGCTCGCTCCCTCCGGGGCCTGGATCGGGATGATGATGGTGCCGCGATCCTCGATCGGCGCGAACTCCTTCGGCAGGGCCTGGAACAGGTTGACGGCCGCGAACGAGACGAGGCCGCCGATCGCCAGGATGACGAGCGGGACCTTCAGGGCTCGCGAGAGCAGCCAGCGGTAGCCGCTGTTCATGCCGCTCGAAGACCGGCTCGGTCAGCGGTGGATGCGGCCGTGCGCCGGCACCATCAGCTTCGAGCACATCATCGGCGTCAGCGTGCGCGCGACGACGCCGGAGAAGAAGATCGCGGCGGCGAGCGGATCGCGAACTCGCGGAACAGCCGCCCGGTATTGCCGGTCATGAAGGCGAGCGGGACGAACACCGCCATCAGCGTGGCGGTCGTGGCGATGACCGCGAAGCCGATCTCGCGCGCGCCGTCGAAGGCCGCGAGCAAGGGCGGCTCGCCGCTGCTCGATGCGGCGGTGGATGTTCTCGATCTCGACGATGGCGTCGTCCACGACGATGCCGATGGCGAGCACGATGGCGAGCAGCGTCAGCACGTTGATCGAGGCGCCGAAGAACGCCACCACCATGAAGGAGGCGATCACCGAGACCGGGATCGCCACCATGGCGACGATGGTCGAGCGCCAGTCGCGCAGGAACACCAGGATGACCAGGATGACGAGCGCCGACGCCTTCGAACAGCGTGCTGCAGCACGCCGTTGATCGAGGCGCGGATGAAGTGCGCTCTCGTCGTACATGACCTGCGTCTCGGTTCCGGGCGGCAGCGCGTCGCTTGAGCTGCTCCAGCTCGGCGCGCACGCCGTCCGCGACGGACAGCGTGTTGGCGGTCGATTGGCGCACGATGCCGAGGCCGATGGCGGTCGTCGCCGTCCTTGTAGAACTCGAAGCGGTCGTCCTCGCGCGCCGACCTCGACCCTGGCGACCTCGCCGAGGCGGACGAGATAGCCGTTCTTGTTGGAGACGATGACCTGCGCGAATTCCTCCGGGGTGGCGAGGCGGGAATCCGTCTTGACGGTGAGCTCGCGCTTCGGCGAGGTCGATGAGGCCGCCCGGCAGCTCGACGTTCTGGCGCTTGATCGCGGTCTCGACGTCCTGCACGGTGAGGCCGCGCGCCGCGAGCGCCGCGCGGTCGACCCAGATGCGCATGGCGTAGCGGCGCTCGCCGCCGATGATGACATTGGCGACGCCCGGCACCGTCGAGAGCCGGTCGACGTAGACGCGCTTCAGGAACTCGGTGAGTTCGAGCGCAGTCGAGCGTGGTCGAGGTCACGCCGATCCACATGATGGCCTGCGGCGTTGGCGTCGACCTTGCGGACCACCGGCGGATCGACTCCGTCGGGCAGGCGGGCCAGGATGCGCGAGACGCGGTCGCGCACGTCGGCCGCGGCGGCGTCGGGATCGCGCCCGACCTAGAACTCGATCGTCACCGACGAGCGCTCGTTCTGGCTTTGCGAGGACATCTGCCGGATGCCCTCGATGCCGGCGACCGATCCCTCGATGAGCTCGGTGACGCGGCTCTCGATGACCTCGTTCGAGGCGCCCTTATAGACCGTGCTGACCGAGACGATCGGCGGATCGACCTGCGGGTACTCGCGCACGGGCATGCTGCATGCAGGGCCGCGAGCCCGCCGACCATGAGCAGCAGGCTGACCACGACCGCGAAGACCGGCCGGCGGATGAAGATGTCGGAAACCTGCATGGCGGTTTGGACGCTTTATGCGGGCTTGGGGCGAGTGCTCTGGGCGCGACGGGCGGAACCCTCCTCTCCCGCGCGGGGAGAGGAGAAGGCAGCGCCCGCCACCAAGGGAGTCAGCCCCCTCACGAGCGCCGGTCCGAGGCGGGCCCGCCCCGCGCCGGCTGCCCCGTCCGCGGCCTGGCGGCCGGCGGGGTCGCTGGGGGCGCGGGAGCCGAGACCGCCGGACTCGCGGCCGCCGGCGGGGCCGGAGCGGGCGCCGCCGGAGCGTCCGCCGCGCTCGGAGCCGGAGCCGCCGCGGCGGACCGGGCCGGCGCGCCCTCCGGAATCGGCTTCGGCGTCACGGTCAGGCCGGGCCGCACGCGCTGCACGCCGCGCACGATGATCGTCTCGCCGGGCTGCAATCCCTCGACGATCTCGACCCGGCCCTCCTGCCGCTGGCCGATGCGGACCACGCGGCGCTCGACCATGTTGTCCTTGACGACGTAGACAAGGTGCCGAAGGCCCTCGCCGACGACCGCCTCCTCGGGGATCACGACGGCGTCGTTGCGGGCGTTCACCTCGAGCGCGACGGACAGGAACATGCCGGGCTTCAGCGCCTCGTCGGGGTTGGGGAACTCGGCGGTCAGGCGGACGGTGCGGGTGACCGGATCGACGCGCGGGTCGATGACCGAGACCCTGCCCTCGAAGGCCCGCTGGCCGTAGGCCGCCGAGGTCGCGCGCACCGTCTGGCCCGGTTGGAGCTGCGCCCAGGAGGTTCTCCGGGACCGCGAAGTCGAGGCGCACCCGCGACAGGTCGTCGAGCGTGGTGATGCGCGTGCCGGGCGACACTGTAGGCCCCGAGCGACACGGAGCGCGTGCCGAGCCGGCCCGCGAACGGCGCGCGAACGATCAACGTCCTCGAGCCGGGCCTCGGCCGCCCTGCGCCGCGCTTCGGCGGACGCGATGGCGCTCTCCAGCGTCTTCACCTGCGCGGTCAGGTCCGTCGACCTGCGCTTCGGTGCCGGCGCCGGTCCGGCGCAGCGCCACGGCGCGCTCCAGCCGCGCGCTCGATCTCGTCCCGCAGCGCCATCGCGCGGCTGGATTTCGGCTTGCGCCTGCTCGATGTCGGCGCGGCGCTCCTCGGCGTCGAGGCGAAGCAGCACGTCGCCGGCCTTGACCTTCTGCCCTTCCTCGAAGCTGATCTTCTGAACAACCCCGGCCGCCTTGGCGGTGACGGTGATCGATTCGAAGGCGCGCACCGTGCCGACCGCCTCGCGGATCTCGACGACGCGCCCGGTCCTGACCGCATCGACCTCGACCACCGGCGGCGGGGCCTGGGGAGCCGTTTGCCCCTTCGGCGGCGCGGGGCCGGCGGCCGGCAGGTACGCGCCGAGAACCGGCACGGCCGACAGGACGCCCGATTGATAGGCCCGCCACCCCCCGTAACCGGCGGCTCCGAGCACGGCGATGACGGCAAGCTGCCCGTACCAGCGCATGCCCGCTCAACCCTTATCCTAAAGACGGTCCAAGACCGCTTCCTTAACCGGACTCTACGCCAGTTCCAACGAATGCGTTAAACAAGAGCCGGTGACCGGCCATGCTGCATGCGGCGGCGGCAGGGATTCGCGAGGTCGGGATGGAGCAGCGTCTCAGGGGCAAGACGGCCCTCGTCACGGGCGGGGCCGGCGGCATCGGCCTGGCCATCGCCCGGCGCCTCATGGGCGAGGGCGCCCGCGTGGTGATCGCCGACATCGACGCCGCGGCGGGCGCGCGCGCCTGCGCCGACGCGCCGGGCCTCGCGTTCGAGCGGCTCGACGTGACCGACGACGAGGCGTGGCGCGCGGTGGCGGACGGGGTCGTCGCCCGCTGCGGCGGGCTCGACATCCTGGTCAACAACGCCGGCGTCATCGTGGTGGCGTCGATCGAATCGATCGCGCTGGAGGACTGGCGGCGCGTGCAGCGCGTCAACGTGGACGGCACGTTCCTCGGCTGCCGCCACGGCGTGCGGGTCATGAAGGCGCGCGGCGGCGCGATCCTCAACATGTCGTCCGTGTCGGGGATCGTGGGCGGCCACAACCTCGTGGCCTACAACGCCGCCAAGGGGGCGGTGCGCCTCCTCACCAAGTCGGTGGCGCTGCACTGCGCGCGCCAGGGCTACGGCATCCGCTGCAACTCGATCCATCCCGGCTTCGTCGAGACCCGGATGCTGGAGGACATTGCGGCGGGCGCCGGCGGGCGCGACCCGGAGGCGCTGCGCGAAAAGCTGCGCGCCGGCGTGCCGCTCGGCCGCAACGCCGAGCCCGATGAGGTGGCGGCGCTCGTCGCCTATCTGGCGTCCGACGAAGCCGCCTTCGCGACCGGGGCCGAGTTCGTCCTCGACGGCGGCGCGACGGCGATGTGAACCGCGGCCCGGACCCGCCGGCGATACTCCTGCGTGGCTTCCTCGGCCGCGCGGCTGCGGGCCAGAGTGAGGCAGAGCGCGATCTTGCAGAAGTTCGGGGCCTCGCCGCTTTCGATGGCGTCGGCCAGGACGGCCTGCAGCGGGCCGTCGCACTCGGACAGGACCGCCGGACCGACTTGGGGTTCGGCCGCCCCGGCGTGCGTCAGCCGGGCGAGCACCCGATCGACGCACCGCTCCATCGCCTGCCGGCCGCCCGCCGCCTGCGCGGTTGTGGGCGTCATCGCCGCGAGCGCGGCGATGCCGGCGGCCGAGACTGTAACGATTGCGATTGCTGCATCCCGTCCCTTGCGCTTGACCATGTCTGCGGTCCCCCTCATGGCAACCTTGGCAGTAAACGCTTTCTTAACGGCTAAGGTTCCGAGGAGAATTTGACAGAAATGGACCGCCGCAGGCGTCTCTCGCCATTTCAGACCGCAGGCTCAGGTCCAAACCCTCAACCGGCTTGACGGCCGAGCGCCATCCCCGCATACCCCTTCGCGGGACACCCCTCCCCACCGAGGGGCGCCCATCTGGAAGGATGGACTTTCATGACCGGAAAGCCCGCCGCGCGCCCGCGCGCGCCGTTTTTTTCGTCCGGCCCCTGCGCCAAGCGCCCCGGCTGGTCCCTGCAAAACCTCAAGACGCGATGCGCTCGGCCGCTCGCACCGCGCCAAGCTCGGCAAGGCGCGCCTGAAGCACGCCATCGACCTCACCCGCGAGGTGCTGGAGGTTCCCGGCCGACTACCGCATCGGCATCGTGCCGGCCTCCGACACCGGCGCCGTCGAGATGGCGCTGTGGTCGATGCTCGGCGCGCGCCCGGTCGACGTGCTGGCCTGGGAGAGCTTCGGCGAGGGCTGGGTGACCGACGTCGTCAAGCAGCTCAAGCTCGAAGGACGCGCGCGTCATCAAGGCCGCCTTACGGCGAGCTGCCCGACCTCGTCGCAGGTCGACTCCAAGACCCGCGACGTGGTGTTCACCTGGAACGGCACCACCTCCGGCGTGCGCGTGCCGAACGCCGACTGGATCGCCGCCGACCGCGAGGGGCTGACCATCTGCGACGCCACCTCGGCGGCCTTCGCGCAGCAGCTCGACTTCGCCAAGCTCGATGTCGTCACCTTCTCCTGGCAGAAGGTGCTGGGCGGCGAGGCGGCGCACGGCATGCTGATCCTGTCGCCCCGCGCCGTCGCGCGGCTGGAGAGCTACACGCCGCCCTGGCCGCTGCCGAAGATCTTCCGCCTGACCAAGGGCGGCAAGCTCATCGAAGGCATCTTCGAGGGCGAGACCATCAACACGCCGTCGATGCTGTGCGTCGAGGACTACATCGACGCGCTCGAATGGGCGAAGGGCATCGGCGGCCTGCAGGCGACTCATCGCCAAGGCGGACCGAACGCCAAGGTGATCGCGCGACTGGGTCGCCACGTACGCCGTGGATCGCCAACCTCGCCGAAGGACCCGGCGACCGCGCTCGAACACCTCCGTCTGCCTGTCGATCGTCGATCCCGACGTGGTCGCCAAGGGGCCGGAGGCGGTCGCGGCCGGTCGCCAAGGGCATCGCGGCGGCGCTCGACAAGGAGGGCGTCGCCTTCGACATCGGCGCCTACCGCGACGCCCCGCCGGGCCTGCGCATCTGGTGCGGCGCCACGGTCGAGGCCGCCGACCTCGAGGCGCTGACGCCTGGCTCGACTGGGCCTTCGCGCAGGAGAAGGCCAAGCTCGCGCAGGCGGCTTGAGCCACTCCTGACGTTGTCATGGCCGGGCTTGACCCGGCCATCCCGATCCGAAGCGCGTCTGCGCCTTTCCCGTCGAGATCGCCGGGACAAGCCCAGTGATGACGCGGTCAGCCGGATGCGCGATGACATAGGTGCTCCCATGCCCACTCCCCGCGTTCTCATCTCCGACGCCCTCTCGCCCGCCGCCGTCGCAGATCTTCAAGGACCGCGGCGTCGACGGTCGATTTCCAGCCCGACCTCGGCAAGGACAAGGACCGGCTCGCCGCAGATCATCGGCGACTACGACGGCCTCGCCATCCGCTCGGCCACCAAGGTCACGGCCAAGATCCTCGCAGCGCCAAGCAGCCTGAAGGTGATCGGCCGCGCCGGCATCGGCGTCGACAACGTCGACATCCCGGCCGCGACCGCGCAGGGCGTGATCGTCATGAACACGCCCTTCGGCAACTCGATCACCACCGCCGAGCACGCCATCGCGATGATGTTCGCGCTGGCGCGCCAGATCCCGCAGGCCGACGCCTCGACCCAGGCCGGCAAGTGGGAGAAGAACCGCTTCATGGGCGTCGAGCTCACCGCCAAGACGCTCGGCGTCATCGGCTGCGGCAACATCGGCTCGATCGTCGCCGACCGCGCCATCGGCCTGCACATGAAGGTGATCGCCTACGATCCCTTCCTGTCGCCGGAGCGCGCGCTCGAGCTCGGCGTCGAGAAGGTCGAGCTCGACGAGCTCCTGCGCCGCGCCGACGTCATCACCCTGCACATGCCGCTGACCGACAAGACCGCGCAACATCCTCTCGGCCGAGAAGCCATCGCCAAGACCAAGAAGGGCGTGCGCATCGTCAACTGCGCCCGCGGCGGCCTCGTCGACGAGGCGGCGCTGCGCGCGGCGCTCGACTCCGGGCCACGTCGCCGGCGCCGCCTTCGACGTGTTCCCGGAGGAGCCGGCGACCGCAGAACCCGCTGTTCGGCCATCCGAACGTGGTCTGCACGCCGCACCTCGGCGCCGCGACCACGGAGGCGCAGGAGAACGTCGCCCTGCAGGTCGCCGAGCAGATGTCGGACTACCTGCTGCAAGGCGCGATCCAGAACGCCGTCAACTTCCCCTCGATCACGGCCGAGGAGGCGCCGCGGCTGAAGCCGTTCGTGGCGCTCGCCGAAAAGCTCGGCTCGTTCGTCGGCCAGCTCACGGAGGCGCCGATCAAGGGCATCCGCATCGAGTACGAGGGCGAGGTCGCCGAGCATGAACACGCGCGCCCTGACCTCGGCGGCGGTGACCGGCGTGCTGCGGCCCTTCCTGCAGGACATCAACATGGTGTCGGCGCCGGTCGTCGCGCGCGAGCGCGGCATCACGGTCGAGGAGGTGAAGCGCGAGAACGCGGCCTCGCGATTACGAGAGCTTCGTGCGCATCATCGTCGACGCCGAGGACATGTCGCGCCACGCCGGCGGCACCGTGTTCCAGGACGGCAAGCCGCGCGTGATCGAAATCCGCGACATCGCGGTCGACGCCGAGTTCGCGCCGCACATGATCTACGTGCGCAACGCCGACAAGCCGGGCTTCATCGGCCGCTTCGGCACGCTGCTCGGCGAGGCCGGCGTCAACGTCGCGACCTTCGCGCTCGGCCGCGACCGGGCCGGGGGCGACGCCATCTGCTTCGTGGCGGTCGACGAGCCGGTCTCGCCGGACCTTCTGCGCCGGATCGAGGCGATCCCGCAGGTCAAGCGCGCGCGGGCGGTGCGGTTTTAGCCGCCCCGCTCACGGCTGCGGTCGCCCCGCACATAGGGACTCCTCAAGCGGGCGCGACGCCGCCCTCGGCGCCCTTGCGCGTCTCGCCCTCCGAATTCCGCCGCTGGACCACAAGGTTGGAGACGAGGACCTGAACCGCCTCGCCGTGCTGGTTCAGCGTCGTCGTCCGGAACTTCGCCATGCCGCGATCCGGGCGCGACTTCGACGGGCGCAGCTCCAAGACCTCGCTCTCCACCGTCAAGATGTCTTCGGGCCTCACCGGCTTCGGCCAGCGCAGCTCGTCCATCCCCGCGCCGATGACGCCTCCGGCAATCGGCAGGCTCTCGACGAGCAGCCGCATCGTGATCGCCGCCGTATGCCAGCCACTCGCGGCGAGCCCGCCGAAAAAGGATCGCGCCGCGTCCGCTTCGTCCAGATGGAACGGCTGCGGGTCGAATTCGCCCGCGAAGCGCTTGATGTCCTCGGTCCCGACCCGGCGGGTGGCCGACCCGAAAACGGCGCCGACGCTCAGGTCTTCGAGATAGAGTTGCTTCGTCATGGAAGGGCCTCCGCGAAGTCGTCGACGCGGCTCGCGCGCATGGTTTTGGCGTGTTCAAGATGGAGAGGCGGTCGAAGCCGCATTCTCGCACGGCGTGCTTCGTAGGTCATGGGGTGGGCATGTCGAACCCCCCTGCGCCAAAATTGCGGGAGAACCAGGGCGGATGCCTCAGGCCCGGCAAATCCTCAAGCAAAAATTCCTCGATGGGCGGCCGCGTCGGCAGACCGCGAGTTCTTGCTTTTTCCGCCGGTTGGTCCAGGATGAAGCGTTGCGGCAGGCCGGCCTTTCGACACGATTCGTCATCGCCCGTATCAGGACATTCGGTTGCGAAGGAGTTCGCGATGCGAGTCTTGTCCAGATCGAAACTCTTGTTGGCGGTCCTGCTCCTGGTCTTGAGCGCCGGCGGCGTCGAGACCAGCCGCGCCCAAAGTTCGCTCAATCCAGGCTTCGCCGAAGGCGACGCGGCGTACGAGCCGAAGGCGCGAGCCGGGCGCGAAATCTGGTTCTTCGCCACCGCGTACAACGACCGCTTCTTCACCTATTCCTACCCGCAACGCCTCGGCGTCGCGATCGACTGGTACAAGATCCTGGCGGCGAAGAACAAAGAGGATCTGTTCCAGGCCTGGGGCGTCCATTCCGGATCCCGACTGCTGCGTTCCTGGCCAGCCCGGCTGCCCGGCCAGAACGCTCGAGGAGACCTACGGCTTCCAGTGGTGCCCCGGCGACGACGAGCTTCTCAAGTTCGTCGGCAGAGCGCATCGCTCAGCTACCGCGACCCGGCCTGCGACTTCAAGGATGCGCCTTCGAGCGCCACGACGCCGCACGGCGCGAGCGATCAGCGGCAGAGCCCGTGCGACCTGCAGTTCGGCACCTCCACGGGCGCGCTCGGCCTGCGCAAGTTCCCCAACCCGCGCTTCGACGCCGAGACGTGGCGGAAGCTGAACGGCTCGCTCGCCACCTGGGAGGGCTACGGCAAGCCCCTGTCCGACGATCCGAACGACCGCGACTCCCGGGCAACGCGGCTCTTCGACGGCTCGATCGAGCCGCCGTTCCGGATCGGCATGGCTGCGGCGCGTGCCACATCTCGCTACGATCCGCTGAAGCCGCCGGCCGACCCCGAACAATCCGAAATGGGAGAACATCGACGGCGCTGGTCGGCAACCAGTACAGCCGCATCTCGCAGCTCCTGGCCTCGGGCATGTCCCAGCACGCGCTGGAGTGGCAGCTGATCGCGCGCGCCCGGCCCGGGCATCGTCGACACCTCGGCGCTGCCGATGGACATCGTGTCGAACCCCGGCACGATGAACGCGATCATCAACTTCGCCCGGCGGCCGCTGCACGAGCACCGGGTGCTCAAATGGCGCAAGGCCGCGGCCTGCGCCGCAGGCGCCGGACGCGAACCTGCTGGTGCGAGCCGGACAAGCCCGGCAAGTGCTGGCAGCGCAGCGAGAAGACCGAGACGGCGTCCAGAACATCCTCAAGGGCGGCGAGGATTCGATCGGCGCCAACGAGGCGATCCAGCGGGTCTACTTCAACATCGGCTCGTGCGCCGAGCAGTGCTGGGTCAACCACCTGCCCGACCTGCGCGCGGTCGATCCGGCGCAGCGCAACTACGGCCAGACGCCGTTCGACATCGGCCAGTGCCGGCGCGACTGCGCCAGCTTCCGCGCGATCGAGGACCGGCTCGACGACATCGAGGCGTTCTTCCTGACCGCGCGCCCGACCGATCTCTGGCAGGCGCGCGGCCTGTCCGGTCCGCAGCGACCTTGAGGTCGCAGCTCGACGCGGAGTTCGGCGACGGCGCGGTCGCGCAGGGGCGGCAGGTCTTCGCCGGCACCTGCGCCCGCTGCCATTCGAGCCAGAGCGGGCCGTTACGAGACCGTCGACTTCCACGCGACCGACCCGAACGACCCGACGCTGCGGCTCGACTGGCTCAGCAACGAGCGATCCGGTTCCGGCCAGTCGAGATCGGCACCTACCCGGCACGCGCGCTGCACTCCAACCACATGGCGAGCCGGGTCTGGGACCAGTACGCGGCGCCGCGACCTGCACGAGCGGCCGGCCGATCCCGCCCTGCACGAGGTGATGAAGGGCGGCGGACGCGGCTATTACCGCAACATCTCCTGCTCAGCGCCTGGGCGCATGCGCCGTTCATGCACAACAACGCGATCGGGCCGGAGATCTGCGGCAAGCCGTCAGGCAGGACGCTCGATTTCTATTCGTCGCCCTACGTCGACGCGAACGGCAAGCCGCTGGCCAATCCGCCGCCTTGCTCGCCGTTCGATCCGAGCGTCGAGGGCCGCTACAAGCTCTACAAGGCCTCGATGGAGGACCTGCTCAATCCCGGACCAGCGGATTCCCAAGGTCAACCTCGTCGATCGCGGACATCATCGTCGACGTCGCGCCGAAGGTGACGATCCTCGGCCGCGAAACGCGGGCTCAGCATCAAGCTCCCCAAGGGCTCCCCGGCCGTGATGGTGAACAGCCTGCGCTACAAGGACCTGATCCAGGACGTGGTCTGTCGCGCCGCGATCCGGCAGAAGCTCGAGGCCAAATACAAGGACATCCTCACGGTCGGCCGATTCAACGAGCTGAAGAGCGGGCTCGGCCGGTCTGCACGCCCGGCTCGAGGCGCGGCAGGATCACTTCACCCTCGACCTCTCGCAGGAGCAGCGGGATTTCATCCAGCGCTTCTACTCAAACGTGCTGGGCCGGGTCGAGAACGCCGGGCACCGGTTCGGCGAGGACCTCTCCGAACGCGAGAAGCAGGCGCTGATCGCCTTTCTGGCCACGCTCTGAAGCCGGAGGGGGAACCGATGGACAGACGACGCTGGACCGGTATCGGCGGTCGCGGCGCTGCACGCTCGCTTTGCTGGCGGGTCTTGCGCCGCGCGGGGAGGCCGCAGCAAGCGCCCGGACATCCCCTTCGCGCCGCTGACCGATCCGGCGCTCAAGGACCCGGACAATCCGCCAAGATGTTCCGGGTCGATTTCGCCCGGGTCGAGCAGGACTTTCCGCTTTCGCGCGCGCGACCTGATGAAGATCACGCCGGAGAATATCGCCGCCCTGACCCAGGAGGAGGTCGACCAGCTCTACGGCCGGCTGACCGCCGGACCGATCCCCGACGGCCCGCTACCTGCGGCGACCTCTTCTTCGCTCGCGCGGACGACGGCGAGGGAGGCGACCGCCTGAGGACGCGGCTGGAGGAGATCCTGGGCGGGATCCACGGCCGCGTCGCCGGGCGGAGCGTCGAGTTCCTCGAGGAGCTCGGGCGCCGCCTTTGGAAGGGCAAGGTGTTCTACCGGGACGAGCGCATCCTGCGGAACATCATCGAGAACGTCGTCGTCCTGCGGCCGCTGTCGACGACGTCGACAGCGTCAGGACCGCCGCGATGCCGCGCGAAGGCCGGATCGGCCGCGTTCTCGCGACCGACACGGTGTGGCTGCTGTTCCCGGCCAAGCTCTATTGCGGGCAGAGCCTGTCGACGGCCGTCGCGAATCGGTGATCGTCGACTACGCCTACACCGACGACGCTCCACGGCTACCGGCGCCGTCCCGGACGTGCTGGCCGGCCGCGGCGGCCTGCAGATCCGCGACGAGATCCGCATGATCCGGCCGGGCTTCTATCTCGGCCGCGCCTACACCGAACCGGATGTTCCTGCTCAACTTCACCCTCTACAACGAGGAGGTCGCCGAGCGCGAAGCCGCGGGCTTCGCGCCGGCGACGCGGTGGCCGAGGACTGCTGGCCGGGCGAACAGGCGCGCAGGACCGCCGTGCGATGACCGCCGGTTCGCTGCAATTCGAGAGATGGGTGCAGCGCCGCGCGGAGAATCTGCTGCACGTCATGCGCCGGACGGACCCTTACTACCGGCCGGCCTTCAACCGCCTCCTCCGCGAGCCCATCGCCGGAGCGGTGCAGGCCCTGATCAACTGGCGCCGCCCCAACGAGGGTCTGACGCTCGCCGAGGAAAGGCGCATGCCCGGCGAAGAGGCGGCCCTCGACTCGATCATCGCCGACATGGGCGCCTACCTGCGGGAGGTCTACAAGCCGGGCGAGGTTCTCCGCGCGGGAAACACCAAAACGCACGGCATCGTGCGAGGGGAGGTCGTCGTCCACGAGGGCATCCCGCAGCACATGCGGCGGGGCATCTTCGCCGAGCCGCGCGCCTACAAGGCGT
>CAVSLO010000008.1:0-16885 GCA_963728675.1 uncultured Alphaproteobacteria bacterium | reverse complement strand
CCTGTTCCTGCCGGGCACCTTACTCGTTCGTTGCGTTGCTATGTGCGCCTGCTGAGCTGCGAGCTCGCGCGCGGCCTGCCCGACGAGCGAGGCCAACCGGCTGCTGTGCGACCTGCTCGAGCGGGAGACCGAGAAGAACGTCTGCGCCGCGGCGGTCGAAGTGCTGGCGGAGATCGGCCGGCCGGAGGCCCTGCCGGCCCTGGCGCGCTGCGCCGACCGCGTTTCGCCGGCGATCCCTTCATCGCCTTCAGCATCAAGGTCGCGACCGAACGCATCGTGCGCCGGCGCGCGACCGACGTGAGTGAGCCCGGCCGGTCTCCGAGGAGGAATTCCGCACGGTCTGCGAGTTCCTCTACCGGCGCACCGGCATGCTCTTCACCGAGGCCAAGCGCTACTACGTCGCAGCGCCGCATCGCCGACCGCATGGCGCGCTCGGGATCGCGTCCTTCGCGACCTATTTCGCCTACCTGCGCAGCGACGCCGACGGCGAGATCGAGAAGTTCATCAACGCCTTCACCGTCAACGAGACCTATTTCTATCGCGAGGAGCACCAGCTGCGCTGCCTGTCGTCCGACCTGCTGAACGAGCGCGTGCGGGCCAAGCGGCCGGGCGAGGCGCTGCGCATCTGGTCGGTGCCCTGCTCCACCGGCGAGGAGCCCTATTCGATCGCCATCTGGCTGCTGGAGAACTGGCCCGAGGTCGACGCCCACGACATCGAGATCGTCGGCTCCGACATCGACACCCAATGCGCTGACCGCGGCCGCGGCAGGGCGAGTTCGGCGAGCGCGCGCTGATGCGCCTGTCGCCCGACCTCATCGAGAACTACTTCGTGCCGGCTCGGCAAGGACCGCTGGCGCATCGTCGACGACCTGCGCCAGTCGGTGCAGTTCACCCCGGCCAACCTCGTCGATCCGGCCGGAGACCCGCCAGCATGGCATGTTCGACGTCATCTTCTGCCGCAACGTGCTGATCTACTTCGACGACGCCTCGCGCCGCATGGCGGCCGAGAACCTCTATCGAGAGCCTGGCGCCGGGCGGCTTCATCTGCCTCGGCCATACCGAGTCGATGAGCCGCATCTCGCCGCTGTTCGAGGTCCGCCGCTTCGCCGACGCCATCGTCTACCAGCGGCCGCCGGGGAGGCGCGCATGGCTGAGCCGGCGAGCAAGCGCATCCTGGTCGTCGACGACGCCAGCCTGGTGCGCCGCTACTATCGCGACGCGCTGGAGCGCGCCGGCTTCGAGGTCGACGAGGCGCTTGAACGGCCTCGAGGCGCTGGAGAAGCTGCTGGTCGAGCCGTGCGACCTGCTGATCGTCGACGTCAACATGCCGCAGATGGACGGCTTCACCTTCCTCAAGGCGCTGCGCCGCCAGGCCGCGCCGGTGTCGCTCGCTGCCGGCGCTGGTCACCAGCACCGAGGCGGGCGCCGCAGGACGTCGGCGCGGCGCGCGCGGCCGGCGCCAACTTCTACCTGGTCAAGCCGGTCAGCCAGGAAGCGCTGGTCGAGCATGTCGCCGATCATGTGCGGGCTGCCGGCGATGAACGAGTTCGTCGAACAGTTCCTGATCGAAGGCCGCGAGCTGGTCGAGCCAGGGCAACGACGACCTGCTGGCGCTGGAGGAGCGACCCGGACGACCGGGAGCGGCTCGACGGCGCCTTCCGCGCCTTCCACACGCTGAAGGGCGCGGCCGGCATCGTCGATTTCGTCGCCATGGGCGCGCCCTGCACGCCGCCGAGGACGTGCTGTCGGCCGTCCGCGTCGGGCAGCGCGCCGGTCACCGCCGCGCTGATCGACCTTTGCCTCGCCTGCCTCGACCAGGTGGTGCACTGGCTCGACCCGATGCAGGCCAGCGGCGAGCATGCCGGCCGATGCCGATGCCGAGGCGGACGACTCGTCCGCCGCTTCGCCGAGCTCGGCGGATCGCGATGCGGCCGTCCGGCCGCCGCGCGCCAGACGCGCCGCGCCGGCGCCGCGATCGACGGCCTGACGCCGGTCGGCCGCGCGGCATCCTCGAGGCGCAGATCGCTGCTGCTTGCCGAGCACCACGGCGAGGTGTCGCCGGGCCGGCTCGCATCGGCCGGCCGGGTCGCGGCCAACGTGCTGCGCCATCACGGGCTCGGACGATGCGGCGACGACCTCGAAAGCCTGCTGCAGAGCCAGCCTGCTCGCCGGCGATGCCGCAAGGCGCTCGCAGCGCGATCGACAGGATCCTGAGCGAGCTCGGCCGAGCCGTCGCCGCGGAGCCGCCGGCCACGCTGCCGCGGCCAGCCGCGCGCGACACGACCTGCGCGTCGACGTCGAGCGCATCGACGCCCTGGTCAGGCTGACCGGCGAGCTGACCGTCGCCAAGAACGCCATCGGCCATACCGCCGGGCTCGCGCAGGACGGCGGCGATACCGCCCGCTGGCCGTCGCGCTCAAGAACCAGCACCTGCTGCTCGATCGCCTGGTCGGCGAGCTGCAGCAGCTCCGTGCTGCAGCCTGCGCGTCCTGCCGCTGCAGCCACGCCTTCCAGCGCTTTCCGCGCCTGGTCCGCGAGATGGCGGCGTCGCTCGGCAAGCCGGCGCGGCTGGTGATCGAGGGCGGCGCGACCGAAGCCGACAAGGCGATCGTCGAGGCGATGTTCGAGCCGCTGCTTCATGTCGCTGCGCAACGCGCTCGACCATGGCGTCGAGACGTCCGCCGAGCGCGCGGCCGCCGGCAAGCCCGCGACGGCGACGATCCACCTGCGGGCGGCGCGCGAGGGCGAGCGGGTGGTGATCGAGGTCGAGGACGACGGCGCGCGGCATCGACGTGGCGCGGGTCCGCGACGGTCGCCCGCAGCGCAAGGCGTCGCTCGGAGCGCGGCGCTGAGCGCGATGTCCGACGACGAGGTCGTCGACCTGATCTTCGCGCCCGGCTTCTCGACGGCGTCGGCAGGTCACCGACCTGTCGGGCCGCGGCGTCGGCATGGATGTCGTGCGCGCGACCGTCGAACGGCTGGGCGGCCGCGTGTCGGTGTCGAGCCGGCCGGCGACGCGGCACGACCGTCGCTTCGCCCTGCCGTTCACCGTGATGATGACGCGGGTGCTGACCGTGGAGGCGGGCGGCCAGGTCTTCGGCGTGCCGATGGAGGCCGTGGTCGAGACCTTCGCGTGCCGCGCGCGGACGTTGTGCCGGTCGGCGCCGCCCAGTGCCGTCGCGTGCGCAACCGGACGGTCCCGCGTCATCGATCTGGGGCAGGCGCTGGGCGGACGCGAGGCCGTTGCGCCGCCGAAGCGACGATCCTGATCGTTTCCGTCGGCGGCCAGCTGGGCGGCCTCGAAGTCGATCGGCTGGGCGAGCGGATGGATGTCATGCTGAAGCCGCCGGAGGGCCTGCTCGCCGGCGTGCCCGGCATCGACGGCACGACCCTGCTGGGCGACGGCCGGGTGCTGATCGTGCTCGATCTACAGGAAATCTTTGGCTCGCCGGTCCAGGTGTCTTCGATGCGGGCGATCTTGTCGCCGAACTGCTCGTGAACGCGGCCCATTCCCGTCTTCAGGCGGCGCGTGGCCTCCTCCTTGCCGAGGCTGTGCGGGATCATGACGACCAGGGGCTTGGACATGAACGGCGTTTCCTTTCAAGGATGAGATGGAAACGCCCGAGGCCATAGGCCAAGTTCCCATGCCGACGTTCATTCCGATCGACGATCCCGCCGATCCGAGGGTCTCCGGCTATCTCGACGTCCGCGAACGCGACCTCGTCGGTCGTCAGGGACGCTTCGTCGCCGAGGGCGAGGTCGTCCTGCGCGCCCTCCTCTCCCAGAGCCGCTGTGAGGTCGAGTTGCTGTTTGTCTCCGACCGGCGCGTCACATCGCTTGAGCGTCTGCTTGCGACGGCGCCCGCAACGGTTCCGGTCTATGTGGCGCCGCAGGCCGTCATGGATCAGACCGCCGGGTTTCCCCTCCACCGCGGCGTCCTGGCCCTGGGCCGGCGACCGCCGGCCCCCTCCCCGGCCGGGCTTCTCGGCGCGCTCCCGCCCGCCGCTCTTGTCCTTGCTCTGGTCGGCATCGCGAACCACGACAACGTCGGCGGCATTTTCCGCAACGCCGCGGCGTTTGGGGCGAGCGCCATCCTGCTCGATCGCGCGTCGTGCGACCCGCTCTACCGCAAGGCGATCCGGGTTTCCGTCGGCGCGAGCCTTCTCATGCCGTTCACGCGCATCGACGACCCGCTTGAGCTTCTGGCCGTCCTGAACAAGGCTGGCTTCGATCTCCTGGCGCTCAGTCCGCGCGGCCGAGAGCCCCTGGCCAGCGTGCGGCGGCAGGCTCGGGCGGCGTTGATCCTGGGCCCCGAAGGCGCGGGCCTGCCCGAAGCGATTTTGTCCCGAACACGATCGGTCCGCATTCCGATGGCGAACGGTTTCGACTCGCTCAACGTCGCCACGGCAAGCGGCATCGCGCTTTACCGCTTGAGCCAGGGTTTAGGTTGAACGCGCCGCCTCCGTCTACTCCGGTCGCCGCGGAGCGGCGGGCCGAGACCGTGAACACGGCGTCCACGGTTGTCTTGGCCGGGCTTGTCCCGGCCACCCCGACCCGAGGGGCTTGTGCCTTTCACATCGGGGTCACCGGGCCAAGCCCGGTGATGACACGCGGGAAGCGGCCGCTTGCTCGGCAACGCTGGTGTTCATGGGTTTGCACGCCTTCGGCGCGCCCTTCGGGTCGGGCTCATGCCGATGACATGCCCCGGAATGACGGACGTTAAACCGCAAAACGAACCGGGCCGCCCTGGGGCGGCCCGTCGCAGGACGTGAATGTCCGAAACCGTCAGCGCTTCGAGAACTGGAAGCTGCGGCGGGCCTTCGCCTTGCCGTACTTCTTGCGCTCGACCACGCGGCTGTCGCGGGTCAGGAAGCCGTCCTTCTTCAGCACGGCGCGCAGGTCCGGCTCGTAATAGGTCAGCGCCTTGGAGATGCCGTGGCGCACGGCGCCGGCCTGGCCCGACAGGCCGCCGCCCGCGACCGTGACGACGATGTCGAACTGGCCGACGCGGTTCGGCGACCTGCAGCGGCTGGTGCAATCATCATGCGCAGCACGGGGCGGGCGAAGTAGATCGTCCTGGTCGCGGCCGTTGACGGTGATCTTGCCCTTGCCGGGCTTGATCCAGACGCGGGCGATCGCGTTCTTGCGCTTGCCGGTGGCGTAGGCGCGGCCCTGAGCATCGAGCTTCTGCTCGTACTTCGGCGCCTCCGGGCGGCGGGTTGGGCCTCATGGCCCGCGAGATCGGCGAGAGATTGCAGCGTCGCCATGTCAGAGGCTCACGTTAGCGTATGCGGGGAGTAGCAGGACGGCCGCCATTACAGGCTCCACGTTCTTGGGGTTCAGGGCGGCGACGTCGAGCGTCTCGGGCTGCTGGGCCTCGTGCGGATGCTCCTCGCCCTTGTAGACGCGCAGGTTGCCCAGCATCTTGCGGGCCAGCGGGCCGCGCGGCAGCATGCGCTCGACGGCCTTTTCCACCACGCGCTCCGGGAAGCGGCCGTCGAGGATCGGCCGGCGGTGCGCTCCTTGATGCCGCCCGGATAGCCGGTGTGCTAGTAGTAGACCTTCTGGTCGCGCTTGCGGCCGGTGAACACCACCTTGTCGGCGTTGATGACGACGACGTTGTCGCCGCAGTCGACGTGCGGGGTGTAGGTCGCCTTGTGCTTGCCGCGCAGGCGCATGGCGACGAACGAGGCGAGACGGCCGACCACAGGCCCTTCGCGTCGATCAGCACCCACTTCTTCTCGACCTCGGCGGGCTTCAGCGAAAAGGTTTTCATCGCGCTGGTCCATTCGAGTTCGGAAAGACAAACCGCCGCGGACGGCGCGGCGGCGATGGGCGGGTGCATAGGAGGGCCAGAGCGCAATGTCAAATGATTTGCCTACGACAGGGCAGAATAAGTCTTTGTTCTCTCTGCCTTTCGGCAGAGCGGTAATAGAGCACCTCACTTGCGGCATGGCTGTCCGGCTCATCCCGGACCGGGACCTGGAGGCGCAGCCGGAGGCTTATCTCGTCTGCTCGCCCGTAAGTTTCTCGATAACGGACAGCACGGCCGAGGGCCGGTAGGGTTTTTGCAGGAACACGCTTTTCGGCACCAGGCGGGGCCCCTCGGCGGTGAATCCGGTCGCGTAGATCACCGGCAGGTCCGGGTGGAGGGCGCGCGCAGCCTCGGCAAGGCCCCAGCCGTCCATCGATCCTGGCAGCCGGATGTCGGTGAACAAGAGGCCGACTGGGCGTTCATTGAGGATCGCGAGCCCGGCTTCCGCAGTTTCAGCTTCAAGGACGCTGAACCCCGCCTCTTCGAGTTCATGCACGATCGTGTCGCGGACAAGAGGTTCGTCCTCGACGACCAACACCGTGCGCATCGAGGGCGCCGCATCCACCTTCTGCGCTGGGGCGTTCATGCCACCTTCGCCGCATCAGGCGGCTGCGCCGATCGGGCAGGTCCGCGCGGGAAATAAAGGAAGACCGACGTCCCTTGGCCCAGTGTGCTCTCGATGGCGACGCGCCCGCCCGATTGCGTGACGAACCCCTCCACTTGGCTCAAGCCGAGGCCGGAGCCGCAGCCGACCGGCTTGGTCGTGAAGAAGGGTTCGAAGACCCTGGCCCTCACATCCTCGCTCATGCCCGTCCCCGTGTCCGTGACTTCTATGACAACGACCTCACCCCTGTCAGAGGTCCCGGCAGGCCCGTCTGATCCTTCGCCTCCCCCATCATTGCGCGTGCGGATCGTAAGGACGCCACCCGCCGGCATGGCGTCTCGGGCGTTGACGGCAAGATTGAGCAGCGCGCTTTCGAGCTGATTGGGATCGATGTGAACGGGCTCGAGGTCCGGCGCGAGGTCGGCGCGAAGGCTGATCCGCTCACCGAGCGCGCGCCCAAGGAGGTCAAGCATGCGCTGGACGAGGTCGTTGATGTCCTGGTCAACCGGCTGCAAGGACTGCTTGCGAGCGAAGGCGAGGAGTTGCTGGATGAGCGTAGCGGCGCGCTCGGCGCCTGCCTGGGCGTTGTCAAGGGAGCGGCGAAGCGGCCTGTCGTCGCCGATACGGCGGGCGATCGACTCGAGATTGCCCATCACGATCGTCAACAGGTTGTTGAAGTCGTGCGCAATGCCGCCCGTCAACTGGCCGAGCGCCTCCATCTTCTGCGACTGACGAAGCATGTCTTCCGCCTTGAGGCGCTCCGCCGTCTCGCGGCGGAGCGCGACGAGGGCTTCGTCGCGCTCGCGGACGCGCTGCTCAAGCATCCCGTTGGCCTGACGCAGCTGCGTCGGCGATGGAAGCGCCAGGGCTTTCGGGAGCAGCGGCACGAGGGCGATGGCCGTCATGATCGACGCGATCGCGGTCGCGGCCTTGATCAGGGCTTCAATCCCGTAATCGGGAAACCACAAGGTCCAGATCGAGAAGAAGTGGGTCGTGCCGCAGGCGAGGATGAAGATCGCAAAGGCCCAGAAAACCCACGTGAAGGCGACATCCCGGCGACGCGAAACGAAGGAGGCCAGCGCTACCGGGATCAAGAAATACGCCGTTCCGATCACCGCGTCGGACAGGGCGTGCGTCCAGATCAGTTCCGGCCGCCATAAAAGGCAGATTCCGTGAGGCGAAAGGCTGTCGGCTTCGAGGAGGCGGCGGATGGCGTCGAACATGAGCGGTTCCGATCGAAGCGCTGAAATCTGTCCAGCGTGGGGGCCAGCCGGCTATCGGTTCTGCGGGATCGAATATGTCCCCGTCGCATGACACACGAGGTCAGAGTCCCCATCGCTGGCGACCGCGACCTCGCCGACGGCGAGGCGCTTGCCGAGCTTGAGCAGGCGGCACTCGGCCACGAGGCCGCGCCCGGCCTGCGGCTTGCGCAGGAAGTTGAACGACAGATTGGTGGTGACGGTCAGCGCCGTCGGGCCGATGTTGGCCAGGATGGCGACGTACAGCGCGAAATCGGCGAGCGTCATCATGGCCGGGCCTGACAGCGTGCCGCCGGGGCGGACGTGCCGCTCGTGGAAGTCCAGGCGCAGGCGCGCGAAGAGCGGGCCGACCTCCTCGATATGATAGAGGCGCCCGTCGTAGTGAATTTGCGGAAACTCCCGGTCGATGAAGGCCGACACCTCGTCGCGGGACATTTTGACGGGGCGTTGGGGCATCGACTGCTGCGCCTTGCAACTTTCAGCCCGACCGCCGCCAGCGAGGCCGGGCTCTGGCCGACTTGATGACAAGCTTATGGCAGGCTTTATGGCGGGCCGGAACCCCATGAAGCCGACCCGAGCGCTGCGCCGGCATCACGTCCGCACCCGTCCCCACGCCCACGTTCCGAACACGCCGATCAGCGTCAGCGCCAGGCCGAACCACGTCAGCGCGTATTGCAGGTGGTTGTTGGGCAGCGTGAGGTTGGTCTGGCCGCCCTTCGGCCAGCCGCCGGGGTTCGGCGCGGCGTCGGCCTCGACGTAGAACGGCGCGACGCGGTCGAGGCCGCGGGCGCGGGCCATCGCGGCCGGATCGCGCACGAACCAGTTTTCGCGAGCGGGATCATCGGCGGGCACGAACGCCCCGCGCGTCTCGGGCGCGCGCACCAACCCCGTCACCGTGGCTTCGCCCTGAACCTCCGCCGCGGGGCGGAGCTTTGGATCCTTCATCTCGGTTGGGATGAAGCCGCGGTTCACGAAGACGATGGCTCCGTCCGGCAGGCGCAGCGGCGTGAACACGTAATAGCCTTGCGCGGGCGCGCCGCGCTGGACCGCCATGAGCCCATGGAGGAGAACCTCGCGGTCGTGCAGGAACGCGCCCGTGACGCGCACGCGGCGGAACTCGTCGTCGGCGGCGCTCCAACCCGGCCATTGCGCCTCGGGGACGATCGCGCCCGGCTCGCCATGCGCGCGCGCCTCGATCCGGGCGATCAGCCCGTCCTTCCAGGCCCGGCGCTCCAACTGCCACATCCCCAGCGAGACCAGGACCGCGAGCGCCGCGAGGGTGGCGAGGCCGGGCGCGAGGAGCGCGCGCCAGCGCGCAACCGGAGCCGCTGCGCTCCTCACCGTTCGAAACGCCCCTCCTCGGCCTTGTGCCGGTATTGCAACGCGATCATCGCCCCTTTGAGGGGGCGGACGAGCGCGAGGCTGAGCGCCACGGTCAGCGGCAGCCACAGGGCCATGTGGACCCACATCGGCGGCTCGTAGGCGAACTCGACCCACATGGCGAGGGCGACCACCACGAGGCCGACGATGCTCATGACGAAGAAGGCCGGACCGTCGCCCGAGTCGGCGAAGGCGTATTCCAGGCCGCAGACCTCGCATCGCGGCTTCAGGGAGAGGAAGCCCTCGAACAGGCGGCCGCGGCCGCAGCGCGGGCAACGGCCGCGCAGCCCGGTCGAGATCGGCGGCGGCGGCGATCGGTCGTACTCCACGGCGTCTCTCCTTTGTAGGGCGTTCCCCTCTCCCCGCGTGCGGGAGAGGCCGAAACGGCGGCAGCCGTCCGGGTGAGGGGGCGTCTCAGGACGAGTCTCCTCCGGAGACGCCCCCTCACCCCCGCTTCGCTGACGCTCCGCTCGCCTTGCGCCTCCAGCGCAAGGCCCTCTCCCCGCCGGCTCGCTGCGCTAGCAGCTCTGCGGGGAGAGGAAGAAAGAAGGGCGGCTTCACGCCGCCCTCCATGTAGTCAACCCTGCGCGGCTTCGTCAGTGCCCGCCGGCCTGCGCGCCCGCGCCCCAGATGTAGATCGAGGCGAACAGGAACAGCCAGACCACGTCGACGAAGTGCCAGTACCAAGCGGCGAACTCGAAGCCGAGGTGCTGCGTCGGGGTGAACTGGCCCTTGTAGGCGCGCAGCAGGCAGACGGCGAGGAAGATGGTGCCGATGATGACGTGCGCGCCGTGGAAGCCGGTCGCCATGAAGAAGGTCGCGCCGTAGATGTTGCCTTTGAAGCCGAAGGCGGCGTGGGCGTATTCGTAGGCCTGCACGGTGGTGAACAGCATGCCGAGCCCGATCGTCAGCCAGAGACCCCACTTCAGGCCCTGCCGGTCGTTGTGCAGCAGCGCATGATGCGCCCAGGTGACCGTGGTGCCCGAGGTCAGCAGGATGAGCGTGTTGAGGAGCGGCAGGTGCCAGGGGTCGAACGTCTCGATGCCCTTGGGCGGCCAGGCGCCGCCGGTCAGGTCCGTGCGCTGATACTGCAACGGGTCGTTCGGATAGAGCGAGGCGTCGAAGTAGGCCCAGAACCACGCGACGAAGAACATCACCTCCGAGGCGATGAACATGATCATCCCGTAGCGATGGGAGAGTTGCACCACGCGGGTGTGGAACCCCTCGTAGGTCGCCTCCCGGATGACGTCGCGCCACCAGCTCAGCATGGTGTAGAGGATGCCGAGCACGCCGGCGCCGAAAACGTAGAGGACCGGCCGTCAGCCCTCCGGGCCGCAGACCCTTCATCGTCATGACCAAGCCGACCGCCATGACGAAGGCGCTGATCGCGCCGATCAGCGGCCAGGGGCTCGGATCGACGAGGTGGTAGTCGTGCTTGACTTCGCCGTCGGCCATGCAGGTCTCCGTTCGCCTTGCCGCAGCGGCCTCTCAGCAGGGCGCTGCGCGTCGTTTCTCCGCGATTATAGATTCGGTTTCAACGGCGTCGCGGCGTTTGTCGCCACGGGCTGCCCGTTCTTCGATGGGAAATAGGTGTAGGACAGGGTGATCGAGGACAGGCCCTGCAGGGTCCGATCCTTCGCCAAGGCCGGATCGACATAGAAGACGACGGCGGAAGTCCATCGCCTCGCCAGGCTGGAGCGTCTGCTCGGTGAAGCAGAAGCATTGGATCTTGACGAAGAACGCGCCGGCTTGGCCGGGCTGAACGTTGAAGGTGGCGATGCCGGTCGAGGGCGTCGAGCCCGCGTTGCGGACCTTGTAGAACACCGTCTGGGTCTCGCCGAGCTTGGCCTCGATTTCCGGAACGTCCGGCGTGAAGCGCCAGTCGAGGCCGGGCGCCACGTTGGCGTCGAACCGGACCGAAACCGTGCGCGTCGAGCACCTCGTCCGACGGCGCGCCGCCGAACGAGCGGCGTACCGTCATAGCCGGTGACGCGGCAGAACAGGTCGTAGAGCGGCACCGAGGCATAGGCGAGGCCGACCATCGCCGAGCAGCGAGGCCGGCGCAGAGCGCATCGCCGTGCGGCGGATCCAGGGCGAGGGCGCAGGGGTTCGGGCCGATCCCGACATGGCGACGGTTCACATCGGGCGGTTCAGGATCTGCAGGTCCGAGCTTCGCGATCGTCACCGCGTAGAACAGGACCACCAGAGCGCCGAGCGCGAGCGGCGATCGCGATCGACCGCGAGCGGCGGCGTTTCGCGTCCTCGGGCGTCAGTCCGGCCCTGGTCGTCAGGCTCGCCGGCTCACGCCCACCATCCCGCGACGGGCCGCCACAAGCCGAGGCCGTGCTCGGCGAGGAGGGCCGCGAACAGAAGGAACAGATACAGGATCGAGAAGCCGAACAGCTGCTGCGCCGCCCGCATCGCCGGCTCGCCGTCGCGGCGTCGGAACACCTGGATGGCAAGCGCCAGCATGCCGAGCCCGCCGAGCGCCGCGACGACGGCGTAGGCCAAGCCCGCCGAAACCGAGGAGCGCCGGGGCCAGACCGCAACGGCGCGAGGAGCAGGTGTAGAGGAGGATCTGCCGCCGCGTCGCGTCCGGGCCGGCGACGTTCGGCAGCATCGGGACGCCGGCGCGCGCGTAATCGTCGGCCTTGACGAGCGCCAGCGCCCAGAAGTGCGGCGGCGTCCACAGGAAGATGATGGCGAAGAGGACAAGCGTCTCGAGGCCGACCGTGCCCGAGACGGCGGCCTGCGCCGATCATCGGCGGGAACGCGCCGGCCGCGCCGCCGATGACGATGTTCTGCGGCGTCGAGCGCTTCAGCCCATCGAGTAGACCGACGACGTAGAAGAAGATCGTGAAGGCGAGGAACGCCGGCGGCGAGCCAGTTGGCGACGAGCCCGAGCACGAGCACCGAGCCGACGGACAGGGTCAGCCCGAAGGACAGCGCCTCGTCCGGCGCGATCCGCCCGGCCGGGATCGGACGCTTGCGCGGTGCGGGTCATGCAGGCGTCGATGTCGGCGTCCCACCACATGTTGAGGCAGCCCGACGCCCCGGCGCCGACGGCGATCATGAGGAGCGACGCGAAGGCGATGACGGGGTGGACGTTGCGCGTGCGCCACCACCATGCCGACGAGCGCCGTGAACACCACGAGCGACATCACCCGCGGCTTCAGCAGCGCGATGTAGTCCGACACGTCGCCGTTCGACGCGCCGGACTGCGCCGTCAGCGCATCGGGGCGGGCGGTCTCCTTGATCGAACTGGTCAGCGCCGTCGTCATCTCGTGGTTGATCCGCTCAGGCGAGCGTTCGAACTCAACGCGGTCGTCCCGGCGAGTTCGGGTTGGCAGGAGGCCGAGACCCTCTGCGAGCGCGACCCGATCAGCCTGGCCGAAGCCTTGGTCGCTCCTCGTCCGAAGGGCGCTCGGGAGGGCGGGCAGGTCTTCGCGAGGGCCCTGCCCGCAACCTCGTCAGTGATGCGTGTCCGCGATGCGCGGCAGCGTCTCGTATTGGTGGAACGGCGGCGGCGACGGCAGCGTCCATTCGAGCGTCGTCGCGCCTTCGCCCCACGGATTGGCCGCGGCCTGCTCCTTGCGCTGGAAGGCGTAGGACCACGCCGAACATGAACACCAAGATGCCGAGCGCGAAGATGTAGGCCGCCGATCGACGCCACCAATTCCAGCCCGCGAAGGCGTCCGGATAGTCGGCGTAGCGGCGCGGCATGCCGGCGAGACCCGAGGAAGTGCATCGGGAAGAACAGGATGTTGGCGCCGACGAAGGCGAGCCAGAAGTGCAGCTTGCCGATCCACTCCGGGATCACGTAGCCGGTCATCTTCGGGAACCAGTAGTAGATGCCGCCGAAGATCATGAACACGGCGCCGAGCGACAGCACGTAATGGAAGTGCGCGACGACGTAATAGGTGTCGTGCATGTAGCGGTCGATGCCGGCGTTGGCGAGCACGACGCCGGTGACGCCGCCGACCGTGAACAGGAAGATGAAGCCGATCGCCCAGTGCATCGCCGCGGTGAAGCGGATCGAGCCGCCCCACATGGTCGCGATCCAGGAGAAGATCTTGACGCCCGGTCGGCACCGCGATCACCATGGTGGCGAACACGAAATAGGCCTGGCGTCTGCAGCGACAGGCCGACCGTGTACATGTGGTGCGCCCACACCACGAAGCCGACGACGCCGATCGCCACCATCGCGTAGGCCATGCCGAGATAGCCGAAGATCGGCTTCTTCGAGAAGGTCGAGACGATGTGGCTGACGATGCCGAAGGCCGGCAGGATCATGATGTAGACTTCGGGATGGCCGAAGAACCAGAACAGGTGCTGGTAGAGGATCGGATCGCCGCCGCCGGCCGGGTCGAAGAAGGTCGTGCCGAAGTTGCGGTCGGTCAGCAGCATGGTGATGCGCGCCGGCGAGCACCGGCAGCGCCAGCAGCAGCAGGAACGCGGTCACCAGCATCGACCAGGCGAAGAGCGGCATCTTGTGCAGCGTCATGCCCGGCGCGCGCATGTTGAGGATCGTGGTGATGAAGTTGATCGCGCCGAGGATCGAGGCGGCGCCGGCGAGGTGCAGCGACAGGATGCCGAAGTCGAGCGCCGGACCGGGATGGCCGGCGGTCGAGAGCGGCGGATAGACCGTCCAGCCGCCGCCGAAGCCGAGCGAGCCCGGCGCGCCCTCGACGAACAGCGAACGAGCAGCAGCAGGAAGAAGCCGGCGACGGTGAGCCAGAACGAGATGTTGTTCATGCGCGGGAACGCCATGTCGGGCGCCCCGATCATCAGCGGCACGAACCAGTTGCCGAAGCCGCCGATCAGGGCCGGCATGACCAGGAAGAACACCATGATCAGGCCGTGGCCGGTCACGAACACGTTGTAGGCCTGCGGGTTGGAGAAATATCTGCAGCCCCGGCTCCTGCAGCTCCATGCGCATGGCGATGGAAGGACGGCGCCGACGAGGCCCGGCGCAGAACGAGAAGATCAGGTAGAGCGTGCCGATGTCCTTGTGGTTCGTGGAATAGAACCACCGCCGCCACGAAGGTCGGTGCGTGATGGTGGTCCGCGTGATCGGCGTGGGCTGCGTAGTGCCATGGAGAAACCTCTGACGCTCTTTTTGGTGCTCTGCGACTTGCTCGCTCAGCGCGCGTCGGCCGCGGCGAGCTTGACGTCGCCGCGCCGTCGACGGGCGTACTTCTTCTTGGCCTCGTCGAGCCAGGCCGCGATAGTCGGCCTCGCTCACCACGCGGATCGGCGATCGGCATGTAGGGGTGGCCGTTGCCGCACAGCTCCGAGCACTGGCCGTAGTAGACGCCCTCGCGCTCGGCCTTGAACCAGGTCTCGTTCAGGCGGCCCGGAACGGCGTCGATCTTGAAGCCGAAGGACGGCATGGCGAAGGAGTGCAGCACGTCCGCCGCCGTCACCTGCACGCTCGACGATCTTGTTGACCGGCACGACCATCTCGTTGTCGACGGCGAGCAGGCGCGGCTGGCCCGGCTTCAGGTCCTTGGCTTCGACGCATGTTCGAATCGAACTTGAAGCCGCCGCCCTGGTCGGCCGGGTACTCGTAGGCCCAGTACCAGGCGTGGCCGGTCGCCTTCACGATCGACGTCCGGCTTCGGGATGATGAGCTGCTCGCGCAGCAGCCGGAAGGACGGGATCGCGATCGCGACCAGGATGAGCACCGGCACGATCGTCCAGGCGACCTCGAGCATGGTGTTGTGCGTCGTGCGCGAGCGGCACCGGGTTCGCCTGCTCGTTGAACTTCACCGACGATCGCGATCAGGAGCGCCAGCACGAACAGCGAGATCGCGGTGATGATCCAGACGAGCCAGGTATGGAAGACGGTGCACGTCGTGGGCGACCGTCGTCACCGGGTTCTGCATGGCGATCTGCCACGGCTCGGGCTGCCCGGTGCCGGCGGCGATCGCCGCGGTCGCGCCCAACGCCAGCGCGAGGCCGGCCATGCCGGAAGCCGCGATCGCCGACCGATGTCCAGCGCTTCTCGATCCGCATCGCTCCTCAAGCCTCCTTAAATGTCCGGCGTGGACCCGGCCGCGCTTGGGGACGGCGCCAAGGACGTGAAGCGGGCCGCGCAGCGGGGCGCCAGGCACGTTCGAATGGCGCTGAAGACCATAACTCCGCGCGCGAGCGCAACGGCGCCGACGCCGCAATTCGTGCGTCATAACGGCCCGAAACGCGCGTGCGATTTCGCGGCGTCGCCGCTTGACAGCGCATGCTGCCCTTGACAGCGCGGCGCTGGCGCAGTGGTCCGCAGACGGAACCCGGCCCGGCCTGCGACGCGCGAAGCCAGGCGTCCGCCGCGAGGCGGATCGGGCGGTTCGGAGGATGCGGCATGACGCGTTGAACTCTCGCGATGGATCCGCGCCGGTCTCGGCCGGCGCTCTCGCCCTCGCGGCCGTCGGCCGGGCCGGCCCGGACGCGCCCAGGGCGTCGTCAAGAACACGCTTCGGCGACTGGCAGATGCGCTGCGAGACGCCGGCGGGCGCGAAGAGCGAGCAATGCGCCCTCGTCCAGAACGTCGCGGCCGAGGACCGCCCGAACGTGACGCTGCTCGTCATCGTGCTCAAGACCGCCGACGGCAAGAGCCGCCTCCTGCGCGTCGTCGCGCCGCTCGGGCGTGCTGCTGCCGGCGGGCCTCGGGCTCAAGATCGACCAGACCGATATCGGCCGGGCCGGCTTCGTCCGCTGCCTGACCACCGGCTGCGTCGCCGAGGTCGTGATGGAGGACACCCTGATCAACCAGCTCAAGACGCGGGCAGACCGCGACCTTCATCGTGTTCCAGACGCCGGAGGAGGGCATCGGCATCCCCGTCTCCCTGAACGGCTTCGGCCCTGGGTTCGACAGCCTGCCCTGAGGCGCGTGAGGAGAGGGGTTGATGAGGACGTGGACGAACGGTGGCGCGGCCGCGCTGGCGGCAGGTCTTCTGAGCCTCGCCTTGTGCATCGAACCCGCGTCGGCGCAGGGCATCAGCGACACGTTGCGCAACCTGCTGCGCTACGGCAGCACGACCGAGCCGCCCGCCGCGCCTCAGGCCGGCATCGAGGTGGAGGATTGCCCGCGGGTCGATGTGACCGAGGGAGGCGCGGCGCTGCGGACCTACGCGGGCGGGCGCACCGGCAGCCCGGAGGCGCTGCGCAGCCAGCTCACCATCTCCAACGTGGCGCGCGAGTGCATCGGCCGGCCGGACGGCTCGATCGTGGTCAAGGTCGGCGTCGAGGGACGCGCGCTGATCGGGCCGGCCGGTTCGCCGGGCCGCTTCGACGCGCCGATCCGCGTCGTCGTCAAGCGGGGCGAGCAGGTGTTCGCCAACCGCCTCCGCCGCATCCCGGTGGCGGTGCCGCCGGGCGAGGCTCACGGAACCTTCGTGACCGTGGAGGAGGGCATCGTCATTCCGCCGGGCGACGGGCGACTTCGACATCGAGGTCGGCCTCGGCGGCGGAGCGGGCGAGAAACCCGCGAAGGGCCAGCGCGGGCGTCAGCGGGGGTGAGCGAGATACCGAGGAGCCCCGTCCCGCCGTCCGATGCCCGTCCAGATGGCGTAGGCCGTGCCGACCCGCAGCGAACGTCAGCTTCGACCCAAAAAGCGGCCGCTCACTCAAGGTCCGGGATGCGTCGATAGCGTTGAAAAAGTCGGTTTAAAAATGAGAAGTCTGTCCGGGAACATCATGCGGGATTGCAAAGCCTTCGCAGCATGAGGCGGATCGAGGCAAGGCGGAGGAAGGCGAGCGCCTTGCAGTTGAGGTTCTCCCAATCCTTGGCCAGTCGACGGCAGCGGTTCAGCCAAGCTATGGTGCGTTCGA
>CAVSLO010000007.1:0-131544 GCA_963728675.1 uncultured Alphaproteobacteria bacterium | reverse complement strand
CATGAGCGAGACGCCCTGCGACGCCTGCGGCGGCAATCGCCTGAAGCCGGAGGCGCTGGCGGTGAGGATCGCCGGCCACCACATCGGCGAGGCCACGGCCTCTCGGTCCGCGAGGCGCACGGCTGGTTCGAGCACGCTGCCGGAGAAGCTGACGCCGCAGCAGAACGAGATCGCCGGGCGCATCCTGAAGGAGATCCGCGACCGGCTGCACTTCCTGGTCGACGTCGGCCTCGACTACCTGACGCTCGCCCGCGCCGCCGGCACGCTGTCGGGCGGCGAGAGCCAGCGCATCCGCCTGGCCACGCAGATCGGCTCCGGCCTCACCGGCGTGCTCTACGTGCTCGACGAGCCGTCGATCGGCCTGCACCAGCGCGACAACGAGCGCCTGCTCGGCACGCTGAAGCGCCTGCGCGACCTCGGCAACACCGTGATCGTGGTCGAGCACGACGAGGACGCGATCCGCAGGCCGACTACGTCGTCGACATCGGCCCCGGCGCCGGCGTCCACGGCGGCGAGATCGTCGCCGAGGGCACGCCCGCCGACATCATGGCGAACCCCGACTCGCTCACCGGCCAGTACCTGACGGGCGAACGCACGGTGCCGGTGCCGCCGCCAGCGCCGCAAGCGCCACAAGGGCCGCGCCGCTCAAGCTCGTCGGGCGCGCGCGGCAACAACCTCAAGAACGTCACGGCCGAGATCCCGCTCGGCCTGTTCACCTGCGTCACCGGCGTCTCCGGCGCCGGCAAGTCCACGCTGGTCATCGACACGCTCTACAAGGCGGTGGCGCGCCAGCTCAACGGCGCGCGGAGCACCCGGCCCCGCACGACGGCATCGAGGGCCTCGAGCACCTCGACAAGGTCATCGACATCGACCAGTCGCCGATCGGCCGCACGCCGCGCTCCAACCCGGCCACCTACACCGGCGCCTTCACGCCGATCCGCGAGTGGTTCGCCGGCCTGCCCGAGGCCAAGGCGCGCGGCTACGGGCCGGGGCGCTTCTCGTTCAACGTCAAGGGCGGGCGCTGCGAGGCCTGCCAGGGCGACGGCGTCATCAAGATCGAGATGCACTTCCTGCCCGACGTCTACGTCACCTGCGACGTCTGCAAGGGCAAGCGCTACAACCGCGAGACGCTGGAGGTGAAGCTACAGCGACAAGTCCATCGCCGACGTGCTCGACATGACGGTCGAGGAGGCGCGCGAGTTCTTCAAGGCCGTGCCGTCGATCCGCGACAAGCTGCAGACGCTGCCCGCGTCGGCCTCGGCTACATCCAGCTCGGCCAGCAGGCGACGACGCTGTCGGGCGGCGAGGCGCAGCGCGTCAAGCTCGCGAAGGAGCTCTCGAAGCGCGCCACCGGCCGCACGCTCTACATCCTCGACGAGCCGACCACCGGCCTGCACTTCCACGACGTCGCCAAGCTGCTGGAGGTGCTGCACGAGCTGGTCGACGCAGGGCAACACGGTCGTCGTGATCGAGCACAACCTCGACGTCATCAAGACCGCCGACTGGGTCATCGACATGGGCCCGGAAGGCGGCGACGGCGGCGGCCGCGATCGTGGCCGCAAGGCACGCCGGAGGACATCGCGGCGAGCGAAGCGAGCCACACGGGGCGCTTCCTGCGCGAGGTGCTGGCGCGGCGGCCGTTACGGGCGCCGAAGCGGGAGGCGGCGGAGTAGGTCTCCTCTCCCCTTGGGAGAGACTCGCCCGCCGACGCGTGCGCCCGATTCGCAGCGCCGATCGCCTCCCCTAGCGCCCCATCTCGGCGCAGGTTTGGTTGCCGCGGGCGTCGGTGATGCAGGTGCGCTGAACGACCCCCGGCTCGGCGGACCCGCCGGACAGCTCCGCGAGCCGGGCCCGATATGCGCCGGCGATGCAGGCGCCGTTGCTCCCGCACCGGCCGCGCGCCCGAAGCCAGGCCGCCTCGTCGCGGTCGAGGCGCGCCCGATCCGGGCCGGACAGGCGCGCGCGCAGCCGGTAGAAGCGGCTGTTGAGCCGCTCGTCCAATCGGCTGAGCCGAGCGTCGGCGCAGATCGCCCTCTCGTCGGGGTTCCGGCGTTGCGGCAGTTGAAGCCTTGCGCATGCGCCGGCTGGACGAGCAAGAGCCCGGCGACGGCGAGACAACGAAGGTGCATGGCGACCTCCGACAATGAACGGTTCCAAAGATGTTGGTCCGCCCGACCCAGGGCGCAAGGCGCGCGGCTCCTGCTGATCGGCCATGGAAGGGGTTTTGGGGAAACGCGGCGGAGAGCCGTCCCCTCTCCCTCGGGAAGAGGTCGAGCCAGCGAAGCCGACCGGGTGAGGGCAACAGCGCAATGAGCCGAAAGACCGTGAAACTGATCCATAAGGGCAAGTACGTTGCGGAAGTCCCGGTCGAATTGATTGAAGACGAAGGCGGCTGGTCGCCCTATCTCTCGCTAGAGGATGCCAAAAAGCTTGAAGCGGTGCGCCTGGCGCTGCACAAGGGCGACGTTGCGACCGCCGCGAAGCATGGCGCGTTTTCGCGTTGACACCTGTTTCGGGGTGGGTTCGTCAGCCCGAAATGAATGTCTCGGCGGCATCATTGCGGCGCAGGGCACGCCGGAGGACAGCGCCCGCAGCGAGGCGAGCCACACGGGGCGCTTCCTGCGCGAGGTGCTGGCGCGGCGGCCGCTCCGCGCGCCGAAGCGGCAGGCGGCGGAGTAATCGCCTCTCCTGCGACCGAGTGAGGGCAACGGGGGGCACGACGTGAGCGGAACGCTGGAACGTGTGCGGCTCCTGGTCAGTCGGGGTGAGGTTCGGGTCTCGCGCCACGGGCAGTATCGGAAATTTCGTGTTTGGGTCGGGCTGTTGATCCCTTTCAGGCCATGGCTCGTGTGAAGCGCTCGCCGAAGAGGATGGCGAACTGAGCCTTGGCCATCCACCATTCACGGGCTGGCATGGTCCACTCTTTCTCGGACCGGTTCAAGACCAAGAACAACAGCTTTAGCGCCGCCTCGTCGGTCGGGAAATGACCGCGAGCCCGGACCGCGCGCCGGAGTTTTGAGTTCAAGGCCTCGATGGCATTGGTCGTGTACAACAGCCGGCGCACCTCGGCGGGGAAGGCATAGAAGGGCACCACTTCGCCCCAGGCACGTCGCCAGCTCTGGGCAATGGCCGCGTATTTTCCGCCCCAGGGGCCCTCCTCGAAGGCGCTCAGAGCGGCCTCTGCGGCTGTCGCGTCCACGGCGCGGTAGATCTCCTTCAGCGCCGCAGCCACGGCTTTTCGGTCCTTGTAGGCCACGAACTCCAAGCTGTGCCGGAGAAGATGAACAATGCAGGTCTGGACCATGGCGTCCGGGAAGACGGCCGTGATCGCCTCGGGAAAGCCCTTCAGGCCATCGACCACGGCGATCAGTACGTCTTCGACGCCCCGGTTCTTGAGCTCGCTCATGACCCGAAGCCAGAACTTGGCGCCCTCCGTCTGCTCGATCCACAGCCCCAGGATCTCCTTGGTGCCATCAGCCCGAACCCCGAGCGCCACGTGGAGGGCTTTGTTGCGGCAACGGCCGGTCCCAGCCCGCCCTTCGCCAAGCCCCATACCACATGGAGCGGCTTGCCGTCCCGATCGTGCTGCAGCGCGAGGACGGTCGGGCCTTTGAACGCGGCGAGATAGTCTTCGACCAGCACGGCGTCGGCCACGCCGGTCAGGATATCGTCAAGCAGGATGGCGTCGGCGGCGAGTTCCTGGACGGCGTGGCGCGGGACTATCCGAAATTTCGTGTGGGTCGGGCATGAACGGGACCCCACGCGATCGCCAGGCCAGCTTCGATCCCCAGCTGATCGCCAAGTACCAGCGCCGCTTTCCGGGTTTCGACGACAAGGTGATCTCAATGTACGCGCGAGGCATGAGCACCCGGGAGATCGTCGGGCACCTGCGCGAGCTGTATGGCATCGAGGTCTCGCCCGACCTGATCAGCGCCGTCACTGATGCCGTTTTGGACGAGATCGCGGCCTGGCAAGTCCGCCCGCTTGAGCCGGTCTACCCGCTGATCTTCTTTGACGCGCTGCGGGTGAAGATCCGCGAGGAGGCCCTGGTCCGCAACAAAGCCCTCCACGTGGCGCTCGGGGTTCGGGCTGATGGCACCAAGGAGATCCTGGGCCTGTGGATCGAGCAGACCGAGGGCGCCAAGTTCTGGCTTCGGGTCATGAGCGAGCTCAAGAACCGGGGCGTCGAAGACGTACTGATCGCCGTGGTCGATGGCCTGAAGGGCTTTCCCGAGGCGATCACCGCCGTCTTCCCGGACGCCATGGTCCAGACCTGCATTGTTCATCTTCTCCGGCACAGCTTGGAGTTCGTGGCCTACAAGGACCGAAAAGCCGTGGCTGCGGCGCTGAAGGAGATCTACCGCGCCGTGGACGCGACAGCCGCAGAGGCCGCTCTGAGCGCCTTCGAGGAGGGCCCCTGGGGCGGAAAATACGCGGCCATTGCCCAGAGCTGGCGACGGGCCTGGGGCGAAGTGGTGCCCTTCTATGCCTTCCCCGCCGAGGTGCGCCGGCTGTTGTACACGACCAATGCCATCGAGGCCTTGAACTCAAAACTCCGGCGCGCGGTCCGGGCCCGCGGTCATTTCCCGACCGACGAGGCGGCGCTAAAGCTGTTGTTCTTGGTCTTGAACCGGTCGGAGAAAGAGTGGACCATGCCAGCCCGTGAATGGTGGATGGCCAAGGCTCAGTTCGCCATCCTCTTCGGCGAGCGCTTCACACGAGCCATGGCCTGAAAGGGATCAACCGCCCGACCCAAACACGAAATTTCCGATACTGCCACGTTTTCGCGCCGCCACGCTTCCGACGGTCCCCATGCTCCAGGCTTTCGCGCTTCTGCTGCTCTGCCAACTGGCCGGCGAGGGCGTCACCCGCGGGCTCGGCCTGCCCGTTCCCGGCCCGGTGATCGGGCTCGTCCTCATGGCCGTCGGGCTGTTGATCGCGCAGCGGTTCACGCTGATCCGCGCGGAGGATGTCGAGGCCACGCCGCTCGGCCGAACCGCCACCGGGCTGTTGGGGCACCTCTCGCTGCTGTTCGTGCCGGCCGGCGTCGGCATCGTCCAGCACGGCGGGACGCTGCTGCGCAACGGCGTCGCCCTCGCGGCGGCGCTCGCGGTCTCGACGGTGCTGTCGCTCGCCGTCACGGCTCTCGTGTTCCGCGCCGTCGCCCGCCTGGTCCGCGCGCCGGAGACCGGCGCATGACCCCCTCCCTGCCACCGCCCCTGCTCGACGTCTGGGTCTACCTCTCGGGAAGCCCGCTGCTGTGGCTCACCGTCACGGTCGTCGCCTACGTGATCGCGGACTGGATTTCGGCCAAGAGCGGTCGGAACCCGCTCGTCAACCCGGTGGTGATCGCCATCGCGCTGGTCGGGAGCCTGCTGGTCGCCACCGGCACGAGCTACCGCACCTATTTCGACGGCGCGCAGTTCGTCCACTTCCTGCTCGGCCCCGCCACCGTGGCGCTGGCGATCCCGCTCATGAGACACTTTGGGACCGTGAGACGCATGCTCCTGCCGATGGCCGCGGCGCTTGTGGCCGGCGCCGTGACGGCGATCGTCTCGGCGGTCGGCGTCGCGGCCCTGCTCGGCGCGCCCCGCGACGTGCTGATCGCGCTCGCCCCCAAGTCCGTGACCGCCGCCATCGCCATGGCGATCAGCCGCGAACTCGGCGGCGAGCCGGCGCTCACCGCCGTGCTCGTCATCATCACCGGCATTCTCGGCGCGGTCCTGGTGACGCCCCTGTTCAACGCCTTGCAGATCCGGGCCTGGGAGGCGCGCGGCTTCGCGGTCGGCTTGGCCTCGCACGGCATCGGCACGGCGCGCGCCTTTCAGGTCAACCCGGTGGCCGGGCTGTTCGCCGGGCTCGCGATGGCGCTCAACGCCGTGCTCACCGCGCTCATCGTGCCGCCGCTCCTGCATCTTCTTGCGCGCTGAGCTTCAAACCTCCGCCGTCCGCGCCTATGGTGGGGCGGCATGAACGATAGCCTGCCGCAGCTTCAACCGCTGGACTCGCCCCAGCCCGGAACGCGGATCGTCGCCCGCGCGCTGCTGATCGGCGACCGCATTGACACCACGGGCCTGGAGCGCAGCGACGTGCTGTCCACGGCTCCCCTCGCCTTCCGGGCCGGCTCGGGCAACACCGGGTTCGCGGCCGTGTTCCGCTACGGCGTCGTGGCGCTCGTCGGCCTGACGCCGCTGGAGGAGGACGAGGTCTTGCGCGCGCTCCGGCCGCGCACCATCGGCGAGTTCGCGCGCCATGAGGAGGAGGCCGCCGTCATCGAGTTTTCCGCCGACCGCGACGACCAGATCCCGCCCGGCGGCCCGATCTTCCTGAAGTCGCTCGCCCCCGAGCGGCTGCTCGTCATCGCCGACAGCCTGGCGAAAAGCGCCGCGCTGGCGCGCGACGAGCACGAGGTCGCGGCCGTGTTCGACGTGATCGAGCCGTTCGCTCGAAAACTCGCCGAAAAGGGCCGCGCCCCGGCCGGGCGCCGCCGCATCCTGCAGCACATCGGCAACGCCCTCCTGGTGCAGCACCGGGTCTCGGGCCGGGTCGCCGTCGAGGAGAAGCCGGACGTGCTGTGGGACCGGCCCGATCTCGGGCGGCTCTACGCCCGCTTGGAGGACGAGTACGAATTGAAGGAGCGGGCCGACGGCCTCAACCGCAAGCTCGCCGTCGTCGCCGAGACCGCCAAGGTGCTCACCGACCTCATCGACACGGAGCGCTCGATCCGGCTCGAGATCATCATCGTGCTGCTCATCGTCTCCGAGATCGTGCTCACGTTCTATCAGATGTGGGCGGGCCGCGGTCATTGACCGGCGAGCGCGGCGCGGATCACGGCTTCGGCCTCTTCCGGCGCCGCCCAGGTCCAGCCCGGCATCTGGTGCCGGAACCAGGTGAACTGGCGCTTGGCGTAGCGGCGCGTATCGGCCTGGCCGCGCGCGATCGCCTCGTCCAGGGTCAGTTCGCCCCTGAGATGCCGGACGAGCCCCGGCACGCCGTGCGCGCGCATGACGGGAAGCGCCGGATCGAGCCCGCGCGCTCGGAGCGCCCGCACCTCGTCGAGCGCCCCCTCCCCCACCATGGCGCGAAAGCGGGCCTCGATGCGCGCGCGCAACGCCGCGCGGTCCGGGCTCACGAAAACTTTTGCGAGCGGGACGCCCGCGAGCGGGCCGGGCCGGCGCTGGCCCCGAAAGGACGCGAGCGGACGGCCGGTCGCCTCCAACACTTCGAGCGCGCGCAGGATGCGCAGCCGATCGTTCGGGCGGAGGTTTTGGGCTGTCTCGGGATCGCGCCGGGAGAGCGCGGCATGAAGTTCCGGCGTCGCCCGTCCCTCGCTCGCCGCCCGGATGCGGTCGCGGACGGCGTTTGGGACGGGCGGGATCTCCGACAAGCCGTCGATCAGCGCCTTGAAATAAAGCCCCGTGCCGCCGACAAGGATTGGCAGCCGCCCGGCTTGCCGGGTTTCAGCGAGGACGTGGGCCGCATCGACCAGGTAGCGCCCGACCGAGTAGTTCTCAGCCCCGTCGATGTTGCCGTAGAGCCGATGCGGCGCTTGCCCCTCCTCCTCCGGCGTCGGCCGGGCGGTGAGGATGCGCAGGTCGCGGTAGACCTGCATGGAATCGGCGTTGACGATCGCGCCGCCGAACGCGCGCGCGAGCGCCAGCCCGAGGGCCGACTTGCCCGAGGCCGTCGGGCCTGCGATGAGGACGGCCCCGCGTTCAGCCATGATCCCGACCGTGACCTCCGTCGCAACCCTCATATCAAACCCGCGCGCCCCCGCCATCACGGACGCCGTGCTCGCCGAAGCGCGCCGGATCGCGCGGACCCGCCACCCGGCCCGGACGCTTCACGACGCGGTCGCGGCCGAGTTCCTGTTCGACGCCGGCCCGGAGGGCGCGGCCTCAATCGAGCGCGAACTGCGGTCGCGGTTCTCGGACCGCCCGATCGACATCGTGATCCAGCCCGCTGGGCACCGCCGCAAGCGCCTGTTCCTGGCCGACATGGACTCCACCATGATCGGGCAGGAGTGCATCGACGAACTCGCCGACTTCGTCGGCCTCAAAGCCGAGGTGGCGGCCATCACCGAGCGCGCCATGCGCGGCGAGATCGCCTTCGAGCCGGCGCTGCGCGAGCGCGTGGCGCTCCTCAAAGGTCTTACGGTCGGCGTCGTCGATGAGATTATCGCGAAGCGCATCCGCCTCACGCCCGGCGGGCGCGCCCTCGTCCAGACCATGCGCGCGCACGGCGCCTATGCGGGCCTGGTCTCGGGCGGGTTCACGCTGTTCACCGGCCCGATCGCTCAAAAAATCGGGTTCGAGGAGCATCGGGCCAACCGGCTCGTGATCGAGAACGAACGGCTGGCCGGGCGCGTGGAGGAGCCCATCCTCGGTCGCGAGGCCAAGCTCGCCACGCTCATCGAATTGCGCCAAAAGCTCGGGCTGTCGCACGAGGAGACGTTGGCCGTGGGCGACGGCGCCAACGATCTGGCCATGCTGGCTGAGGCGGGCCTCGGCGTCGCCTACCACGCCAAGCCCGCGGTCGCCGCGGCCGCGCACGCCCGCATCGACCACGGCGACCTCACGGCGTTGCTCTATGTCCAGGGCTATGCGGCGAGCGAGTTCGTCAAAGCGATGTGAGAGCACATCGACGGGCGGCTGACCTTCCGGCACAATCGTGCCTGGATTTACAGGAGATCAGCCCTTGGACGATCTCTACGATACCGACATCCTTGCCTGGTCGCAGCGCCAAGCGGCGGTTCTGCGCGACCTCGCCGCAAGGCGGGATCTGCCGAACGAACTCGACCTGGACCATGTGGCTGAGGAAATCGAAGACGTGGGCAGGTCCGAACTCAACGCCGTCCAAAGCTTCCTGAGACTGTGCCTGGTTCATGTCATCAAGGCAGCCTGTTCGCCCAGAGAATCGCTTGCGCCGGGGTGGGGCGAAGAAGCCGTTCGGTTTCGCGGCGATGCGCTCGACCGTCTCACGCCGTCGATGCTGGGCTTGATCGACCTCGACGCGATCTGGCGTCGGGCGGTTCGGGAATCCGAAGAAAGCCTCGCCTTCTACGACGAGCCCCTCCCTCCCTCGCTGCCGACCAAGTGCCCCTTCAGCTTGGAGGCCCTCACCGCCCGGTCCTTTGACGTCCGCGCGGCTGTCGAGAGCCTCAAACCGCCTCGCGACGCGGCTGAAGCGGAGCCCGAATAGCAAAGGGCGGCCCAAAGGCCGCCCTCGTCGACAGGCTACGATGACGGCTGCGCCGCCTATCCTTCCTTGTCGATCGGCACCGCGACGAAGCGGACCTCGCCCTGCGCGTTGGCGACGAGGAGCAGCGCCGACTTGCGGCCCTCCTTCTTGAGCGCGTCGATGCGTTTGGTCACGTCGGCCGGCGATGAGACCGCCTCCTGCCCGACCTCGACGATCACGTCGCCGGCCTGGATGCGCTTGTCGGCGGCGGCGGAGTTCGGATCGACGCGGGTGACGACGCACGCCCTTGACGGTGTCCTTGACGTTGAAGCGCTTGCGCAGCTCGTCGGTGAGGCCGCGAAAGCTTGAGGCCGAGCGCCTGCCGGGTCGACGCTCGGCGCTTCGGTCGGCGGCTGGTTGCAGGCCTCGCTGCTGCTTGTCGTTGTCCTCGAGGCGGCCGAGCGTGACCGCCTTGGTCAGCTCCTTGCCCTTGCGCACGATCGACGACGTCGACGGCCTTGCCGACCGGCGTCGCCGGCGACGATGCGCGGCAGGTCGCGCGACTCGCTTGCACCTCCTTGCCGTCGAACCTGACGATGACGTCGCCGACCTCGAGGCCGGCGGGCTTTGCCGGGCCCTTTTCGTCGATGCCGGCGACGAGGGCGCCGCGCGCGCGAACCGAGGTTGAGCGCCTCGGCGGTCGGCGTCGTCGACGTTCTGGATGCGCACGCCGAGCCAGCCGCGGCGGGTCTCGCCGAACTCGCGCAGCTGGTCGATCACCGGCACGGCCGTCGAGGCCGGAACCGCGAAGCCGATGCCGACCGAGCCGCCGGTCGGCGACAGGATCGCCGTGTTGATGCCGATGACCTCGCCGTTCATGTTGAACAGCGGGCCGCCGGAATTGCCCTTGTTGATCGAGGCGTCGGTCTGGATGTAGTTGTCGTAAGGGCCGGACTCGATGTTGCGGCCGCGCGCCGAGACGATGCCGGCCGTGACCGAGCCGCCGAGGCCGAACGGGTTGCCGATCGCCATCACCCAGTCGCCCGGACGCATCTTGTCGGAATCGCCGAAGGTCACCGCCTTGAGCGGCTTGTCGGACTTCACGCGCAGCACGGCGAGATCGACCTTGGAGTCCTTGCCGACGATCTCGGCCTTGAGGCTTGGTGCCGTCGGGGAAGATGACGCTGATGTCGTTGGCGTCGCCGATCACGTGGTTGTTGGTGACCACGATGCCCGAGGATCGATGACGAAGCCGGAGCCGAGCGAGTTCGAGCGCCGCTGGCGCGGCGGTGCGCCGCTGTCGCCCTGTCGCCTGGCCCTTGGCCGCGCCGGTTGAAGAACTCCTCGAAGAGATCCTCGAACGGCGTGCCGGGCGGAAGCTGCGGCAGCGCCCGGCTCGCGGGCCTCGACCGTGGTCGAGGCCGAGATATTGACGACCGCGTCCATCACCTGGTCGGCGAGGTCGGCGAAGGATTCAGGCGCCGCGCGCGCCTGCGCCATCGAGCGGCCAGAGCGTGACTGCGAGGGCGAGCGCTCCGACGACGGCCGCCGCGAAAGCGATCCGCTCGGGCCGCGGCCGGGCTGCGCAAGAGCGTTCACGAGATGAGCCATAGGGATGTCCTCTGAGGCATGGCGACGATCCGCGGATCGGCAGTGCATAGATCGTCAGACAGCCGTCATTCAAGCATCGATTGCGGCGGAAGCGCGGCTCCGGTCGTCACAGCCCGAACTTGCGGGCTGCCCCACACGATCGCGACACCGAGGACGGCGGAGACGATCCCGACGACCCGCATGCCGCTCGCGCGGCGTTTGCGCCGCCTCGTACATGGCGCGCCGCACCCCGTCCGGAAAGGCCGCGAACAACAGGCCCTCGACCGCGAGAGCGAGGCCGAGGGCTGCGACGAGGTCGAGCATCGGCTACCGGCGCCGTCGGCGCCGCCGGCTGCCGAGACTGGCGCCGTGCTGCCGGGCGACGGGCGCGCCGCCGTTCCCGGCCGCCGAGCTCGCCCGGTCGGGTCGTTGAAATAGCGGAAGAAATCCGAGTTCGGGCTCAAGACCATGCGCGTGTCGCTCGGACTTGCAATCCGTTCTCGTAGGCCTGCATGGAGCGGTAGAAGGCGAAGAAGTCGGGATCGCGCCCGAAGGCCTCGGCGAGGATGCGGTTCTTCTCCGCGTCGCCCTGGCCGCGCAGCTGTCTCGGCCTGGCGGTTGGCCTCGGCCACGATGACGGTCGCCTCGCGCTCGGCCCGCGCCCGGATGGTCTGCGCCTGCTGCTGGCCGTTGCGCCCGCATATCCGCCGCCTCGCGCTGCCGCTCGGTCTGCATGCGCTGGTACACCGCCTGGCTGTTCGCCGCCGGCAGATCGACGCGGGTCAGGCGCACATCGACGATCTCGATGCCGAGGCTCTGCGGCCTGCCGGTTCACGTCCTCCTGAATGTGGTTCATCAGCTCGCCGCGCTCGCGTGCGGACGATCGCGTCGCGCGAGGCGCTCGGCGAGCACGTTACGCATGGAGGAGTTGACGAAGCTCGTCAGGCGCTGGTTGGCGAGCGGGATGTTGTCGACGGCCTGGTAGAAGCGCAGCGGATCGATGATGCGGTAGCGCGCGAAGGCGTCGACCTCGAGGTTCTGACGGTCGGCCGAGAGGATCGTCTGCACCGGCAGGTCGAGATCGAGCACGCGCTTGTCGAAGTAATGCACCGTTTCGACGCAGCGGCAACTTGAAGTAGAGCCCCGGTCTCGGTGATGTCCGCTCTGCACGCGCGCCGAACCGCAGCACGAGGGCCTGCTGCGTCTGCTGGACGATGAAGATCGAGGCGAAGAGGACGATCGCGACGATTCCGACAAGGACGAGGACGCCGGTCCGGAGAGCTGGCATTGCTCATCGGCGTGCGCTCCCGGCTGGCCGCGCTGACCCTGGCTCGCGCCGCCTGCGGCGCCGGCCGCCGCTGCATTTCGTTCAGCGGAAGATACGGCACGACGCCCTGCCCCGCTGGGCGCTCTGGTCGATGATGATCTTGTCGATGCCGCCGAGCACCCGCTCCATCGTCTCGAGGAACATGCGCTCGCGGATCACGTCCGGCGCCTTGCGGTACTCCTCGTAGACCTGGCTGAAGCGGCAGGCCTGGCCGGTCGCCTCGGCGACCGACCTGCTCGCGATAGCCTTCCGCCTGCTGAACCGTCGCGGGCCGCCTCGCCCCGCGCCTCGGGCACGACGCGGCTCGCAAAGGTCTCCGGCCTCGTTCTGGACGCGGACGGCGTCCTGCTGGGCGGCGTTCACGTCGAAGAAGGCCTGCTCGCACCTGCGGCGGCGGCTGCGACCGCCTGCAGCTGCACGACCGTTGACCAGGACGCCGGCCCCGTAGGCGTCGAGCGTCTGCTGCATGATCTGCCTGGACCTCCTGGGCGACGCTCGCCTGCTCGGTGGTCAGGACCGCCTGGATGTTGCGGCGGCCGATGACCTCGCGCATGGCGCTCTCGGCGACGGCCTTGATGGTGCCTTCCGGGTTCTGGAGGTTGAAGACGTAATCCTGGGCGCGCGCCGGATTGACCTGCCAGACGCGCGTCGAAATCGATGTCGACGATGTTCTCGTCGCCGGTCAGCATCAGGCTTTCTTCGATGACGTCGCGGGCGCGGCCCTGCGGCCCGGCGCCGGAGCGGTAGCCGACCTCGATCCGCTGTTGCCGGCCGTGACGTTCGGCTTGACCACCTGGCCGATCGGATAGGGCAGGTTGTAGCGCAGGCCCTCGCCGGACTGGCCGGTGTAGCGGCCGAAGATCATGTTGATGCCGACCTCGTTCGGCCGCACCGTGTAGAAGCCGGTCGCGAGCCACAGCACGATCGGCGCCGAGCACGATGGCCGGCGAGCCCCTTGCCGCCCATCGAGCCGCCGGGGATGATGGTCTTCAGCCGATCCTGGCCGCGGCGCAGGATTTCCTCGAGATCGGGCGGGCCGCCGCTGCCCCCGCCGCCCTGCGGACCCGAGCCCCACGGGCCTGCCCGATCCGCCGCGCTGGCCCCAGGGACCGCCGCCGCCGCTTTGGTTGCTCCAAGGCATATGAACTCTTTCGTCCCCGATCTCGCCTGCTCCCCTGCAGGGGGTTGATGCGAACCGTCTTGTCGTCTGATCGATGCAGGCGGGTTGTTGGAAGGCGCGCGCCTCCTGTCAAGGCGGCCAAGTGGGGTTGCCACGCTTGAACGTCAACGCGCTGCGACCCGGAGCCGCCGTTATGGTCAACGGGCCGAGCCTTCCGGCGACCGTTGGAGGTCGACGAACGTGAACGGATGCTCGTCGTCCGGACCCGCCGGATGGTCGGTTCGCCGCAGCTCGCGAAACGCGCTCCGGTCGAAGGACGGGAAAAACGCATCGCCCTCGGGCGCGGCGTGGACCTGCGTCAGGTAGAGGCGGAGCGCATGCGGCAGCGCGAGGGCGTAAACCTCCGCGCCGCCCACCACGGCGACCTCGGATGCGCCCATCCTCTCGGCCAGCGCCTCGGCTGCCTCCGCGGCCTCGTCCCAGCCGTGGGCGACGTGAACGCCCTCGGCCGCGAACGCGGGATCGCGCGTCAAAACCAGCGTCTCGCGCCCCGGCAGCGGCCGGCCGATGGAGTCGAACGTCTTGCGGCCCATGATCATCGGCTTGCCCCAAGTGAGGTCGCGAAAGCGCCGCAGGTCCGACCTCAGCCGCCAGATCAGCCGATTGCCGCGCCCGATGACGCCGTTGTCGGCGACGGCGGCGACGAGGGCGAGGGGGCGGCTCACGAGCGTCTATGGAGTCCAGCGAGTGTGTGATCAGGCCGCAGCAGCCGTACTACGCGAGTAGTCCGCGACGAGGGCGTACTCAATGTAAATCCCGTTCCAATGGACATTTCGAATACTGATCGGCGGCTCGCCCATCCGTCTCGCATAATCGATTACGCGTGACGCCTCGATATGATCGCGAGGCACGGCAATGATACGAACCTGCTCATCAATGAATAGAAGCTTTTTGTTGCGTCGCAGGCGAGCAACCTCGTAGATGAGGTCCCGGTCGGACCCGAGAATGAATGGCGACAAAACTACGGGAATAACCCAGTCAATCTCGTCATCCACGCTGGTCCTCTTGATCAGGTAGATTGCCTCCACGGGAAAGTTCGCCGCTCGAAGCTCCTGTTCGAGAGTTCGAAGCCCTTCAGCGCCGCCTGCTACCAGTGTGTCTTGATCCATTGCAAAACTCCGTGGTTCGGATCAGTTAGGCCTCCACCAACTGAGAGGCAAGCTACGCGCAGCTCGTGAAGCTGTTCGGAGCTCGCGTCAGAGGCCGCAAAGGGTCGCTACAGCCCGGATCACGGCGCGGCAACACCGTCCGTTCATTCTTCCTCAACCGACCTGCATTAAGGAATAAACGCGTGTTGGACGGCTGTTAACGGCGCTTTAAACTGGGGTTGCGACCATGGCTAGATCGCGCCACCCCAACAAGGAGGTTGACGACGCGGTTGAATACGCCCTCTCCAAAGGGTGGACTCTCCGCAAACAAGGTCACTGGGGGCGTCTGTATTGCGCCCAAGCCGATCGGGATGGAGCCAAGTGGGCGTGAACGGCACCCACGGAATGCTGGCGCACATGCGAAGCAGATCGTCAGGGCCGTTGATCGCTGCCCGCACGCAAGAGAGGAGGCCGACGATGAAAACGCATGAGTTCAGCATCATCGCGTCCGGTCTTGATCCGCGTGCGGACGACTTTGAAACTCGGTTCTATGATGCGGGGTGCGATGACGCCCTCGTTGCCTTCCAGAAAGGCCGCATTATCATAGACTTCTCGCGCGAGGCGGAGTCCGTGCAGGACGCCATATCGTCAGCGATTGAGGATGTCAGGCGCATTGGCGCGAAGGTGGAACATGTCGAGCCCGATCCGCTCGTCAGTCTCTCGGACATTGCCCAGCGTTCAGGGTTAACTCGCGCGGCTGTTTACAGACTATGCCAAGGGCGACCGACGAGGCGATTTTCCGCCGCCCGTCGCCCGAGTGACAACAGGAAACCCTCTTTGGGATTGGGCCGAAGTCGCTGGCTGGATGTTACAGCAGGGAATCATTGCGTATGAGGTTTGGATACAGGCTGTGTTTCTTCGAGATACGAACGCCCACCTCGGAAAAGAAACGCCCGACAGCCATCCACCCAAAGAGCGCGAGAGGGCCTGATACAAAGTCCCGCCAAAGGAACTGCGATCACTCACCCCTTTTCCGTTCGCCACATTCAAACTGAGACACTACCGCCTCGGCGAGCCGATGAGGAAATCACGCGCATAAGGCATCCTACACCGCCACCGGCGCCTTGATGGCCGGCTCCGGGTCGTAGCCCTCGATGGCGATGTCCTCGTAGGCGAAGTCGAACAGCGAGCGCACGGCCGGATTGAGCCGCAGCCGCGGCAGGGCGCGGGGCGCGCGGGCGAGTTGCAGGCGGGCCTGCTCCAGATGGTTGGCGTAGAGATGCGCGTCGCCGAGCGTGTGGACGAAGTCGCCGGGCCGCAAGCCCGTCGCCTGCGCCATCATGTGGGTCAGGAGCGCATAGATCGCGATGTTGAAGGGCACGCCGAGAAACACGTCGGCCGAGCGCTGATAGAGCTGGCACGAGAGCCGCCCCTCGGCCACGTAGAACTGGAACAGGCAGTGGCACGGGCGCCAGCGCCATGCGGTCGAGGTCGGCGGGATTCCAGGCGCTCACGACGAGGCGGCGCGAATCCGGGTTGCGGCGGATCTCGTCCAGCACCCAGGCGATCTGATCGACCGCGCCGCCGTCCGGCTCTGTCCACGAGCGCCATTGCTCGCCGTAAACGGGGCCGAGGTCGCCGTTCTCGTCCGCCCATTCGTCCCAGATCGTGACGCCGTTCTCGCGCAGATAGCCGACGTTGGTGTCGCCCTGCAGGAACCACAGCAGCTCGTGGACGATCGACTTGAGATGCAGCCTCTTGGTCGTGACGAGCGGAAAGCCTTGCGACGAGGTCGAAGCGCATCTGATGGCCGAACACCGAGAGGGTGCCGGTGCCGGTGCGGTCGTCTTTGCGCACGCCCTCGTCGAGGATGCGGCGGAGCAGGTCGTGGTACTGATGCATGGACGGGTCCTCGGGCGGCGCAGCATAGCGCAAGCCGGCCGCCGAGGCAGGCGCGCGGCGCGCGCCGGCCCACAGATTTTCAGCGCGTCAGCGCGAGAAGCAGGACCAGGCAGCCGTTGTTCACGGCGTGCAAGGCCATGCCCGGAACCAGGCTGCCCGAGACGCGCCGCAGATATCCCGCCAGCACGCCGAGCATGAACACGATGGCCGGTTGCGCAAAATTTCCACCGAAGTGGGCGAGCGCGAAGAGAACCGCCGGCAGCGCGATGCTCGCGGCCGGCGGGAGGAACGCTTGCGCGCGCGCCTGCACGTAGCCGCGGAAGAACGCCTCTTCGCACAAGGGCGCGAGGATGACCGCGGTGAGCGCGAACGCCGCCAGCGCCGCCGTGCTTTTCGGGACGATGTCCGGGAGCCCGCGCAGGCTCCCGCCGAGGCCGGCCACGACGACGACCAGCCCGGCCCAGGTCCAATAAAGCGCCATGGCCAGCGCGATCCGGCCCAGGAGGCGGCGGTCGAGCGCGACCGCCCGCAGCCCGATCGCGGCGCGCCAGCCGGGGCCGAAGCGTTTTTGCGAGCGCCACAGCGCGAGCGCTCCGAGCAGCAGCTGCGCGACGGCGATCGCAGTCCAGGTTCGGACCTCGAATCGGAGCCCCGCCGCGCGGCCGACGAGCATCGCCGCGAGGAGGCCCACGATCGCGGACGAGACCGCCATCGCGGCCGAGGCGGCCACGAGCGTCAAGAGGGGCGGCAGCGTCGTCCGGCTCGCGTCCCGTGCGCGGGCGTCGTCCATGCGCATAATCACCTTCAAAATCGGGCGCGGAGCGTCTATATTGGGTCTGCCGGTCGAAAGACCGGCTATGGCGATAAACGGCCGTCGGAATAAACCCATCGGACCCGGGGGCGGTACCCGGCGCCTCCACCCAAGCCCGAGCCGTGCGGGCTTCGGCGGGGGCGAAATAGGATCGACGAGGGCGTAAAGGACGGACTTTTGCTCGGCATGGTTCCGCCGTCATCGGGCCAATGCAATAGTTGCCAACGACAACTATGCTCCGGTTGCGGTGGCCGCGTAAGCGGTCCCCAAGACCACGCTAAAGTCCTGACGGTCTAGCAGCCGTTAGGCGGGGTTCGGAGGCACCTGGCAACAGAAGCCTCCACTTTCGTTTCTGCGCTGCACTGGGAGCTTCGGTTCCGTTCCGGCGACAGAAGCCTCCCTTTCATCCCGCCAAGGCACGCCGATGGCCAAGGACCTCCTCCGCTACGATCTCATGGTGCAGGACGCGCTCAAGGGAGTCGTGCGCAAGCTCCTGACCGAGGCCGCCAAGAACGGACTTCCAGGCGACCATCACTTCTATGTTTCGTTCTCGACCGAGCATCCCGGCGTGCGCCTGTCCCAACGCCTGCGCGACAAGTACCCGCAGGAAATGACGGTCGTGCTCCAGCACCAGTTCTGGGATCTCGGCGTCACCGAGCATGCCTTCGAGGTCGGCTTGTCGTTTTCGGGCGTCCCGGAGCGCCTGCTCGTCCCGTTCGACGCCATCACCGGGTTTTTCGATCCCTCCGTCCAGTTCGGCCTGAAGTTCGAGATCCGCAGTGAAGTTCCCGAGGGGAGCGAGGCGGCCCCGGCCGCCAAATCCGGCCAGCCGGCGCGCGGCGCCGGGTCGGAGCCCGCCGAGTTGCAGCCGAAACCGGCCGCGGTCCCGGCGCGCAAGAGCCCTGTGCCCAAACTCGCGGCGAAGCGGAAGCCCGCGGATGGCCAAGACGGCAAGGCGACGCCAGCTCCGGCTGCGGAAAAATCCGAGAAACCGGACGACGCCGGGGCGCCCGCCGCCGAGGTCGTCAGCCTCGACGCCTTTCGTAAAAAGAGTTGAGCGGCGCCGGCGCGCTCCCTCCCGCTGAGCGGGTGGCCCCGAAGGTCGGGTGAGGGCGAGCCTTCGCCGGAGACGGCCCCCACTCGGTCGCCGCTTCCGGCGGCGCGCTTACAGCAACCCCAACTCGGCCAGCGCGCGCCGCATGTCCTCCGGCATGGCGGCGAGGTCGCCCGCGGCGCGGCCGAGGTCGCGCGGCGCGTCGCGCGGCTCCAGATAGCGCCACCCCTGGAACGGGCGGCACGGGCGCGGCTCGACCGGCGCGACGGTCGGCTCCAGCACGAGATGGCAGCGCCCGATGCCCTGCCCGTCCGTGAACGGACGGATGGCGACGAGCCGCTGGCGGCAGGCGATCTGGCCGCGGATCACCCAATAGAGCGAGCCGCCCTCGACCAGCGCGCCCATCCGCTTCGGGACCATGCGGGTGGTGTGCGTCTGCTCGTAGTCGCGCCCGAGCCGGCGGTGGTGCGCCCGGTTCTCCTCGATCCAGTCTTCGAGATCGCGGATCGAATCGCAGCCGACGCAGAGTTTCAGCAGGTGAAGGGCCATGCGGCCGTCTTATATCCGCGCCCGGCCGCCGCAACCGCCCTCAGAGTCGCGGCACGAGGCAGGCGTTGGTGAACCAGCGCCCGTCCGCCCGTCTGGTCGCCGCGAGGGTCCGGACCTCGCCGACCCGAAAATCCACGCCGCAGCGATCCTCCCGAGCCGTCACCCCCGTCATCTCGACTACGCGCGGCACGTCGCCCTTGATGACATCGTCCACCGCGATGCGGGTCACGGTCGGCCCTTTGGGGTCCGGCGAGACGATGGACACGACGCGCCCGGAAAACACGGCGACCTCCGGGCCGCTCTCGATCAGGTCGTCCAGGGTCGGATGCGGGTTGGGGCACGAGCACGCCTGGACCGCGAGGGTCTGGGCCGCCAGGACCGCGGCCATGGCGGCCGCACGGCCAGCCCAGCGGAGGGCGAGACGGAGGGCATGCAAGGTCACGGCGAGGACGGATTCACGCCGACGAAAAGCGTGTGGCCGGGAACAAGCTTTGAGGCCTCGCCGTGGAAGATGCGGTGCAGGTGGCGCGTCGCCAAGCGGGCGTGCTCGCGCATCAGCGATTCGGCCCGCGTGCCGTCCCGCTCTTCGATGGCGTCGACGATGCAGTGGTGCTGGTCCTGGGCGATCACCAGGATGACCGGCAGATCGACGACCTCCGATTGCGCCAGGATCAGGCTGCTGGGCGAAGCGAACGGAAGGGCAGAGGCCCGGTCGAGCTGGCGCGCCAGGTTCGGGCTGCGGGCGAGTTTGCCCACAAGCTGATGAAAGCGGTCGTTGCTCGCCGTGTAGGCGGCGAGGTCGGACGGAGAGATCGTCCTCCGCCGCAAGACGGCATCCATCTCGGCCGCGCAGGCGCGCAACTCCTCCAACTCGCCGGCGGTGGGCGCGCGCTCCGCCGCAAAGCGCGCCGCGAGACTTTCGAGCGTGCCGCGGATCTCGAGCGCGGCCAAAACCTCGTCCTCCGTATACCCCCGGACGCAGAACCCGCCCGAGGACGGGATTTCCTCCAGCAGACCTTCCTCCTGGAGGCGGATCATCGCCATCCGGGCCGGCGTCCGCGAGACGCCGAGCCGCTCGACCATGTCGGCCTCCGACAGACGCTCGCCAGGCGCCAGATCACCGTTCAGGATCAAGCCGCGCAAGGTTTGCGTCGCCTTGGCGGTCTGCGTCCTGACCCGCTCGACGGGGGCTTGGGCGTGGTTCACGGTCTTGTCCCGCTCAGGGCCGCGCGCGCCAACCGCGCGAGGCGATCGTGCCGGCGACGCATGATGCGCCGCCGCACGATCCGGAGACAGCGCGTCCGCCTGTCGTCCAGCGATGTCAGGCGGGTGCGTGAGGGCGGGATTGCGCATGCCTTGCTCCCGTTTCTTCGGCAAGCCATCCGATGACAACGTCCGCGATCATCCTCTTGTGCCGGTCGCGCACGGCCGGGGAGGACAGGTCGCGCTGGAACACGAGGCCGAACGTATAGCGGTTCGAAACCCGAAAGAAGCAGAAGGCGCTGATCAGCATGTGAACGTCGATCGGGTCGACATCCGGCCGAAAGACGCCGTCCGCCTGGCCGCGCTGGAGAATGGAGGCCAGGATATCGATCGCCGTGACGTTCAGGCCCAGGATGGCCTCCGACTGGGCAAGATACCGGCCGTTGTTGACGTTCTCGGCGTTGACGAGGCGGACGAACTCGGGATGGGCCTCCTGGTAGTCGAACGTCAGTTCGATCAGCTTCCGCAGGGCGTCTGCGGGGGCCTCGTCCCCGACCGCCAGGTCCGTCTCAGCCGCCCGGAGCTTCCGATAAGCCTGCTCCAGAACGGCGAGGTAGAGACCCTCCTTGCCGCCGAAATAATAGTAGATCATCCGCTTGGTCGTGCGCGTCCGTTCCGCAATGGCGTCGACCCGGGCGCCGCTGAAGCCGAGAGCGGCGAACTCCTCGGTCGCGACATCGAGGATGTCCTGGCGCGTCCGCTCGGGATCGTGCGCGCGCCGAGGCGACTGCGGTTCTCCGGGGGTTTCCCGCTCCGGCCGGCGTGAACCGGCCTCCAGGGCCTTATGCTCCGAACGTTCCATTGAGTTCGTTTAGCAGCCGCCGTCCATGCTGGCCAGTCCGCGCCATCTCCTGTGGAGCCTTGATGGGCGAAGTCGATCGTTCCCGCGTTCTCGCTCCAAACGAAAACCCCGGCGCGAGGCCGGGGTTTCCTAGGACGGCGTTGCGTGACCGATCAGAAGTCGCGCTGGACGCGGACGCGGGCGACGAACTGATCGTCAACCTTGGTCGACTTGAAGATGACGGTCGAGTTGGTCGAGCCGAGGGGCACGATCTGGCCCGTGGCGTTGTTGATGGCCCCGATCGGCAGGTTCTTGTTCGTGTCGACGACGCGGCCCTTGTCGATCACGACGCCCTGATAGACGGTCTCGAGACCGATATCGAGGTCCTTGACCGGCGACCAGACGTGGTTCGAGCCGACCACGAACACGTTGTAGTCCCGGAGCGTCGGGCTGAGCGACAGGTTCAGCGCGTTGCCGAAGTTGATCACGCCGTTCACCGTCGCGATCGGCAGCACGCCCGCCGGACCCAGGCCCGTGCGCAGGATGCTGTCGAAATCGACCTGCGCATAGGAGCCGAACCAGGCCGAGCGGATCTGAGGCGTCCAGTAGTGCAGGAGGGCGCCCGTCACGGACCAGCTCTTGGTCAGGTGGAAGCGGCCGAGAGCGTCGAGCGCCGCGTCGTCCGTGTTGACCACGAAGCGGTTCGTGAAGTTGAGCGCGTTCGCCTCGCCGCCCAGCGGACCGTTCCAGGCGCCGGTATAGGAGGTGGCGCCCTCGGCGTAAGCGGCCTGCAGGTACAGGAGGTCGCCCGGCGCGATGAACGGCAGGTTCAGCTTCAGGCCGCCCTGGATGGCCCAGCCGTACTCGTTGGCCGGACGCCGGCCCGGACCCGCGCCCGCGACCGCGGCGTTGGCGGCGGCGACGTTGAGGGCGTTCGCCGTGGTGGTGGTCCCCAGCGTCGTGAGGGCGACGTTCGACGCGACCGGCGCGACGGCGAGCGGCGACACGAAGCCTGTGCCGGCCGTGTTGTTGCCGAACGGCGTCAGGAAGGCGCCGGGGAAGCTGGCCGTGCCGTTCGCCGCGAAGACCGAGCCCGTGTTCGGATCGAAGTTGCCGATCTGGATCTCGTGCACCGCGCCCGACAGCTGGGCCGAGCCCCAGGGCTGGTCGAGGCGCAGGGCGCCGACGAAGTCGGGCACGCCGTTGCGCTGCACCACGTCGATCAGGCGCGCGACGGTCGGCAGGCCGGTCACCGGATCGAAGGTCACGCCCACCGGCGCGACGGCCTGCGGGTTGCCGATGAACACGTTGGCGCCGTTGCCGCCGAAGCCCGCGGCCGGGATGGTCCCGACGAGGCCGGTGGACAGGCCGAACACGCCGCCCTGGTTGAACACCGGGTTGCGGCGGGCGGTCGGGTCTTCCATCGAGAGCGTGGCCGAGAGACCGCCGCCCAGCGTCGCCGTGTAGGCGATGAGGTTGGTGGACGAGACGTCCGAACCGGAGGTGAGCCCGACGAACTCGAGGTCGTGGGCGTAGAAGTCGAAGAACGAGGTGGCGCGGCCCGCCGTGAGGCCGGCGAACTGCACGAACGCCTTGTCGACGTTCACGAAGGTCTGCGCGCGGTTGAAGGTGTCGACGCCCAGGCCCGGGAAGGCGAGCCCGTAGCGCTCCTGCGTGCCCGAGCGCAGAATGCCGAGGCCGGAGCGGTTGGCGATCTCGAAGCGGACGAAGGCGCGCAGGGTGCCGTAAGCGGTTTCCGTGCGGGCGTCGAGGTTGAGACGGCCGAGGCCGCGGAAGCCGGACACGTCGTCGGTGCTGGCCGCCCCCGGCGCGAAGGTCGTCGCGCTGTAGACGCCGCGGCTGCGCTTCGACCGATATTCGTATTCGAAGCGGGCCCGGCCGCCGACGCGCAAGCAGGTGTCGGTGCCCGGAATGTAGAAGAAGCCTGCTCCGAAGGCGGTGCAGACGCGAACGTATTCAACCGGCGCGGCCTTCTTGACGGGAAGGTCGGCGGCTTGAGCCCCAGCCACCGCGCACAGACCCGCGGCTGATCCGAGGAGAAGGCTCTTAACGAGCTTCATTGTCGTCCTCCAAAGTTTCGAGACCCTTGGGGGGCCGGGCTCTTGTGCCTGACGGTCCTTGTGAGACCGGATCACCGTCCGCCGTCCGTATCCCCTGTGGCATTCGGCTGCTCCCGGTCACCCCGCCTGAGGTCAGCCAAATCACGATAGAGGCGCCCCCATCGCGTTTGTCACCATACCGATGGCCGAGCTTCGGGCAACAAGAGTCAGAGGTTTCAGAGGGCGTCAGCCCGTGTTTGCCGAGTCATGTTGCGCAAAGGGCACAGAAACGACGGGCAGCCCGCCTCAAACCTGAACGAACAGTTTCAACGGGTCGCCCAAGCTGGGAACAAGAGTCCGGGGTCGACGCCAACAGGCTTCCCCTCCTCCGGTTCTTTCGCTGTCGTTGTTGAAGTCCGAAGAAGCGCTGGAGCCGGCGATGTCGATTCGCGGCGGCCACGGCATTCGCCAGAAGGTCTCCTGTCGCGAAACGCGCTCGGGGCGCATGCAATGGAAGTCGGCCGGGCCTCAGTTGAAAGTTCAGGCTGACGCTTTTTAAAGCGCGCATCGGCTTCGCAACAAAGGCCCTGCCGCGCCTTCTTCGGCGCAGCAGGCTCAACCGCGCCCGCCTCGCCTGCGCCGGACATACCAAAACGCGGCAGCGGCCCCCAGAACGATCAGGCCGAGATAGAACAACGGCACCAGCGACATCCCACGTTGAGCGTCGGTGCTGCTCGGATCTTTGGGCGTGCCGATGACTTTACCCTGCGTGCTCTCCGCGCCGGGGGCGGCGGTCTGGGCCGGCCCGCTCCCGCCTCCGCCGGCTGCGCCCGCCTGCGGCGTCGGCGGCGTCGGTCCTGGCGCGGGCGTCTGGGCCATCGCCGGAACCACGGCGAGCGTACAGGCGATCAGGCAAGCGGCGATGGGCTTGCTGAGCATGTCATTCTCCTGAGTAGGACGGCGCACGGGAACGCTTGGGAGGTAACGCACCAGGCCGCGCGCCGTTCGAGACGGGCGACGGGCGATGCCGACGGAAGACGCTGCGGCGGCCAAGCGCAAACGCATCGTCCCGACGGGCGTCCGGCGGCCCTGCTTGCCGCCGCGGGTTCAAGGCCCCGGCGCGGCGATCCGGGCGAGGCTTTGGCGAGCGCGGTCCGCGATCGCGTCCCAGGCGCGCGCGGCGATCTCGTCCGGCGGAGTCAGCCACGACCCGCCGACCGCGATCACATTGGACAAGGCGAGCCACTCGGCGGCGTTCGCCGCGCCGATGCCGCCGGTCGGGCAGAATCGGGCCTGGGGAAAGGGTCCGGCGAGCGCGCGCAAGGCGGCCGCGCCCCCGGCCGGAACGGCGGGAAAAAACTTCACCACGTCGAGCCCGCGCGCCAGCGCCGCCATCAGTTCGGACGCCGTCGCCACGCCGGGCACGAACGGCAGGTCGCCCGCCGCGGCCGCGTCGAGAAGCTCCGGCGTCGCGCCGGGGCTCAACGCGAACCGCGCCCCGATCGCGCGCGCCGCGGCGAGGTCGCGGGGCGTCAGCACGGTGCCGACGCCGACGACCGCCTCCGGAACGTTCGCCGCGATCGCCTGCGCGGCCTCGGCCGCGGCCGGCGTGCGCAGCGTGATTTCCAGGCAGCGCAGGCCGCCGGCCACGAGCGCCCGCGCCAAGGGAACGGCGTCCTCCACCCGCTCGATCGTGATGACCGGGATGATCCTCGCCGCGCGAAACAGGGCGGCGAGCCGCTCCTGGCGGGACGGATCGGCGGGTGAAGCGGACATGGTCATGGCGGGTTCTCCCGGCGGATGGCGGGACGGATCGGCGGGCGAAGCGGGCGCCGTCATGGCGGGGTTCTCCCGGCGGAGCCCTCGCCGGGCCGGAGCGAGGCCGGCATGGCGGAGCGGGGAATGAGGGCGCCCGGATGGCCCACGACGACGCCGGCGAGCGCATGGCCGGCCCGCGCCGCCGCGGCCGGGCCGGCCCCGGCCAGGCGATTCGCCAGATAGGCCGCCGCGAAACTATCCCCCGCCGCCGTCGTATCGACGACGCGGGCCACGGGCTGGGCGGCGACCACCTCGTCCACGCCGTCCGCCGTCACGACCCGGCAGGCCGGTTCGGGCGATTTGAGCACGACTTCGGCCGCGGGCCGGTCGAACAGCCGCCTGGCGGGGTTTTCGCCCCCGAACAAAAGTTGCAGATCCTCGATGGAGGCCAGCACGACGTCGGCCCGGCCGAGGGCTTCGCCGTAGGCCGCCTGCGCGACCGGCCGGTCGGGCCAGCCGCGCGGCCGGAAGTTGGTGTCGAACGCGACGCGGGCGCCCTTCGCGCGGGCGCGGTCGAGGGCGTCGAAGAAGCGAGCCCGCCCGGCCTCGCCGTAGAGCGAGAGCGTGATGCCCGAGAAGTAGAGCAGGTCGTAGCCCGCCAGCGCCTCGACGATGGCCGGCGTCTCCGGAATGCCGAACAGGTCGCGCGCCGGGGCGCTGTCGCGCCAGTAGGAGAAGCGCCGCTCGCCGGCGGCGTCGGTCTGGATGATGTAGAGGCCCGGCACGCGGCCGGGGAGCCGCGCCACGAGGCCGACCCCGATCCCCTCGGCCCGCCAGCCGGCCGCCATCTCGTCGCTGAACGGATCGTCGCCGAGCGCCGTCACGTAATCGACCGCCAGCCCCAGCCGGGCCATGTAGACGGCGGTGTTGAGCGTATCGCCCCCATAGGCCCGCGTGAGGCGGCCGTCGGGCGATTCCGACAGCTCGATCATGCACTCGCCGATGCAGGCGGCGCGCGTCACCCGGCCCTCCCGACCAAGTCTTCGACGGTCGCCCGCGCGCCCTTTCGGAAGAGGCTGTCGAGCGCGTCCGTCACGGGCTGCGCGAAGCGCGGGTTCGCCGGCAGATCGTCCCCGAACACCTCGCGCACCCCCAGGAGGGCGGGCGCGAGCCGCTCCGCGGCCGGACCGGCCGCATCGGCGAGGCCGCGCAGGCGTTGGGCCAGCGGGTCGCGCACGTCGATCGGGCGGCCCCGCTCGTCGGTCCCGGCCGACGTAGCGCATCCAGGCCGCGACCCCGAGCGCAAGCCGCGGGACCGGCTGGCCGGCGGCCAGGCGGTCGCGAATCGCGCCGAGCAGGCGCTGCGGCAGCTTCTGCGAGCCGTCCATGGCGATCTGCCACGTGCGATGCTTCAGCGCCGGATTGGCGAACCGCTCCAGCAGCGAGCGCTTGTAGCCGGCGAGGTCGGCGCCAGGCGGCACGCGCAGCGTCGGCGTCACCTCCTCGTCCATCAGGCCCTGCACGAGCCGGACGAAGGCCGGGTCGGCCATCACGTCGGAGACGGTCTCGTAGCCGGCGAGGTAGCCGAGATAGGCGAGCGTCGAGTGGCTGCCGTTGAGCAGGCGCAGCTTCATCAGCTCGTAAGGGCGCGACATCGGCGACGAGTTCCGCGCCCGCGTCCTCGAAGCGGGGGCGGCCGTCGCCGAAGCGGTCCTCGATCACCCACTGCGTGAACGGCTCGGTCATCACCGGCCAGGCGTCCGAGACGCCGAGCGCGCGCCGCGATCGGCGGCGCGGTCGGCGTCGCGTCGTCGCCGGAACGATGCGGTCCACCATGGTCGAGGGGAACGCGACCGCATCCTCGACCCAGCGGCCGAGAGCGGGATCGCGCAAGCCGGCGAACTGGGCCAGCACGCGGCCGACCGTGCGGCCGTTCTCCGGCAGGTTGTCGCAGCACAGGACCGTGAAGGGCTGTCGGCCCGCCGCGCGGCGGCGGCGCAGGGCTTCGACGAGGACGCCCGGCGCGCTGCGGGGCGACGCGGGGTCGGCGAGGTCGTGCGGCGATGTCGGGATGGTCCGGTTCAGGTCGCCGGTGGCCGGATCGTGGCAATAGCCCTTCTCGGTCACGGTCAGGCTGACGATGCGCACCGCCGGATCGGTCATGGCGTCGAGGAGCGCGGCGGGATCGTCCGGGGCGACCAGGACGCGGCGGACCGACGCCGATCACGCGCAGGCGCTCGCCCGCGCCGGAGCGGACCGCCACCGTATAGAGCCCGTCCTGGGGCGCGAGCGCCTCGCGCCGTGTCGGGCGAGCGCAGGCTCACGCCGCAGATCCCCCACGCCGTCTCGCCCGGCCGCGAGCCGGTCGTCCATGTAGACGGCCTGATGGGCGCGGTGGAACGCGCCGATGCCGAGATGCACGATGCCGACGCGCACCGCGCCGACATCGTAGGCCGGCCGCTCGCACGTCGGCGGGCAGCCGGTCGAGGGCGGCGTAGCGAGAGGCGCGCTCAATGCGCCGGCTCCTGCTTCGCCCGCGCCACGATCTGGGTCGGGTTGACGAAGCGCAGCGCGATCAGGAGCCAGACCAGCGTCGTCGCCATGTAGATCACCGCCATGGCGTCGATCGACTGCACGGCCCGCACGCCGGCGGCGAACACCGCGTAGTAGAGCGCGACGACCAGCGTCTGGCTGATCGGGCCCGCGGTCAGGAAGGTCAGCTCGAACATCGCGATGGTGCGCACCAGCACCAGCAGCAGCGCGGCGAGCATGCCGGGCAGCAGCAGCGGCAGCAGCACGTGGACGAACAGGCGCGACGTGTCGGCGCCGAACACGCGCGCCGCCGCTTCGAGCCGCGGGTCGATCTGCTCGATGAACGGGATCATCACCAGGATCACGAACGGCACCGTCGGCACCAGGTTGGCGAGGACGACGCCCGCAGATCGTGCCGGCGAGGCCCGATCTGGTAGAGCACGGTCGCCAGCGGGATGCCGTAGGTGATCGGCGGCACCAGCAGCGGCAGCAGGAACAGCAGCATCACGAACCGCTTGCCGCGGAAACTCGCGCCGGGCCAGCGCGTAGGCCGCCGGCACGCCGAGCAGGCCGCGAGAACAGCACGACGAGCACCGACGACCTCGAAGGTCACGATCAGCACGTCGCCGAGCTGGAACTCGTTCCAGGCGGCCGTGTACCAGCGCGTGGTCCAGCCGGCCGGCAGCCAGGTGCCGAGCCAGCGCGTGGCGAAGGAGCTCGTCACCACCGTCGCGATCATGGCGAGCGAGGTTGAGGACGAAGAAGCCGACGACGGCCCAGACCGCCGCCGCCCAGAGCTTCGCCGCCACGCGTGGTGTCGCGGATCATCGAGCCTGCTAGCCCTTCGCCGCCGCCGGCCGGGCCGCGGTAGAACAAGCCGCGCGCGGCGAGCACTCGCGGCGACGACGACGAGCTGCACGAGCGCCCATGATCATCGCGATCGCCGAGGCCATCGAATAGTCGTACTCCTCGAAGGCGGCCTGTGTAGGCGGCGATCGAGATCACCCGCGTCGGCCCGGCCGGGGCGCCGAGCAGCACCGCCGACGGGAACACCGAGAACGCCTGCACGAACGACAGGCAGAAAGTAATGGCGAGGCCCGGCGAGCAGCAGCGGCAGGAAGACGTGGCGGAACCGCGCCCAGGCTCCGGCGCCGAGCGTCGCCGCGGCCTGCTCCAGCGCGGGATCGATGCCGGACAGTAGGACAGGGTCAGCAGGAACGTGAACGGGAAGCCGGTGATCACCAGCGAGATGAACACGCCCCAGTAGTTGTGCAGGAGCCGGAGCGGCTGCGAGATCAGGCCGAGCGTCGAGCAGCGTGCGGTTGAACCAGCCCTGCGGGCCGAGATAGTTCAGCAGCCCTTCGGCGACCAGCACGGTGCCGAGCGTGATCGGCACGACCAGGATCGTCGTGAGCAGCCGCTGGCGGCGCATCAGCCGCACGCGCAACGCGATCGGCACCGCGAGCGACGACGTTGAGCAGCGTGACCGGCAGCGCGAGCCAGCAGCGTGGTGCCGATCGTCTCGTAGAGGAACGGATCGGAGAAGAAGCGCGCGTAGTTGGCGAGCGCGCCGCCCTCCTTCGGCTGGAACGACAGCACAGAGCCCGTACAGGAACGGATAGACGAACAGCGCGAGCACGAAGAGCGCGGCCGGCACGACCAGCAGCGTCAGCGCCGTCGAGCCCGCGCGCGGCGAGGCGCTGCGCCAGCGACGGCCCCTGCCGGGCGGGCGCCGGCGCGTCGATGATGCGGGCGTGCGCCGCGTTCATGCCGGCGTCTCCCCGGAAGATCGAGGACACGCTCGCGGGTCGGCGCGCAGATGCGACCGTCGCGCCAGGCTCGAGCGGCTGATGCGACGCGGAAGGCGAGCTCCGGCGCCGTCGGCCGCGTCGCCGAAGCCGACGAACTCGCGGCCGCGGATACTCGATCGATCTCGACCGTCGGCGGCGAGTCCGCCCGTGCTGTCCGTCGGCATGCAGGTCCTCGGGCCGCACGGCGACGACGGCCGGCGTCGCCCGGCTGCAGATCCTCGCGCACGCGCCCCGTCGACCTGAGCGTCGCCCGCCGACGTCGACGGTCGCGATGCCGCCGTCACGGCGACACCACGCGTGCCCTGTGAGCCGGTTGCGGAAGCCCATGAACTCGGCGACGTCGAGGTGGGCGGGCCGCGCGTAGAGCTCCTCCGGCGTGCCGACCTGCCGGACCACGCCGTCGCGCAGCACGACGATGCGGTCGGCGAGCGACAGCGCCTCGTCCTGGTCGTGCGTGACGTAGATCGTGGTCGCGCCGAGCATGTTGTGGATGCGGCGGATCTCGGCGCGCATCTCGAGCCGCAGCTTGGCGTCGAGGTTGGAGAGCGGCTCGTCCATCAGCACCAGCGGCGGCTCGATGACGATGGCGCGGGCGATGGCGACGCGCTGCTGCTGGCCGCCGGAGAGCTGGCCCGGCAGCTTGTGCTCCTGGCCCTTGAGGCGCACGAGCGCGAGCGCCTCGTCGACCCGGCGCTCGATCTCGGCCTGCGGCACGCCGCGCATCGTCGAGGCCGAAGCCGATGTTCTTGCGCACGGTCATGTGCGGGAACAGCGCGTAGTTCTGGAACACCATGCCGAAGCCGCGCTCCTCCGGGCGCAGCCGTGTCGATGCGGCGCTCGTCGAGCCAGATGCCGCCGCCGGTCGACCGGCAAGAGGCCGGCGAGGCAGTTCAGCGCCGTCGACTTGCCGCAGCCGGACGGGCCGAGCAGGGCGATGAACTCGCCCCGCCGGATCGTCAGGATCGACGTCGCGTGAGCGCGTTGAGCGTCCCGAAGTCGCGGCTCACGCGGTCGAGCCGCAGCTCGCGGAAGTCGGCGGCGGCGATGGCCATGGCGGGTCCGTCGCCTTCGTTGAGTCACTTGCGCTTCGCGCCGCCGATCTGCTCGTCCCAGCGCGCGGAACGCCGACGACCATCGGCTCCGGCATCGAGCGGCAGCTCGATCGGGTTCTCGGCGATCAGCTGCTCGTATTCGGGACGGCCGAACTCCTTGATCGCCTCCTGGCTCTCCTGCGGGCGCCATGTCGAGCGTCACGCCCTTCACCGCCGGGCCGGGATAGAAGTAGCCCTCGTCGTAGGTGTAGGCCTGCTGCTCCTTGGTGAGCAGGTAGCTCATCAGGTCGAGCAGCACCGCGAGCTTCTCGTCCGAGACGCCCTTCGGCACGCACATGTAGTGCGCGTCGGCGACCCAGTGGAAGCCCTTGAGCGTGCGCGACCTTGGCCTCCTTCGGCACGATGCCGAGCACGCGCGGGTTGATGTCCCAGCCGGTCGTCGAGGCGATCATGTCGCGCGAGCCTTCGCCGAGCTCCTTCATCGTCGCGCCGGTGCCGGTCGGGTAGTATTCGATGTTCTGGCCGAGCTCCTTGAGATAGGCCCAGGTCTTGTCCCAGCCCTTCACCGGATCCTTCGGGTCCTTGTCGCCGAGGATGTAGGGCAGGCCCATCATGAAGGTGCGGCCGGGGCCGGAATTGGCCGGGCGCGCGTACATGAAGCGGTTCGGGTTGGCCTTGCGCCCAGGCGAGCAGCTCCTCGGCGGTCGTCGGCGCCTTCTTCACCTCGCTCCGGCATGTATTCGAGCAGCGGGCCGGACGGGTAGTAGGTGACCACGACGCCCTGGCCCTTGGCGAGCGCCTGCATCTTGGCGGCGGCCGGCAGATAGATGTCGTCGAGCTTCGGCAGGCCGCCGGCATGGTGCGGCGAGCAGCTCGACCCAGAGCCTCTGGTCGATGCCGGCCGACAGCGCGTCGGTGCCGGTCAGCACGAGGTCGATGTCGACGCGGTCGGCGTCCTGCTGCGCCTTGATCTTGCCCGGCAGCTCCGGCGCCGGCGCCTTGGTGAAGGTGATCCGCGAGACGAGCTTGGGCTTGGCCTTGCGGTAGTTCTCGATCGCCTTCTGCGTCAGCGCGAGATTGCCGGCGACATCGACGATGTTGAGCGTCACGGGCGACTTCGGCAAGGCGGGTTGCTGCGCCAAAGCCCGGCCGCCGCAGGCGGCGAAGCCCGCGGCGCCGGCCGCGCCGCCGACGAACGTGCGGCGAGTGATGACGTGAAATCCTCATAATCTTCCCTCCCAAGGTTGGTGCTCAGAGTTTGTAGGCCCGCTTGGCGAGGCCGTAGGCAAGATCGTAGGCGACATCGTGCGCCTCGTCCTCATCGAGACGATGCGTGACCACAAGTTCGGCCAGGTAGGCGCAATCGACCCGGCGGGCGACGAAGAGCCGGGCCGGATCGGGGAAGGGCTGGTCCTCCGCGCACCAGCGCGGATCCGTGTGCCCATGCGGCGAGACGATCGGCAGATGGCTGACGCGCTCGTAAAGGCGCCGCGCCACGGCGCGTGGCGGGATCGGCCGGGAGCAGGCGGTCGGGATGGATCATGAAGGCTTCTCGGGTCAGGGCCGCCCGCCGAGGGCGCGCTTCGGACGCGGCGCGGCGCTCGGGCCGCCCCTGTCGAAATAATCGGGGTGGGCCTCCCGCACCTTGTCGATGCTCGGAAGAACGTCGGCGAGATGCGCGGACATCGCGGCTTCGGCCGCGTCGGGATCGCCCGCCTCCAGGGCCTCGACGATGGCGACGTGCTGGCGGATGACGTGCGCCCGGCGGCCCGACATAGGCAAAGTCAGCATGCGGCAGCGGTCGACCTGCGCCTTCTCCTGCTTCACGACGCGCCACAGATTCGGGTGCCCGGCAACGGCGGAAATGGCTTGGTGGAAGTCCTCGTCGGCGGCATGGAACGCGGCGAGGTCGCCGGCTTTGTCGCTGGCGCGCTGGCGATCGAGAATTTTCCGCAAAGCCGCAATGTCGTCGGCGGTCGCCTTCGCGGCAGCCTCGCGCACCGCGACCCGTTCGAGCGCTTCGCGGATCACCATGGCGTCCTTGAGCGTTTCAAGGCTGATCCGCGAAACGAAGGTGCCGTACTGCGGATAAATGTCGACCAGCCGCTCCTCGGAGAGCCGGAGGATAGCCTCGCGCACCGGCGTGCGGCTGACGCCGTAAGCCTCGGCGATGTCCTTTTCCGATACGGCCGCGCCCGGCGGCACCTGCATGCCGACGATCTGCTCGCGCAGGACCGCCTGGATTCGCGCCGAGGCGGGAACCGCCCGCACGCTCGATCCATCAGGAGCCGCAGAGCCGAAACGGTGGTCCAAGGCGTCGATCCTCATCCAAAAGACTTGCTTCGATACTAGGATGCTAATATACTAGCTTTCGAAGATCAACCCTGAATCCGCATCGAGGTCCGTCTTTGTCGACTCCACTGACTGCCGCTCACCCTCGCGCCATCCGCCTGCGCCCCGAGGACAACGTTGTCATCGCGATCGACACCATTCCGCCGGGCGGTACGGCGGCCGGCCTCACCGCGCGCGAGCGCATCCTGAAGGGCCACAAGATGGCGGTCGAGCCGATCCCGGAGGGCGAGCCGATCCACAAGTTCGGCCAGATCATCGGCTTCGCCACGAAGCACATCGCGCCCGGCGAGTGGGTGCACGAGCACAATGTCGGCCTGCACGACTTCGCGCGCGACTACCGCTTCGGCGAGGACGCGAAGGACGACTGCCTCCTGCCGCCCCGAGCTGCGCGCCACCTTCGAGGGCTTTCGCCGCGCCAACGGCAAGGTCCGGCACGCGCAACTACATCGGCATTCTCACCTCCGTGAACTGCTCGGCCTCGGTCGCGCGCTTCATGGCCGAGGAGGTCGAGCGCTCCGGCATCCTCGCCGACTATCCCAACATCGACGGCGTCGTCGCGTTCGTGCACGGCACCGGCTGCGGCATGCGGCCTACGGGCGAGGGCTTCGACGTCCTGCAGCGCACCCAATGGGGCTATGCCACCCACCCCAATCTCGCCGGCGTCGCTCATGGTCGGCCTCGGCTGCGAGGTGTTCCAGATCGGCCGCATGAAGGAGGAGTACGGGCTGATCGAGAGCGACACCTTCCAGCACGCATGACCATCCAGGAGACCGGCGGCACCAAGAAGACCGTCGAGGCGGGCGTCGAGCGCGATCAAGGACGATGCTCCCGATCGCCGACGCAGCGCGAAGCGCGAGACCGCGTGCCCGCCTCGGAGCTGATGCTGGCGCTGCAATGCGGCGGCTCGGACGGCTATTCCGGGCATCACCGCCAACCCGGCGCTCGGCGCCGCCGCCGACCTGCTGGTGCGCCACGGCGGCACCGCGATCCTCTCCGAGACGCCGGAGATCTACGGCGCCGAGCACCTGCTGACCCGCCGCGCCGTCGACGCCGCGAGGTCGGCGAGAAGCTGGTCGAGCGCATCCACTGGTGGGAGGACTACACCGCCCGCAACGGCGGCGAGATGAACAACAATCCCTCGCCCGGCAACAAGGCCGGCGGGCTCACCACCATCCTCGAGAAGTCGCTCGGCGCCGCCGCCAAGGGCGGCACCACGCACGCTGAGCGACGTCTACGAATACGCCGAGCCGGTGACGCGAGCAAGGGCTTCGTGTTCATGGACACGCCGGGCTACGACCCGGTCGTCGGCCACCGGGCAGGTGGCGGGCGGCGCCAACGTGATCGCCTTCACCACCGGCCGCGGCTCGGCCTTCGGCTGCAAGCCCGCGCCCTCGATCAAGCTCGCCACCAACACCGACATCTACAGCCGCATGATCGACGACATGGACATCAACTGCGGCGACATCCTCGACGGCGATGCCGGTCGAGGCAGAAGGGGCGAGGAGATCTTCGAGATGATCCTGCGCGTCGCCTCGGGCGAGCAGCACCAAGTCGCGAGGACCTCGGCTACGGCGACAACGAGTTCGTGCCCTGGCAGATCGGCGCGGTGATGTGACGCTCTACAGCGGTAGGCCGCGCAGGCTCGCGACGGCCGTCATGACGCCGCGGATCTCGGCCAGGCCCTTCAGCCGGCCGATCGCCGGATAGCCGGGATGCGTCGGCTTGCCGACGTCGTCCAGCAGTTCGTGGCCGTGGTCGGGCCGGAACGGGATGCGCCAGCGCGGATCGCCGGCATCGCGCCGGCGCTCCTGCTCCTCCAGCAGCGCCGTCGACCACCGCCACCATGTCGACGTCGCCGCCGAGATGGTCGGCCTCCATGAACGAGCCGTCCGGCTCCTTGCGGCACGTTGCGCAGGTGGGCGAAGTGGATGCGGGCGGCGAAGCGCTCGGGCCATGGCCGGCACGTCGTTGGCGGGGCCCGCCCCGAGCGAGCCGCGTGCAGAAGGTGATGCCGTTGGCGGCCGAATCGACCGCGTCGATGATGAAGGCGAGGTCGTCGGCGTTCCAGACGATCCGCGGCAGGCCCAGCAGCGGGCGCGGCGGGTCGTCCGGGTGGATCGCACATGCGAACGCCGACCTCCTCGGCGGTCGGGATCACCTCGCGCAGGAAGCGGGCGAGGTTTTCGCGCAGGCGCTCGCGCGTCATGCCGCGGTAGCGGTCGAGCATCCGCCGCAGGCCGGGGATGTCGTAGCGGTCGAAGGCGCCGGGCAGGCCCGCCATGATGTTGGCGAGAAGCTTTTGGCGGCTGGCGTTCCGAGACTCTGCGCGAACCACGCCCGCCCGCGCTCGCAGCGACCTCGGGCGAATGGTCCGCCTCCGCGCCGGGGCGCTCCAGCATGAAGCAGTCGAAGGCCGCGAACTCGTGCGCGTTGAAGCGCAGCGCCGTGCCGCCGCCGGGCAGCGGATAGCGCGAGTTCGGTGCGCGTCCAGTCGAGCACCGGCATGAAGTTGTAGCAGACGGTGGTCACGCCGCAGCGCGGCGAGGTTGCGCAGCGACTGGCGGTAGTTCTCGAACAGCGGCTCCAGATCGCCCTCGCCGAGCTTGATCGCCTCGGGGACCGGCAGGCTCTCGACCACGCTCCAGCGCAGGCCGAGCGACGCGTCGGCCGCGATCAGGGCCTTGCGCCCCTCGATCTCCTGCGACGCTCCAGACCACGCCGTAGGGGATGTGGTGCAGCGCGGTGACGATGCCGGTCGCTCCGGCCTGCCGGGCGTGGGCGAGCCGAACGTCGTCGTCGGGACCGAACCAGCGCCAAGTCTGTTCCATGGGACATGAGCTCCCGGCTGCTGCATGCGAAGCTTGATCCGACACGGACGCTGCTGCAAGGCTTCTGGTTCAGAAACCCCGCCCGCCGTTCATCTCCGGTTCGAAAACCGAATGGCATGCTCATGGAGGCAGGAAGAACGCCCGGCGCGGGCGTTCCTCGGCAAGGCGCTGGCGCTCTCATGCCGTGTTCCTGCGTAAATCCGGGATAGGGAGGATGATATGCCGAAGCTTATTCGTTCCACGCTCGCCGGACTGTCGATCGCCGCCGCTCTCGCCATCGCGCCGGCTCTCGCCGAAACCTTATCGTTCAAGACCGACCTCAAGGGCGGTAACGAGGTTCCGCCCGTCAATACCTCGGCCAACGGCACGCTGACCGCAACCTATGATACGACAAGCAAGAAGCTCTCCTGGAGGGGGAGCATCTCCGGGCTGAGCGGCAATCCGACAGCCGCCCACTTCCACGGGCCGGCCGAGCCGGGCAAGAACGCCGGCGTGCTGGTGCCGGCGCCAGGCGTGTCGTCCGGCGCGTTCGAGGGCTCGGCGACCCTCAACGACGATCAGGCCAAGGCGCTCACCGCGGGCCAGACTTACTTCAACATCCACACCGCCGCGAACCCGAACGGCGAGGTGCGGGGCCAGGTGACCAAAGCCCAGTAACGCCTCGGAAGGCAGGCCCGCCGTCCGCGGGCCTGCCGCTCTGTCGAGCGTGCGGACAGCCGCAGCACGCCAGGGATGCGCATGAGCATCAGCCTGAAAACCCGCACGCCATCAGACGCCGCGATGCGCAGGCGCCGCGATCCGCCAACCCGATTAAACTTGGATGAGAAAAAGGAAATAGGATAATATCGGTCTTCGCGAGGGCTCCAAATGCGGCGAACGATTGCGACGGTTTCCTTAAGCGGCGCCTTGCCCGAAAAACTGGAAGCCGCTGCCGCCGCCCGGTTCGACGGCATCGAGATTTTCGAGAACGACATCCTCTTTTATGCGGGCGCGCCGCGCGACGTGCGCCGGTATACGGCGGACATTGGCCTCTCCATCGACCTGTTCCAGCCCTTTCGCGACTTCGAAGGGGTCTCGGATGAGCAGTTGCGGCGCAATCTCGACCGGGCCGAGCGCAAATTCGATCTGATGGAGGATCTCGGCGCGCCTCTCATGCTGGTGTGCTCGAACGTCTCGCCGGAGACGAGCGATGACCCCGTGCGGGCGGCGGCTCAGCTCTACGAACTGGCGGAGCGGGCTGGCCGACGCGGCCTGCGGATCGGGTACGAGGCGCTGTCCTGGGGGACGCGGGTCCGCACCTTCGATAACGCCTGGGACATCGTGAGCCGGGCCAATCACCCCCATCTCGGCCTCATCCTCGACAGCTTTCATACCCTCGCCCTGTCGGACGACTGGTCCGGACTCTCCCGGCTCCCGGGTGAAAAAATCTTTTTCGTGCAGTTGGCGGATGCGCCGCGCCTCGGCGTCAATGCGCTGACCTTGAGCCGTCACTACCGCAACCTGCCGGGCCAGGGCGACCTGGACGTGCCCGGTTTCCTGCGCAGCGTGCTGGCGACCGGCTACACCGGGACGATCTCGCTCGAAATCTTCAATGACGACCTGCGGGCCGCGCCGCCGCGCCAGACGGCGCACGACGGCATGCGCTCACTGTTATTTCTCGAGGAGCAGGTCCGGCGCAGCGAAGAAACGCCGCGCGAAGCGCCGCCCAGAAAAATCCGGCGGCGCGTCGAGTTGTTCGACCCGCCCACGCCGCCGGCGCTCGCCGGGGTCGCGTTCATCGAATTCGCTGTCGATGAGACCGGGGAACGCCAGCTGGGCGAATTTTTAGGGCAACTCGGCTTCCGGCGGCTTGGCCGGCACCGGACCAAGATGGTCTCCCTCTATGGTCAGGGGGATATCCGCATCGTCCTCAACCGGGAGCCGGACTCCTTCGCCCATTCCTATCACCTGATGCACGGGACCTCGGTCTGCGCGCTCGCGCTCCGCGCGGACGACGCGTTCGCCGCCCTCGGCCGCGCCGAGGCCTACGACTGCACGCGATTTGAGGGGCGCGTGGGGCCGAGCGAATTGTCCATTCCCGCCATCCGCTCCCCCGGCGGTAGCCTCATTTATTTTACGGAGGACGGTTCGGCGGCCTCCTTCGAGGCCGATTTCGAGCGGACGGACGAGGGCGGTCCACGCGCGATCCTCAGCTCGATCGACCATGTCGCCCAGGCGCTCCCGGAGGGGCAACTCGACGCTTGGGTCCTGTTCTACCGCGCCGTGCTCGGGCTGGAGCCTGAGACCGGTTACGTGCTGCCCGACCCTTACGGGCTGGTGCGCAGCAAGGCCGTATCCAACCCGGAGCGCACCGTACGCTTTCCGCTGAACATCTCGGACAACCGTGAGACCGCGACGGCGCGTTTCGTGACCAGTTTCGCCGGCGCGGGCGTGCATCATATCGCGTTCGGAACGCCGGACATTTTCGAGGCCGCCCGGCATCTCGAGGAGACAGGAATCGCCATCCTGCCGATTCCACCCAACTACTACGACGACGTTGCGGCGCGTTTTCAGGTCTCGGACGTATTCGTGAACCGTCTTCGCGAGCACAACGTCCTGTTCGACCGCACGGACGGCAGGGAGTTCTATCAGATCTACACCCTCCCCTACGAAGATCGCTTCTTCTTCGAAATCGTGCAGCGGGCCGGCGGCTACGATCAGTACGGCGCATCCAACGCGCCCGTCCGCATGGCGGCCTTGGCGCAGCAGCGCGCCCCAAGCGCTCCGCAACTCTTGCGCTGATCAGGCAGCCGAACTCGGGCAGACGCGGATCGTGGACACCGCCGCCGACATTCTGAATGATCCGAGGATCCGGCAACTGTTTCTTGGCGGCGCTCTCGATGCCCCTGCCTCGGCCTGAAAAGCATAGAGCCCGGGGGCGTTCAGCGCGATAGCCAGAACGCCCCCAGCACGATCGTGATAACGGTGAGCGGCGCGCCGACGCGAAAATAGGGCCAGAAATCGATCGCGACACCCTCCCGGCGGGCGCGCTCGGCGACGATGAGATTGGCGATCGATCCCACGAGCGTGAAGTTGCCCGCCAAGGTCGACGCCATCGCGACCACGAGCCAAGCGCGCTGCCAGTCGGCAAGCTGCTCGACGAAGGGTTTGAGGACCAGCACGGCCGGCACGTTGCTGACGAGGTTCGAGAGCACAGCGGTCACGGCGCTGAGCGGAGCCGTATCGCCCAGGCGCAGGGCTTTGGCCTCGGAGAGGATCGCGGGCGTCAAGACGGCATTCTGCGCGCCCGCCACCACGATGAACAGGCCAGCGAACATGACGAGCAGCGGCCAGTCGATCTCGCGATAGACCTTATGCGCCTTGACGCTGCGGGTCAGCAGCAGCAGCGCGCCGCCGACGATGGCGACCTTCGCGACCGGCTGGCCGGCGAAAAACAGCGCCACCATCGCCAGCGCGACCGCGACTGACTTCGCCATCAGCCCGCGGTGAACCCGCACCGGCAGCGCCGCCGCAGCGAGCCGTTCGACGGTGAAGAACTCGCGCCGGTGAAAGAGCGCGATGAGCGCGACCGTCAGCACGAGTCCGGCGCCCGCCACCGGCGCGAGCGCCGCCGCGAACGCCCCGTATGGTATGTGCGATACCGAGCCGATGATCATGTTCTGCGGATTGCCGGTGATCGTCGCCGTGGAGCCGACGTTCGAGGCCATCGCCACGCCTAAGAGATACGGCGCGGGGTTGCGATCCAGCGCGCGCGTGAGTTCGATCACGAGCGGCGTCATCACGAGACAGATGGCGTCGTTGACCAGAAAGGCCGAAAGCACGCCGGTGACGAGGACGATGGCGGACAAGAGCAATGCCGGGTGACGGGCGCGCGTCACCGCCCAGGCGCTGACCAGCCGGAAAAAGCCGGAGAGGCGTAGGTTCGCGATCACGATCATCATGCCGAGCAGGAGCGTGATCGTGTCGAGGTCGATGGCGCGGTAGGCGTCCTCAAGCGTGAGCGCGCCGCAGCCGACCATGAGGCTCGCGCCGAGCAGCGCTACGCCGGCGCGATCGATATGAAGGCCCGGCAGCTTGCCAACCGCGACCACGACGTAGGTGCCGCTAAAAACCAGGACGGCGGCGGCTTTCCGCAGGTCCGCGCCCCAGGGGTCCGGGAGGCCCCATGCGCCCGAGCGGCCGAGCAGCGCGAGCGCGCCGCTCCCGAGCGCCACGACGACGATGGCGAGCGCAAGCCAGCGCCAGACAGAGCCGCTCCGTCGGGTGGGCCGGGGACGCGCGCCGGACCGCGGCTCGGGGTCGAGGCGCCGCCGCATCGCCGCCTACTCGGCTGGAGTCTCAAGCGAAGCAGGTTCCGCTGCCGTGAGCTTCGCTCCGGGCTCACCCTCCGGGGACTGGCGCGTCCCCTCCCCTGTCCAAGTCTCCGGCATGGCGAGCCAGAACAGCAGCAGGCCAGCGCCCGCGATGGCGGCAAATGTCAGGAACGCCGCCGAGTAGCCCGCCGCGAGGACAATGAAGCCAGCGACCGTCGTGGACAGCGAAGCGCCGATGCCCTGCGCTGTCTGCACCGCGCCCTGCGCGACGTTGAAGCGGCCGGTGCCCTCCATCAGGTCCGCCACGATCAGCGGAAACAGCGCGCCGTAGAGCCCTGCCCCGACGCCGTCGAGCAATTGCACGCCGACGAGCCAATACGGGTTGTCGGAGAGGCGCATCGGGCCGTCCTGGCGCGGGACGCGCGGCCGGGCCGCCCGGCGGCGGGGGCGCGCCGGCTTCGGGATCGGGGGCGCGGCGCCGGGGGCGGCGCGGGCTGCGCCGCCGCAACAGTGGCCAGCAGGACAAAGCCGATGCTTGAAAGGCAAAGTCGTTTCATGATGGTCTCCAGGGGTGAGGGCAGAACGAGGGCGCCCGGGAAAGGTTCAAGCGGGGCGTCAGAACCGGCGCTTCTCCTTCCGGATGAGGCCATCGCGGTCGATGTGCAGTTCGACGGTCTCGCCACGGTCGTTGGTCGCCAGAACCTCCAGATGCTTCTTGCGCGCTCCATGCGGCCTGCATAGGCATAGCCGGAGCGCTCCAGCAGCGCCTTGACCTGCACTTCATCCATCATCGGCGTCGCGCTCTCGCGGGAGCGCAGGCAGGCGCTGCTTCCCGGCGCGCGCGCTTTGTGGGCGAACTCGTCGATGTAGAGCTGAAGTCCCCGAAGCGGGACGAGCCCGCGCAGGCCGTCTATGAGGTGAAGCTGCTCACGGCCCAGGGCGACCTGATCAAGGTGCGGATCGATGCCACGAGCGGCACCTTCCTGGAGGCCGATGGCGAGGATCTCGCGCGGACGCGGCGACCGGCCCGTGCTCGGGGCGGTGATGCGCACCCTCTCCCCGGCGCTCGCCGCGCTCGGCTTGAGACTGATCGGCGCAGTGCTGGCCCAAGTCCGCCTCGGGCTCAGACCGCTCCGGCGACGGCTTCGGCCTGCCGATCACGCGCGAGTTGGCCGAACTCCATGGGGGCAGCCTCTCGATGGAGCCCTCACGACTCGGCGGACTCGCAGCCGTGCTCACGCTCCCGGCAGCCTCCTGACGCCAAAAGACATCTCTTGAGGAGAGCGCCTCTGCGGCGCCCCATGCCATGACTTTCCGCAGGGCCGCGCGGGGGCGTTTGCAGCCCCCTCGGCCAGAGATTTCGACACTAGGCTACAAGGCTTCTGATGGCGTTCGTTGACGCGTCGCGGTTTCCAGACTGATGAGGTATTTTTGGCTGAGGCGGCCATGCTCTCTGGCAAGGCTCTCCGCTTGAGGACCATCGCCCTGTATTATGGCGTCCATGAGAGAGCGGTGCTGGTCTTGCTCGAAAAGCATGAAGCTCCTGAGTTCAGAACCAGCTTTCACCACAGCCCTTACGTCGATGAGGGCCAAGCTGCCCAGGAACTCTCCTGCAAGCTGACGATTCAAGGCCGGGCATTGGGCCAGCTCAAATAGCATCGCGTGGAAGCCCGCATTCAGCTTTGCATACTGTGCAAGCATGTCCGTCGAGAGTGAGCCGTAAGCGACAGCGATCTTCTCCATGGAGGCGACATACTGTCGGAGCAGGGCCGTCTGAGCGGAGGCGATACCGCGCTGCGCCGCGAGACGCGCAGCGAAGCCTTCCAGGGCGCTCCGGATTTCGATAGCGTCGGAAGCCTCCCTCGAATTTACGGTCTGCATCTCTTGATCCCTTTGACTGCCGATTGAGAACTCTAGCCGCCAATCTAGTAACTAACTGGTACGTTCGTGTCAAGAGGCAAGCCGGAGCGGACTCGAATTAAGTGAACTCGTATTTCGCAGTGGGGGTGAGGCAGTTTGGCACTCGTCGGAGCTGAAGTTCTCGAGGAGCACACCAATGATCCCAGAGCGCGTCGCGGGTTCGAGCGGCCGTCTTGCGCAGGAGCGCCTTCAACTTAAACAGGATTCAGATCGGGCGAGCACGGAGGCAGGTGGAGCATGCTGGCGCCCGCCGCCCGGATCGCCTCTTGGACGCCTCCAAAGCGGGCCGGGGCCGCGGCGCCGTTCTCGCCCACCCACCGCATCAGCCTGATAGCCTACTGCGCTGACCTCAAAGCGCGTCGCCGCTTCGCGGTCGAATTACAGGCGATCGTGGCCTTCAGGCAGGTCTGGATGAAGCGCTCGGCCTTGCCGTTGATTTTGGGGGTGCGAGGCTTGCGCGGATGTGCCTCAGCTTCAGCCCCGAGAGGCGCCAGCGGCGAAGCGCGACCGCCCGGTCGACGGATGGCCGGGCTCATTGGGCGGCGTAAGCGCTGCGGCGTAAGCGCTTCAGACGCGAGGAGCGGTCGGCCAGCCCGGAAAAGGACGGGCGCGCCCCCACATCCCGGAGCGCTATTGGTCCGCACGCCACGTGACCGGTGCAACCGGTCGCGGAAGGCGGGCGTGTGGGAGCGGCTTCCGGCCGAGATGTCCAAGGCTTACGAGGTCGACGTCCAGCTGATCGACGCCCCGGCCAGACGAGTAGAAGAGCTTAATTCAGGGCCTGATGTGCTCTCACTGAATACACCCCGACCAAGGCGCTATCCAAAGTGTAGAAATTACATCCCCTCCGTACCGCGGCTCATGGCGGCGACGCCGGTACGCGAGACCTCGACGAGACCGACGACGGTCATTGTAGCGATGAAGCGCTCGATCTCTTCGGTGGTCCCGGTCAACTCGAACACGAAGGAGGTCAGCGTGGCGTCGAGCGTGCGCGCCCCGAAGGCCGAGGCGAGGCGCATGGCCTCCAGGCGATGCTCGCCTTTGCCGACCACTTTCACCAGCACAAGCTCCCGCTCGATCGCTTGGCCGTAAATCGTGAGATCGACGACCCGATGCACCGGCACGAGACGATGGAGCTGGCTCTTGATCTGCTCGATGACGGCGTTGGTGCCGGTCGTCACGATGGTGATGCGCGAGATGTGTTTTTCGTGCTCAGTCTCGGAGACAGTCAGGCTCTCGATGTTGTAGCCGCGGCCCGAAAACAGGCCGGCGATGCGGGCGAGCACGCCCGGCTCGTTGTCCACTGTCACTGCCAACGTGTGCCGGTTGACGGGTTCGGTGCGGGGCGGATCGGGGTAGTGGGTGCTCGCGTTCATGGCGCCTGCCTCTCGCCGAGCATCCGAAACACCGCGACCGGCTCTTCGTCAACCTCATCGCTCGGGGTCATCCACGGCTCCCGCAGCGCCGCCTCGCGCCATTCCCGGAAGGCGGCTAGCGACAGGATCGTGTCCATATACGCCCGCGACACCGGATCGACCGGGATCGAATAGGTATCGAAGCGCGTCACCACCGGCGCGTACATAGCGTCGGCGGCGCGAAAACGCGCCGAACAGGAACGGCCCGCCCGCGCCGAACCGACTCCGCGCGTCGCGCCAGATCGCGGTGATGCGAGCGACATCCCGGCCGACGGCCTCGCCGCGATCGCGCGGGGCGTAACGCTTGCCGAGGTTCATCGGGCAGGCGGAGCGCAGCGCCCCGAAGCCGGCGTGCATCTCGGCCGCCACCGAGCGCGCCATGGCCCGCGCGTTCAGGTCGCGCGGCCACACCTGCGCGTCCTCAAAGGTCTCGCCGACGTGGTCCATGATGGCGATGGACTCCCATACGGTCGACAGTCACCCTCAATCAGGATCGGCACCTTCCCGGCCGGCGAATGCTTGAGGATTGCAGCCTTCGTGTCCGGCTGATCGAGCGGGATCAGCACCTCATCGAAAGGGATGCCGAGCTGCTTCAACAGCAGCCACGGCCGCAGCGACCAGGACGAGTAGCACTTGTTGGCGATGACGAGGGTGGGCATGACGTTCCGGCGCGCTCAGCTTCGATCCAGCCGAACCCTGACGGGTCTCGGTGCGGTCGTCCGCCGTCTTAGCGGATGAACGACCAGTTCTTGTAGAACATCCGCTTGAACGAGCTCGAGATGGCGCTCGCCGTGTGGACCGCGATGTCGAAAGCCGCGTGGGCATAGTTCGGGCGCACGATGTCCATGAACAGGCAGTACCTGACATGATCGACGTCATTGATCGAGCGATGGAAAATCGTGTCGTCGAAAATGAACAAGGGTTCGTCGATCCAGTAATGCCGTTGACCGTCGACCTCGATGAACACCTCGCGGCTGTCGATCGGATCGAGATTGTAGAGCACCCGGAAGGTGAGCCGCAGCGGACCGAAATGCCACGACGTGCGCTCGCGCGTGTTGAAGACCGAGACGGCGATGGTCTTGATGAAGCGGAAGTCCTGCTGGAACGCCGGAATCGTCAGCTCCGTCGTTTGGGGTGTGTTGAACCACTTGAAGGTCAGCATGCCGCGGCGGCTGCCAGCGAGCGATTTCTGGACGTGCTCCTTGATCCGGTCGCCGTTGGCGATGAACTCCCGCACGCAGGTCTCGATCTCCCGCCGGTGCTCGGGGGGCATGTCCTCGAGCTTGTAGATGAGGCGGTTGCGCCTTGAGAACAGGTCGGACAGGAGATTGATGGGCGACAGCAGCCAAGTCAGGATGCCGTTGCCTGTGAAGTACTTCTGAACCAGCTCGGCGTTGATGTTCCTGTGCCGGCTGATGTCCAGGAGGCCGCACAGGACGAACAGCAGCACGACGAGCGGCGCAAAGTAGAGGCCGGCCACGAGAACCGCGGCCGGGATCGCCACCCGGCGGATGCGCTTGACGCTCGGATGCTTCCAGATGCTCATCATGACCTCCCGCCGCTTCGTCCCGTTGCGCGCCGTCCCATACAGGAGAAGCCGGCAAGCGTAAATTCACGCCGGGCCGAAGCCCGCCGCCTGCTCCTCCGGACGCGGCTAGACCAACACCTTTCCCTCTTCCGAAATCACCGACCCCAACTCCACCCCGGTCTCGCCGAGATAGTCGTTGAGCAGCATCTCGTTATGCGCCTTGCCCGACGGGATCATCGGGAAGCAGTTCTCGGCCTTGTCGACGACGCAGTCGAAGATCACCGGGCGGTCCACGTCGATCATCTCCATGATCGCGCGCGTCGAGGTCGCCGGGCTCGCTCGCAGCGGATGCCGACGCCGCCATAGGCCTCGGCGAGCTTCACGAAGTCGGGCAGCGAGTGCCGAATAGCTCTCCGAGTAGCGCCCGCCGTGCAGCAGCTCCTGCCACTGGCGCACCATGCCCATGTACTCGTTGTTGAGGATGAAGATCTTGACCGGCAGGCGGTACTGCAGCGGCCGTCGACATCTCCTGCATGTTCATCAGGATCGAGGCCTCGCCGGCGATGTCGATGACGAGCGCTTCGGGATGCGCGATCTGCGCGCCGATGGCGGCCGGCAGGCCGTAGCCCATGGTGCCGAGGCCGCCCGAGGTCATCCAGCGGTTCGGCTCCTCGAAGCTGGTAGTACTGCGCCGCCCACATCTGGTGCTGGCCGACCTCGGTCGTGATGTAGGTCGTCGCGATCCTTGGTCAGCTCGTAGAGGCGCTGCACCGCGTATTGCGGCTTGATGATCTCGGTCGAGGGCCGGTAGGCGAGGCAGTTGCGCGCGCGCCAGCCGTCGATCTTGTCCCACCAGTCCTTCAGCGCCGGCCTTGTCGACCTGCGCGCGCCGGCTGCGCCACAGGCGCACCATGTCCTCCAGCACGTGCGCCGCAGTCGCCGATGATGCCGATGTCGACCTTGACGTTCTTGTTGATCGAGGAGGGGTCGATGTCGACGTGGATCTTCTTGGAGTACGGCGAGAAGGCATCGAGCCGCCCGGTGATGCGGTCGTCGAAGCGCGCGCCGATGTTGATCATCACGTCGCATTCGTGCATCGCGAGGTTGGCCTCGTAGGTGCCGTGCATGCCGAGCATGCCGAGCCATTGCGGGTCGGAGGCCGGATAGGCGCCGAGCCCCATCAGGGTCGAGGTGATCGGGAAGCCGGTCAGGCGCACGAGTTCGCGCAGCAGCGCGCGACGCGTGCGGCCCGGAATTGATGACGCCGCCGCCGGTGTAGAACACCGGCCGCTTGGCCGTGGCCATCAGCTCGACCGCGGCCCGGATCTTGTCCATGTCGCCCTTGACGGTCGGGCGATAGGTCTTGTGCTGGTTGCTCGTCGGGCGCGCGTAGGGGCCGCGTCTTGAACTGGATGTCCTTCGGCATGTCGACCACGACCGGGCCGGGGCGGCCGTTCGCGGCGATGTAGAACGCCTCGTGCAGGATGCGCGGCAGGTCCTCGATCGCTTCACGAGGTAGTTGTGCTTGGTGCAGTGGCGGGTGATGCCGACCGTGTCGCATTCCTGGAAGGCGTCGGAGCCGATCAGATGCGTCGGCACCTGGCCGGTGATGCAGACGAGCGGGATCGAATCCATCATGGCGTCGGTGAGGCCGGTGACGGCGTTGGTCGCGCCGGGGCCGGAGGTGACGAGCACGCACGCCGACCTTGCCGGTCGAGCGCGCATAGCCCTCGGCCGCGTGGACCGCGCCCTGCTCGTGGCGGACCAGGACGTGCTTGCACCTTGTCCTGGTGGAACAGCGCGTCGTAGATCGGCAGCACCGCGCCGCCCGGATAGCCGAAGACGTGCTCGACGCCCTGGTCCTGCAGGGCCCGGATCACCATTTCGGCGCCCGTCATCGTCTCGCTCATCGTCACTGCTCCGTCGGTCTCGTCAGCTGGTCTTGAGAGATCTAGGCAATAAAAAAGGCCCCTGCGGGGGCCCTGCATGCGCCATCGCCGGACCTGCGGGTCTATCCCCGCTCCGTCGATGGCGCCCCAGCTACGATAAGACCCGCGCGCATGCGCCCTGCCCTTTGCGAAAGTGGCGCGGACGCTACCCGAGGCGGCGGGGCGGGTCAAGCGGAATGGCGCCGGTACGCCGGTCCAGGGTCATTCGGTTCTCGTTTGTTTGAGGACGGCGAGCGCCTCGTAGCGATGTTCGGCGAAGTGCTCCTGGCCCTCGACGGGACGGTTCCCCCGGCGTCGATGGATGGTGAGGGCGGCGTTTCGCAAGGCGGCGAGGGTCTGGGGGGCGTTGCCGGATCGGGTGCGGCAGGCGTCCTCGCGGCAGGTCCGATCGCGGACGTGGTGCAGGCGGTTCTCGATTCCCCAATGCCCGCGCGCGATGTTGAGCAATGAGGCGGCGTCGGCGCGCTCGCGCGACAGGCTGGTGATGGCGTGCACGACCTCGATGCTGTCCTTGCCGCGCAAGCTGCGTCGTCGCTCGATGCGGCAGACCTGGCGCAGACCCGGCCACTGGCTGAGATAGGAGGCGAGGCTCTCGCTGCACTCCAGGCGTCGGATCTCGATGCGGCCGTGCCCCTTCTCGACCGTCTCGACCCGAGCCACGTCAGGCGCGGGCGCCCACTCCGCAGAGGGGGGAATCCGGCCGGAAGGCCAGGGCGATGTCGGCTTCCAGCGTCGGCTGGTTGCTCTTGACCGTGAAGAAGTAATCGCCGCCGCGCTCGATGATGAGGCGACAGAGGTCGGTTTGGGCGAAGATCGCATCGCCGCTGATGATCGCACCCTCGATGGGAAGCGTCTTGAGCAAGGTCAGGGCCGCCGTGATCTCGTTGGCCTCCGGCGCCACCCGCAATTGCCCGATGACACCTTGCAGCCGTTCGCTGAACGCGGCCAGCAGATGCACTCCGGGCACATCGCCGACGGCGCTGCCCCGCAGCCGCTTGCCGTCAATCGCCACATGTCCGGCTGCGCCCGCGCCCTTCACCCAAGCCCCGAGGAGCCGTTCCAGCGCGCCCACATCCAGCGCCCGGAAAAGCTCGCTCCACACCGAAGGCGCAGGCACGCGACCGCGCAAAATTCCAAGTTCCGCCAAGGCCTCCCGGCTCAGCTTGCGGCCCCAGCGCACGATCCCCAGTTGATCCGACCGCCCGGCCAACATCGCCGCCAGCGCGATCATCAAAAGACCCGCAAGCGGATAGCGCTTGCCTTCCGCCCGCCGATGGTCCGGGACCACGCTGAACACCTCCCAAAGATCCGCCCCTCTCGCCCCATCGCTGCCCGACATTCCCGGCCTCCATCGCCCGTCGCCGAGAGCATGAATCGCGCTGACCCCGATGCCAACCCTCAGAACCGAATCGCCCTGCCCGGTCCCGCCGGTCCTCGGCCTAAGCCGCCCGCGTAGATCGAGGGCCCTCGCCTTGCAGAATCGTGCGCGGAGCCTCACAACCGCTGGCGTTCGCCGGACCTTCCATGGATTTCCATAGTCTCACGACGGCCACCGTCGAGTTCGTGCGCGCCCATCAGGCCTGGGCGCCCGTCGTCGTCGCTGTCCTGGCGTTCTGCGAGTCGCTGGCGTTTCTCTCGCTGCTCGCGCCGGCGACCGTGATGCTGGTCGGCATCGGCGCGCTGATTGGGGCGACGGGCCTGAGTTCTGGCCGATCTGGCTCGGGGCGACGATCGGCGCTTCGCTCGGCGACTGGGTGTCCTACGAGGTCGGCCGCTATTTCGAGGAGCGGGTCCACCACGTCTGGCCGCTCGAACCGCCACCCGGAGATGATCGCCAAGGGCGAGGCGTTCACGCGCAGCTTCGGCGTCTGGGGAATTTTCTCGGCCGCTTCTTCGGCCCGGCGCGGGCGTTCGTGCCGCTCATCGCCGGCATTTTCGAGATGCCGCGCACGCCCTTCCAGGCGGCCAACGTCGCCTCCGCGATGGTGTGGGCCTTCGGGCTGCTCGCGCCCGGCGCCGGCCTTATGGAGTGGCTGCGGGGCTAAATTTCCAGCCCATCGCCCGCTTCACGAACCGGTCGTCGAACGTGTTCGCGAGATCGACCTTCGCGCCCTTCAGCTCGGGATCGAGCTGCTTCAGCATGTCGAACACGCTCGCCATGCCCTCGGGGCGAGACGACGCCGTTGCGCGAGTAGCTCTCGAGCGAGTTCTTCACCGCCTTGATGTAGAGCGGCTTGTCGCCGAGATGGTATTCGGGCGGCACCGTGTCGGCCACCTCCTCCGGCGTGGCGGTCTGCGAGCCACTTCAGCGACTTCATGAAGGCGTTGACGAGCCGCTGCGTCGTGTTCGGATTGCTGTCGATGAAGTCCTTCTTCGCGTAGAGCACCGCCGCCGGGTTCGAGCCGCCGAACAGCGCCGCGGGTGCCGGCTCTCGGTGCGGGTGTCGATCAGCACCACGATGTCGCCGTCGGCTTCGAGCTTGGCGATCACCGGATCGAGATGCGAGATCGCGTCGATCTCGCCCTTCTTCATGGCCGCCACCGCGCTCGCCCCGCCGCCGACGCCGATGAGCGCGGCATCGGTCGGCTTCAGCCCCGCCTTCACCATCGCGTATTGCGCGATGCAGCGCGGTCGAGGAGCCGGGCGCGGTCACGCCGATCTTCATGCCCTTGAGGTCGGCCGCCGACTTGATCTCGCCCGGCCTTCTCCTTGCGGACCGCGATCACGATCGCCGGGAACCGCCCGAGCTCGATCGACCGCGCGCACGTCCTGGCCCTTCGCCTGCATGCGGATGGTGTGCTCGTAGGCGCCGGTGACCACATCGACCGAGCCGCCGATCAGCGCCTGCAGCGACTTCGCGCCGCCGCCGAAGTCGTTGATCTCGACCTCGAGCCCCTCCTCCTTGAAGAAGCCCCTCCGCTCGGCGATCGTCAGCGGCAGGTAGTAGAGCAGCGGCTTGCCGCCGACGCCGAGCGTCACCTTCGCCTTCTCGGGCGGGCCCGCCGGCTGCGGCCTGCGCGCTCGGGATCGATCGCCGGCGGCGAGCGCCGCCGCGGCGGCGCGATCAGGAATGTGCGGCGGTCCATCGAATCTCCTGTCCTTGGTTCGCGGCTTAGCGAGGCGGAGGCGCACGTAAGCGGGCGGACGGGGCAGCTCTGCGGCCGGTCGTCGATCCGGGCGCCAGACCAGCAGGCGGTTCTCGATCGCGCGTCACCAGCGTGTCGATGAGGATGACGAAGACGGCGAGGATCAGCATGCCGGCGAACACGCCGGTGACGTCGAAGACGCTCTCGGCCTCGTGGATCTTGTAGCCGAGCCCGGCCGACGAGCCGAGATACTCGCCGACGACCGCGCCGACGAGCGCGAAGCCGACCGAGGTGTGGAGCGAGGAGAACACCCAGGTCAGCGCCGCCGGCCAGTAGACGTGGCGCAGGAGCTGGCGCTCGTTCATGCCGAGCATGCGGGCGTTGGCGAGCACCACCGGCGGCGACCTCGCGCACGCCCTGGTAGACGTTGAAGAACACGATGAAGAACACGAGCGTGAAGCCGAGCGCCACCTTCGACCAGATGCCCAAGCCGAACCACAGCGCGAAGATCGGCGCCAGCACGACGCGCGGCAGCGCGTTCGCGGCCTTGATGTAGGGGTCGAACACCGCCGCCAGCGTCTCGCCGCGCGGGCGAACAGGAAGCCGAACAGGATGCCGCCGGCCGCGCCGAAGCGCGAAGGCCAGCACGGTCTCGACCGAGCGTGATCCAGAGATGGCGCCAGATGTCGGTCGACGAGAACTCCTTGACGACGCGCGCCAGCACGTCGAGCGGCGTCGAGAAGAAGAACTGGATCTGCTTCGTCGCGCCGAGGATCGGATAGACGGTGAGCACGTGCCACAGCAGCAAAATGGCGAGGCCGACGGCGACTTGCAGGGCGAGGAGCTTGGCGCGGTTCATGATTTTGGGACTTTCACACTGCCGCTGTCATTCCGGGGCGAGCCGAAGGCGAGAGCCCGGAACCCATGAACGCCACGTTTGTCATCACCGGGCTTGACCCGGTGATCTCGAAGCAAAGGGTGCTACGCCCTACCGACCGGGATGGCCGGGTCAAGCCCGGCCATGACACTGAAGGTGCGATGCTCATGGGTTCCGGGCTCCGCTTCGCGGCCCCGGAATGACAGTGAGCGCGCTCACGCCTTCACCCCCTCGCTCTGCGCGTAGGCCTTCTGCACCTCCACGCGCAGGCTCGCCCAGATCTCCTTGTGGATGTGGTGGAACGCCGGCTCGAGCCTGACCTCCGCGATGTCGCGCGGGCGCGGGAGCGTCACCGAGAAATTCGCCGATGATCGCGCGGCCGCCGGACCCGGCCGACATGACGACGACCCGGTCGGCGAGCGCGATCGCCTCCTCGAGATCATGGGTGACGAACAGCACCGCCTTGCGGTTCGGCGGCCCAGAGATCGAGCAGCAGGTTGCCCATGATCTGCCGGGTCTGGGCGTCGAGCGGTCCGAACGGCTCGTCCATGAGGAGGATCTCGGGATCGCGGATCAGCATCTGCGCCAGCGCGACGCGCTTGCGCTGGCCGCCCGAGAGCATGTGCGGATAGCGGTCGGGAACGCCGAGAGGCCGACGCGGCGCAGCCAGTCGCGCGCCTGCGCCTCCGCCTCGCGCTTCGGCCACGCCCTTCGGCTCGAGCGCGACGGCGACGTTGTCGAGCGCCGTCTTCCACGGCATCAGCGCGTCCTGCTGGAAGAGGTAGCCGGCGCGGCCGTTGAGCCCTAGAGCGCGCCGCCGAAGATCTCGACCGCGCCCGGCCGACGGGTCGGACGAGCCCGGCGGCGGCGTTGAGCAGCGTCGACTTCCCGCATCCCGGTCGGGCCGACGATGGCGACGAACTCGCCGGGCTTGACGGCAAGGTCGATCGCCTCAACGGCGGTGTAGCGCCCGCCGCCCTGAGCCCGAACGCGATCGCCATGCCGGAGAGCGAAACGGCGGGAGCCGCGGCCGGGGCCTGGACCGGCTGCGCAAGGGCCGGCGCATGAGCGGACACGGCTGATGTTTCCTCCTCGACAGGCGGTCGATCGCCGCCTCGTTCGGGGCACCGTATGCCATGCCGGCTTCATGGAGCAAGCGCCTGCACAGCGCTGGTCCGCGACGCCGTGGGAACCCCTACACGCGCCTGCAAGTTCTCGTCTCGGCGATCGAGCGGGCGATCTTTCGACGTGCCCGCAGGAGAACCACAGCGGAGCGCGACGACGATGGGCAAAGGCAAGATGAGCGGCGACAATTCGGCCGAGAGCAAGAAGCCTGAATCGAAGGCGCGGGGCAGCGGCGGGACGACGAAGAAGTCGCAGGACCCCGGCAAGCAGAGCAACACCAAGGCCGACAACACGAAGAGCAACCGGCAGTGAGGTTAAGGCCCGCTCAAGCTACCGCGGCGCGAACGGGTTCCTGAAGCCGCCCGCAACCTGCCGAGACTTCAGGGCGTGGCGGCCCGGCTTTCCCGCGCGCGCCCGATCCGCGCCGCCAGCGCCTCGATCTCGCCCGTGATCAGGTCCGGCGCCGCATGGTGCGGCATGTGGCCGACGCCCGGCAGCACGATGAGCTTGGCGTCCGGGATTTCGCGTTCGAGGGAACGCGAGTGCAGGTCCGTCCACACGATCGGGTCGGCCCCGCCTGAAATGATGACGGTCGGGACGCGGATGTCCCGGTAGCGCCCGGCTTGCGCGGTCACGGCCTCGTAAAGGCCCGCCACGTCCTCGGCGTTGGCTTGGAAGGCAGGCGGACGCAGTACGAGCGGGACTTGCGCCGCATCGAGGTAATCCGGCGGCGGCGCTTGCGGAGCGAACACGCCGGTCACGGCCGGGACCATGAACGCCAGCCCGAGAGGCGTCGTCAGCGTGCGCGTGAACAGCCAGCCGAAGGCGGAGGTCGTCGGGCCGTAATACCAGCTCACCGCACCATCAGGCCATGGATGAGTGACGGGCGCGAGCAGCACGAGGCCGCCGGCCACGTCGCCATGGTCGAGCGCGAGATTCGGCGCGACCGACCCGGCCCATGAGTGCGCGACGATGACGGCTCGGCTCACCTCCAAGGCGCGCAGCGCCTCGGCGATGAGAGCGGCCTGTCGGATGGGCGAAGCCGCCGCCTTCCCGGCGATGCGGTCGCTCCACCCGTGTCCCGGCCGATCGATGGCCAAAACGCGATAGTGCTCGGCCAGCCGGCGGCCGAGCGCCAAAAAGGGCTCGGCGGCGCTGCCCGAGGCCCCGTGCAGGATCACGACCGTTCCAAGCGGCGCGCGGTCCTTGGGCCCTGCCTCGATCACATGCAGCCGCCCGCCGCCGATCTCCACAAACCGCCCGCGCGGCGGATAGCGCGCCTCGATCACCAAGCTGATAGTCCAAGTCAGAACGGCTCCGAGCGCCAGCAGGAGAGCGAGGCTTGCCAGGGCGGCTGTCGCGAATTTCATGTCGTTCGGCTTTCGGCTGATGCGTTCGAGGTTAAGGACGGTTCGCGGGTTGGTTCCCGAGCGCCTGCGGGGTGGACTTGGCAGGGCGGGCGCGGGCGGGAGGCCGGAAGGTTCCTGGTCTTGCAGAAGCGCTGTCGCTCGGCTCGAGCCCCGCTCGCGGTCCGAACCCATCCTGAACGGTTGCATGGAGCCGTTTGAGCGGACTTTGGTCCGGGTGCGGAGGGCTGTCCGGGGTCCCTATGGGGACAGCCCCTGCTGCGCAAGCATAACGGACGCGGCGGGCCGACGCAGAGGCTTGCGCACGCGGGGCGGTTGCCGCACATTGCTCCCGATCCGAGGGGCGCCCGAACGGGGCTGAGACGGCGTTTTGAGCCGAACCCTTTGAACCTGATCCGATTCGCATCGGCGGAGGGACGGAAGATGTCGCAACGCTCTCAGCTTCCTTTTGCACCCAGGCGGGCCGCTCGCCCGTCCGCGCTCCTTTCATAACGCACGGCGCGCGACATGGCCGCTCCCGACACCCCGGCCAGCGCTGCCGGCCTCGCGCGCGGACGCGGCGAGCCGGTCGCCATCGTAGGCGCCGGGGTCGCTGGCACATGGCAGGCGCTTCTGTTCGCGGAGGTCGGCTTCGCCGTGACGCTCTATGACTGCGGAGACGCGATCTTGCGTGGCGCGACAAGCTTTTGGGCCGGGGGCATGCTGGCGCCCGACTGCGAGCGCGAGACGGCGGAGCCCGTGGTCACAAGACTGGGCCGGCAGTCGATTGCGCTGTGGCGCAAGTACGTGCCGGACACGCCGTTGAACGGGTCGCTCGTGGTCGCCCATCCGCGCGACCGAGCCGATTTCGACCGCTTCGCCCGGCTCGCGCCAGGCCACGAGCGCATCAGAGCCGATGCGCTCGCGGCGTTGGAGCCGAGCCTTGCCGGACGGTTCCGCGAAGCGCTGTTCTTCCCGAACGAAGGTCATGTCGAGCCGCGGCGCGTCCTCCCGGCGCTTCATGCGGACCTAGCCCGGCGCGGCGTGACCATGCGTTTCGAGACGTCCGTCGACCCGCGCAGCCTCGATGGCTTGGTGATCGACTGCCGCGGCTTGGCCGCCCGCGACGTGTTCCCGGAGCTGCGCGGCGTCAAAGGCGAGACCGTTCTGATCGAGACGCGTGAAATCGCCCTGTCGCGGCCTGTGCGCCTCATCCATCCGCGCTGGCCGCTCTATGTCGTGCCGCGGCCGGACGGGCGCTTCCTCATCGGCGCGACCACGATCGAGAGCGAGGATCTTGGGGTCAGCGTCCGCTCCGCGCTCGAACTCCTGTCCGCAGCTTACGCCCTGCATCCGATTTTCGGCGAGGCGCGCATCGTGGAGGTCGGAGCGGGCTTGCGGCCCGCCCTCCCCGACCACGCCCCGCGCATCCGCATCGAGCGGCGGCGCATTGCCGTCAACGGGCTTTACCGGCATGGTTTCCTGCTCGCCCCCGCGCTCGCCGAACTGACCCTGAACTACGTCCGCCACGGGACGACCGACGACGAGGTGATGGAATGGTCCTGACGGTCAACGGCGAACGCCAGCAGGTGGCCGCCACCACGCTGACGGCGCTGCTCGACGAACTCGACTATGAGGGCGATTTCCTTGTGGTCGCGGTCAATCACGACGTGGTGAAGCGGGCACGATGGAACGAGACCCCGCTTCGCGATGGCGACCGGGTGGAGATTGTCACTCCCCGGCAGGGCGGCTGAGGGCAAGGCCATGCAACTTTACGGCGAAAATATCCAATCCCGCCTGCTGATCGGCACTGCGCTCTACCCCTCCCCCGCCGTCATGGAGCAGGCGCTCAAGACGTCCGGGGCGGAGATCGTCACGGTGTCGCTGCGGCGCGAGGCGGCCGGCGGCAAGGCCGGTGACGCCTTCTGGCGCATCGTGTCGTCGCTCGGCGCGAAAATCCTGCCGAACACCGCCGGCTGCCGCACGGTGCAGGACGCCGTGACCACGGCCCAGATGGCGCGCGAACTGTTCGGCACGCCCTGGATCAAGCTCGAGGTCATCGGCGACGACGAGACGCTGCAGCCCGATGTCGTGGGCCTTGTCGAAGCCGCCGCGATCCTGGTCCGCGACGGCTTTCAGGTTTTTCCGTACTGCACGGAGGACCTGACCGTGGTGAGCCGGCTGATCGACGCCGGCTGCGAAGTGGTCATGCCCTGGGCCTCGCCCATCGGCAGCGCCAAGGGGATCATCAACCCGTATGGTTTGAAAACGCTGCGCGCCCGCTTCCCCGACGTGACCATGATCGTGGACGCCGGACTTGGCGCGCCCTCGCATGCGGCTGAGGCGTTGGAAATGGGCTTCGACGCCGTGCTCCTCAACACCGCCATCGCCAAGGCCGACGACCCGGTGCGGATGGCCGCCGCCTTCAAGCTCGCCGTCGAAGCCGGCCGCACCGCCTACGAGGCCGGGCTGATGGGAGCGCGCGACTTCGCCGCTCCCTCGACGCCGGTGGTCGGGACGCCGTTCTGGCATGCGGCGTCCTGAGCGGCTCCGTCCCTATGCCCTACCCTGAGCGCTTCTATCCTATTGTCGATAGCCTCGCCTGGATCGAGCGCCTGACGCAGCTTGGCGTCCGCACGGTGCAACTGCGGGCGAAGGACTTGTCGCATGACGACGCCGTGCGGCTCGTGCGCGAGGCGCTGGCCGTGACGGCGGGCGCGTCCACCGCGCTAGTCGTGAACGATTACTGGCAGGCCGCCATCGAAGCCGGCGCGCGCCACGTCCACCTCGGCCAAGAGGACCTCGCCGAGGCCGACATGGGCGCAATCCGCCGCGGGGGGCTGACGCTCGGGCTGTCCACGCACGACGACGCCGAACTGGAAACGGCGCTGCGCCAAAAGCCCGATTACGTCGCTCTCGGCCCGATCTATCCGACAACCCTGAAGGCGATGCGCTTCGCCCCGCAAGGGTTGGAGCGCATCGGCGAATGGAAGCGCCGTATCGGAAAAATCCCCCTCGTCGCCATCGGCGGCATCACCCTGGAGCGTGCCCCCGGCGTCTTCGCGGCCGGCGCTGACGCCATCGCGGTCGTCAGCGACGTGACGCAAAACCCCGATCCGGATGGGCGGGTGCGGGATTGGCTGGCTTTGATTTAAGGCAGAGACAGAAGACGAAGCGTAGAGAGACCTCTGACCTGTGTCTTCGTCATCACCGCGCTTGTCCCGGTGATGGCAGGCCGAAAGGCGCAGCCCTGCGCCTCCAGATGGCCGGGTCAAGCCCGGCCATGACACGGTTGAGCGTGCCGCGCCTTTACTCCGCCGCCACGGCCAAATACCGCGCCGGATCGTAGTTGAGGATTGGCCCCAGCCAGCGCTCCACCTCGCCGACGCTCATGCCCTTGCGGGCGGCGTAGTCCTCGGCCTGGTCGCGCTCGACCTTGGCGACCCCGAAATAGTGCGCCTCCGGATGAGCGAGGTAGAGCCCCGAGACCGAAGAGCCCGGCCACATGGCGTAGGACTCGGTGAGTCTCACGCCGATGCGGCGCTCGGCGTCGAGGAGGCGGAACAGGGTCGCCTTTTCGGTGTGATCGGGCTGGGCCGGATAGCCCGGCGCCGGGCGGATGCCGCGGTATTCTTCGCGGATGCGATCGTCGTTGGACAAGTTCTCGTCCGGCGCGTAACCCCAGAACTCTTTTCGCACGCGCTCGTGCATGCGCTCGGCGAACGCCTCGGCGAGGCGGTCGGCCAGCGCCTTGACCAGGATCGAGCGGTAGTCGTCGTTGGCGCGCTCGAATCTCTCGGCGATCCGCACCTCCTCGATGCCCGCCGTCACCACGAACGCGCCGACGTAGTCGGGCCGGCCCGTCTCCGCGCGGCGCGACGAAATCGGACAGGCAGAGGTTCGGCCGCCCGTCCCGCTTCGAGAGCTGCTGGCGCAGGCCGAAGAAGCTCGCCAGCGCCTCGCTCCGGCTTTCGCCCGTGTAGAGGCGAATGTCATCGCCGACCGCGTTGGCGGGCCAAAAGCCGATCACCGCCTTCGGGTTGAACCAGCGCTCCTCGACGATCTTGCGCAGCATGTCCTGCGCGTCGTCGTAGAGCTGGCGCGCAGCCGCCCCCTGCTCGGCGTCGTCCAAGATCGCCGGGAAGCGGCCTCGCATGTCCCAGGTCTGGAAGAACGGCGTCCAGTCGATGTAGGGCACGAGTTCGGCCACATCGTAGGTGCGGAACACGCGCGTGCCGGTGAAGGTGGGCTTCGGCGGCTGATACGCGGCCCAGTCGATCTTTGGGCGGTTGGCGCGCGCTTTCTCGAGCGGCAGCCGCTGCTTGTCGGCCTCGGCGCGGGCGTGCGCGTCGGCCACCTTGCGGTACTCGGCCTGGATGGTGGCGATATACGGCCCCTTCGCCTCCGGCGACAACAGGCTCGATACGACGCCCACCGCCCGGCTCGCGTCGGTGACGTAAACCGCCTGCCCGCGCTCGTACTGCGGATGAATCTTCACCGCCGTGTGAACCCGGCTTGTCGTCGCGCCGCCGATGAGGAGCGGGATGTCAAAACCCTCGCGCTCCATCTCGGCCGCGACGCTGACCATCTCGTCGAGCGAGGGCGTGATCAGGCCCGAGAGGCCGATGATGTCGGCCTTTTCGCGTCGTGCCGTGTCGAGAATCTTCTGCGCCGGCACCATCACACCGAGGTCGACCACCTCGTAGTTGTTGCACTGGAGCACGACGCCGACGATGTTCTTGCCGATGTCGTGCACGTCGCCCTTCACGGTCGCCATCACGATCTTTCCGGCGGCGGAGCGCGAGGAAACCCCCGTGGCTTTCTTCTCGGCCTCCATGAAGGGCATCAGGTAGGCGACGCCCTGCTTCATCACGCGGGCCGATTTCACCACCTGCGGCAGGAACATCTTTCCGGCCCCGAACAGGTCGCCGACCACGTTCATGCCGGCCATGAGCGGGCCTTCGATGACGTGGAGCGGCTTTTCGGCCGCCTGCCGCGCCTCCTCTACGTCGGCTTCGACAAACTCGGTGATGCCGTTGACGAGCGCGTGCTCCAGCCGCTTCTCGACCGGCCAGGAGCGCCATTCGAGATCGGCCACCTTGCCGGCGGTGGACCCGTCCCCCTTGAAGCGCGGCGCGGCGTCAAGCAGCCGCTCGGTCGCGTCGGGGCGGCGGTTGAGGACCACGTCCTCGCAGAGTTCGCGCAGTTCGGGATTGATCTCGTCGTAGACGGCCAACTGGCCGGCGTTGACGATGCCCATGTCCATGCCGACGCGGATGGCGTGATACAGAAAGACCGAGTGCATCGCCTCGCGCACGGGCTCGTTGCCCCGGAAGGCGAAGGACAGGTTCGAGACGCCGCCCGAGATGTGGACGTGCGGCAGCGTCTCGCGGATTTCCTGCGTCGCCTCGATGAAGGCGACGCCGTAGCCGTTGTGCTCCTCGATGCCGGTGGCGACCGCGAACACGTTGGGGTCGAAGATGATGTCCTCCGGCGGGAAGCCGACTTGTTCGGTGAGGATCTTGTAGGCGCGGGTGCAGATTTCGACCTTGCGCTCGTAAGTGTCGGCCTGGCCCTGCTCGTCGAAGGCCATGACGACCACGGCGGCTCCGTAATCGCGGCAGATCTTGGCCTGTTCGATGAACGCGGCCTCGCCCTCCTTCATGGAGATCGAGTTCACCACCGCCTTGCCTTGCAGGCACTTCAGGCCCGCTTCGATGATGGGGAATTTGGACGAGTCCACCATCACGGGCACGCGGGCGATGTCGGGCTCGGCGGCGACGAGGTTCAGGAACTCGACCATCGCGGTCTGCGAGTCGAGCAGGCCCTCGTCCATGTTGACGTCGATGATCTGCGCGCCGCTGGCGACCTGATCACGGGCCACGTCGAGCGCGGCGGCGAGGTCGCCGGTCTTGATGAGCTTGCGGAACTTGGCCGATCCGGTGACGTTGGTGCGCTCGCCGACGTTCACGAACGGGATGTCCTTCGTCAGCACGAAGGGCTCCAGCCCGGAGAGCCGCATCAGGCGTGGGACCTCGGGGATGGCGCGCGGCGCCTTGCCCGCCACGGCCTCCGCAATGGCGCGGATGTGCGCCGGCGTAGTGCCGCAGCAGCCGCCGACCACGTTGACGAGCCCGGCGTCGGCGAATTCGGCCACCAGCGCCGCCATCGCCTCCGGGCTCTCGTCGTAGAGGCCGAACTCGTTCGGCAGGCCGGCGTTCGGATAGGCGCAGACCAGCGTGTCGGCGGCCCTCGACAGTTCCTGGATATGGGCCCGCATCTCGCGCGCGCCGAGCGCGCAGTTGAGGCCGATCGTGATCGGATCGGCGTGGCGCAGCGAATGCCAGAAGGCCGTCGGCGTCTGGCCGGAGAGGGTGCGGCCCGAAAGGTCCGTGATCGTGCCCGAAATCATGATGGGCAGCGTCACGCCGTTCTCAGCGAAGACGTGCTTCGCCGCCACGATCGCGGCCTTGGCGTTGAGCGTGTCGAAGATCGTCTCGATCAGGATGATCTCGGACCCGCCGTCGATGAGCCCCCTCACCTGCTCGGCGTAGGCGTCGCGCACTTGATCGAAGGTGACGGCGCGGTAGCCCGGATTGTTCACGTCCGGCGAGATCGAGAGCGTGCGGTTGGTCGGCCCAATCGCGCCCGCTACGAACCGGCGGCGGCCGTCCTCTCGTTCGGCCAGAACGGCGGCCTCGCGGGCGAGCCGCGCGCCCTCGCGGTTCAGATCGTAAACGATCGCCTCCAGGCCGTAGTCGGCCTGCGCGATCGAGGTGCCGGAAAACGTGTTGGTCTCGACGATGTCGGCCCCGGCGCGGAAATAGCTCAGGTGGATGTCGCGGATGGCGTCCGGCTGGGTCAGGATCAAGAGGTCGTTGTTGCCCTTGAGATCGTGGCCGTGCGCCCGGAACCGCTCGCCGCGGAAGTCGGCCTCGGTGAGTTTTAGGGCCTGGATCTCGGTCCCCATCGCGCCATCGAGGACGAGGATGCGCTCGCGCGCGGCGTCGCGGAGGGTTTGGGCGATCTCAGCGCCGTCAGCAGGGCGGGTGTCGGTCATCAAATTCATCCTGTCATCCCGGCCGCAGCGAAGCGGAGAGCCGGGATCGTGTGCAGAAAAGGGCGTCTATTTCGGAGGGCGACCCCGGATCGGCGCTGCGCGCCGTCCGAGATGACGGGGGATTAACTGCGCCCCTCGAGCGCTTCGAGTCGTCTCTCGTGCTCGAGGCGTTCTTCGACTTCCGCAGCCGCATAGCGGCCCAGAACGGACTCGCCGAATGCAGCCTGCTTGATGTTTTCGATCCGCTTCTCAAGCCTGTCGAAGCGTTCATCGACTTTGCTAAACCCGTCCTTCATCTCGACCCGAAATTCCTGGAGGTGGACCAAGATCAGGTTTTCCGGCTCAGCCATCGTTCTCCTCCCGGTCACGCCGCCGCGCGCTCGCGCTCCGGCTCCACCCGCGGCTGCGGCCGCAATCCCAGGAGGTGGCAGACCGCATAAACAAGGTCGGCGCGGTTCATGGTGTAGAAGTGGAAGTCGCTGACGCCGCGATCCACGAGGTCGATCACCTGCTCGGCTGCCACCGCGGCCGCGATCAGCTTGCGCGTTTCCATATCCTGATCGAGGCCGTCGAAACGGGCCGCCAGCCAGTCCGGCACGCTGGCGCCGGTGCGTTGCGCGAAATTCGCCGCCTGCTTGAAATTTTGCACCGGCAGAAGGCCCGGCACGATCGGAATGGTGATGCCCCGCGCTCGGACGCGGTCGAGGTAGCGGAAGTAGAGGTCGTTGTCGAAGAAGAACTGGGTGATGGCCCGGCTTGCGCCGGCATCCACCTTGCGCTTGAGCGCGTCGATGTCGGCGTCGAGCGAGGCCGCTTCGGGGTGCTTTTCCGGGTAGGCCGAGACCGACACCTCGAAGTCGCCGATTTCCTTGATGCCCGCGACCAGATCGCAGGCTTGCGCATAGCCGCCAGGATGCGGCTCGTAAGCCGCGCCGACGCCCGCGACGGGGTCGCCGCGCAGGGCCACAATATGGCGGACGCCTGCGTCCCAATACGAGCGCACGACCTCGTTCACTTCGTCCTGCGTGGCGGCGACGCAGGTCAGATGCGCGGCCGGCTTGAGCGGCGTCTCGCGCACGAGACGCGAGACGGTCGAGTGGGTGCGCTCGCGGGTCGAGCCGCCGGCCCCATACGTGACCGATACGAAGTTCGGGCTGAGCGGGGCCAGCCGCTCGATCGACGACCACAGGGTCGCCTCCATCTCCGGCGTCTTCGGCGGGAAGAACTCGAAAGAGACACGGATGGGACGCGTGCTGTGCCGGCTCGCGCGGAAGGCGGTGATCATCGGGCGACCTCAGAGTCTGGCGGAGAGGGAAACGAACGCAGCGAACATTTTTAAGCGACCTCCCGGTCCGGCTGGGCCAGCGGCCAATCCGTGATGACGCGGCGGTCCTGGCCGAGCCAAAGCGAGACGGTGAGCTGATCCGCACCACCGCTCGGTGGCGCGAGGTCGCGTGTGAGCGTGCAGTCGAGCCCGGCTTCGCTGAGCCAGCCGGCGATCTGCTCGCGCCCAAAGCCGAGCCGACGGTGCGCTTGGCGCTCGCGCAGGAATTCGAGGCCGTGCGGCGCGAAATCGACCACGAGCAGACGACCGCCCGGCGCGACGAGGCGGGCCGCCTCGCGGATCGCCCGCGCCGGATCGTCAAGATAGTGCAGAACCTGATGGATCAGGACGAGGTCGAAACCATTCCGCGAGAACGGCGGCGCATAGATGTCGCCCTGCCTTAGCTCGACGCGGTTGAGGCCGGCGCGTTCGAGGTTGGCGCGCGCCACCGCCAGCATGGCGTGGCTGGCATCAAGGCCGAGCGCCCGCCCGGCGCGCGGGGCCAGAAGCTGCAGCATCCGCCCGGTCCCCGTGCCGAGGTCGAGCAGCGTGCGAATCGCCTTTCCCCCGAGCGCATCGAGAATGACGGCTTCGACCGCCTCCTCGGATGCGTGCAGCGAGCGCAGCCGGTCCCACTCCGGCGCAAGCCGCGCAAAAAACGTCTGCGCGCTCTGGGCGCGCTGCGCCCGCACCGCCGCGAGCCGCGCACGATCGTCGGCGAGCTGGTCGTCATCACGGTCGAGCGCGTCCAAGACCGGACGCACGACTTTTGCCGCGGCGCTGTGGTCGGCAAGCCGGAAGAACGCCCACGCGCCCTCCCGATGCCGTTCGACTAAGCCGGCTTCGACCAGCAGCTTGAGGTGGCGCGAGATGCGCGGCTGCGATTGCCCCAGAATGTCGGTCAGATCGGAAACAGACAGCTCGCCTTCGGCCAAAAGCGCCAGAACTCGCAGCCGTGTTTGCTCCGCCGCCGCCCGCAGCGTGGCCAAGGCGTCGGACAGGTCGGGACTCGGCAAGTCAGCGAGGGAACTGAGATGAGACATAAAGATATGTTTATATGCCCGCGAGGGCGGCCGCAAGCGGGAAGTTGCGCTTCGTGCGCGTTGTATTTTCGGCAGGCTTGCAGGAGCGCTCCTGAGAGAAGCTGTTGAAGGCGCACTCGAAACGTTTCAGGGATCGATCTCAGCCTCAAGGCAGAGCGACGAATCCCGTGCATCCGCCGTACAGGAACTTCGCGCAGAACTCATCCCTGAGAAGCGCCTCGTACTTGCTGGTTTCCGACGTGAGGAAGTTGGCGAACTGATCCACCGACATCGGCGCGGCTTCCGCGCCATGGCGCACCAGCCGCTCCAACACGTCCGGCTGCGCCAAAACTTGGTTGATCTCCCTGTTGAGCCGCAGCGCGACGTCAGCCGGCGTCCCGCGGGGCGCGAACGCTCCGACCCAGTTCGCGAGGTCAAAGCCTCGGATGTTGATTTGTTCGGCCATCGTCGGCGCATTCGGCGCCGCCAGGGAGCGTTTTGCCGACGAGACAGCGAGGATTTTCAACTTTCCGGACGTGACGTGCGGCATCGCCGAGGGCAGGACGGCAAAGTACATATCGACTTGGCCGGCCATGGGAGCATCCAGGGCTGGGCCGCCGCCTTCAAAGGGCACATGGTTCAGGCGGCTCTTGGTCCTTGCGCGAAGCGCGAGCTTTGCAGGCCGCCAGACAGGCAGCGCGGGATATCCGCGCCTTTGCGGCGAACGCCCTCTGCCGCGCACGGTCCGGTTTAGGGCCAGAGGCGACGGGGTCGGATTCACGCACGAGCGAGTGTGAAACGGCCGACAACGAGGGTCTTAGCCCGAAGCCGGGGAAACACGGAACCAGAGTTGGCAGGCCAGTATTTCTCTTTCGTGGACGTCCAAGCGCCAGGGCCATCATCGGTCCGAACGGATGCCGAGGCCATGGGGGCGCCCGCACCGGCCGGAGCCGCGAAGACGGCGCCGCGGAAGCGGCCATGACAGCAGCCGTTGGAGCGACCTGCGGGCTTGGGTCAAGAACGAGCACTCATTAAGAGGATACGCCATGCAAACCACAACCCTTGATGCGGGCCACGGGCTTAGAACGGAAGCGGCTGCACGGCCGACGGACGTTTATTCCAAAGTCACATGGAGATTGGTCCCGCTCCTGTTCGTTTGCTACGTCCTTTCGTACCTGGACCGGATCAACGTTGGTTTCGCGCAACTCCAGATGAAGTCCGACCTTGGCTTCAGCGATGCGGTCTACGGATTGGGCGCGGGCATCTTCTTCATCGGTTATTTCCTGTTTGAGGTGCCGAGCAACCTGCTTCTCGAAAAGATCGGGGCGCGCAAGACCATCACCCGGATCATGGTCATCTGGGGCCTGGTCTCAGCCTGCATGGCCTTCGTTCACGCGCCCTGGGCGTTCTACGTTCTGAGGTTTCTTCTGGGCGTGTTCGAAGCGGGCTTCTTTCCGGGCATCATTCTCTATTTCACCTACTGGTATCCCGGCGCTTACCGGGCCCGCATCATCGCGATCTTCATGAGCGGCATCGCGGTCGCCGGCGTCCTGGGCGGTCCCCTGTCCGGTTGGATCATGAACGATCTCGCCGGCTTCCAGGGGCTTAAGGGCTGGCAATGGATGTTCATCCTCGAAGGCTTGCCCACCACCTTCCTCGGGCTTTTCATCTTCTTCTACCTCGATGACAAACCCGAAGATGCGAAATGGCTCACCGCCGATGAGAAGGATCTGATCCGCCACAACCTCGAACTTGAGCAGACCGGCGCCCACTCGGGAGGGCACGACCTGCAGTCGTTCCTGGGAGCGCTTAAGGACCCCAAGGTCTACGTGCTGTCGTTCGCCTACTTCTGCTTCATCTGCGGCGTCTACATGATCAGCTTCTGGCTGCCGACGCTGATCAAGGAAATGGGCGTTTCGAACCCGCTCCATGTCGGGCTCCTGGCCGCGATCCCCTACAGCATCACCACAGTAGGCATGATTGCGATCGGGATTCACTCGGACCGCACGTTGGAACGCCGCTGGCACTGCGCCCTTCCGGCCTTCATCGGCGCGCTGGCCTTGATCGGCCTGGTCTACGCGAGCGGAAACATGGTGATGTCGTTCGTCCTGCTCTCGCTGGCGTCGCTCGGCATCATCACCACGATGCCGCTGTTCTGGTCGATTCCGACCGGCTACCTCAAGGGCGCGGCCGCCGCGGGCGGCATCGCCTTCATCAACAGCCTCGGCTTGATCGGCGGCTTCATGAGTCCGTTCGTGCTCGGGTGGATCAAGACCAGCACGGGCAGCCTGGATCTAGGGAACTACCTCATGGCTGGCGTGATGGCGGCCGGCGGTCTGGTCATCCTGCTCGCGGTGCGTCCAGGCATGCTGCACGAGACCAAGGTTTAAATCGAAGAGCTTTAGGTCGCTTGGTCGCGTCAGTTCAACGACGCGGCCCCCTGAGGAACGAACCGGCCACCCTTAGAAGCGGGTGGCCGTCCATGCAGCATCCGGTTGGTTGGTCCGTCAGCGGCCGATCTGGACGATAAGCCGGGCCGGGTTGCAGGCCGTGCTGGCGGAGAAGGATCGTGGCCCGTTGAGGCCGGCCACCCACGTCAGCACGGCCTCGAAGTCGCCCGTCTGGACGAGTTCCCGGACCGGCGATCCCGGCGGTCCGGCGATGCGCCGGGGCCCGTGGTAGACCTGCCGGAGTTGCGGTCCGCTGAGGTCGACCCCGGAGGCGGGCTGCATGTTGATCTCCACGAAGTTCGTCCCCGCGACCGCGACCGGGTTGCCCGACGCGTCCTCCAGGATCGGAGGCGTCACGGACCGCAGCCGGGGCTGCGGAATGCGGGTTCCCTCGAAGGTGAACACGATCGCCGCGCCGGCCGGGTTCGGCCGGAGCTGGACCCGCTTCAGAAGAGCCGTCGGGCCGGGCCCGACCGTGCATCGTCCGGGCCGCGGCATATCGGCCGCCAGCGCGGGCGCGCTTGCGGCCATGCCGGCCGCAACCGCAGCCGGGACGAGCCGGGCCATGGCGCTCCGGCCGCCCCGGAAAACTCCAGCGCGGACGCGCGCCCAACCACGCTTTCCCATAATTGCGAAGGTCCGTGCAAAACAGGATTGTGTGCGCATGGCAGCCTCGTCCAGGTGATCCGCAGCCATGTTAGCTTGGCCAGGGCTCAGGCGCCATAGCCAAGCCTGCCCGCGCAAGGCGGATTGGGCCGTCCTGGCCCGTTAACTGCCGTTTTGGTTCACATCCGTTCGGTTTCGCGGCCGCCGCGATTCATGCCGACGGGCGCAAATCACCCGTGTCCTGCAAAGAGGTTTATCCAGCGTCGACGAGCCCTCTTCGAGCACGCACCCTCGTCGCTCCCTCAAGCCACGAGCGCGTGCGCTCATCGACCCACGGCGACAGCGCCGCGCGCACGTGCGCATGGTAAGCCTCGAGCCAGTCGCTCTCCTCCGGCGTCATCAGCGCGGGCTCGATCAGAGCTCTGTCGATCGGCGCGAGCGTGAGCGTCTCGAAGCCCAACATGGCGCGCTCCGCCCCGGCTATCGCGCGCGTCTCAACCAGCACCAGGTTTTCGATCCGGATGCCGTAGGCGCCCGCCTTGTAGTAGCCGGGCTCGTTGGACAGAATCATGCCGGGTTCGAGCGCGGCATGGCCGAGCTTCGAGATGCGCTGCGGCCCCTCATGCACGGACAGATAGCTGCCGACGCCGTGCCCGGCGCCATGGTCGAAATCGAGACCGACGCTCCAGAGCGAGAGCCGGGCGAGCGCATCGATCTGCGCCCCCGACGCGCCTTTCGGGAACACGGCGCGCGCGATGGCGATGTGGCCTTTGAGCACTCGGGTGAAGCGGTCGCGCATCTCCGCAGTCGGCTCGCCGATCGCGACGGTGCGGGTGACGTCGGTCGTGCCATCCTCGTACTGCGCGCCGGAGTCGATCAGGAACAGTTCGCCGGGCCGGAGGGTTCGGTTCGTCTGGCGCGTGACCCGATAATGCACGATGGCGCCGTTCGGACCCGCACCCGAGATGGTCGGGAAGGAGATGTCCTTCAGCGCCCCCGTCTCGGCCCGGAACGCCTCAAGGGCCTCGACTGCGTCGATTTCGGTGAGGCGCCCCGAGGGCGCCTCTTGATCGAGCCAAGCCAGAAACCGCACGAGGGCGGCGCCGTCCCTCAGGTGCGCCGCGCGCGTCCCGGCGATCTCGGCGGCGTTCTTGACCGCCTTCATGAGCGTGATCGGGTCGGGACCGATATCGGGGGTCCCGCCCGACGCTTCGATCCGCCGCGCTAGGGCCACCCCGCCCGTGGCGGCGTCGATCCGCACCCGCGCCGCAACACGGCCGAGCGCGTCGAGAGCCGCCGGCAGCGTCTCCGCCGGCTCAACCTCGGCCACGACGCCGAGCGCCGCTCCGGCCTCGTTCGTCAGCTTGGCGGGATCGAGGAACACGGTCGGGCGGCCTTCGCGCGGGATCAGCGCGTACCCGAGGGGCAGGGGCGTGTGGGCCACGTCGCCGCCGCGGATGTTGAAGGTCCAGGCGAGGTTATGCGGGTCCGAAACCAGGAGGGCGTCAAGCCTCTCGGCTTCGAGTTTTTCATGGATGCGGGCGAGCTTCGCCTCGCTCGCCTCGCCGGCGTATTCGAGCGGATGCGGGCGCACCAGGGCGCGGGGCGGCGCGGGGCGATCGGTCCAGATCGCGTCGACAAGGTTGCCATCCACCGGCAAAAGCGTCGCGCCGGCCTTGGCGGCCGCCTTCTCCAGTCGTTTCACGCCGTCGGCCGTGTGCAGCCACGGATCGTAGGCGAGCGTCGCGCCAGGTGGGAGATTGGCCTCGATCCAGGCCTCGACGCTCGTTTCGACGAGCGGCACGGGCGTGACGACCGCCGTGTCGACCTGCTCGGACGCTTGCAACGTGTAGCGCCCGTCGACCACCAGAGCGGCTTTGCCGCCCAGGATCACCGCCGTCCCGGCCGAGCCCGTGAAGCCGGTGAGCCAGGCGAGCCGCTCGGCGTTCGGGGGCACGTATTCCGACTGGTGCTCGTCGGCGCGCGGCACGATGAAGCCGTCGAGCCCGCGCCGTGCGAGCTCCTCGCGCAGCCGGGCGATCCGGGGCGGACCGTGGGACGGGTCGGTCGCGTCGTCGAAACTTTGAAACCGGCTCATCGGGGTCGGCGGCTCCTGAGCGGGCGCGGGCTCATGCCGCCGCGCTTGAGGACCAGCGTCGCCCAGCCGTCGAGGTCGCGGCGGCGCTTGAGCGCCAAGCCCTGCGCCGCATAGGCGGAGAGCACGCCCGGCGCGTCGCGGGCGAGGAGGCCCGACAGGATCAGCGCGCCGTCGCCCGCCAACACCCGCGCCAGCGCGGGCGCAAGGCGCTTGAGGGGCCGCGCCAGGATATTGGCGGTGACGAGATCGAACCGGCGCGGCCGGTCAGCCGCTCCATGCCGCGCGCCGGGGGCGACGTAAAACGTCACGAGACGGCCGACGCCATTGAGACGAGCGTTGTCTCGCGCCACTCCGCACCGCTTCGGGGTCGAGGTCGCCCGCTACGATGGGGCGCTTGAGGGCCTTCGCGGCCGCGAGGGCGAGGATGCCGGTGCCGGTCCCGACGTCGAGCATGCGGCGTGGGCGGCGGCGCTTCAGTTCGTCCGCGAGCGCCAGCAGGCAGCCCCTCGTCGTGCCGTGGTGGCCGGTGCCGAAGGCGAGCGCCGCCTCGATCTGGAGGGCCCAATCGTTGAAGCGCGCGATTCCTCGATCGTGGGAGCCGTGAACGAGAAAGCGTCCGGCGCGGACGGGCCGCAGACCTTCGAGCGAAGCCGCCACCCAATCCTTCGGGTCGAGCCGCTCGAAACTCGCGGCATCCGCCTGCGGACCTACGATCGGCCGCACGAGGTTGCGGATCGCCGTCTCGTCCGGCTCGCGGGCGAAGTATGCCTCCAGCAGCCACGGCCCGCCGCCCTCGGGCTCAAAGGCGGCGACCGCGGTCTCCGTCGGATCAAACACCTCGCCCAGCAGATCGGTCATCGCCCGCGCCGAGCGCTCGCTAGTGTGCAAGCGCATGACGTGGGTCGGGCGGTGCGGGGGCAGGCCTTCGAGCATGGGCCGGCTTAGCTCAGGCGCTTCGCCCTGTCACCCGCGGCCGCCGTCAGTTCCGCGGTTCTTACCAGCCGTAGCCGTAGGACCGGGACGGGTGGGCCCGGATCACCAGCCGGGGATCGGCGTAGGGGGTGTAAGGGTAGCCGTAGCCGTAGAACGGCCGGGGCTCGTAGCGGTTCGGCGCGGCGAACCCGCCGGGCTGGACGAACTGCGGGTTCTGCAACTCGCCGCGAAGCCAGGAGTCGCCGCCGCCGTTCGAGCCTCCGCCGCGTCCGCCGGCGCTGGCCGATGTCGCCGCCAGGAGCCCCAGGACGGCAAAGCCCGCAAGGCGCTTCCAATTCGTTTGGCGTGTCATGGCGCAACCTCCTGATCGAGAGAAATCCTACCGGATTAGATGGGAGCGACATTAAGCCTTCGGGAGGGACGTCGGCGTGCGCCACCGCACAGGGCTCTCCTCTTCGGGCACGGGCTCAGAATGCACGGCCGCCCTCTCGATCGCTCCGAAGACCGAGCCGCAGGCTGGTCCTTTCATTAGCACTGCGGTCATGGCGCCTCGCCTCCCGAGGGTGACAACGGAGGGCCGCTTCGCCCATTTTGGCGTCACGCCGGATCGGGTTGCGGAGGAGGTCCGAAAGCGCTTGTGACGCCGGTTTCCCGGCTGCGCCAGCCGCTCGCAAGGGTTAGGATGATCGGGCCGCAAGGCCGCGCCAAGCGGAGAACGAAACGGGCGAGGAGGAACCGACGTGGGCGCATTGCTGGGCTGCATCGCAGACGACTTCACCGGCGGCACGGATCTGGCCGGCATGCTGGTCAAGTCCGGCATGCGCACGATCCAGATGATCGGCGTGCCGACGGGACCGCTCCCCGATGACATCGACGCGGTGGTGATCGCGCTCAAGTCCCGCACCGCCCCGGTCGCCGAAGCGATCGACGAGTCGCTGGCCGCCTTGCGCTCCCTGCAAGGAGCCGGCTGTCGCCAATTCTACTTCAAATACTGCTCCACCTTCGACTCGACCCCGCGCGGCAACATCGGCCCCGTCGCCGAAGCCCTGATGGATGCGCTGGAAACCGGCTTCACCATCGCCTGCCCCGCCTTCCCGGCCAATCAGCGCACCATCTACAAGGGCTATCTGTTCGTCGGGGACGTGCCGCTGAACGAGAGCGGCATGCGCGACCATCCGCTCACCCCGATGACCGACGCCAACCTCGTCCGAGTGTTGCAGCAGCAGGCGAAGCGCAAGGTCGGCCTCGTCGATTACGCCGTTGTTTCGAGGGGCGCGTCCGCGATCGTCGAGCGCTTCGGCGCATTGCGCCGGCAAGGGTGCGGCTTCGCCGTGGTCGATGCCGTGTCGGACGACGACCTCATGGAACTCGGCGCGGCGTGCGCAGACTTAGCCCTGGTCACGGCGGGTTCGGGCGTTGCGCTCGGGTTGCCGCAGAACTTTCGCCGCCAGGGTCTGCTCGCCGAGGACGTCAGAGCGGACGCGCTGCCGACCATCGGCGGTCTGCGGGCCGTGATTGCGGGCAGTTGCTCCAACGCCACGCAGGGCCAGGTGGCCGCCATGCGCGAGCGCCATCCGGCCTTCCAGGTGGTCCCGGCCGACCTTGCCCAAGGCAAGGATGTCGTCGGCGATGCGCTCGAATGGGCGTCGTCGCGCGTGATCAACGAACCCGTCCTGATCTATGCGACCGCTGCCCCGGAGACGGTGAAGGCGGCTCAAGCCGATCTCGGGGTCGAGCGGGCTGGGGCGCTTGTGGAGAACGCGCTGGCCGCCGTCGCGCAAGGGCTGGTCCAACTCGGGGTCGGACAAATGATCGTCGCGGGCGGCGAGACCTCCGGAGCCGTGGTCAAAGCGCTGGGCGTCAAGGGGCTGCGGATCGGGCCGGAAATCGATCCGGGCGTGCCGTGGACGGCGACGCTGCCGGACGAGGGCGGGCGTCCGCTGGCGCTCGCCCTGAAGTCCGGAAATTTCGGGACGCCGGACTTCTTCCTCAAGGCTTGGAGCCGTCTGCCATGACCTCCGCGATCAACGCCGCGCATGCGGCGGAGAACCGTCTGCGCGACAGCATCTGCGAGATCGGCCGCTCGATTTTCGAGCGGGGGCTGACCGCCGGCAGCAGCGGCAACATCAGCGTGCGCCTGGAGGATGGCTGGCTGTTCACGCCGACCAACGCCTCCCTCGGCCGGCTCGACCCCGCGCGCCTGTCGAGGCTCGACGCGGCCGGCCGGCACATGGCCGGCGATGCGCCTTCCAAGGAGTCGTTCCTGCACCGCGCCATGTACGAGGAGCGCCCTCAGGCCGGAGCCATCGTGCATCTGCATTCGACGCATTCGGCGGCCGTCTCCTGCATGGACGGGCTCGACCCCGACGACTGCATCCCGCCGCTTCACGGCCTATTACGTGATGAAGATCGGCCGGCTGCCGCTGATCCCGTATTACCGCCCCGGCGATCCGAAGCTCGGCGACGCCATCCGCGGCAGCGCTTGCCGGCACTGCGCCGTGCTGCTCGCCAACCACGGGCCGGTGGTGTCCGGGGCGAGCCTCGACGCCGCCGTCAACGCGATCGAGGAGTTGGAGGAGACGGCGAAGCTGTTCCTGCTCTTGCGCAACACGCCGACTCGTCCGCTCGACGAGGGGCAGATCGCCGAATTGAACGCCGTCTTCGGCCCGGCCGGCCAGTCCGGCTGACGCCTCATCGGGAACCGGAGGAGCCCATGCCCAAGTTCGCGGCCAACCTGACCATGATGTTCAACGAGGTCCCCTTTCCGGAGCGGTTCTTCAGGGCCGCGAAGGCCGGGTTCAAGGGGGTCGAGTTCCTGTTCCCTTACGATCACCCGCCGCAGGAGGTGGCCGACTGGCTCCAGGAGAACCGGCTGACCAACGCTCTGTTCAACATGCCCCCCGGCGACTGGACGGCCGGCGAACGGGGCATCGCCTCCCTGCCGGGGCGCGAGGCGGACTTTCGCGCCAGCGTGGCGAAGGCGCTCGACTACGCGCGGGCGCTCGGGACGGAGCGCCTGCACGCCATGGCGGGACTGCTGCCCGCGGGCGCGGACCGGGCGAGGCACCGCGCCGTCTACGTCGAAAACCTGCGCTACGCCGCGCGGGAACTCGCCAAGGAGGGCCGCACGCTTCTGATCGAGCCGATCAATACGCGGGACATTCCAGGCTTTTTCCTCAACACGCAGGACGAAGGACACGCGATCTGCGCGGAGGTCGGAGAAGCCAACCTCAAGGTCCAAATGGATTTTTATCACACCCAGATCGTCCAGGGCGACGTGAGCATGACCCTGCGAAAATATTTTTCCGGCGTCGGGCACGTTCAGATCGCGGGCGTCCCGGAGCGGCACGAGCCCGACACCGGCGAATTGAACAACGGCTATCTCATGCCCGTGCTGGACGAACTCGGTTACGAGGGATGGGTCGGCTGCGAGTACCGGCCGCGGGGACGCACCGAAGACGGGCTCGGCTGGCTCAAGGCATGGGCCTGACGCGCGGCGCGGACAGACGTCGCGCCACGCGGTTCAGCACCCGCATTCTCGAAACGCGGGAGTATTTCGAGGAAGTCTTGCCGAAACCGCCCGGCAGGGCGGACTGCCGGACCGGCCTCTAGTCGAAAGCCTTTGTCACTCCGTCCAATCGGGCGACGGACCGATGATCCGGCGCGTCGTCTCGACGCGGCGCTCCTCGATCACCACCGGCTGAGCCGGCGCGATGCGGCGGGTCACGACCTGCTCGCCGAAGGCAGGCGCGACCAGCACGTCCTTGACGATCCGGCGCGGCGGAGGCGGAGGCAGCGCGAAACCAGCGGGCGCGAGGTCGAGCGGCGCAGCAGGGGCCGTCGTGACGACCTTGCGCGTCGTCACGACGGCTTGCGGCGGCCCATAGCCGTCATATGTCGGCGCGGTGACGACGCGGCGCGTGGTCGTGACCACGGTTTCGGACGCGACGTTCGGGATGGGCCGGGGCGGGACGGGACGGCCGTAGTCGTAATAGCCGTCGTAAGAACCGGGCGCGACGATCTCCTGAGCGGCGGACGGGGATGCGCCGGCGAGCATCAGGACCGCAAAAACCCCGGCGAGAGATGACACGAGAACGGACTTCATGAACGCCTCCTTCGGCGTAGAACGGTTGAACGCTTCAGCGAGCACCCCAGCAACAAGCCAACGCCGCATAACGGCCAAGGTTCAGGGCCATGCGACGAGATTCAGCGCAAAGGAGCTTGCGCCGTACCGACAAGTGGTGGCAGGTGGCCAACGACAGGGTTGAGCCGAAAGGCGAGGGAAGATCGACGATGATCCGGCACGGTTTGAAGGGTTTGGCGCTTGCATGCGGCTTGATGGCCGGCGCATCTTTCGGGCAGGCCCACGCTCAGGCGCTCACGGTCCCGCCTGACCTGCGCACCCCGAGCGAAGCTGCGCCGCCCGAACCAACCGAGGGCGGCAAGGCTCGATCGGCCAAACCCAAACGCGAGAAGCGGGCGGCGCAGACCAAACCGCGCGCCGCGAATGCGCCGAAGTCGCCTTCATCGCAAGCGGAAGGCAGGCGCCTATACCCGCCGGACATCGACCGCGGCGAGGGCGGCGAATCGAGGGTCAAGCCCTCGTTCACGCCAGGCGGAAACCTCGGGATCGGCGGACGCTTCTAAGGCCTCCAGCGCGTGAGGATGCTTTCGGGGCGCCACAGCACACGAACCCCATGCGCATCGCCACCTGGAACGTCAACTCCGTCAAGCCGCGGCTGGACCATCTGCTGGCGTTCGCTCAAGGACGCCGAGCCCGACGTCGCTCTGCCTGCAGGAGATCAAGTGCGTCGACGAGGCGTTCCCGCGCCGAGGCGTTCGAGACGGCTCGGCTACAACGTCGCCATCCACGGCCAGAAGGCCTACAACGGCGTCGCCATCCTGTCGAAGACGCCCGATCGAGGACGTCCGCCGCGGCCTGCCCGGCGGCGACGAGCGACGAGCAGGCGCGCTACATCGAGGCGGTGATCCCGGCGCCGCCGGCGTCGGTGCGGGTCGCCTCGATCTACCTGCCCGAACGGCAACCCGATCGGCACGCGAGAAGTTCGCCTACAAGCTCGCCTGGATGGACCGGCTCAAGCGCCCACGCCCGCGACCTGCTCGCGCTGGAGGAGCCGCTGGTGCTGGCCGGCGACTACAACGTCATCCCCGAGCCGCGCGACGCCAAGCTCCCGGAGGCCTGGGTGAGCGACGCGCTCTTCCAGCCCGAGAGCCGCGCCAAGCTTCCGCGCGCTGATGAACCTCGGGCTCACCGACGCCGTGCGCCTGCGAGCCGACGGCGGCCGGGCGCTCTACACCTTCTGGGACTACCAGGCCGGCGCCTGGCAGACGGAACAACGGCATCCGCATCGACCATGCTGCTGCTCTCGCCGCAGGCCGCCGACCGGCTGGCCGGCGTCGCGATCCACAAGGCCATGCGCAGCTGGGACAAGCCGTCGGACCACGTTCCCGTCATGATCGATCTTGCGGTTTGAGGCAGGCGAGAGGCCGGACCGTCAGCGCTTCCGCTTGCAGGAACTGCTCGAGATGGGCGAGAGCCACCTGCCGGTCGTTATCATCCGCTCCTTCGAGCGCCCTTTGGTAGAGGTCCGAAATCCATTTGTCCTTCACGGGATCGGCCGCGTCGCGCGCGAGGGTGAGCCACATCAGCCCCCGCGCAGGCTGGCGCGGCATGCCCTCCCCGCTCACGAGCAGGTGGCCGAGCAGCGCCTGCGCCTGATAATGGCCCTTCTCGGCGGCGAGATTGAACCAGCGCGCCGCCTGTCGGGCGTCGGGATCGACGCCCGTCCCCTCAAGGTACAGTCGCGCCAGACTGTACTGCGCGTTCGAGTCGCCGAAGTACGAGGCTGCGAACCGGAACATCTCGTGCGCGCGAGCCGCATCGGGCTTCACGTAAGTGCCCTTGATGCCGTCGAGGAAGTAGGTGCCGAGCGCAACGAAGGCGCTCGCGACCACGCTGGCGTTCGGGGAATGCGGGCTTTCCTCCGCGTTCTCGTCGGCGATCTTGGAGAAGTACTCGAAGGCTCTGAGGTCGTTATGCGGAACGCCGTCGCCGTCGGCGTACATGCGCCCGAGCTTCCACAGCGCCAGCGCGTGCCCCTGCCCTGCCGCGTATTCCAGGGCGCGCGCCGCGCCGAGCTTGTTTCCGGCGTTGTAGTCGCGCACGCCCGTGCGGAGCGCCTCCCGCGCCGATCCGAAGCTCTGCCCTGGCGAGGCCAAAGCCTGCGGGCGCGCCGCCGGGGCGTCAAGGGCCAAGCCTGGCCCCGCCGCGCCAAGGATGAGCGCGCCGATCGCGGCCGTAATAGAATTAGATATCCGCATAGCTTTGTTTTTCTTGCGCGCCGCCGGGGTGGGTGACGGCGCCGTCCTTGGCCGAACCGACCGTCTGCGCGTATTTCCAGAGGTAGCCCGAGCCGAACTCGTGTTTCGCGCGGACGCCACGCCGCGCGGCGGCTGCTCCAACTCCGCGTCCGATAGTTCGACGCTCGATCGTGCCCTGAATGGCGTCGATCGCGATGATGTCGCCGTCCTGCAAGAGCCCGATCGGGCCGCCGACCGCCGCCTCCGGCCCGACATGGCCGATGCAGAAGCCGCGCGTCGCGCCCGAGAACCGGCCGTCGGTGATGAGCGCCACCTTGTCGCCCATGCCCTGGCCGTAGAGCGCCGCCGTGGTCGAGAGCATCTCGCGCATGCCGGGCCCCCCCGCGGGCCCTCGTAGCGGATCACCAGAACCTCGCCCTCCCGGTAGGTGCGGTTCCTGACCGCCTCGAAGCAGGCCTCCTCGCCGTCGAAGCAGCGCGCCGGGCCGCGGAACGTCTGCTTGTCGTGCGGCATGCCGGCGACCTTCACGATCGCGCCCTCGGGGGCGAGATTGCCTCTCAGGCCGACGACGCCGCCGGTCGGCGTGATCGGATCGTCCGCCGGGCGCACCACGTCCTGGTCGGCGTTCCACTGCACGCGAGGCCAGGTTCTCGGCCATGGTGCGGCCCGTCACGGTCAGGCAGTCGCCATGCAGGATAGCCGTGGTCGAGCAGCGTCTTCATCAGGAGCGGAATGCCGCCGACCTCGAACAGGTCCTTGGCGACGTAGCGCCCGCCGGGCTTCAGGTCGGCGATGTAGGGCGTGCGCTTGAAGATTTCGGCGACGTCGAACAGGTCGAACTTGATTCCGCACTCGTGCGCGATGGCCGGCAGATGCAGCGCCGCGTTGGTCGAGCCGCCGGAGGCCGCGACCACCGACCGCGGCGTTCTCGAGCGCCTTGCGAGTGACGATGTCGCGCGGGCGGATTTGCCGCGTGATCAATTCCATGATCATCTCGCCCGCCGTGGCGCAGAAGCGGTCGCGCATATCATAAGGGGCAGGCGCGCCGGCGGAATACGGCAGGGCGAGGCCGATCGCCTCCGACACCGTCGCCATCGTGTTGGCGGTGAACTGCGCGCCGCAGGCGCCCGCCGACGGGCAGGCGACCTGCTCCAGCTCCTCCAGGTCCTCGTCGGACATCGCGCCGACCGAGTATTTTCCGACCGCCTCGAACACGTCCTGGACGGTGACGGGCTTGCCCTTGAAGGTGCCGGGCAGGATCGAGCCGCCGTAGATGAAGATCGACGGCACGTTGAGGCGGCACATGGCCATCATCATGCCGGGCAGGGACTTGTCGCAGCCCGCCAGGCCGACGAGCGCGTCGTAGGCGTGACCGCGCATCGTCAACTCGACCGAGTCGGCGATCACCTCGCGCGACGGCAGCGACGACTTCATGCCCTGGTGGCCCATGGCGATGCCGTCCGTCACCGTGATGGTGCAGAATTCGCGCGGGGTGCCGCCCGCCGCCGCGACGCCTTTCTTGACGGCCTGAGCCTGCCGCATCAGCGCGATGTTGCAGGGCGCGGCCTCGTTCCAGCAGGTCGCGACGCCGACGAAGGGCTGGTGGATCTGCTCCGGGTCAGCCCCATGGCGTAGTAGTAGGAGCGATGCGGGGCGCGCTCGGGCCCCTCCGTCACATGGCGGCTGGGAAGTTTCGACTTGTCGATCAGACGCGCATCCATGACTTTTTCATCCGCTTTTCCGGCGTGGCTCGCCGGGGTTCAGCACGGAACCGTCGTGACCGGCAACACGCCCGCTTGACGAGGCGAGAGCCGCCGAGATCCGTGGCAGGGCTCTGAAGCCAGCCCCGCGCCCCTCTGGACCGCCACTCGTAAAGCCTTGAATCGTAAGCTTTTCTGCACGATTCGAGACCTGATCCTGGTTTATGGCGGGATCGCGGCGGAGGTTGGATCGGCACGGGGCATTATTGGGGATGATTCACGTATGTTGCTTTGCAGCAACGGTAGCCGCCCGTTCCGCACACCGGAGCTCTCAGCGAGCCGGTTCTGTTCGGGTCCCGGCCTCCTCTTGCTCGTCACGGCTCAGACGAGCGGCTTGAGCGCTCGGCAGCGCGCCCGGCACGTAGTGGCCGGGGGCAGGGCTCGTCGGACCCCCCGCGTTCGCATGGGATGTCCCCAGGCCGGCAACCGCCCGAGTCGCCCATCACCGGATGAGCGCCGCGGGACCGCCTCCCCTCCGCCTCCAAACCCGGTGTGCACGGCGGCTCCCTCGGTGAAGGAGAGCGCATCCCGCCTAACTGCGTAATCCTATGAGTGTAGAGAACAAAAGCGGAACTTAAGGGATGCTGGCCACCGCGACCTGGATTGTGCTTATTCGCTACGAAGCAGCAATCCCGATTGGGACAGGCGTTCAAGGTCCGCCGGAGTGTCCACATCCCAGACCTTCCGTAACATCGTGAGATGCAAGTCCGACTCGTGGGCGCGGTCCGCCGTCAGCGCCGCCACCCCATCCGTGCTCCAGGGCATGTCGACGAAGAGATGCGGGAACGCCCGGCAAGCGGCGATCAGGCCGTAGCCGCCGTCCTCGGCGGGGGCCATCGCCACGTCCGCCTCGTTTTGGAGCGCCGCCGCGGCGTTGCGCAGGTCCGCCGGGGTCAGAACCGGGCAATCGGTCCCGATCAGAACCAGAGGTCGGCCCACCGCCTGGAACGCCGCCAGCATCCGCGCGCCCAGATCGCCCTCCGGCTGAATGGCGAGCGCGATGGACTCGCGCCGCGCGGCCTCCTGAAAGCACGGATGATCGGCGTCCGGGGCGCACCACAGCGTTACGGGACCGATCCCGGCCGCGAGCGCCGTATCGACGGCGCGCGCGATCAGGCGTTCCTGCAGCGCCGCCGCCCCCTCGGCTCCCAGATGCGGGATGAGCCGCGTCTTGGCGTAGCCCGCGACGGGCGCCTTGGCCAGGACGGCGATGGCCGTCGCGTCAGGCACGCGGACGATAGCCGTAGACGGCCGCAAGGCCGCGCGGGTCGGCGCCCATAAAGAACGCGAGGCGCAGCCGCCACATGGTCAGGATGGTGCGAAGAACGCCGTGCGTCTCCCAGCGCCGTCCCGAGGTTTTGGCGCGCGCGGCGATGCAGGCGGGCCGCGACAGGCGCTTGAGAGCGCGGGAGAGCACGAGGTCCTCCATCAGCGGGAGATCGGCGTAGCCGCCGGCCGCCGTGAAAGCCGCGCGGGTCACGAAGATCGCCTGATCGCCCGTGGCGATGCCGGTGAGGCGCGAGCGGGCGTTCATCAGGGCCGCCACGACGGGCAGCAGCGGATGGCGGCCCTCGATCGCCACGTCGAAGCGCCCCCAAACCCGTCCCGTTGCGGCGAGCGCATCCCGGATCAGCCGGTCGGCGCCGTCCGGCAGGCGCGTATCCGCGTGCAGGAACAGCAGCACATCGCCGTTGGCGGCCCGCGCGCCCGCGTTCATCTGGCTCGCCCGGCCGCGCGGGGCGGCGAGCACCCGGTCCGCATGCGCCCTCGCCTGCCCGGCCGTGCCGTCCTCGCTGCCGCCATCGACGACAATGATCTCCGTGCCGCGCGCCCGCAGCGGCGCGAGCGCCGCGAGATGCGCCGCGATCGCTGCGGCTTCGTTCAGGACGGGGACGATGATCGACAGTTGGCTCACTCCGCCGCGTCCTTCAGCGCCCCGCCGCAGCTCGAACCCTGCCCGGCCGTGCAGCCGAAGCAGTGGCCGGCGACGCGGATCGGCCGGCCCTGGAGATCGTCGGCGAGAAGGTCGCGCAGATGCGCCCGGTCGCGGCCGCCAAGCGGCAGCTTCAACATTTGATTGAAGTCGCAGTCGTGCAAAAAGCCTTCGTAATCGACGCTGACGAGCGAGCGGCACATCACCCCGGCCAGGTTCTCGGGCCGATGCGCGCCCTGCAGCAAGCCCATGTAGCCGTCGAACTGGCGCTTGGAGACGAGCATCGAGCCGAAGCGCTGGATCGGCATGTTGGCGAGAACGAACAACGCGTTGAAGACGACGCCGTAGCGTTCGAGCAACGTCCGCTTGTAGTCGGCTTCGAGCGCGCCTTGATTCGGCGGCAGGCTCGGCCCTTGCGGGTTGAAGACGAGATTCAGGGTCAGACCCGTCCGGGGATCGCCGTAGCCGAGCGCGTTGAGCTTTCGCAGGCCGGCGATGCTTTTCTCGAACACGCCCTTCCCGCGCTGCCGGTCGACGTTGTCTTCGAGGTAGCACGGCAGCGAAGCCACGATCTCGACCTGCTGCCCGGCCAGAAAATCCGCGACGTCCTCCTGCCCGCTCTCAAGCAGAATGGTGAGGTTGCAGCGGTCCATGACCTTGACGCCGAGATCGCGCGCCGCCGCGACCAGCCGGCGAAAGCCGGGGTGCAACTCCGGCGCGCCGCCCGTGACATCGAGAGTCGCGACGCGGCGCTTGCCGAGCACCTCCACGACGAGCGCGAGCGTCTCCTCGCTCATCGCCTCGGTGCGGTTCGGCCCGGCCGCCACATGACAATGCAGGCAGGACTGATTGCAGCGGTAGCCGAGATTGACCTGAATCGTCGTGAGCGCGCTGCGCCGGAGGGCCGGGAACGGAATTTTTTCCAACAACGGCAAAGTGTCGTGCATCCGTCACGCTCCTGCGCACTAGATAATGCGTTGCGTGCGAGGCGGATATCACGATCCCGTCAATCCCGGTCAGGCGAGGGGATATCGTCGGACGAGAACCATACTCGGTCATAGACCGCCGTCGCCGTCTCGTCCGGCGGCCGCTCCTCCACCAGCCACGCCGAACGGGTGCGCTCGACGGCCTCGAAATCCATCTGGCCGCCCGAAACCTCTCCGGGCTCGGCGCCCTCGCATTCGATGAAGCCCACCTGCATGGTCGCCCGCGCCCGGAAGCCGCCCTCCGCGCGCGTCAGCAGCATCGCGACGCCTCCGCCGCCGCGCCCGAAGGGCTGCCATGGGAAGATCAGCCGTCCGCCGGGTTGCAGCGTCTTCAGCCACGCCGGATCAGGCGCGGCGAGCCCGGCGTTGACGTAGATCACGTCGGCCTCCGGCAGGTCCGTCCCGATGGCGGACTCGGCGCGCACGATGACGTGCTCGAACAGCTCGAGGTGGCGCTTGGCCATGGCGGCCAGCATCGCGTCGATTTCATAAGCGTACACATGCCCGTCGGGGAGCACGAGCATGGCGAGGATCGCCGTGTAGTAGCCGGTCCCGGCCCCGACGTGGATGGCGGTCTCGCCCGGCTGCGGATCGACGGCGGCGAGCCATGCGGCGTGGAGCGAGGGTTGGCCGTTGTTGACGCCGCGGCTGCTGTCCAGCACCACCAGAACATCGTCGTAAAGGTCGGCGGGGTCGGAGGTCGGATGCTTGAGCCACCCGCCCGGCGGGAACACGGTCCAGGGCGGGGGCGGCAGAAACGCCTCGCGCGGAATCGTTGCGAACGCGCGCTCGATGCGCGGGTCGGTGATCCAGGACAAGCGGGCGATCTGGGCGGCGTAGCGCTCGCGCTGCTCGTCCAGAGAAATGCGGTGGGCCATGTCCGCCCTCCTCTGCCGCCTGAACCGTCATCCGTCAGCGCGGTTCAGACTCGACTATTCGTTCAACGCTCCGCACGCGCAATGGGTCGCACGACGGACGCCGCGTCGGACAGTTCAGACCGCCTCCGGCTCGATCTCGCGCCGTGCGTCCCCGGCGTGCGGCTCGAAATCGACCAGTTCCGCGCCCTCCGCAACCTGATCGCCGACGGCGTAGCGGAAGTCTCTGAGCACGCCTGCGGCGGGCGCGCGGATCGTGTGCTCCATCTTCATGGCCTCCAGGATGAGCAGCGGCGCGCCCTTCTCGACCGGCCCCGGCGCGGCAAGAAGCGCGATGACCCGGCCGGGCATGGGCGCGGTGAGCCGGCCCTCGGGGCCCGCCCCTTCGCCGGGCTGATAAAGCGGATCGACGGCGGCGAGCAGATGGCTGCGCCCGTAGAGGAACACATGGCGCTTCTCGCCCGCCACGATGACCGTCGCCGAGAGCCGCCGGCCGCCGAACTCGGCCCGCAGCGCGCCGTTCGGGGCGAGCTGGCCCCGTGCCTGGGTCGGGACCCCGTCCACATCGAGAAGAAAAAAGCGGCCCGGCGCATAGGTGACGCCAACGGCCTTCTCCCGGCTTCCCGCCCGGAACTTGATCGAGCGCGAAAAGGTCGCGTTCAGCCGCCAGCCGTCGCGCTTGGCCCACGGCGAATGAGGGTCCTCCCGGCCGGCGGCCTCGCTCGCCGCCTGCTGCGATTCGCGCAGCAACTCCGCCAGCGCCGCCAGCGCGAACACCTCGCCGGGCGCCTCCTCCTGCTCGGGAAACAGGAACGCCCGCTCGCGTTCGATCAGGCCCGTGTCGAGGTCGGCGGACGCGAACGCCGGGCAGGCGACGAGTCGCGACAGGAACGCGACGTTGTTGGCGACGCCGACGACGCGGAACTGCGCGAGCGCGCGCAGCATCCGGGCGCAGGCGCGCTCGCGGTCCTCGTCCCAGACGATCAGCTTGGCGATCATCGGATCGTAGTAGGGGGTGATCTCGTCGCCCTCCTCGACGCCGCTATCCACGCGCACGTGCAAGGTCTCGGGCGGGGGCGCGAGATGGATGAGACGCCCGGTCGAGGGCAGGAAGCCCTTGGCGGCGTCCTCGGCGTAGATGCGGCCCTCGAGCGCGTGGCCGCGAATCGTGAGTTGCTCCTGGGCCAGGGGCAGGCGCTCGCCGGCGGCGACGCGCAACTGCCATTCCACGAGGTCCAGCCCGGTGATCATTTCCGTGACCGGGTGCTCCACCTGGAGCCGGGTGTTCATCTCCATGAAGTAGAACGCCCCGTCGGGCGCGACGATGAACTCGACCGTCCCCGCGCCGACGTAGCCCACGGCCCGCGCGGCGTCGCAGGCCGCCCGGCCCATCTGCGCGCGGCGCTCGGGCGTCATGCCGGGCGCCGGCGCTTCCTCCAGCACCTTCTGGTGGCGGCGCTGCACCGAGCAGTCGCGCTCGAAGAGATGCACGACGCCGCCGTGCGTGTCGGCGAACACCTGGATTTCGATGTGGCGCGGACGGAGCAGGTATTTTTCGACCAGCACCCGGTCGTCGCCGAAGCTGGAGGCGGCCTCGCGCCGGCACGAGGCGAGCGCCTCCTCGAACGTCGCGCCGCTCTCGACGATGCGCATGCCCTTGCCGCCGCCGCCGGCGCTGGCCTTGATCAGCACCGGATAGCCGATGGCGTCGGCCTGGGCTTCTCAGCAAGGCCGGGTCCTGCTCATCGCCGTGATAGCCGGGCACGAGCGGGACGCCGGCCTTCTCCATCAGTTGCTTGGCGGCGGACTTCGAGCCCATCGCGCGGATCGCCTCCGCGGGCGGGCCGATGAACACGATGCCTTCACGCGCGCAAGCCGCGGCGAAGTCCTCGTTCTCGGACAGGAAGCCGTAGCCCGGATGGATCGCCTCGGCGCCGGTTTCCTTGGCGGCGTCGAGAATCGCGTCGATCCGCAGATAACTCTCCCGCGCCGGCGGGGGACCGATCAGCACCGCCTCGTCGGCGAGCCGGACATGCCGCGCGCCGGCGTCGGCCTCCGAATAGACCGCCACCGTCCGGATGCCGAGGCGGCGGCAGGTTTTGATCACCCGGCAGGCGATCTCACCGCGATTGGCGATCAGAACTTTTTGGAACATGGCGCTCCTCCTGCGCGCATACGGCGTCCAGGCGGGCACTGATCTCCTCTCCCCGCAGAGCTGCTAGCGCAGCTAGCCAGCGGGGAGAGGGCCTTGCGCCGGTCAGGCGCAAGGCGAGCGGAGCGCAGCGAGCGGGGATGAGGGGGCCTATCCGGAAGAGGCTCTCTCGTCCAAGCCCCCTCACCCGGACGGCTGACGCCGTCTCGGCCTCTCCTCCACGCGGGAGAGGGATGCTGCGGCGCCGTCGCGCCGTGTCGCGATTTTAAGCGCATCGCCCCGCACCTCTTCAGAAGCGACCCTACATCCGAAACACCCCGAAGCGCGTCGGCTCGATCGGCGCGTTGAGCGCGGCCGAGAGGCCGAGCGCCAAGACCCGGCGCATGTCGATCGGGTCGATGACGCCGTCGTCCCACAAGCGGGCGGTGGCGTAGTATGGATGTCCTTGCGTTTCATATTGTTCCCGGATCGGAGCCTTGAACGCCTCCTCGGCCTCCGCGGGCCAATCCTTCCCCTGCCCTTGCAGACCGTCGCGCCGGACCGTCGCCAGCACGCTTGCCGCCTGCTCGCCGCCCATCACCGAGATGCGGGCGTTCGGCCACATCCACAGGAAGCGCGGGCTGTAGGCCCGCCCGCACATGCCGTAGTTCCCGGCCCCGAACGAGCCGCCGATCAGCACCGTGAACTTCGGCACGCTGGCGCAGGCCACCGCCGTGACCATCTTGGCGCCGTCCTTGGCGATGCCCTGGTTCTCGTATTTCCGGCCGACCATGAAGCCGGTGATGTTTTGCAAAAACACCAGCGGAATGCCGCGCTGTGCGCAGAGTTCGATGAAGTGCGCGCCCTTCTGCGCCGACTCGGAAAAGAGGATGCCGTTGTTGGCGACGATCCCGACCGGATAGCCGTTGATGTGGGAAAAACCCGTGACCAGCGTGTCGCCGTAGCGGGCCTTGAAGGCGTCGAACCGGCTGCCGTCCACGATGCGGGCGATGACCTCGCGCACGTCGTAGGGCTTGCGCGTGTCGGCCGGAATCACGCCGTAGAGTTCCGCGGGGTCGTAGAGCGGGTCCTCCGGCGCGGCCGCCTTCACGGGCATCGGCTTTTGCAGGTTCAGGTTGGCGACGACCTGACGGGCGAGGTAGAGCGCGTGGCTGTCGTTCTCGGCGAAGTGGTCGGCGACGCCGGAGAGGCGCGTATGCACGTCGGCCCCGCCGAGGTCCTCGGCGCTCACCTCCTCGCCGGTCGCCGCCTTCACGAGCGGCGGGCCGCCCAGAAAAATCGTGCCCTGGTTTTTGACGATGATGGTCTCGTCCGACATGGCCGGCACGTAGGCTCCGCCGGCTGTGCACGAGCCCATGACGACCGCGATCTGCGGGATGCCTTTCGCCGACATGTTGGCCTGGTTGAAGAAGATGCGGCCGAAATGGTCGCGGTCGGGAAAGACCTCGTCCTGAAGAGGCAGGAACGCCCCCCCTGAGTCGACGAGATAGATGCAGGGCAGACGGTTGGCCTCGGCGATTTCTTGAGCGCGCAAATGCTTCTTGACCGTGATCGGGTAGTAGGTGCCGCCCTTCACGGTGGCGTCGTTGGCGACGATCACGCACTCCTGGCCGGAGACCCGGCCGATGCCGGCGACGACGCCCGCCGCCGGCACGTCGCCGCCGTACATCCCAAAGGCCGCGAGCTGCGACAGTTCGAGGAAGGGCGTGCCGGGGTCGAGCAGCGCATTGACGCGATCGCGCGCCAAAAGCTTGCCGCGGGCAAGATGACGGGCGCGGGCCTCCTCCGAGCCGCCGCGGGCGACCTGGGCCACCTTGTCGCGCAAGTCGTCAACGAGCGTGCGCATCGCCGCCGCGTTGGCGCGGAACTCCTCGCTGCGCACGTTCAGGGCCGATTTGATGATGGACATCAGGCGGTTTCCGCGAACAGTCGCCGCCTGATCGGCGGCAGCGTATGGCCGTTGCCGATTGCAGCGTGCACGCTCATGACCACTCCCGCTGCGACCGCCCGATTGGATTCGTCCTTGCGAAGCCAGAGCAACCTGACCGGCCGCTCGCACCGGGCATGGCCGCCGAAAGGCCGGACCGGCCCTGCCCCTTCACCCTTCGCCCACGGTCTCGTGGAACGCCTGGGCCTCGGACTTGCTTTCGAAGATGTGGGGGCGGACGGTGCGGGTCAGGACCTGCCCCAACTTTACGCGCATGAAGGCGCTCGTCGTGTAGCGGGACACGCGGGTATAGAAGGCGTCCTCCAGGGAGCGGACCATCTCGGCGTAGGCGTCCGCCACGTCCTGGTCGAGCCGGAACGCGTCGTAGTTGACGACCACGGCCACCCGCCGGCCGATCTGCTGGCACAAGGTCGCGACCGCGTCCCGGATCGCCGTTACGTCTTCGGGCCGCTCGACATGAAGCCCCTCGAAGTTGAGAAAGAGGATGTGGCGCTCGGGGTCGTAGGCAAGCCGGTCGGTGAGATCGAGGTTGAGGAGCCGGTCCCTCAGGTCCATCGGCTCGGGGCGGAACAGCCGCGGGTCCATCGGCCGCACGTCGTTGACGATCGGCCGAAACTTCATCTGAGCCAGGATATCCCGCTCGACGTCGATCCCCGGCGCAGCCTCGACCAGCTCAAGCCCCGACGGCCGCAACCGGAACACGCAGCGCTCGGTCACGTAGAGCACCGGCTTGTCCTGGGCCGCCGCCACCCGGCCTGAGAACGTGATCTGCTGGACGCGCTCGCTGAACTTTTGCGCCCGCCCCTCGTGCGCGATGCGCAGTTGCCCGTCCTCGATCTTCAGGTCGAGGCCGCCGGCCGTGAACGTTCCGGCGAAGACCACCTTGCGGGCGTTCTGGCTGATGTTGATGAAGCCGCCGGCGCCGGCGAGCTTCGACCCGAACCGGCTGACGTTGACGTTGCCTTCGGCGTCCGCCTCGGCCATGCCGAGGAACGCGAGGTCGAGCCCGCCGCCGTCGTAGAAGTCGAACTGCTGGTTCTGATGGACGATCGCTTCGGTGTTGACGGCCGCGCCGAAATCGAGGCCCGAGGCCGGCACCCCGCCGACCACGCCCGGTTCGGCGGTGAGCGTGATGAATTCGTTGATGCGCTCCTCGGCCGCCACGGCGGCGACCCCCTCGGGCATGCCGATGCCGAGATTGACGATGGCGCCGGCCCGCAACTCCATGGCGCAGCGGCGGGCGATGATCTTGCGCTCGTCGAACGGCGTCGGTTTGACGCCCTCCAAGGGTACGCTGATTTCGGCGCTGTAGGCGGGGTTGTAGACGGTCGCGTAGGTTTGCCGATGATGCTCCGGGTCCGCGACGACGACGCAATCGACGAGCGACCCCGGCACAAGCACCTGGCGCGGATGCAGGGAGCCGGCGCGCGCGATCCGCTCGACCTGCACGATCACCACGCCGCCCGAGTTCTTCACCGCCATGGCCATAGCCAGATTGTCGAGATCCAGCGCCTCGCGCTCGGCCGTGACGTTGCCGTTCGGGTCGGCGGTGGTCCCGCGCAGGAAGGCGACGTTGAGCGGGAAGCCGCGGTAGAACAGCCACTCGTGGCCGTCGATCTCCATCACCCGGACGAGGTCCTCGGTGGTGCTGTCGTTGATTTTTCCCCCCTCCAGCCGCGGATCGACGAAGGTGCCGATCCCGACGCGGGAGAGCGTGCCGGGCTTGCCGGCGGCGATGTCGCGGTAGAGGTGCGAAATCACGCCTTGCGGCAGGTTGTAGGCCTCGATCTGGCCCTCGAGCGCGAGGCGGCCGACCTTCGGGATCAGGCCCCAATGGCCGCCGACGACGCGCTTGAGCAGGCCGTCATGGCCGAGCGCGTTGAGCCCGCGGTCCTTGCCGTCCCCTTGGCCCGCCGCGAACAGGAGCGTAAGGTCGCGCGGCCCGCCGGTTTCGAGGAAACGTTTTTCGAGCGCGACCAGGAGCGCATCGGGCACGCCGATCCCGACAAATCCCGAGGTGCAGAGAGCGTCTCCGTTCTGGATGACGGCGACGGCTTCGGCCGCGGTGGTGATCTTGTTGCGCATGACCACCTCGCGAGAGGGTTACTGAGCGGTCCAGCCGCCGTCCATCGGAAGCGCCTGGCCGCGGATCTGGGACGCGGCGTCCGAGCACAGGAAGACCGCGAAGGCCCCAAGCTGCTCCGGCGTCACGAACTCGTGCGAGGGCTGCTTCTCGGCCAACAACTCGAACTTCGCCTGCGAGACCTCGATCCCTTCGCGTTGCGCGCGCGCGTCGATCTGCTTCTGGACCAGCGGGGTCAGCACCCAGCCGGGGCAGATGGCGTTGCAGGTTACGCCGGTCGTGGCCGTCTCCAGCGCCGTCACCTTGGTGAGGCCGACGATGCCGTGCTTCGCGGCCACGTAGGCCGACTTCTGGGGGCTGGCGACGAGGCCGTGCGCGCTGGCGATGTTGATGATCCGGCCCCAGTTGCGCTCCAGCATCTGCGGCAGGGCCGCCTTCGTGGCGTGGAACGCGGCCGAGAGATTGATGGCGATGACCGCGTCCCAGCGGTCGGCCGGAAAGTCCTGCACGGGCGCGGTATGCTGGATGCCGGCGTTGTTGACGAGGATGTCGACCCGGCCGAGTTCGGCGGTCGCCTGCTCGACCATGCCGGCGACCTGATCGGGCTTCGACATGTCCGCCCCCGAGTAGGCGGTCCGCACGCCGCACGCATCGGAGATGTCCCGGCGCAGCCGCTCGATCTCGCCAGCGTCGCCGAAGCCGTTGAGCAGCACGTCCGCTCCCTCCCCTGCGAATGCGCGGGCGATGCCGAGGCCGATCCCCGACGTCGATCCCGTGACGATCGCGACCTTGCCTTTCAGCGTCATCGAGCGGTCCTTTCCGGTTTTTGTGCTCCGGAGCGCGGCTGCGCGTGAGACTACGTGAGACTACGTGAGACTATGAGACTAAGGGCAGCGGCTGTCGAAGCTCGATTGCAGTGTGAAACGGAGTGCATCGACACCGTGCACGGAAACAATTTTTGGCGCAAGAGAATGCGCTGTGCGCTCCTTATGGGGGCTCCAGCACACGTTTTGTGTCCGCAGAGGGGTTGATTGACCTGACGCGCACGCCATCGCGGCATGCGCTGTCAAGCGTGTCGTTCAGAAACGCTCCGGCACGCCGCGTCAGACAATTAGCGCGCACTCTGCTTTCGCTGGCGAGCCTATGCGGTCACCGCGGGCATGACGGCGCATCCTCCGCCTCGCCCCCGCGCTTGCGGCGGCGTCTGACAGCGGCGGCGTACTGGCCACGGGACCGGTCGCGATCGAGGCTCGGCTCCACGACCGTCTTGCGGTACGCGTCCCAGTCGGAGGCCCCGAAACGGGCCAAATCCGGCGTCACCTCGAACCGGTTCAGAGCCTCGCCGTAAACGCCGGCGGGGACCGGCTGGACTTGCAGGAGCGGCATCTCCGGGTTGATTTCGATCGGCGCGTGCGTGCGCGTCAGCCGGAGGTTGGTGAAGAGAGGGCCGAACCAGCGATCGGTTTCGACGATGCCCTCGTAGACTTCATACCCTTGGCTTCGCGGCAGATTGGCCGGCGCGCGCACCAGCAGGTGCCATCCGGGCGCGGTCCGGACGATCAGACCGCTCCAGATCTGCAACAGTCCGGGTTCGGTGAACACGCCCAGGAAGGGCGGCGAAAAGCCCTTGATGTCGGGCGGGACGGAGTTGTCGAACTGGTCGGCGAAGCCGGGAAACTGGGCCGTCTTGAGCGGATGCCAGTCCGGCGCACCCTCGTAGGTCCACAGGATATCGGACCCTCCGTCCCAGTAGAGGCTGAAGCCGATCGGCGGGAAGACGTACCATCCGAACGCGGAGGCTGACGTCACCGCTTCGCAGAACCGGAAGGCGCGCGTCGGCAACGTGCCTGCGGCGGCGCGGTCGGCCCGTTGCGGCGCGCGTCCGGCCGAGATCAGCCGGTAGAAGCGCGCCAGCGGCGTGGGCGCCTCAGCCTTGCCTTCCCCAATCGCCTGGAAGCCGGTCATGGCGCGTGACTCCACTCTTGTGCCGACATCGGTCGTGAGCGAAATTTCAATGGCGTCGGCGGCCAGGGCGAGCGCGTCCTGGCCGCCGCGCCGCCCGATCAGAGCGCCGGGCTTAGCCCGCCCAGACGGACATTGCCGGAATCGACGATCCGGGCCGGCCGGAGGCTCGGGCTCAAACCGCCCAGCTTGACCTTTCCGGAGTCCTTGGTCGGGTTCGCGGCCTTCACGGTCTTCTCGTTACGCTTCGCCATGTTGGTCTCCATGCTTTCAACGCCGTTTTTGCAACGGCGGCGCTCTCTACCAAAGGTTGAATTGCTTTTCAACCTTTGGTTGTTAAATTGATTTGCACAAAAGCAGAGAGGCCCGGCGCTGCAAACGCCGGGCCTCCTGGATCACGAAGTGAGAAGTTGAGCTGGCGCTTTACGCTTTGCCATCCGTATGAAGGCCGAACGCCGCGTGATTCGCCTCGCCGATCACATGCATCGAGATTCGCGCGATCCGCCCGCCTCTGGCGAGCGCATCCTCGATGTTCGACCGCATCAGGCTGGCTTGCAGGGCGACGAGCTCGGACAGGCTCCGGCAGTGCATGATTTGCAGGCTGTCGAAGCTCTTCTGAACCGCATCCAAGGGCATGCTCAGCCACTCGCGCGAGATGGCTTGCAGGCCGAGCGTCAGAACGATGCCGCAATCCGCAGCATCTCCGATGTCGCGGAGGAACGCCCGAGCCCTGACCCGGCTCGGGTGTCCGGCTGCGAGGAAAGGCTCATCTCCCTCCGAAGGCTCGGACGTCGCCGTCTCGGGCCGGAGAGGCTGGTCATTGTCGGCGCAGGCCGGAGCCTCGGAGACGAACGTTCCGAGCGCCTCCGCCGACATCATTGGACCTACGGGGTCCGCCACCCACTGTCCGGCATCGTCCGGGTCTCTCGACGAGAGATCCGAATCCGCCGTCCTGGCCGGCAACTTGAATTGGATCGTTTTCTTGGTCACGCGGCCTGCCTCCTGTCAGGAACCTGAGCGATCGACGAAACGAGCGTCGCCATTTCTCGCGCGGCCTCGCTCTGGGGCGCGACCTCCACCACGGACAAGCCCTGGCTCGCGCTTTCCGCATAGACGACTCTTTGGCAGAGATGGCCCGGAAGGACAGGCGTTCCGAAATGGTCGAGGGCGCTCGCGACGTCGCGCCCGATCGCGGTGTTGACGATCTTGCGGTTGATCACGAAGGCGGCGGTCAGGCTCTCCCTGAACTGCTGCGCCTCGCGGATCAGTTGCACCGTGACGGCGGCCGCCCAGACGTCGTAGGGCGAGGGCTGCACCGGGATCAGAATGGTGTCGCTGGCCAAAATGGCGGACCGGCCGAGTTCGTTGACCCGCGGCGCGCCGTCGATCACGACTACGTCGTAATCCTTGGCGATCTCCGGCAGGTCCCGGTGGAGGCTCGGTTTCGCCATTCCGACGACGGGAAATAGCGGATCGCGGTCCCGTGCGCTCGACCAGGCGAGCGAACTTCCTTGCGGATCCGCGTCGACCAGGAGAACGCGCCTGCCGCGGGTCGCGAGCGTGGCTGCGGCGTTGACGGCGATCGTCGTCTTGCCGACGCCGCCCTTCTGACTGAGCACCCCGATGATCATGAGGCCGCCTCCGAACCTCAACACGATGTGAGATCCCGCGGCGGTACGATCCCGAGAGCATGGTTAAGGAACCGTTAAGTTTTTTCCAGGAGGCCAAAATTCTGCAGTCCTCCAGCCCGACAAGGGCGAATGCCTTTGCGTTCTGCGCCTGCAAAGAGCTGTATCCGCCTTCGCTGGCAACTGTGCGGCCGGCTCACCTGACATCGAAGCTGAAATACTTTGAGCGAATGCGATCGTAAGTCCCGTCGTCGACAACCCGGCCGATGGCCTGGTTGAACATATCCCTCAACGCCTTGTCCTCCTTGCGAAGCCCGACCCCGACGCCTTCGCCGAAATAGGCGGGGTCCGGAGGCGCGTCGGCGATGAAGCGGCAGCAGGAGCCCTGCGGCGTCTCCAGAAACTTCGAGAGGGCGAGCTTGTCGCCGAAGACGAAATCGAGCCGTCCCGTGGCGAGGTCGAGGCTCGCGTCTTCGAGCTTCGCGTAGAGCTTGACCTCGGAGCCCTTGTAGCGATCCTCGAGATACGCCGCATGTTCGCTGTGCGCGGCTGCGCCGATCGTCGTGCCCTTGAGAGCCGCCGGGCTCGCATCCCCGAGCGGCGCGTCCTTGGGTCCGACGAAGGCTGCGGGCATGCGATAGTACGGTTGGGAGAAGGCGATGCGGTGCCGCCGTTCGTCCGTAATCTCCAGGGACGACACGATGGCGTCGAACCGCTTGGCGACGAGGGCATCGATCATGCCATCCCAGTCCTGCAGCACGAAGGTGCAGGCCGCGTTCATGGCGTCGCAAAGGGCCCTGGCGAGGTCGACCTCGAATCCCTGCGGCTGGTTGCTGGAATCGACGTAGTTGAAAGGGGGATAGCCGCCCTCGGTCGCGATCCGGACGACGCGCCGCTCCTGGGCCAGCGCAGGCGACGCGAGCCAGACCGCGAGGAAAACCGCCAAGGTTCGCCGAAGAATCATCGGAGCATCGCTCTCCACATCCTTTGGCGACCCTTTCAATCCGAAACGCCGTCCCGCCCCTGGATGGCCGTCGCCGTCACGGTCATGAGCGCAACGAGTTTGCGCTCGCCGCTCCGCTCGGCATGGACTTCGGCCTGCGCGACGGTGAGAACGCGGCCGGCCTTGACCACGCGGCCGCGGGCGATCAGGCGCTCGCCCGCGGCTGGAGACACGAGGTTGATCTTGAACTCCGCCGTCAGGATGCCGGCCCCGGCGGGCATGAGGGTCAACGCCGCGTAGCCAGCCGCCGTATCGGCCACGGTCGCGACCGCCCCTGCGTGGACGAAGCCGTGCTGCTGGCAGATGCCGGGCGAGATGGCGAGTTCGACGTCCACCTCGCCCGGCGCGACGCGCGTCAGCGACGCCCCGATCGTCGTCATCATCGCCTGCTTGGCGAAGCTCGCCCGAACGCGGTCGGCGTAAGCCGGATCCTTGGGAGCGAACCCGGTCATCCCGCCGCTTGCCGGAGAAGATCGCCGGCGCGGGCGACGTGCGCGACGGCGGCGCGCAGGGTGTCGAGGCCGGCGCCCGGCTTCGTCGCTTCCGTGGCGAGATGACGCCGGTAGGCGCGTGCGCCGGGCCGGCCCCCGAACAGGCCGAGGATGTGCCGCGTCATCTGGCTCAGGCGGACGCCCTCGGCGAGCCGGGCCGCCACGTAGGGCTCGAACGCTTCGACCGCTTCAAACGCATCCGCCACGGGCGGCTCCTCGCCGAAAAGATCAGGATCGACGGATAACAGGATCTCGGGGTTTTGATAGGCCGCGCGCCCCAGCATCACGCCGTCGACATGGGCCAGGTGCGCCTTTGCGTCCTCGATTGCCCCGATGCCCCCGTTGACGGCGATGGGCAGCGTCGGACGAGCCGCCTTGAGGCGCCGGACGCGGCCGTAATCGAGGGGCGGAACATCGCGGTTTTCCCGCGGCGAGAGGCCCTGAAGCCACGCCTTGCGGGCATGGACGACCAGCGCATCGGCCCCGGCTGCGACCGCCGCCTCGGCCAGCTGATCGAGCGCCGCTTCGGGGTCCTGCTCGTCCACTCCGATGCGGCACTTGACCGTGACGGGGAGCCGAACCGCCGCCTTCATGGCCGCCACGCATTCGCCGACGAGCGCCGGCTCACGCATGAGGCACGCGCCGAAGCGGCCGTCCTGCACCCGGTCCGATGGACAACCGACGTTGAGGTTGATCTCGTCGTACCCGAAATCGGCGCAGACGCGCGCCGCCTGCGCGAGATCCTTCGGATCGGAGCCGCCGAGTTGGACCGCAACCGGATGCTCCTCGGCGCTGAAGCCGAGCAGGCGCTCGCGCGGGCCGTGAATCACGGCGCCCGTCGTGACCATCTCGGTGTAGAGCCGCGCCCGCCGCGACAGCAGACGGTGGAAGAACCGGCAGTGCCGGTCCGTCCAATCCATCATTGGGGCCACGGCGAACCTAAGACATTGTTTTGACATCACTTTTTGTGTAGCTTCAAGCTGTTGGGTCGTGCGCACTCTTTCTACGCCATGACGCGACGCTTTTGGGTGGTTCGACGCCTCAGCGCACACGGAATGACGACCTTCGCCAAGCTCAAATCTGGCTCTTGGCGCACTCAGGTGCGGCGGAAGGGCAAGTACGTCGGCGAGACGTTCCTGCGCCGCAAAGATGCCGAGCAGTGGGCCCTTGAGGTCGAGCATCGGAATCGACCGGCGCAAACCGCCGTCGCCGCCAAGGCGCGCGATGCGAAGACCTTCGGTGACCTCGTGCGCCTGTATCGGGAGGACCTCCAAGAGGTAGGTAATCGGATCGGTCGCTCGAAGTCGGCGAGTCTTGCCTTCTTGGAAGCCGACTCGGGCGCCTTCCTGCCGGAGCTTGATCGAGAACGTCTGATCCAGTTCGGAAAAGAACGAGCACGCGAGGGCGCCGGTCCGGTCACTTTGGGCATCGACATCGACTACCTTCAAGACGGTTCTGTCTCATGCGGCCGCTGTCCACGGTGTGACGGTCTCAACCGAACAAGTCAATTTGGCCAGGATTGCTCTCAGCCGGCTCGGCTTGGTGGGCGAGAGTGGCGAGCGCGACCGCCGACCGACACACCAGGAACTTGACAGGATCATTGCCGCTTTCGAGGCGAACCCCCGCCAGTAGATCCCAGTTGGCCGTATGGTGAGGTGCGGTTCGCTATGGCGACCACGATGTGAACGAGCCGTTTCCACATGCGTGGAAACGGCTCTTTTCTTGTTTTGCCCGTTTCGACGGCGAACCGGGTCCACTTCGCCTGAAAACGCTCTACGTCGAATCCGCTCTAACGTCCGGAGGCGGCCCGAAAGCGGTGCTTCGCACAATTCCGGATCGTGCCAAAAGCTGCTGTCGGGCGACGAGGCTATGAACTCGCCTCCGGACTGACCTCCCGGCGCATAGACCCGGAGAGCTCGTCCAGGAGCACGCCCAGGTCGGGAGCGGCCGTTGCTCGGGCGAGAGGCGGCGACCTTGCTCGTAAGCCCAGTCCTGGCGCTCGGCGATGGCGCAGCTGAGCAGCGGCTCAACCCCAGCCTCCTCCACGGTGCGCGCCACCTCGCGCATTTCCTCCGCACGACGGCGGCTATGCAGCAGGGCGCGGCTGATGACATAGCGCGCCAACCCCGGCCAGTCCTCGTGGGGCAGCGTGTCGGCCAACGAGCGGAGCACCTCTTGTTCCACGCCGTAGTGCCGCGCCGCCAGCATGCATTCGGTCGTCAGCGCCCTTACCATGAGTCAGTTTGGGGGATGAGCCATTCGGTCCAGAGAGGTGGGAGGGGGATCATCAGATGAAGGCAGGTGTGGATGCGCCGGAGCCCGCGCTTGAACAAGGAGGTGAGGGATCGGGCGTAGCTTCGGGGTCTGGCGTGGCAGGGTTTTTTTCGGCGCCGGTGGGCCGATGGGCGGCATCCCACATGCCGGTCGACACCGCCCAGAACAGCGCCAACGCCATGACCAGGATGAGGCGGTCGAGCCGTCCGGGAAGCCTGATCTGGCTGTCTTCGAGCCCGAAGCCGCGGCTCTTGAAGTCGGAGAACATGGCCTCGATGCCCCAGCGCAGGCCATAATCGAAGGCCGTGTGGACCGAGGGCGCCTGCGACAGGGCGATGATCCAGGGTTCGGGATGGCCGGCCTCGTGCACCATGGCGACGTTGGTGCGCACGCGTTTCTCGGTCAGCTCGATGTCCCTCAGCCGGTGCTCGCCGCGCCTGAAGCACGCCGCCAGCGTGGTCTCGCCGCCGTCCTCGAACACGAGCAGGTCCTGTTTGAGCCGCAGCCGCCAATCCCAGCCCTGACCACTGCACCAGGCGATCAGGTCGGGGCTGCCGTAAAACCGATCCCCCATCAGCACCGGCTTGGTGCCCGCCGGGAGAAGACGTGCCGCCGCCTCAAGCGCCGCGCGCTGCTCGGCAAAGCCGATCGCGCCCTGGGTCTCCTTCACCCGCCAGGCCAGCGGCAGAGCGCGGCCGCCCAGGCGCACCGCCACCATCACGACCTGATGGCGCTCGCTCACCTTGGTCTGGTCGATGAGCAGGACCACGGTCTGACCCTGCGCCGACAGCCGCGCCAGAACCTCCCGCCCATAGGGCGCCATGACGGCGTCGCTGACCACGCGCGCGTTGGCCAGAAACCGCTTGATCCACTGATAGCGGCTGTCCAGCCGCTCGGCCGGGCGCGGCAGGCACGCCGCCACGTCCATCAGGTTGGCGCTGCGCACCTGAAGCATCGTCGCCACCAGCAGCGCCAGCTTGCCCCGCTGCGTCTTACGCTGGCCCGGCAGGCGTTGCTCCATGTCCGTCGCGACGGTCTCGGCCAGTTGCTCAATCCCACCCATTCAAGGCGCTCCGCTCATCCCGGAGCCTTGAATCACACGCCGAGCCTGCTCGCTACCAAACTGACCCATGATAAGCGTCAGCGCCTCGAAGCCCTTGATCTCGAAGCCCTTGATCATGACGCTCCGGCACATTTTTACCGACGAGGCTTCTCCGATCCGTTCGGAGAACACCCTGAGCTGCATGCCGAGCGGCCCCGCAAGCTCGGCGAAGGCCTGTGCGTGCGGGCCGCCGAGCAGCATCGGCGAACGCAGACCCTGCGGCGGCACGCTGGTCATGACCGCGGCTTCGACGTAGCGGCCGCCAGCCTCAGTCACAGCTCGGGCGGCATTCTGCTTCGTGGCCGGAGAGACAGAGTTCACGTCCACGACGAACGGCGCGCGATCGAGCCCGCCGGACAGCGACTCCGCAGCAGCCAGTGTCGAACCAGCAGTTACGGAGACGAACACCACGTCGGAGAAGGCCACGGCCTCGGCGGCCGTGCTCCGAACATGCACGTACCCACACCCGCCAGCACGCGCCCGGGCGGCCGCGTCGATGTCATAGGCGGCGATCCCGGACGCCCCCGCCGCGTGCAGGTCGCGGGCAAAGATGCTGCCCACCTCGCCAAAGCCAATGATCGCGAACCGTGTCATACCCGTCCCTGCCCACGCTCGCGAGGCTGGCCGCCGCAACGCGCCTTGAGCGCCAGACACACCGCGCCTCTACTTCAACCCGGCCGGCCTCCGGTGATCTCGCTTCGGCCGCGCTCGGCGGGCCACGCGATGGCACCGGCCCGCTACGGAGTCCGCCGAAGGCGCGCTTGCCACCAGCGCCGTTTTGCCGGCTTGTCGTTACGACGCGATCCCTTTCTCCGACAAGTCGTCCTGGCCGGCGACCACTTCGTTCCCGTGCTGGTCCGGCAGCGGCGGCGTGCCATGGGTGTGGAAGCTCTCGATCGTCTTCAGGCCCCAAGCCTGGCCCTTCTTGCGCTCCTCCTCCGTCCAGGTGATCGGCTTCCAGTCCGGCGCTAGCACCAAGCGCGCGCCGGCGTTCGCCACCTCGACGCGGTTGCCGCCGGGCTCGTAGACATAGAGGAAGAAGGTCTGCTGGACCGCGTGCTTGTGCGGCCCCGTTTCGATGTAGACGCCGTGCTCCAGGAAGATATCCGCGGCGCGCAGGATGTCCTCGCGGCTGTCGAGCGCGTAGGTGATGTGGTGGAAGCGGCCCTTCACGCCATGCGCTTCGCGGGTGTAGGCGAAGTCGTAGGATTTGTTCGTGCAGGTCAGCCACATGCCGGCTTCGGTGCCGTCGTTCAGCACGATGCGCTCGGTGTTGCGGAAGCCGAGATAGCGCTCGAAGAACTCCCGGTTGGCCTTCACGTCGACCGCGAGGCAGTTGAAGTGGTCGAGCCGGCGCACGCCCACGCCGCGCGCCGGATAGCGCTGCGCCTGGTTCTTCAGGGAGGGGCGGAGTTCGGGCGGCGCCTCGTACCACTCCGTCTCATAGTAAAGCTCGATCAGGTGCTCGTCCGGATCGCGGAACCTGTAAGCAGGGCCGTGGCCCAATTCGCCCTCGTGCCAGCCGACCTCGTAGCCGGAGCCCTGCAGCGCTTGCACGCGCCGCTGGAGGGCTTGCGGGCTGCGGGCGCGGAAGGCCGCGTGGCCGAGGCCCGATGTCTTCGAGGCGGTCAGTTGCAGGGAGTAGCGCTCGTAATCGTCCCAGGCGCGCAGGTAGACCGAGTCGCCCTGGCGACCGCTCTCGGTCATCCCGAGCACGTCGACGAAGAAGCGCAGACTCTCTTCCGGCTTGGGGGTGAAAATCTCAAGGTGAGCCAGATGGGCTACGTCCATGATCGGTTCGTCGTGCATCACGTCTCCTCCTGTCTGCGATGAGCTTTATGACCCTTGATCGCCAGCGCCGTTTGATGACCCCCTCGTTGCGCCCGAGCGAGCGCTTGCAGTTTCAGCACGTCTGTTTGGATAAAGAGTGTATGGCATCCGCTGAGGGATGAAGCCCCTCTTTGTTCGTGAGTTGAGCGATCCGGAACGCCACGCCTTGCAGGCGGGACTGCGTTCGTCAGACGGGTTCACGGTGCGCCGCTGCCACATCCTCTTCGCCTCTGCCCGCGGGGACACCACCACGGTCATCGCCCAAGCCGTCGGGTGCAGTCCGCAGGCGTGCGCAACGTCCTGCGGCGTTCGAGACCCGCGGGCTCGCGGTGGTCGCCATGCAATCCCGCCGACCGCACACCGCCGCCAAGCTCTTCGATGCTGAGCGCGCGAACGGCTAAGCGCTCTTGCACCAAAGCCCGCGCCAGTTCGGCAAGGCCCGTTCCACCTGGACCCTGGCCCTAGCCGCCGCGGTTTGCGCCGAGCACGGGATCACGGCCGAGCCGGTCGTTGTGAGACCATCCGCGACGCGCTCAAGCGGCTGGGGGTCGGCTGGCGGCGGGCCAAGACCTGGATCACCAGCCCGGACCCGCAGTACGCGCTCAAAAAAACTGGCGCGACCGCCTGATCCGCTTGGCGGCCCGCCACCCGGACTGGGTGGTGGGCTATGCGACGAGGTCTGGTGGAGCCGCCTGGCGCAGCCGGCGATGCACGCCTGGGGCGACGCTGCGGCTCAAAGCCAAAGCGCGGGCGAAGGACGATCCGCAGCCCAAAGCTCTGGCCTGCTACGGGCTGTTGCGGACCGACCAGGATCGGTGCTGCTGCGCTTTGTCGAGGTCGCCCAGTCAGCCGCGTCACCACGGACTTTCTGGCCTGGGGCCGACCGGCTCGCCGCGAGGGCAAGCGCGTGTCGGTGCTGGTGTCGGACAACGCCACCTGGCACGTCAGTCGAGCGGTGCGGCGTGGATCGGGAGGCATAACCGCCGGTGAAGCGCACTGGCGGGGTCCGGATCCTGGTGTGTCGGTTGCCGGTGAAAAGCCCCTGGCTCAATCCGATCGAGCCACGCTGGTTACACGGCAAGCGGGCGATCGTTGAGCCGGACGGCCGTTCACGGCCCACGAGCTCATGGACCGGTGCATCAGCACTTCGGATGCGAACCCCTGGAACCGCTGCACCAACATGTCCTTTGAAACTGCACTAGGCCGTCTCCATGCCATGCTGACGTTTTGCGGCTTCCGCCTCGGGCGAGGTCAGATAGGCGACCAGCGCGCGCGCTTCCTCACGCTGCGACGACGTGGTGGAGACGCCGGCCGAGAACACGGTCACGGCTTGGATCTCCGGCGGCAAGGGGCCGACGATCTCGATGCCGGGCACGTGCAGCAGTTCGCTCAATTGCTGAAAGCCGAGGTCCGCGTCCCCCCGCGCCACGATCGCGCCCACCGGCACGCCGGGAGGCGCTTGGATGGCGCGTTGCGAAATCGATCCGGCGATGCCCCATCGCTCCCATAGCTGCTTGAGATGGTCTCCGCTCGGTCCGGTGGAGTAGCAGATCCTGCGCGCGTCCAAGATCGCCTGCTTGACCGACGCCTCGTCGCTGACGCTGGGCCGCTGCACGCCTGAAGCGAACCGCCATGGCGATGCCTGAGCGCGCAAAACCCACCCGGCTCCCGGAGACGAGATGACCCTCGGCCTCCAACTGCTCCATCACCTTCGACGCAAGGACGACGATGTCGGCGGGCTCGCCGGCGCGAACCCGCCGAGCCGCCTCCACGCCGCCCATCGATTGGATCACGACCTGGCGTCCCGGTCCGCTGCTCGTAGGACTCGGCGAGGTCGGCCAGGATTTGACGCGTCGCCATCGACGAGATGCCTGTGATCTGGCGGGTCATTGACGAATCCACGCGGGGCAGCGCACGGCGGCCAAGCCTCAATCGACGTATTTCAGTCCGGCCTTCGCCAGCGGCTCGCGCATGTTGTACATGTCGAGGCCGAGCACGCCGGAGGCCAGCTTGTCGCGCTTGTCGCCCTCGTTCGCTTCGCGCGCAGCCGCGGCGTCCGCGGTCTTCTGCGCCCAGCCGGCCGGCACGACGACGACGCCGTCGTCGTCGGCGACGATCGACGTCGCCCGGATTGACCAGCGCGCCGGCGCAGACGACCGGGATGTTCACCGAGCCGAGCGTCGCCTTGACCGTGCCCTTGGCGCTGATCGCCTTGCTCCAGACCGGGAACCCCATCTCGGTCAGCGTCTTCACGTCGCGCACGCCGCCGTCGATGACCAGCGCCGCGCGCGCCGCGCGCCTTGAAGCTGGTCGCCAGCAGATCGCCGAAATAGCCGTCGGTGCACTCGGCGGTGACCGCCGCGACGACGATGTCGCCGGGCTGGATCTGCTCGGCGGCGACGTGCAGCATCCAGTTGTCGCCCGGCTGCAGCAGCACGGTCACCGCCGTGCCCGAGACCTGCGCGCCCGGCGTAGATCGGCCGCATGTAGGGCTTCATCAGGCCGACGCGGCCCATCGCCTCGTGCACGGTGGCGACGCCGAACGGCGCGAGCCTGTCGACGGCGGCGCGGTCCGCGCGCTTGATGTTGCGTTTGACGACGCCGAGTTCGGTCATGGTCGCCTCTATCGTCCTTTGGCCTTCAGCGCCGCATCGAGGCGCGGATAGACGCGCCGCGCGTTGCCCTCGTAGACCTTGTGGCGGTCTTCGCGGGCTCAGGTTCTGCGTCGCCTCGATGTAGCGCTTGGTGTCGTCGTAGTGGTGGCCGGTCTCGGGATCGATGCCGCGCACCGCGCCGATCATCTCGCTGGCGAACAGGATGTTGTCGACCGGGATCGACCCTGGTCAGCAGGTCGATGCCGGGCTGGTGATAGACGCAGGTGTCGAAGAAGATGTTGTTGAGCAGATGCTCGCGCAGCAGCGGCTTCTTCAGCTCCTGCGCCAGGCCGCGGATAGCGGCCCCAGTGGTAGGGCACCGCGCCGCCGCCGTGCGGAATGACGAAGCGCAGCGTCGGGAAGTCCTTGAACAGGTCGCCCTCGATGCAGCTGCATGAACGGCGGTGGTGTCGGCGTTGAGGTAGTGCGCGCCGGTGGTGTGGAAGCACGGGTTGCAGCTCGTGCTGACGTGGATCATCGCCGGGAATGTCGTACTCGACCATCTTCTCGTAGATCGGATACCAGTGCCGGTCGGTCAGCGGCGGCGACTGTCCAGTGGCCGCCCGACGGATCGGGGTTCAGGTTGATGCCGACGAAGCCGTACTCCTTGACGCACTTCTCGAGCTCGGGAATGCAGGTCTTCGGGTCGACGCCCGGGCTCTGCGGCAGCATCGCCGCGCGGATGAAGTGGTCCGGGAAGAGCCGGCTGACGCGGTAGCAGAGCTCGTTGCAGATCGCGGCCCAGGTCGACGAGACCTGGAAGTCGCCGATGTGGTGGGCCATGAAGCTGGCGCGCGGGCTGAAGATCGTCAGGTCGAGGCCGCGCTCCCGCATCAGCCGCAGCTGGTTGCGTCTCGATCGACTCGCGCAGCTCGTCGTCGCTGATCTTCAGCTCGGACGCCTGCGGCATCGCCGACGGGATCGCTGATGCCGGCGATCTGCCGGTTGCGCCAGTCCTCCAGCGCCTTCGGCGCCGTCGTGTAGTGGCCGTGGACAGTCGATGATCATCGGAACGACCCTTCGTCGGATCGATTCAAGTCAGGGTGAAGGTACGCTCAACGGCTCGGTCCCGTCGGGACCAAACCTCGATTCTCTGACCGCTGACGGCAGTGGCGAGCGCAGACGATCCATGCCGCCTCTAGTGTGCGGCAGCTTCCTTCGCTGACCGCACCAGCGCTTCCACGCTGCGTCAAGAGGATGGCGATCGCCGCGCAGATCGCTGGGGCGGCCAGCAGCCCAGGATGGCGCTGAAGCCCCACCCCGAGGCCCAGCAAGGCGCCCCCGACCGCCGAGCCGAAGATGCTGCCGAAGCGCCCCATGCCGAGCATCCAGCTCACGCCGGTCGCGCGCGCCACCGTGGGGTACAAGCCGGGCGCGTAGGCGTTCAGCCCGGTTTGCGCGCCGCTCATGCAGAACCCGGCGGAGAAGACCAGCAGGGCCAATGCGGCCGACAGCACGCCCATCTGCGAGATCGCCAGGATGCACAGCCCGCCGCCCAGGTAAGCCGCCGCGATCGCGAACGCCGGGCGCGCCTTGTCCATCACCCAACCGACGATGATCGCGCCGATCGTGCCGCCGATCTGGAACATCGCGGTGACGTTCGCGGCCGTCGAGATGTCCAAGCCGGCGTCTTTCATCAGCGTGGGAAGCCAGCCGGTCAGAAGGTAGATGACCATCAGACCCATGAAGTACGTGACCCAAAGCGCGATCGTCATCACGGCATAGCCGTGCGAGAACAGCACGCCGATGGGGGTGCGTGTCTGCAGCGGCGGCTCGTTCGAGACGAAGGTTTCGTCACCCGAGAACCGATGCCCGGTCACACGGCCCAGCGTCGCGGCGATCTTTTTGGACGCGGCCCCGCGCAAGGCCAGCAAGCGCGCCGACTCCGGCAGGAACAAGATCAGCAGCGGAACCAGCAGCAGCGGAACGACGCCGCCCAGAATCAGCACGGAGCGCCAGCCGTACAGGGGAATCATGTATCCGGCCGCGAAGCCGATGGCGGCCGAACCGAGGTTGAACCCCGTGAACATGATCGTGATCATCAACGAGCGCCTGCGCAGAGGCGCATATTCCGACAGGAGCGTCGAGGCGTTGGGCATGGCGGCGCCCATGCCCGTTCCGGCCAGGAAACGCAGGATCGCCATCTCGGTGGGCGAAGACGCCCATGCGGTCGCGAGCGTCAACAGTCCGAATGATGAGAACAGAGACGACCAGGACAGGCTTTCGCCCGAATCGGTCCGACGACGGCCCGGCCACCAGGGCGCCGACGACGAGGCCGAACGGGGCGGCGCTGATCACGATGCCGAACGCCGGCCGGGAGATGTCCCACTCCTGCAGGATGGAGGGGGTGACGAAGCCCATGATGGCCACGTCCATGCCATCGGCGACGACAACCATGAAACAGAGAGCGACCAACAGCCATTGGAATGCCGAGATGGGCTGCTCGTCGATAAAGGCCTTGATGTCTACTGTTCTTGGCCGTTTGCCTTCCTGCGGCTGAAGGAGCTGCGAACTCCGCGTCACTCGACATCGTTTCCTCCTTAATTTTTAAAATGCTTGTGTTTTTCTTTTGATGGTCTGCGCTGCTGCCTGCGCCGTCGTGCGCCCCGGTGCGGGCGGGTTCATATGCGAGCCGGACGCAGCCGATGGCCTAACCTTTCTGGCGCGACCGTGTCGTATCGCTTTTTCAGTCACCGATATAACGGGCAGTCGATATCTGCGACGCCTGTTCCGCGATCTCTCTGACGTAGACATTCGATAGAGCCATCGAGCGCTCGGCCCGGCTGGCAGCAACTATAACCGCCCATAAGCCGCAATCAAGTGTTGTTGAGGCAAAAACAAAGGATATTAAGCTTTATTGTTCCGATTGGCACCAAGTTCCAAAGCGGAATACGGAGGCTGACTGGTTTTTCTCAAATTAAATGCCTGCCCAGCAGAGCCATAAGTATTCTAAGTTATTGAAATAGAATAGTCCGTTTTCTCATGTTAAGCGCCAACTTAACAGCCAAGATTACAGCATGCGAGATGATGCGGCCGCCCGGATCCCGTGGCCCGCACCATGGAACCGCGTGTGGCTCGCCGACGCCGTGCTGGGCCAAACGTTTCGGTTAGGTCCGCTGCCGCTCTTCGCCTCCGGCCTACTCGACCCTGCGCTTCGCGCCCGCTTCCTGAGGCGCCAGCCGCAGCCGGGCGATTGGGGCCTCCTCCAGCTTTCGGTTCAACCGCGCCCAGAATTGGCGGGTCAGGGTACATGGCTCTCCACGGAAGCCGATGACCGCTACCGGCCCCACGGTTCAGCCGAAGCCATAGAGCCGAGCGGGGTTGTCCACCAGGATCTTGTGGCGCACCGCGGCATCCGGAGCCCATTTCGGCAGCTCGTTGAGGATGCGGCCATCGTCGATCTCTTGATTCGGAGAGACCTCCTGGGCCGGGCGGTTACCAGAGGAGCTCGGATGGGGCCAGTTTGTCCCCCACAGGATGCGGTCCGGGTTTGCCTGGATGAGCGCCTGGGCGAGCGGCGCGGCGTCGGGGAAATCGGGCGCGCGCTTGGAGATGCTGTGGGCGCCCGAGACCTTCACGTAGGCCTTGCCGGCGCGCACCAACTCAAGCAGCGAGGCGAAGCCGGGCTGCTCCACGCCGAGCTCGGCCCTGGCGCCGCCGAAATGAACGATGACCAGCGGCACCGGCATGTTCATGAGCTGATCCTTCAGCGCGTCGACGGTGGCGATCTGGGTTTGGGTTTGCACATGCCAACCGTTGCGCCCGGCGATCTGCTGCGCCGCTTGCTGTAGTCGGCGCGCCGATGTCGCCGGGTCCACGGCGCCGCCGATGGCCAGGTTCACATGGACGCCGCGGACGCCGGCCTTGTCCATCTCGTCGAGATGGGCGCCCGTGGTCTTCTCGTCGACGATCACGACGCCGCGGGCGCGTTGCGGGCCGAGCTGGCGGATGCCGTCGAGCGTCGCGCTGTTGTCCGTGCCATAGACACTGGGCTGATTGATAACGACGCGGTTCAGATGCAGCACGCGCTGCAGCTCCAGAAGATCATCGGGCGTAGCGACGGATGGGGTGTAGACGCGGTTCGGCGTGAACGGGAACCGCGCGGGATCGGGAAAGACATGGGCGTGGCAGTCGCAGGCCCCGCGCGGGACATCGAAGTTGATCGGCGTTTGGGCCGCTATCGCTGCCCTGGCATCCCGGCCGGACAGGACCGTCGCGGCCCAGGCCGTGCCCGCACCCGCGAAAGCAAACATCTCTCTGCGCGTCAGCATAGCGAACCCTCCTTTAGCGTCGTTCGGAGGCGGCGGGTGACGTTCCCGCCCCTCGCCTGGAGTCCCCCGTCAGCGCCGGAGGCCGGCGAACAAGCCGCGCCCCGCGCCTGTTTCGCGGCCCATCAGGGCATCGAGGCTCCACGGACCGGGGCCTGCAAAGAAGAGATAGAGGAACACGAAGCAGTACAGGATGGCGGCGTCGCCCTGGTTCAGCACCGGAAAGATGCTGCGCGGCGCGTGCGACGTCCAGTACGCGACCGCCATCTCGCCCGCGAGAATGAAAGCCACGGGCCGCGTGAACAGTCCGAGGACGAGAAGCGGTCCGCCGACGCTTTCGAGCACGGCGGCGATCCACGACATCGTCGAGATTGAAGCCGGATTGGGGTGAGGCGGAAAACCAATCAGCTTTTGGGTGCCGTGTTCGAAGAAGATCAGGGCTGCGACGATACGCAGGATGCTAAGAACGCGCGGCGCCCACAGCGCGAGGGTGTCGTTGAGGTTCATTCGGCGCTCCTCCTTGGACCCGCCGCTGCGGAATGCCCGCCGCGGTCTCGGCCGCCGCCTTGCCCTTGTGCGCCGTCCTGTAGGCGAGTATGGGCTGGCCCACGATGCCGCCGATGGCAAAAAGTGCGGCGCGTTGGCCCGATTTGAGCCATGATAGCCTGCAGAGCGCCTCAATCAAGTACATGAGAGCATGCATTTAAGAGATAAATTGGCAGGTAGCAACAGATTATCACTTCTGGTATGATGCCTTTTCTCAAGTTAAGTGTTCGCCACGTTGAAATATCTTCTTACAAGATCTTGCAACTCAACGATCTCTCTTCTCATGTTAAGTGGCTATGGATCAGCCGCGAGCGTGCGCGCCGCTTCAGAAAGCAAGCTGCACCGCCATGGCTCGCCTTGTGCGCCGCTTGGAGGGCGGGTGCGTTGCAGCGACTGCGTCCGACCTGGGACGTCGATCCCCAGTTAGGCGTGCGCGTTCTATTAACATCCTTCACGATGCGGTGGACCTGACGAGGGCGTAACCGCACACCAGCAACGGCGAGGCAGCGCATGATCGATCTCTACACCTGGACGACCCCGAACGGCCGCAAGGTCTCGATTCTCCTGGAGGAGCTCGGGCTGCCCTACACGGGGCACCCGATCGACATCACCAAGGACGAGCAGTTCGCGCCGGATTTCCTGAAGATCAGCCCCAACAACAAGATCCCGGCCATCGTGGACCAGGAGACCGGCATCAGTCTCATGGAGTCCGGGGCCATCCTGATCTACTTGGCGGACAAGGCGGGGCAGCTGCTCCCGCGCGAGGGCGAGCCCCGCTACCGCGTCCTTGAGTGGCTGATGTGGCAGATGGGCGGGCTTGGCCCGATGCTGGGGCAGGCTCATCACTTCCTGCACTTCAACAAGGGCGCCGCTCCCTACGCCGAGGAGCGCTTCGCCAAAGAGGCGCACCGTCTGTATGGCGTCCTGGACCGCCGTTTGGCCGAGCACGCGTTCGTGGCGAGACGCCTACTCCATTGCCGACATCGCGATCTGGCCCTGGGTCTCGCGCTTCGAGTGGCAAACTGTCGATCTTAAGCAGTACCCGAACGCGAAGCGCTGGTACGAGGCGATTGCACGACGTCCGGCCGTTCAGAGGGGCTACGACGTACCGAAGAAGACCGGAGACATTCCCATGCCGTAACTCCTCGACTTAGGAAAGGGGAACTCGGGTCATTGCAGGCCAGCGTGGAGAGAACCTGCGACGAGGACCAAAGCGTTGATGGGCTGGCGGCTGCCATTTCGCCATGGACCGAAGGCGGTGCAAGCCCTTCGGATGACCATGTCCAGCTTGGCCGCTTTCGCCTTGGCCCAGGCCCTTGCGCTCCCGCAAGGGTTCTGGGCCGTGATCACGGCCTTGATCGTCACCCAGAGCAACGTCGGCGGCTCGCTCAAGGCTGCGCTTGACCGGTTCATCGGGTCGGTGTTTGGCGCCGTGTATGGCAGCGCCGTCGCTTTCGCGATCCCGCATGAACACGGGCTATCGCGAGCAGCCGCCCTGGTTGTGGCTGTCGCGCCCCTGTCGTTCATGGCCGCCCTCTCGGCCGGCTTTCGCGTCGCGCCGATCACGGCCATCATCGTGCTGCTGAGCGCCACCGGCTCGACCCTGGGCCCGTTCGGCTTCGCGGTGGACCGCGTCCTCGAAGTCGGGCTCGGCTGTGCGGTCGGGCTCTTGGTCTCCGTTCTGATCGTCCCGGCCCGCGCCTCCCGCCTGGTCCTTGAGGCCGCAGCCCAGGTCATGCGCCTCTTGGCCGAGCAGCTCGAAGCCTTGCGCGCTCCTGGGCGATCCAGCCCAGGCCGACCTCGGCGCATTGGCCGTGGAAACCCGTCAGAGCCTCTCGAAGCTGGAGACCCTGGTCGGCGAGGCGGCTCGCGAACGGCGCAGCCGCCTTTCGGATGCGCCCGATCCCGAGCCGCTGTTTCGAACCCTGATGCGCTTGCGCCATGATGTCGTCATGCTCCGCCGTGCGCTGCGGGAGCCCGGAGACGAAGCTTTGCGTGAGCACGTCGCGAAACCCTGGTCGCACGCAACCCAGACTGGCGCTGCGAGCCTGAGGGCTCTTGGTCGAGGCTCTTTCCGAGGGACGGTCGCCGGAACGCTCGGGCGCAATGAGCCGCCGCCCTAGGCGACTACCGAGCTGCCTTGGACGAGATCAGACGGCGGGAGCTGACCCGTGCTCTGCCCACGGATGTGGTCTGGCGGCTGTTCGGGGCAGGGTTCGCTCTGGAGCAGTTCCGGCGCGACCTGGACGACTCTGGTCGAGCGGACGCAGGAGTTCTCGGCCGGACATAAGCGGGCCTCGATCGAATGACGCGCCGATACCTCGACCAGCGCCTGAGGCTTTCCCTTCTTCGCGCCGTGGACGCCGTGGAGGCGCATCGCAGCCTGCTCAAAGCCTCCGCGGTGCTCGGCGTCACGCAGCCGGCTCTGACCAAGAGCCTGCACGAGTTGGAGGACATCGTGCAGGCTCGCCTGTTCGACCGCCACTCTCGCGGTGTACGGCACAACCGAGGCGGGTCTTGTCTTCGTCCAAACCGCCCGCCGCGTTCTCGCCGAGTTGCGCCGGCTCGACGAGGAGCTCGATCAGCTTTCAAGCCCAGGCAGCGGCACCGTTGCGCTTGGCGCACTGCCTGTCGCAGCCGCCGGCGTCCTTCCGGGTACGTTGGCCCGGCTCAAGGCGACCTACCCGCACATTCAGGTTCGGCTTCAGCAGGGCCGCACCGAGGATCTGCTCCCGCTGCTCGCATCGGGCGAGATCGACCTGATTGTGGGGCGGCTCTACGAGACGGCGGCGCCGGATCGCTTCTCGCGCGAGCCGCTCTGGACCGAGCCGATCTCCATCCTCGCCCGCACCGAGCACCCCATCCTTTCTGAAGAGGTTACGGTCGACGCTCTTCGCCGGTACGACCTCGTCCTGCCAACCGTCAGCCAGCGGGTCGGGCAGGAGATCGAACATCTCCTCGCTCTTCTTGGCCTGCAGCCGACGACCTCTCTGCGCTCCAGCTCCTACGGGTTCATCCGCGAGATGCTGCATGCGACGGACCTCATCTCGGTGATGCCGCGGCTGATGATGGTCGGCGATCTGCTCCGCGGAACCCTGAAAGTGGTGCCGCTGCCCATCCCTGCACCGGACCGGCCAGCGGGGCTGATTCTGCCCCGCGACCGCGCACTGCCGCCTGCGGGACGCGCCTTCATTGAATGCCTGCGTGCCTACGTGAGCGAGATTGCCGAGCGCGGCATAGCCGACATAGCAGCGCGCGATTTGCACACCGAAGGACCCGAATGAGGCAACGCGCGAGCGAGGCGTGGAGGACGCCTCCAGCGTCCAAGATCCTGTAGTAGAGCAGTCCAAGGGAGAAGATCTGGCCTTGATCCCCCGCTCCTAGAGCCGTTTCCCCTTGCGTGGCCTCGGCTCGTTTCGTGTTGTGCCGCGTTTTCGATGGCGGAAGGGTCCACTTCGCCTCAAAACGCTCTAACCCTGAGCGCATTCGCCCACTGACGAGCGTACAGGCAGTTCGCGTTTAGCGGCCGTGGCCAACCGTGCTCGGATAGTCCGGCGGTGCGGGAGTGGCAGATTGCTTTCGAGGCATCGTGCGTGAACCTGCTCGACCAGATGAGTGAGAGATCGGCCGAGGCCGTGCAAGGTAAGCCTCTTGGATTGCCGCGCGATAATCCTCTCAAGCTCACCGGAGAGGACGCGGGTCCCTCTGCGCCGTCCGGTCCGCCTAGGGAGCAAGGCCTCCACGCTCTCGAACTCCCGATAGAGGCTGACGAGACATACAGAGTTGCCCTACTGACCCCGAGTTCCCGAGCGACGTCAGAAACGTCGCAGGTCGTGAGGCGTCCATGATGACGCCCCAGCAGCTCGCGGATGGCCTGGTGCCGCCGGTATCCCTCTGCCCAGACGGCCGCCTCGACACTGTTCTGGTCATTGGGTCGGTCGTGCTCCATTCTCTTCTCCGAGCAACATCAGTCCGACGCCGCGGATCAGGCGATCGCGCAGCGACAGATCAGGCCCACACATTTTGTTTTGAGTGCTAGTTGTCGCGGAGGACCGTGAGGATTGCTCGCCCGTGGCGAAGACCGGCTTACCTCTTTCAGCTGGGTTTCTACGCTGGTCCGGTCAGAAGGTCATATCGTTTTTGCCGGACCCTGATATAACCAATGGTTTATACGTCTCCCTGAGGGCAGCTGCTTGCTGCCCATTTCAGGCCGTTCGGAGCACCAGGCTAAATGACCGTGTCTTTTAGGCAAGACGCCACGTATTGGCGTCAGCGGCGTAGGTTACGGGAATGAGATTTGGCTGGGTCTCCCCTGCCTGAACACCGAACCTGCTAAGGTCGGCAAAGGGTCCCAGAGTGGGTCCGAGCGGAACTGGAGACCCGCGTTCGTGGGTCGAACTCCGCCCGCGTGCCGCTCAAACAATGACACGCCGATCTCGTCTTCCAGCCCCGGACCCGTCGGCTCACGGCCGACCGACGTAGCCCAAGCGCAGCCCCAGCGCGACGGAAGCTCAGGTGCTCCGCGACGGACAAAGTGGGGAGAATCGATCGTAAGTCGACCATTGCGCCACGGACTTCAAGTCGCAGAACTGTGCGGACTGATTGCTTCGCTGGCGAGGAAGTCGCCGACAAGGTCGGCCGTCTGCTCGGGCGCCTCCCAGATTGCGCGATGGCCGAGACCGGGGAGAAGGGCGAGGCGGGCGATGGGGATCCGGCTTGCCAGGATACGGGAGTTGCCCGGCGGCACGAGCGCGTCCTCGGTGCCCGTCGCAACCAGTGTCTCGGCACGGATCTGAGACAGGCGCAGAGCGCTGCTGAAGGCGCGAATCGCCGCGCCTTGGCCCCGTGCGGCGTGGTCCGGGGTGGGATAAGCAATCTCGCGGCGCATCTGCGCCTCGACTGCATCCGGCTGCGTGGCCAAGTAGGCGGCCGAATAGGTCACCGGCCAGACCTGTCGTGCCGCTTCCTCGGGCGAAAGGCCCTCGATCCCGAACAGGCGCCTCAGCACCGGCCAGGGGGCCGGGATGCCGAACAGGCCGCCGGGGAAGGTGGCGAACAGCACGAGGCGGGCGACTCGCTCAGGGTTGCGGATCGCCAGTTCCTGCGCGATGGCGCCGCCCATGGAGAAGCCGAGCACATGCGCGCTGGCCCACCCCAGGCTATCGAGCAGTCCCGCCACATCCGCGGCCATGATGTCGAGACTGTAGCCATAGGCTGGTTTTTCACTCAGGCCTGTGCCGCGGTTGTCGAATGTCAAGACCGAGAAGCGGCGCGCAAGGTTCTCGACGAAGGCGTCCGGCCAAGCGGCCCCGTGCAGACGGTAGCCGATGATCAGACAGAGTGGGGGCCCTTCGCCAGTCACTTCGTAACGAAGGGATACGCCATTGGCGAACAGGAAGGCCATGGCGCCCTACGGCGGTGTCTTGGCGCCGGAGAGCGCGTGGGCCTCAGCCCGCGTTTCGAATACGTGCGGCGCAAGGTCTCGATCGCTGAGCGCAGCGCCGAGCTTCAAGCGCATGAAAGCGCTGGTCGTGTAGCGGGATGCGGTCTCGTAGTAGCGACCTTGAAGGTAGGTGATCGTTGAGAAGTAAGCGTCCGTGACGGCGGGATCGAGCGTGAACCCGTCGTAGTTGACGATGAGATGCACCTTGCGCCCGATCGCCTGGCACGTGCGCTCGAACTCGCGGCGGACCATCTCGACATCCTCGATCGTCCGCACCTGGAAGCCTTCGAAGTTGACGAAGAGCGTGTTGCGGGCGGCATCGTAGCTGAGGCGATCGGCCAGGCTCATTCCGAGCAGGTGATGCTCCAGGCCCATCGGCTCGGGCCGAAAGATGCGTGCGTCCATCGGCTTCGGATCACGCACGATCGGTGCGAACCCCATTTGAGCCAGGATGTCGCGATCCACGTCGATGCCCGGCGCGACCTCGATCAGTTCCATGCCGGCCGGGGTGCGTGCGAAGACGCAGCGCTCGGTGACGTAGAGCACCGGCTGGCCGGTCTCGGCCGCGTAGGCGCCGCTGAACGTGATCTGCTCGACGGCCTCGACGAACTTGCGCGAGCGCCCCTCCCGCACGATGCGGAGGCGACCGTCCTCAACGGCGATCTCGAGGCCGCCCGCCGTGAACGTGCCGGCGAAGGCAGCTTCCTCGCGCTCTGGGAGATGTTGATGAAACCGCCCGCGCCGGCGAGCTTGCGGCCGAACCGGCTGACGTTGACGTTGCCCTCCCCGTCCGCCTGCGCCAAGCCGAGGCAGGCGAGATCGAGCCCCCCGCCGTCGTAGAAGTCGAACTGCTGGTTCTGGTGGATCACCGCCTCGGGTTCAGCGCCGCCCCGAAGTCGAGCCCGCCCTGCGGCATCCCGCCGATGATGCCCGGCTCCGCCGTGAGGGTGAGGTATTTCGAGCACCCCCTCTTCGGCCGCAATGGCCGCCACCCCCTCCGGCATGCCGATGCCGAGATTGACCACGCCGCCCGGTGGCAGCTCGAACGCGCATCGGCGCGCGATGATCTTGCGCTCATCGAGCGGCATCGGCGCGACCCGGTCGAGAGGCACGCGCTGGCGGCCCGAATAGGCGTGGTTGTACGCCGTGCCGTAAGTCTGGACGATGGTTCTCAGGCGCGCCGAGGACGACGCAATCGACGAGGACGCCGGGAATCTCGACCTCGCGCGGATTGAGCGAACCGGCTTCGGCGATGCGCTCCACTTGGGCGATGACAAAACCCCGCGAGTTCTTGGCCGCCATCGCGGCCGCGCGGTTGTCGAGCGTCAAGGCCTCCCGCTCCATCGTGATATTGCCGGCCGTATCGGCGGTGGTGCCCCGGATCAGCGCCACATGGATCGGAAACGCCTTGTAGCGCAGCCACGTCTCGTTCTCGATCTCCATCAACTCGACGAGGTCCTCGGTCGTGACCGCGTTCAGCTTGCCCCCGCCCTGGCGCGGATCGACGAAGGTGCGCAGACCCACCTTGGAGAGGGTGCCGGGCCGGCCGGCAGCGATGTCGCGGTAAAGATGCGAGATGACGCCGAGCGGCAGGTTGTAGGCCTCAATACGATCGTCGAGGGCGAGTTGGCCGAGCTTCGGCACAAGTGACCAGTGCCCGCCGACGACCCGCTTCACCAACCCTTCGTGCGCCAACCGGTTGAGCCCGCGCTCCCCGCCATCGCCCGGCGCGGCGGCAAACACGAGGGTCAGACCCCGAGGGCTGGCGCGCCTCCAAGTAGCGCCGCTCCAGCGCGAGGATCAGTTCGTCCGGCGTGCCGATGCCGACAAAGCCCGAGGTGCAGACCGTGTCGCCGTCCCGAATGATGGCGACGGCCTCGTCGGCCGAGACGATCTTATTGGCGAACATGCGCGGGGGCCGCCTCTCGGTCGTGCTCAGCCAGCCAGTTCGCGATGCCCGGACCCAACAGCCCTTGCGACTTGCCGCCCACGAACACGCCCACATGGCCGCCCGGAAGCGGAAGCTCCTGTAGTCCTTGCTCCCGACGCAGACCTTGAGGGCTTGCGTCGTCGCCGGCGGGATGATGTGGTCGTCCTTGGCGAAGACGTTGAGCACCGGCATCGTGAGGTTCTTCAGATCCACCGTGCGCCCGCCCAGCTCCAGCTCGCCTTTCACGAGCTTGTTGTCCTGGTAGAGGTCCTTGAGCCACTGCTTGGCGGCTTCGCCCGGATGGTGCGGGCGATCCGCGATCCACTTCTCCATGCGCAGGAAGTTCAGGAGCTTCTTCTTGTCGTCCATCGACCTCGAGCAGGTCGAGGTTGTACTTCGTGAGCGTGCGCATCGGCGTCATCATCGAGAACACCGAGCCCATCAGACTCGCCCGGCAGGTTGCCGTGCGCCTCGATCAGGCGGTCGATGTCCTCGGGCTTCAGGCTGCGGGTCCACAGATTGATGAACCCGAACCCGAGGCGCTCCTCGACTGGCGTCGCCGTGGAAGTCGACGGGCGTGATCGTGAGCACAAGGTTCTTCACGGTCTCGGGGTGGAGCGCCGCATAGCAGAGTCGTGAACACCCCGCCCTCGCAGATGCCGAGCAGGTTGACGCTGTCGATGCCGTGGCGCTCGCGGATGACCTCGACGCATTCGCCGAGGTAGCCGTTGATGTAGTCGTCGAGCGTCAGCCAGCGGTCGGCGCGGGACGGGTTGCCCCAGTCCACGACGTAGAGATCGACCCCGAGGTTGAGCAGGTTGCGGACGAGCGAGCGGTCCTCCTGCAGGTCCGCCATGGTGTAGCGGCCGACCAGCCCATAGGCGATCAGGACGGGGGTCTTGACCTTTTGCTCGGTCACGGGCCGGTAACGGTAGAGCGTCACCTTGTCCTGCCGCCAGACCTCGTCCTTGGGCGTCGTGGCGATCGCCACGTCCTCGTCGCGGATCTCCTCGAACAGCTTGGCGCCGTTCGCGATCTTCTCGCCCGAGCGCGGCCGCTTCGGCGATCGCCTGATCCGGCTTGATCCGGATGGGACGGGCTTGTCTCGCTCATGAGGACGCTCCTGTTTTGGCGGACCGGGTGCGCTTCGACCGCGATGCGGCCGGCGCGGTCCGGCGCGGGGCTTCCCGGGCTGCCCCGTCGGCGCGCTCCGGAGCCGGACGGGGCGCGCGGCTCTCACGCTTGAACGCCCGCAGCTCGCGGCGCAGTTCCGTGACGGTCTTGTGAACGTCGTCGAGTTCGGTGCGGGTCGGGTAGCCGAACATCTCGCTGTAGAACTCGGCCAGCTCCTGCTGCGCTAGGCGCAGGTCGGTTGAGGCCTTCAGGAGATCGCGCTGGGTCTTCAGAAAAGCCTCCGACCGCTGCGTCTCGAGCAAGCACCTCGTTCGCCGTCTCCACCCACAAGGCCAGCACCTCGCGCGAGGACTCGAGCGTCTCGCCCTGCTCGGCCCGTTCGTTGAGGGTCTTGGCGAAGACGCCGGCCGCCTTCATCCAGGCCTCCAGCATAACCGTGTTGTGCTCGAGGCTGTGCCGGCGCATGGCCACCCAGGCGTTGAACACGGCCACGAACTTGCGCTCGACGTTCCACAGGTCAGCCAGGCGCGGGCCCTCCGCCATGCGCTGGAGCGTCTGATCCACCTCGTTGGTGGCCGAGAACCATCCGCGCGGGTCGAAGATCTTGGCCAGCATCTCCGTCATCAGCGGGTTGGCCTGATCGGCGCCTTGCAGGTTCTTCGTCAAAGCCGACGACAGTTCGGAGGCCGACGACCACAGCTTCGAGAAGTCCTGACGCGCGGCTTCGAAGCCTTGCGTGTCGGGCGCAAACGCCTGGAACGACGCCGTGTCGCCCGCGCCGGCCGCCTTGGCCATCGTGTCGGCCATGCCGGAGAAGAGACCCTGCTGGGCCGTGGCGAAGGCTTTGCCGCTTTTGCCCCACAGATCGGCCAGGGACTGCATGCTGTTCGAACGGGTTCATGTCAGTGCAACCTCCGGGAGGGCTGGGGTGGCGACCGGGCCATCGCTCACGCGGCCTGCCGTTTCTTGCCGTCCAGCGCTTCGCTGTAGATGGCGTAGGCGTCCTGGTACGTGACCTCGCGCGGGTTGTTCACCAGAAGCCGCGTCTGCTTCATCGCGTCCTCGGCCAAGCGCGTCAGATCGGCTTCGCGAACCCCGACCTCCGCCAGTGAGGCCGGCACCTTGCAGTCCCGGCAGATGGCCGCGAGCGCATCAACGAAGCGCTGCGCCTTCTCGGCGGTCGGCAGATCGCGCGTTTGCGGATCGAGGATCGGGGCCAGGTCCGCATAGAGCGCCTCGGCCTCGGGCAGGTTGAAGCGCAGCACGCCCATGAGCACGAGCGCGTTCGAGAGCCCGTGCGGCACGTGGAAGATGGCCCCGATCGGATAGGCGAGCGCGTGCACGGCCGCGACCGGCGCATTGGCGAAGGCCATGCCGGCCAGCATCGAGCCGAGCAGCATGCTGCCCACGCGCCTCCAGGTTGGCGCCGTTCTGGCAGACCTCGCGGATGTTCGCCGACAACAGAGCCAGCGCCTGGCGCGCGAGCTGGTCCGAGATCGGGTTCTTCTTGTGCCGGCTGGTGTAGGCCTCGATCGCATGCACCATGGCGTCGATGCCGGTGGCCGCCGTGACAGGCGGCGGCAGGCCGAGCGTGAGCTCGGGGTCGAGGATGGCCCAATCGGGCAGAAGGCGGGGCGAGACGACGCCCTTCTTCTCGGTGGTGGGCGTGGTCACGATGGCGATCGGCGTCACCTCGGAGCCGGTGCCCGCCGTGGTGGGCGCAAGCAGGAGCGGCAGGCGCTGTCCTTTGGCCAGGCCGACCCCGTAGATGTCGTCGAGCCGGTCGTCGGACTTGGCCAGGTAGGCCACGAGCTTGGCCGTGTCGAGCGCGCTGCCGCCGCCGATCGAGACCACGGCGTCGATCCGCTTCTCGCGGCACAGGGCGACCGCGGTCTCGACCACATGCGAAGGTGGGTCGGCGACCACGTCCTCGAACACGGTGAGCTCGCAGCCGGCGCCGCGAGGCTTGCCTCGGCGTCCTGGGTCAGGCCGGCGCCGCGCACGCCCTTGTCGGTGACGAACAGGACACGCTGCGGCGCCGAACTCGGCCACGAGCCCCGCGATCTTCTTGGCGGCGCCGGCCTCGAAGAGAACGTTCGGCGTGGTCTGGAAGGTGAACGGGTTCATCGCGTGCCTCCGACGTGCTTGTCTGCGGTGACGGTCCGTGCGTGCTTCATTCCGCCGGCTCGAGCTCCGGCGCACGGTTTCTCAGTTCCTCGACGAGGACGCGCGTGTTCTCGGAGTAGTCGATCGGCACCGCGACGAGGTGCACGCCGCCCGCCTCGAAGGCCGCCTCCAGCGTCGGCACCAGGTCCTCGGTGGCGTCCACCCGCCAGCCCTCGGCGCCATAGGCCTCGGCATATTTGCACGAAGTCGGGATTGCCGAAGGTCAGCCCCAAGTCGGGGAAGTCGTCGACCGCCTGCTTCCAGCGGATCATGCCGTAGGCGAGTCGTCCAGGATCAGCACGACGAGGTTGAGCTTGAGCCGCACCGCGGTCTCCAGCTCCTGCGAGTTCATCATGAACCCGCCGTCGCCGCACACCGCCAGCACGCGCCGCTCGGGATAGAGCAGCTTCGCCATCATGGCCGAAGGCAGCCCCGCCCCCATCGTGGCGAGCGCGTTGTCGAGCAGAAGCGTGTTGGCCACGTAGGTGCGGTAGTTGCGGGCAAACCAGATCTTGTACATGCCGTTGTCCAGGCACACGATGCCGTCGCTCCGGCATCACCTGCCGGACGTCGTGCACGATCCGCTGCGGCGTCGGCGGGAAGCGGTCCTCGGTGGCGCGGTCGGCGATGCGGCTGCAGAATGCCGCTCGCGCAAGGACAGCAGCGCGCCGGCGTTCGTCAGCTTGCCCTCGAGCCGGTCGGCCAGCAGTTCCAGGCTCGGCCCGACGTCGCCGACGACCTCGGCGTGCGGAAAGTAGACCTGCTCGACGTTGGCCGGCGTGTAGCCGACGTGGATCACCTGCGGCCCGCCCTCGCCCATGATGAAGGGCGGCTTCTCCACCGTGTCGTGGCCGATGGCGATGATCAGGTCGGCCTGGTCGATCGCCTCGTGGACGTAGTCGCGCTCGGAGAGGGCGGCGGTGCCCATGTAGAGGTTGGACCCGCCGGCGACCGTGCCCTTGCCCATCTGCGTGGTGAAGAACGGGATGCGCGTGCGCCGGACGAAATCCGCCAGGCCCGAGGTGGAGCGCGGGCGGCTCGCGGCGGCGCCCAGCATGATGAGCGGCCGCTTGGCGGCCAGGATCATCTCGGCCGCGCGGTCGAGCGCCGCCGGGTGGGCGACCGGGATGTCGATCGGGTGCGGCGGAACGAGCGGCACGGGCTCAACCTCCTCGCCCGCGATGTCCTCCGGCAGTTCCAGATGCACCGGGCCGGGCCGCTCCTCCATGGCGACCCGGAACGCTTCGCGCACGATCGTCGGGATCGAGGCCGCGCTGACGATCTGGCGCGCCATCTTGGTCAGCGGCTTCATCGAGGCGATCACGTCGACGATCTGGAAGCGGGCCTGGCGGGCGGTCATGATCGCCTTCTGGCCGGTGATCATGATCATCGGCATGGCGCCGAGATGCGCGTAGGCCGCGCCGGTCGAGAAGTTGAGCGCGCCGGGGCCGAGCGTCGCGATGCACACGCCAGGCCGGCCGGTGAGCCGCCCGTGGGTCGCCGCCATGAAGGCCGCCGCCTGCTCGTGGCGGGTCAGGACGAGCTCGATCGAAGACGTCGCGCAGGGACTCGACCACGTCGAGGTTTTCCTCGCCCGGCACCCCGAAGATGCGGTCGACGCCCTCGTTCTCCAGCGCCGCAACGAGCAGATCAGAGCCCTTGGTCATGACAGCGTTTCTCCCCTGAACGGTTTCGATTGTGCTGCCACTCCCAATAAGCCGCAAGGGCAGCCCGTGTTGAACGCGAGATCAAACGCGAACGCTGGCAAATGAGGTGCTGAAGCCTAGCCGCCCGGATCGGCACGAGCACCGTCCAGCAAACGAGGCAGCTCCAGCGGGTTCTCATCCCGGAGTTCCTCGGGCAGGAGGCCCGGCGCCAGGTTCTGATAACAGACGGGGCGCAGGAAACGCCGGATCGCCAGCGAGCCGACCGAGGTCGTGCGGCTGTCCGAGGTTGCCGGAAACGGCCCGCCATGGACCATCGCGTGCCCGACCTCCACGCCGGTTGGCCAGCCGTTCGCCAGGATGCGCCCGACCTTGCGCTCCAGGATCGGGATGAGCCGCCGCGCGATTCCAGCGTCCGGCCGGCTCCATCTGGAGGGTGGCGGTCAGTTGCCCTTCGAGCCGCTCCGAGACGGTCACGAGCGTGTCGACGTCTGGGCAGCGGACCACGAGCGACGAGGAACCGAACACCTCGTGCCCGAGCCGCTCGTCGGCCATGAAGCTTTGCGCGTCGGTAGCGAACAGCGCGCCCTGCCCCTGGTTGACGCCCGCGCCCACCCGGCCGCGCGCGACGGTTTCGACCTGATTGTGTTCCGAGAGGGTCTGAACGCCGCGTTCATAAGCTTTGTGGATGCCAGGGGTCAGCATCGGGGCGGGCTCGTGGGCTTTGAGCGCCGTGGCGGCCGAGTCCAAGAACCGGTCGAGATCGGCGCCCTCGAGTCCGAACACCAGCCCTGGATTGGTGCAAAATTGCCCGGCCCCCATTGTCAGTGACGTGATGAACTCGCGGCCGATCGCGTCCGCGCGCGCAGACAGGGCGGCGGGCAGGAGATAGACCGGGTTGCTGCTGCTCATCTCCGCATAGACCGGGATCGGCTCGGGCCTTGAGGACGCGATGCCGACAAGCGCCATCCCGCCGCCCCGCGAACCGGTGAAGCCGACCGCCTTTATGCGTGGATCGGCCACAAGAGCAGATCCGGTTTCGATCTCTCCGAGCAGAAGCGAGAACACGCCTTCGGGCAAGCCGGATGAGGCGACGGCGGCCTGGATCGCCTGCCCGACAAGTTCGCCCGTTCCGGGGTGAGCCGGATGGCCTTTCACCACGACGGGACACCCGGCCGCGAGCGCCGAAGCGGTGTCGCCGCCCGCGACAGAAAAGGCGAGCGGGAAGTTGCTGGCGCCGAACACAGCGACCGGACCCAAGCCAATGTTGCGCAGCCGCAGGTCCACCCGCGGCAGAGGCTTGCGCTCGGGCAAGGCGTGGTCGATACGCAGATCCAGCCATTCACCCCGGCGAACCACCTCGGCAAAGAGCTTGAGTTGGCCGACCGTTCTGGCGCGCTCGCCCTCGATGCGTGCGCGTGGAAGCCCGGTCTCGGCGCTCGCCCGTTCGATGAGTGGGTCTCCGATATCCAGGATGTTGGTCGCGATCGTCTCAAGAAAGCGCGCCCGCTCGTCCAGGCCGGTCTCGCGATAAATGTGGAAGGCGTCCCAGGCCAGCGCGCAGGCGCGCTCCACCTCCGCTGGACCTGCGAACGCGAAGGCCGGCTCCATCGCCTCGCCTGTAGCGGGATTGACGGCACGGAAGGACCGCTCGCGGCCCGACACGCGTTGCGCTCCAATCAGAATGTCACCCGTGATCATCTGGATCCCTCTCGTAGGTGTCCCTCGTCGGCCTAAAGCAGGAGCAAAGCCCCGCTGCCCCAGATGCCTAACCGTGAGCGCGAGGGCTGACCGGCTTGCAGCTTCGCACTCCCCCAGGCTTGCTTATGACCGGAATGATGCCCACGACTCCAGCTGGCGCAGCCGAGCTATCTGGGCGCCAGTGAGCGGCCAGCAGGCTGATGGCCGCCGGCATCAGCCTTTGAACCGGGCCGCGAGCTGTTCCGAACCCCGCGCCAACAAGCCCGTATCGGAGCCCACGGCTGTGAAGAGACAGCCGAGCTCGATGGATCGGCGCGCGAACGTCTCGTCGCCGGTCAGGATGCCGGGAATATTGCCACACGCCTTGATGCGCCCGATCGCGTCCTCGATGACACGCTGCACCTCCGGATGTCCTTGGTTGCCGACATAGCCGAGGCCGGCGGACAAGTCTCCGGGTCCGATAAAGACTCCGTCGACACCCTCGACGCGAGCAATCGCTTCCAGATTCTCGAGACCCTGCCGGGTCTCGATCTGCAAGAGGACGCAGATCTCGTCCTCCGCGCGCGTGTGGTAGTCCTTGATTCGCCCGAACCGGGATGAGCGCGAGGCGGACGCGAAGCCGCGCACGCCTCGCGGCGGATAGCGCGTAGCTGCAACTGCCTGCTTCGCCTCGTCTTCGGTCTGCACGGTGGGGATGAGCAAGGTCTGAACGCCCGCGTCCAGGTAGCGCTTGATCACTACCATGTCGTTCCAGGGAATGCGCACGATCGGGTGCGCGCGACCGCCCGCCGCAACCGCCTGCAGCTGGCCGTAAACCATTGGCAGTTCGTTCGGCGAGTGCTCGGTATCGAGGAGCAACCAGTCGAAGCCTGACCCGGATAGGATTTCGGCGCTGATATGGCTGGCGAGGCTGCACCACAGACCGATCTGAAGCTGGCCGGATTTGATCGCGCGCTTGAAGTGATTGATCGGCAGGTCCAAAGCTCCCTCCCTACATCAAGTTCAGTGAATCTCCGGCTCGGGGATGCCCTCAGCGCCTTCGAGATAATCGAAGTCGCAGCCCTCATGGGCTTGCCGGGTGTGCTGGACGAACATGCGATAATAGCCCCGCGGATAGTCGCGCGGCGGCGGCGACCATGACTTCAGCCGCTCCGCGATCTCGGCGTCGTCCACATGCAGGTGGATGGACCGCGCCGTCGTATCGACCGTGATGAGATCGCCATTGCGCACGGCCGCGAGCGGGCCGCCCACCGCCGCCTCCGGCGAGACGTGCAGAATGCAAGCGCCGTAGCTCGTGCCGCTCATGCGCGCGTCCGAGATGCGCAGCATGTCGCGCACGCCCTGTTGTAGCAGCTTTTTCGGCAACGGCAGCATGCCCCATTCGGGCATGCCCGGCCCGCCGACCGGCCCCGCGTTGCGCAAGACCATGATGTGATCGGGCGTGACATCGAGGTCGAGGTCGTTCACGGCGGCCGACATCGCGTCGTAATCATCGAACACCAGCGCCGGGCCGGTGTGCTTCAGACAGCCGAGGCTCCGCGGCGGGCGGCTTGATCACGCACCCGTCGGGCGCGATGTTGCCGTAGAGGATCGCGGTGCCGCCCGAGGCCGCGATGGGCTTGTCGAGCGGGCGGATCACGTCGTCGTTGTAGACCTCCGCGCCTTCGAGCCCTTCGCCAAGCGTGCCGGTGACTGTGCGCGCGTCGAGGTGCAGGAACGGCTCCAGCCGCTTGAACAGCGCGCGGATGCCCCCGGCGATGAAAAAGTCCTCCATCAGCCATTCGCCCGACGGTCGTAGGTTGGCGATCACCGGCACCTTCTGGGCGAAGTCGTCGAAGTCCTGCAGCGTGATCGGCACGCCCGCCCGCCGCGCCATGGCGACCAGGTGGATCATGGCGTTGGTCGAGCCCGCGAGCGCGTTGTGCACCACGAGCGCGTTCTCGACCGAGCGGCGGTCGATGATGTCGGAGGGCTTCAAGTCCTCCCAGATCATCTCGACGATGCGCCGCCCGCAGGCCGAGGCCATGCGCGGGTGCGCGGCGTCGCCGGCCGGGATAGAGGACGCTCCCGGCAGGGAAAGCCCGAGGGCCTCGGCGATCGAGGTCATGGTGGAGGCCGTGCCCATGGTCATGCAGGTGCCGGCCGAGCGGGCGATGCCGGCCTCCATGTCGTTCCATTGCTGGATGGTGATGTTGCCGGCCTCCTTCTCGGCATAGTATTTCCAGATGTCCGAGCCCGAGCCGAGGATGTTGCCGCCGAAGTGGCCGCGCATCATCGGGCCGGCCGGCATGAAGATGATGGGCAGGTTCATGCTGATGCCGCCCATGATGGTGCCGGGCGTGGTCTTGTCGCAGCCGCCCATCAGCACCGCGCCGTCGACCGGGTGCTGGCGCAGCAACTCCTCGACCTCCATGGCCAGGAAGTTGCGGTAGAGCATCGTGGTCGGCTTGACGTAGCTCTCGGAGAGCGAAATCGCCGGCAGTTCGACCGGGAAGCCGCCCGCCTGCCAGATCCCGCGCTTAATGTCCTCGACGCGGGCCGGGAAGTGCGTGTGGCACTGCGCCAGATCGCTCCAGGTGTTGATGATGCCGACCACGGGCTTGCCCATGAAGTCGTCGCGCTCGTAGCCCATCTGCAGCATGCGCGAGCGGTGGCCGAACGAGCGCAGATCGGCGGCGCCGAACCAGCGCTGGCTTCTGAGTTCTTCGAGCGTCTTGCGCTTCGTCATGGCGTGTCCATTCCCTTCTTGATCTCTCGATCGCACCGGCCGCAGGACCGGCGCACCCTGACGGTGGTTCGTCCCGAACGAGCCTCCTCACGCCGGTTTGGTGAGTTCCACGCGCTTGATCTCGCCGACGATCACCAGGTAGCTCAGGACCGCCACCACCGCGTTCGCGACGACAAAGACGAGCGCCCAGTTATAGGACCCGGTGGCCTGGATGATGTAGCCGATGATGATCGGCGTCGTGATCGTCGAGAGATTGCCGAAGGTGTTGAACAGGCCGCCGCTCAAGCCCGCGATCTCCTTCGGCGAGGTATCCGAGATCACGGTCCATCCGAGCGCCCCGATGCCCTTGCCGAAGAAGGATAACGCAATGACGAGGATGACGAGCCAATAGGCGTCCACGTAGTTGCAGATCACCAGGGTCGTCGACAGCAGCATGCCGAGCACGATCGGGGTCTTGCGGGCCGCCGTGATCGAAAAGCCTTTCCGCAGCATCGCATCCGAGATGACGCCGCCCAGCACGCCGCCGACGAAGCCGCAAATGGCCGGGATCGAGGCGATGAAGCCCGCGTTCAGGATCGACAGTGCCGCGCTGCTCGACGAGGTAGGGGATGAACCACGTGGCGAAGAAGACGGTCAGGCAGTTGATGCAGAACTGACCGAGATAGATGCCGAGCATCATGCGGTTCGTCAGGAGCTGGCGGATATAGCCCCACTGGACCGGGTTCTTCTTGTCCTCGGCCCGGTCGTTCATCGTCTTGAGGCCGCCGCGCTCGACATAGTCCAGCTCCAGCTCGGCCCGGGTGATGTATTTTTCCGGCTTCGGCTGGTCCATGTTGACCAGCGCCCCGCCGCGTTCGATGTAGTCCAGCTCTTCCGGGCTGAGGCGTGGGTGGTCTTTCGGGCTGTAGATCACCTTGAGCCAGACGAGGCTGATCAGGATGCCGAGGCCGCCCATGAAGTAGAACACGGCGTGCCAGCCGAAATTGAGCGCGATCCAGCCCATGATGGGGCCGAACAGCACGGTCGCGAAATACTGCGCCGAGTTGAAGATGGCCGAAGCCGTGCCGCGCTCGTTGGCCGGGAACCACGCCGCCACAATGCGCGCGTTGGCCGGGAACGACGGCGACTCGGCGAGCCCGACGAGGAGACGAAGGAAGAACAGGGTGGAAAAGGCCGCGGCGGCGCCGACGATCGCGACGCCGCCCTGGAGCAGCGTGAACAAGGACCAGAAAAAGATGCTGGCGAAGTAGACCATCTTGGAGCCGAAGCGGTCGAGCAGCCAGCCGCCCGGAATCTGGCAAGCGACGTAGGACCAGCCGAAGGCGGACAGGATCCATCCCATCTGCGCCGCATTGAGGCCGAATTCCTGCGAGATGCCGGGTTTCGCGACCGACATCGTGGCGCGGTCGGCGTAGTTGATCACGGTGATGACGAACAGCATCGCCACGATCGTGAAGCGAACGCGCCCGACTTTCGTGCCGGCCACATCGGCGCTGGCCACATTAGAACTTGTTGCCATCTCGTTCTCCTGCTCAGGCCCTTTCGCCTTTCGTTTCCGAAAGCCTGGAAGCGTTATCCGGAACGGCTCAACGCCCTTTCTGCTTCCGCCACGCGGCGAAATCGGTGAGCGTCTGCGGGTCGGTCGCCGGATAGAGCCCGATGATGGAGCGACCCTTCATCACCTCTTCGGTGACGAAGTCCTCGAAAGCCGTCATCTCGGTGCACTCGTCGGCGAGTTCGTCCGCCAAATGGGCCGGGATCACCATCACGCCTTCGGCGTCGCCCAGGATCACGTCGCCAGGGAACACCGGCGCGTCGCCGCAGCCGATCGGCCCGTTGATCTCGATGGCCTGATGCAGGGTCAGGTTGGTCGGGGCCGAGGGCCGGTTGTGGTAGACAGGGGAAAGGAAGCTTCTCGAGTTCGGGCGTGTCCCGGAACCCGCCGTCCGTGACGATGCCGGCGCAGCCCCGCACCATGAGTCGCGAGATCAGGATCGAGCCCGCCGAAGCAGCTCGCGGGTCCTTGCGGCTGTCGATCACCATGACCGCGCCCGGCGGGCATTGCTCGACCGCGGCCCGCTGCGGGTGATTGCGGTCCCGGAAAACCTCGATCGGGTTCAGGTCCTCGCGCGCCGGCATGTAGCGCAGCGTGAAGGCCTCGCCGACCATGGGCGTCGCCGCCGGATTGATGGAATGGACGTTCTGGATACACTGGTTGCGCAAGCCGCGCTTGTAGAGAGCCGTCGCCAACGTGGGCGTAGCGATCTTTTTCAGCTTCTCGCGCGTCTCGGGCTTCAGGCTGGACATCGGCGCTTTTCCTTTTCGAGGTACTCGTTGGTTTGGAGGTCTTGTCCCGGACGCAACGGCGGGATCGTTCTGCCGTGCTGCTCATCACCCCCCTGGAGCGCCCTGCGTATCGACATAGAGAGAGTAGATCGACCGCGTGGAGGCCATGAGGAGCCGATTACGATTCTCGCCGCCGAAGCAGAGATTGGCGCAGCGCTCGGGCAGCCGAATGCGGCCGATCAGCTTGCCCTCGGGCGAGAGTACGATGACGCCGTCAAGCTCTTCGCCCATGCCCCAGCCGCACCAGAGATTGCCGTCGACATCGGCGCGGAACCCGTCCGCTGTGCCCTTACCGCAATCGTAGAACACTCGGTCGTTGGCGAGTTTGGTCCCGCCGTCCACGACGTCATAGACGCGAATTAGGCGGTTCGGCGTCGCGCGCGCCTCGATGACGTAGAGCTTCGTCTCGTCTGGCGAAAAGCAGAGCCCGTTGGGGCCTTTGACATCACGGAGAACCGCGGTCGCATGCTTGGTGATCGGATCGACCCGATAGACGTTGCCGGGCAGTTCGGGCTTCGCCATGGCCTCGTAGGGATTGGGCCCGAACGCGGGATCGGTGAACCAGATCGAGCCGTCTGACTTGCACACGATGTCGTTTGGCGAGTTCAGGGGTTTGCCCTCGAACCGGTCGAGAACCACCGTGATGCTGCCGTCGTGTTCCGTGCGGGTGACACGTCGGGTCTGGTGTTCGCAGGTGAGGAGCCGCCCTTGCCGGTCGCGGGTGTTTCCGTTGGCGTAATTTGACGGTTTGCGGAAAACCCCGACCTCGCCCGTCTGCTCGTTCCAGCTCATGATCCGGTCGTTTGAGACATCACTGAACAGCAGCATGCGCATGTCGCCGAACCACACCGGCCCCTCGGCCCAGCGGAACCCCGTCGCCAGGCGCTCGACGGCGGCGAGGCCCAGGCGGTACTTCGCAAAGCTCGGGTCGAGGATTTCGACGGCTGGGTCAGGATAGCGCTGAGCCGGCTCCCAGCCTGCGTAGATGCTCGATGACATTGACGCCGTCGCCAGACCGCCCGCTGCTGCGAGGACGGTTCTCCTGGTCTGTTCCATGAGCTTCTCCCTCGACGGCTTACACTTGCGCAGTTGGTCGAGCCTTAGTCGAGCCCGAACAACCTTGACCGTATCACATCAAAGTTGCATCAAGAGGTTTGATCCTTGCGACCACTTGCTGATTTCTGATATTTCAGCCAGCTTACTAAGGACGTGCTGCTCGGCGCTGTCAACCGCCTCAACACGAAAATTTTCTTGTGCGATGCAGCAAGACTAGAACCGAAAGACTTTGACGGGAATGGATCAGCGCGGCGCCCTTGGACTCGGCCAGCAGCAGTCGCGCTCACTCGCGGACGCGGCCTTCAAAGTTATTGAGGAGATGATCGTCACCCGGCGCCTAGCACCCGGGACTATGGTGTCTGAAAGCGAACTCGCCGCTGAGCTGTCGATGGGACGCACGCCCGTGCGCGAAGCGCTGGCGCGTCTGGAATGGATCGGCTTCGTGGAGATCCATTCCCGACGCGGGGTGCTGGTTTCCAGCATGGACGTGATCCGGCATCTTGAGTTGCTGGAGGTGCGGCGTCCGTTGGAGACATCAATCGTGCGCTGCATTGTGGAGCGAGCAACGCCTAAGGATCTCGACGAATTACAATCGCTGGTGCGCGAGTTGACCGATGCTGCGGCTGATCGGGATCGCGATCGGTACTTCCGAGCCAAGAGGAGCCTGCACGAAACCGAGGTGCGCGCCGCCTACAATCACGTCCTGACCATGACCATGCGCAACCTCCACGCCCAGTCGCGGCGCTTCTGGTTCACCTACGAGCCGACCGATAGTTTTCACGAAGCCGCCGAGCGCCATGGGACCGTCGTCCGTCATCTAGCGAACCGTGACGCCGAAGCCGCCGCCGCGGCGGTCGAGAGCCTGTTCGAGTTCTTGGAGCGGCTGACACGGAGGGCGCTCGATCGGCGGCCAGTCAGCTGAACTGTTCTTCAACCTCCAAGCGATTGGTCAAAGGAGAACTTGGTTTCCTTACGGGGCCGCCGGTCGGTGTCGGTCGCGGGATCAATCTCGCGAGGTCAGTTTTCACGGAGCAGCCCGACAGCGAGACGCTGCCGGCCGCCGGCCAAGCCGGCCCACAGCCCGACCGCGACCATCGCCAGCACATGGTCGAGGCCGAAGAGCGGGTGCAAGAACCCAGCCCCGAACCCGCGCGTCTGGCCAACCGACCCCAACATCATGCCACTCTCGCGAGCCCGCCCGCCTGCTCGACGAATCGCGCGACCGTCTCGACGCCGTCGCCCGAGCGCAGGTTGGTGAAGACGAAGGGCCGCTCGCCGCGCATCCGCTTGGCGTCGCGCTCCATCACCTCGAGGCTCGCGCCCACATGCGGCGCGAGGTCGATCTTGTTGATGACGAGCAGGTCGGAGCGGGTGATGCCGGGGCCGCCCTTGCGCGGGATCTTCTCGCCGCCCGACACGTCGATGACGTAGATCGTGAGGTCCGCCAGCTCCGGCGAGAACGTTGCGGCCAGGTTGTCGCCGCCGGACTCGATCAGGACGAGATCGAGGTCCGGGAAACGGCGCGTCATCGTCGGCGATGGCGGCGAGGTTGATCGAGCAGTCCTCGCGGATGGCGGTGTGCGGGCAGCCGCCGGTCTCGACGCCCATGATGCGCTCCTCCGGCAGCGCGCCCGCCACGGTCAGGATGCGCGCATCCTCCTTGGTGTAGATGTCGTTGGTGATGGCGCAGAGGTCGTAGACGTCGCGGAAGCGCTTGCAGAGCGCCTCCATCAGCGCCGTCTTGCCGGAGCCGACCGGACCGCCGATGCCGACGCGCAGCGGACCGTGAGGGGATGGGCTCATGACCGGAACAGCCTTGTGTATTGCGTCTCGTGCCGCAGCGACGCGAGATCGGAGCGGAAGGCGCAGCCGCCGAGGTCGTCGAGGCCCGCGGTTTCGGCGAACGCCGCAAGCGTCCTGGACAGTCGGCAAAAGCGCCGCGATCACGCGCTGGCCGTCGGTCTGGCCGACGACGCCGAGCCGCACGGCGGCCGAGACGAGGTTCGAGACGAAGGCGAGAAGGAAAGCCTGAAGGCTCTCGTCCAGCGCCATGCCGTGGCCCGCCGCCACGACGCCGACCGCGACCGGATAGGCGACGGCATCGGACCAGACGCTCCGGAGGCGGTCGAGCGCGGCGCAGGGCCAGGCTTTTGCCGCGGCGGCCATGAAGGCGTCGCCTTGCGTCGTCGTCTCCAGCCGGCGCTCGGCGGAGTTGGCGAGCGCCAGGGCGAGTTCGGCGCTTTCAGCGAGCGCTTCAGCATCGCCCGCCAGAGCCGCGCGATAGGCTCTCGGCGCATAGGATGGCGTCGTTGCGGGCCGCGCCATAGGCGAGGAGGTCGGACAACCAGCCTTCCAGGCTCGCCGCATCGGTCACGTCTCCGGCCTCATGCGCCCATTCGAGTCCATGCGAATAGGCGAAGGCGCCGACCGGAAAGGCCGGCGACAGCCAGATCATGAGAGGGAGGCGAGACACCGCTCCGACCTGCGCTTGTGCTCATGTGGCTCATGGTCATGGTGGTCATGGCCGCAGCCGGCATGGCCATGATCGGGCCCGCCGTGATCGTGGCCATGGGGTGGTCATGCGCGTGATCGTGGCGCCCATGGCCGTGGTGATCGTGCCCGCAATCGTGCTCGTAGGCGCCGCGCTCGGGCTGGAAGGGGCGCGTCGCCGGGGTCGCCGTGCCGCCCTGGCCGCGCACCATTTCGGCGAGCACATGGTCGTCCTCGATATAGATCGCGTCCGCCGTGATCTCGGCCGGCGTATGCCGGTTGCCGATGTGCCAGGCGATCCGCAGGAGCCGCAGCGGGTTTTCGGCCCGGACTTCAAGCAGCCTCTGCGGCGCGGCCTTGACCTGGACGAGCCGCCCGTCCTCGAGCCTTACGGCGTCGCCGTCGTTGAGGGCGGTCGCCTTGTCGAGATCGAGCAGGAAATCGAGCCCGCCCTCGCCTTTCAGCGCGATGCGACGGCGGTTGCGGCCCTCGTGGTCGAGGGTCACGGTGTCCGCGACGCGCTCGGGCTTCACGGCGGGCCTGCGGACGACGGTGGTGGCGCGGAGCATCATGGGTGGTCTGCCTCAAGGACTGCAATCGGCCGTTTCTGGTCGACGCTCAGGAGATCGGTAAGGAACTCAGACACGGGCTCGGCTCCCGTTACAAGAAAACGGTCGCGCGATCGAGTGCATGCGACATAGACCTCTTCGAGACCTGCGTCGTCGGCTCCTGAAGGGGTCGGCCCATTTCCCCGAACAGGATGTGTCCCGAGAACTTGTGGCTGGGGACAGGAAGACGGCCCACTTGTCCCAAAGGGCGTCGAGCGCGCGTCAAGCGCCCTCCGGAGCGCTTCTTTTTTGGACGAGGCACATAGGATCGTATGAGCCCTCTGTTCACCGTGCCGGCTTAGGTCTCATTCCGGGCCGCGTTGCGCATCAGGCCCGCTCCCTCGTCACAGCCGCAGCTAGTTCACGCGCTCGATGTGGCGGACCCCTTGAGGATCAGCATGGCGGCATTCCCGTTAGCGGCATCCGTCGGAATGGTGCGCGACACCGATATAAAGGCAAGATTATTCGCGAGATCGACGGCGACCGAAGGGTTGAACAAGTGGTCGTCGTTTCCCGGAACCGAGGTGGGAGTAAAGGTGAACAGCGGGTTCGTACCCGTTTGGCCGAATTGGTAGAGGCGGACGCGCGCGACACCCCAACGTTGATCGCATGCGCGTTCCACAGCGAGGTCCCAATCTGCTGCGTCGGGCTCCCAAAGCTCCCGTCAAGGGTATTGAGTCCCACCGTGTTCGGTTGTGGCGCATCGGGCGGCGCGGTCCAGGCCGGGATCGAGATGTCGGGTGTTGTAAATACGCCTGGAGTTTCGAGTTTACTGGGCGTGGCTGCGCCAGCGGTCCTTGTTTGATCGCGGCGTTTACGGCTCCTGGAGGGCGGTGGACGTAGGATTTGAGCCGCTGGTCATGCGGCGGCGCCGTTCACGGGCGGGCCTGGACCACGAGCAGGGCCGGTTTTCTTGTGGGTTGCGGGCACGAGGCGGAAAGCCTGGATATCGCGGAACCGGCGGGCAAGCGCGTCCTTGACCAGGCCCGGCGTCAGCGTCGCCGGCCTGCGCCAGCCACCGACCCGCAGAAGCGCGAGCACCTCCGGCTCCGCCCGCGCGGTCAGCAGGACAAGCAGCGCGCGGCCGATCTGGACCAGGTGCAGCCAGCGCAGGAGCGTTCTGCGGCCCCGCTGCCACATCGCGCCCATGCCGTCCGTCAGCTTGAGCGCGGCGAATAGGGGCTCCACCGCCCAGCGCTGCGCGTAGGCCTCGACCACCGCCGGCGCGGACAGGTCCAGGTCCGTGCAGAGCAGCAGGCGCTGCTTCGCCCAACCGCCCTGGGGCTTGGCCAACTCGCACCAGACCGCCCGCGCGACGACGCCGCGCAGGAACCGCGGACGGCACACGGCGTGGCGCAGACGGGCTGCCCGGCCGCCGTAGCCGGCGATGCGGTGCGTCGCGGCCGGCAGGAGGGCCGCGGCAGCGGCGTCGATCCTCTCGCCATACACCCTCGGGCGGCCACGCCGGCCCGGAGCGCGGGGCGGCGGCAGGCCGAACAGCGCCGTGTCGCGCCGGACCTGGCCGACGACGGCGTGCCCGCGCCGCAGGGCCGCCTGGATCAGCGAGGCGCGCATATACCAGGCGTCCAGCAGCAGGCACAGCGGTCCGAGGCGATCGCCCACTGCCCGCAGCAAGGCCTTGGCCAACGCGATCTTCCCGGCGTGGCCAGGACCGCGGCACAGGCCGGTGACGATCGGCACGCAGCGCGGCCGATCGCGACAGGCCACAACGGTGCCCAGCGTGACAAAGGCCTGGCACAGCAGGAAGGCGGGACGGTTCCGCTTGTGGGCATGGTCGAAGCGCACGGCCGCTCCCGGCGCCTTGGCCGATGCACGTGGCGCGAGCGTGTCGTCGATGATGGCGAAGCACCGTCCCCCATGGCCCTCGCGCCAGACAATGCCGCACAGCGCAGCAACCAAGCCCAGCAGCCGGAACCGACCGCGCTCGAGCATCCAGTGGTACGCCTGCCAGCCCAGGCGCGGCGTCAGGGCCAGGAACGCCTGCGTGACGTGCCCACCGCCGGCCAGCAACCCGCCCACGATGAGTTCCGCGACCGTGCGCCGTGCCGGTTGCGGGATGGACAGCACGATCTCGCCCACCCATCTGCCCAGCGTCGCCGGGAGGCCGGCCTCGGGTCGCGGTTCCATGATATCTGCAGGCGTCTAGTGCAACACCTGCAACATGGGAGCCGGGCGCCAGGCAGCGCCTCCGCACCCCTTTCAGACCGCCCTAACCCCACCAGGACTGGAAACTCCAGAATATCGCGTCAGACGCGAAGAAACGCTGGACGGAACTGCCCGAGCCGGACCCCGATCGGGCTTGAGGGCGGGGACGCCAGCCTCTACCGCTATGTGGCCAACAACCCCTACACCGATCCCAGCGGGACCGTCGCTTGCGAGTAAGCTGGGGTCGTCATGACGGACAAGTCCGCACGACCCACCGGCTCGGGAGCAGTTGCTGTGCGCCAGGACTCGACGCGAGAGAGCGCTTGGCATCCCAGCACAGCTTCGCTCCGGAGGCGCCTTCGCTCGATTGCTCGCCCGGCGCGGGGGCTCGCCGCGTTCCGCATGTGGGTGCGAGGGAGCGAGATCGCCATTGTGGCGCTCGCGATCCTCGCTGGCGGTACGAGCGGCCTGATTGCGTCCCTCATGGGTGGTGCGACGCATTGGCTCCATCTGATGCTGTTCGGCCCCGGCGCGGAGTATGGACTCAGTGCCCTGAGGAACGCCGCTCCCTTTGTCGTCTTCCTCATGCCGATCATCGGCGGCCTGCTGCTCGGTCTTCTGAACCTCGGCTTGGCGCGGTGGTGGCCGCGGCCCCCCATTGATCCTATTGAGGCCAACGCGCTCTATGGCGGTCGCCTGTCGCTGGCCGACGGCGCCGTGGTGGGCGCACAGAACATCGTATCGAACGGCTTCGGTGCTTCGGTCGGTCTGGAGGCGGCCTACGCGCAGGCGGGTGGCGGCCTCGCCTCCCGGCTCGGCAGGGCGTTCGCGCTACGCCGGGCCGACCTGCGGGTTCTGGTCGGCTGCGGCGCCGCAGGCGCCATCGCGGCCGCGTTCGGCGCCCCGCTCACGGGCGCCTTCTACGCCTTCGAGCTGATCATCGGCAGCTACACGATCGCGAACTTGGCGCCCGTCATGGCGAGCGCCGTCGCGGGCTCGCTTGTCGCGGGCACGCTGGGCGGGGTCGAGCCGCTGGCCCTGATGCGTGGCATCGGAACCCCAGTCTGGTACGACTACGGCCTGGCGTTGCTGCTCGGCATTCTTTGCGGCCTGGCGGGGATCGCCCTGATGCGGGGCATGTCGCTGGTGGAGGTGACACTTCGCCGTGCCGTGCCCTGGGCCGCCTTGCGGCCGGCGGCGGGCGGACTTGCGGTCGGCGCGCTGGCCGTCGTGACGCCCGGCGTGCTCTCAGCGGGCCACGGCGTCCTGCACCATGTCCTCTCCCTGGAGGTTACAACACGAGCCCTGCTCATCCTCCTGCTGCTGAAAACCGTGGCTTCGGCGGTCTCGATCGGCAGCGGCTTTCGGGGCGGCCTGTTCTTCGCGTCGCTGCTGCTCGGCGCGGTTCTCGGCAAGCTGTTCGCGGTCTTGGTCGCTTCGGTCGCCCTACCCGCGGTGGACCCGATGCTCCTGGCCACCGTCGGCATGAGCGCCTTTGGTGCGGCCGTGATCGGGGCGCCGCTGGCTATGACCTTCCTGGCCTTGGAGACGACGCGCGACTTCGCCGTGGCCGGGGCCGTGTTGATGGCGGTGACGAACGCCTCGATCGTAGTACGGCGGCTCTTCGGCTACTCGTTCGCGACCTGGCGGTTCCACTTGCGGGGCGAGACGATCCGCAGCGCTCACGACATCGGCTGGCTGCGCGACCTGACGGTTGGCAAGCTAATGCGGCGCAACCTACCCACAGTACGCGCAGATACGGGCCTGTCTGTCTTTCGCCGACAGTTTCCGCTTGGGTCCGCGAAGCGCGTTGTGGCCGTGTGGGAGGCCGACCGCTACGCGGGCCTGGTGCCCGTGCCGGAGGCGCATCTCGAAATCCCGGGAGCGGAGCACGTGGCCGACTTGCTGCAGGTCACGGATGAGGTGCTGCTGCCCGCGATGAACGCCAAGGAGGCGATGGCTGTTTTCGATGCAACCGAGGCTGATGCGCTGGTCGTGGTTGACGACCTTGAGACACGCCGCGTGGTTGGTCTTTTGAGCGAAGCGCACCTGCTGCGGCGCTACAGCGAGGAGGTGGACAAGCGTCGGCACGAGGAATTGGGCC